>NZ_DATHDY010000097.1:0-141187 GCF_035318805.1 Baekduia sp.
GCTGCGGTAGTAGTCGTCGTAGATCCAGCGGCGCCACATCTCGGCGTAGCTGTCGCGGTCCTTGCGGCGGTCCTTGGTGCCGTACTCGATGAACGTCCCGATCGCCGCGTCCACGACGCAGTGGTTGTTCCACCAGGCGTACCGCAGATCGCGCTCCAGCAGCTCGCGGTTGCGCTCGTCGGCCAGCGCCATCAGGATGATCGAATAGCCGTTGGAGATGTGACGCGACTCATCCGACTGCACCGAGTGGAACACCGTCGGCAGCAGGTAGTCGCCGTTGGCCGCCGCCTCGCCCGGCATCGCCACGAACAACACGTTGGTGAACGCCGTCTCGGCGACGATCGTCAGGTACACGTTGGCCGCGGTGATCGCGTCACCGGTGATGAACCCCTCACCGAACTGCCGCCCGATCGTCCCCGCGTAGCAGTTCGAGAACGCCTTCTCGGAGATGTCGAACCCGGCGGGATCGATGTAGTGGTTCATGTACAGGCGCTTGAGGTTCATCTGGATCGTCGAGTGGCGCACCTCGTCGATCATCTGGATCGCCAAGCCGTTGTGAACCTCGGGATTGGGCACCGCGTTGATGGCCAGCGGCATCGCCCGTGCGGCCGAGATCTCCGGGAACGGGATGATGGACAAGAACAGCTTCTGCCACTCCATCCAGCGCTCCTGGACCTGCCGGAACATGTTGCCCCGGATCGCGCCGTCCATCGCACCGAACACCCGGTTGTCCTTCTCCTCCTCCATCGGGAAGTAGGAACGCAGGACCTGCTTGAGCGGATCCTTCTTGGGAGCCTTCTCGAAGGTGTAGTCGGTCGGGTACTTCTCGATCGGTTCGACGAACGAGGGATCCCAAGACAGCTCCTGGATCTTGTTGTGAGCCTTGGTGATGCTGGCTCTGCTCATGGTGAGACTTCCTCTCCTGTGGAGACGGCGGTGTGGACGATGGGTGACTGCAGGCTCGGCCCGGCAGGCCGCTCAAGAACCTCGCGCTCGAAGCAGCGCGCCGACATGCGGGCGCCCAGCGCGGGGATGCGAGGCCCGCCCTGTTGGCCGCGGGCCATGTGCGAGAGCAGGCGCAGGACGGCCCGTGCGGTGCGCACTCCGCGCGTCCCGGGGCCCGGGAGGGCGACGGTCGGAAGGCTCTCGGCTATGACCCGCTCCTCTCTTCCAAGAGAACCGCCCGGACGGGTTCCGGGACTGACCCGCCGGCTGTCGGACCAGTCCGGCAAGGCGCAGTGCACCACCGCGGTGTTACATGGCCGCTACATCGTCGCGCGCGCGCCGCAGCGCCGCCGTCCGCGCGGCCGCCAGGCTGCGACGCGGGTCGGTGTACTCCAGCGCGGCGAGCAGCCGCCGCCAGGCCACGAGGTCGCCGTCACCCGACGGCGAGCGCACCCACGCCCACAGCGCGTCGGCGTCCTCGGCGGTGATGACGGCCTGGCGCAGCCAGCCGTCGAGCTCGTCGCGCGCGCGCTCGATGCCGGGCGCGTTGGACTCGGGCAGCAGCGGCCCCGGATAGGCCGCCGCGGCCTCGCGCACGGCGCTGCGCCCGAGCAGCGCGCGGACGTGCCGGAGGTCGCTGTCGACCTCGCAGGTCAGGTGGTAGCCCTCGAGGTCGATCACGCCGTCCAGCAGCTTGCGCAGCCGCGACATCTCGACGCGGACGCTCGCCGGATGGCCGCCGTCGCCGTACAGCTCGGCGCACAGGACCTCGGAGCTGACCCGGCCGCGGTGCAGCGTGAGCAGCGTCAGCAGCTCGACATGGCGCGGGCGCAGGCGCAGCGGCGCGCCGTCGAGGCGGATCTCCGCGGGCTCCTCGCCGAGCAGCCGCAGCTCCAGCACGCGCCGCGCGGTGCCCGACCGCGGCCGGAGCGCGCGGACGACGTAGACGTCGCTGTCCTCGACGGGCTCGGCGAACGCCGGGACGCCGGAGGGCAGTACCAGCATCCCGCCCCCGGAGGGGATCGCGGCGACCTCGGGCAGCGATCCGCGCGGATCCAGGAGCACGCGGCCGGTGCCGGTCACCAGGGCCGCGCCCGCGGACGCCGGCCCGAGCAGGGTGCCGTAGCGGGCGCGGAGGCGATCGTCGCGCTCGCGCACCCTGGCGCGCAGCAGTTCCTCGACCGCGCGCGCCGTCGCCACCACGACCGAGAGGCTGTGGGGGTGCACGCTGCTCATGTCGCCGGTCAGGTCGATGACGCCGAGGAGCCGGCCGGTGTCGGGGTCGTTGATCGGCGCCGCGGCGCAGGTCCAGCGCTGCACGGGCTCGGTGAAGTGCTCCGCGGCGAAGACCTGCACGGCGTGCGAGGCCGCCAGCGCAGTGCCGACGGCGTTGGTGCCCGCGCCCGCCTCGCTCCACAGCGCACCCTCGACGAAGTTCATCTCGTCCGCCGCGCGGTTGCGCAACTGCACGTCGCCGCGGATGCTCAGCAGCATCCCGTCGGCGTCGCTGACGACGAGCAGGTGGTCGGCCTCGACCGACGCGACGGCCATGCACTCGTCGATCAGGGGCAGGGCGATCGCGAGCGGGTGCGTGTTCCACATCGAATGCGCGCCGTCGTGCTCGACCAGCGTGGGCGCCGACTGGCGGCCGTGCGGGTCGACGCCGGCATCGCGCGAGCGCAGCCAGGAGTCGACGATCGGCACGCGGATCTGCGCTCTGCCCGGGTCGTCGGCGTCGCCGGGCGTTCGCCCGTCGACGAAGTCCTCCCAGGCGTCGCGGAGCTCCCGGGCCAGCTTCGCCGGGATCGTCGCCGCGTCGACGGCGACCCACGGGCTCTGGGGCACCGGACGTCGCTCCTTGGCACCAGGTGCCCAAGGTTGGCTCATCCGGGTCCACCTCCTCGACGCGCGCCGCGCCCGCTCGAACATTGGGCTGCCACCGACCCGGTCGCGCGCCCCCGATCCGAACGCCTGGCTCCAGCACTGCGGGAAGACGGCGGGCTTCTGGCAAGTGGTGACAAACCACACTAGCGTCGCCGGACACCGAGGTCGAGGGCGAAACCGCTCGGGATCTACCTGTTCCTCAGCGCTGCGTCGGTCGCGACGGGCGGCAAGGCCTATTCGCTGGGTCCGCCGCTCGTGCGGTGAGCGCGCCCTTCGATCCGGAGTTCCACGGGGCCCGCGCCGTCGGGCGCCGGCCGCGGCACGGAGTGCCAGAGCGTCGCGTGGACCGGCGCGCGCACGATGCCGGCGGGCACCCCGTGACGCGGCGCGGCCATCGCCTGCGTCGCGTCGGCCGTCGTCGTGAAGCGCCGCAGCGCGCTCGCGCCGGTCAGGCAGTGCTCGTCGGGCAGCGTGCTGGCGTGCCAGAGGTCGACCACCGGCGTCCCGCGCACCGCCAGCCGGATCACGGTGCCCCGCCGCAACGCGGCCGCGGTGAAGTGCCAGAGGGCGAGCATCACGCCCTCGCCGGCCGCGACCGCCGACAGCGCGGCCGCATCGCTGGGGAACGCCCGCACGTCGGGCGGCGCGATCTTCGCGCGCCGCAGGTACAGGGCGGTCGGAGACCCGCGCTCCACGCCGTCGGCGCCGACGAGCCAGCGGTCGGTCGCCAGCTCGGCCGGCGCGACGTCCTGACGGCCGGCGAGTCGATGGCCCGGGGGCGCGACGATCACCATGCGGTAGCGCAGGAACGGCACGACCACCAGTCCCGGCGCCTCCGCGATGCCGGGACGCGGACCGAGCACGATGTCGGCGCGCCGGCGGTTCAGGAGGCCGGCGAAGCGCATCGCGGGCTGGACCTCCACCGTCGCGCGCACGTCCGGCGTGCGCTCGGTGAACGCCGCGAGCAGCGGACCGACGACGTGTTCCTCCACCGTCCCGGTCACGGCGATGTGCAGGAGGCGATCGACCCGCCCGTCCTCGCCCAGACTGCCGTGCGCGCGCCGCGCCAGCGCGCCGATCTCCGTCGCCAGCGACGCCAGCCGCTCGCCTTGGGCGGTGAGCACGAGCCCGTGTCCCTCCCGGTGGTAGAGGTCGTCGCCGAGCTCCTTGCGCAGGACGCCGACGGCCGCCGAGACCGCCGGCTCGCTGATCGCCAGCTCGCGCGCAGCGGCCTTGACCGACCCGAGCCGGGCGACCGTCGCGAAGGTGGCGAGCTGGCGCAGCGTCATGGATTAAGCGATCGGTTCATCGCCGCTTGCCTGATCAACCCTACGCCTGCGACGTTCGCCTGCGAAGCCGTCTGTCCCCGTCGGTGAAGGAGGAGTACCGGGTCATGCAGATCCCCGCGGCGTTCGAGTACGAACGCGCCACGAGCGTCGAGCACGCCCTCGAGCTGCTGCACGCCCGAGGTCCCGAAGCCCGGCTGCTGGCCGGCGGCCACTCGCTGCTGCCGATGATGAAGCTGCGCCTCGCCGCACCGGAGGCCCTCGTCGACATCGACGCGCTGGCCGGCGAGCTGGGCTACGTCCGCGAGGAGGGAGACGAGGTGCGCATCGGCGCGATGACCCGCCACCGCGACATCCTCGAGTCGGGACTCGTCGCCGCGCGCCTGACGATCTTCACCGACGCCGAGAAGCTCATCGCCGACCCGGTCGTCCGCAACCGCGGCACGATCGGCGGCGCCCTGTGCCAGGCCGACCCGGCCGAGGACCTCTCCGCGGTCTGCGCCGTGCTCAGGGCGCGCCTCGTCGTCCGGGGGCTCGACGGCGAGCGGACGCTCACCATGCAGGAGCTGCACCGCGGTCCGTACGAGACCACGATCGGCGACGCCGAGATGCTCGTCGAGATCCGCGTGCCGCTGCACATGGGCGGCGGCAGCGCCTACGAGAAGGTCAAGCGGCGCGTCGGCGACTGGGCGATCGCCGCCGCGGGCGCGGCCGTGCGCCTGGAGGGCGGCACGATCGCCGACGCCGGGGTCGCGCTGACCGCCGTGGGCGGGGACGTCATGTCCGAGCGCGCGCAGGCCTCGCTCGTCGGCCGGCCGCCGACCGAGGACGCCTTCGCCGCCGCGGCGACCCTCGCCGCGGAGGACTGCTCACCGACGACCGACCAGCGCGGGTCGGCCGAGTACAAGCGCCATCTGGCCCACGAGCTGACGCTGCGCGCGCTGCGCTCCGCCACCGCCCGCGCGCTGCGAGAGGAGATCTGATGCAGGTCACGCTGACCATCAACGGCGAGGAGCGCAGCGCCGACGTCGAGCCGCGCACGTTGCTGGTGCACTTCATCCGCGACGACCTCGACCTGACCGGCACGCACTGGGGCTGCGACACGTCGAACTGCGGCGCCTGCGTCGTGCTCGTCGACGGCGTGCCCGTCAAGTCGTGCACGATGCTGGCCGCGACCGCCGCCGGCCACGAGATCGGCACCGTCGAGGGTCTCGAGCAGGATGGTGTCCTCGATCCGATCCAGCAGGGCTTCATCGATCAGCACGGGCTGCAGTGCGGCTTCTGCACGCCGGGCATGCTGATCACCGCACGGGCGCTGCTCGACGCGAACCCCAACCCGACCGACGCGGAGATCCGCGAGGCCATCTCGGGCCAGATCTGCCGCTGCACGGGCTACACGAACATCGTCAAGGCGGTCCGCTGGGCCGCCGACCACGCCACCGCCGCGACCCCGGGGAGCTGAGCCGCATGGCCGCCACCGAAGAGCCTCCCGTCGTCGGCTACGGCCGGATGAAGCGCAAGGAGGACCCGCGCTTCGTGCGCGGCCAGGGCCGCTACATCGACGACCTCAAGCTGCCCGGCATGCTGCACGGCGCCGTGCTGCGCAGCCCGCTGGCGCACGCGCGCATCGTCTCGATCGACACCTCCGCCGCCGCCGCGCACCCCAAGGTGCGCGCCGTCATCACCGGCGCCGACCTCGCCGGCCTCGGCCTGGCGTGGATGCCGACGATGTCGGCCGACACGCAGGCCGTGCTGGCCACCGACAAGGTGCGCTTCCAGGGCCAGGAGGTCGCCTTCGTGGTCGCCGAGGACCGCTACGCCGCGCGCGACGCGCTCGAGCTGATCGAGGTCGAGTACGACGAGCTGCCGCCCGTCGTCGACGCGCGCCGCGCGCTCGACCCGGACGCACCGGTCATCCGCGACGACAAGGAGGGCAAGACCGACAACCACATCTTCGACTGGCAGGCCGGCGACAAGGCCGAGACCGACGCGGTCTTCGCCGGCGCCGACGTGGTGGTCACGCGCGACATGATCTACCCGCGCTGCCATCCGGCGCCGCTGGAGACCTGCGGCGCGGTCGCGCAGATGGACCCGGTGATGGGCCAGCTGACGCTGTGGACGACCACGCAGGCGCCCCACGCCCACCGCACGGTCTACGCGCTCGTGGCGGGGCTGCCCGAGCACAAGATCCGCATCGTCCCGGGCGACATCGGCGGCGGCTTCGGCAACAAGGTGCCGGTCTACCCCGGCTACGTCTGCGCGATCGTCGGCTCGATCCTCACGGGCAAGCCGGTCAAGTGGCAGGAGGACCGCTCCGAGAACCTCATGTCGACGGGCTTCGCGCGCGACTACATCATGCACGGCGAGATCGCCGCGACCGCCGACGGGAAGATCACGGGGCTGCGGGTCGACGTCACCGCCGACCACGGCGCGTTCAACGCCACCGCGCAGCCGACGAAGTACCCCGCCGGGTTCTTCCACATCTTCAGCGGCTCCTACGACCTGCAGGCCGCGCACTGCAACGTCACGGGCGTGTACACCAACAAGGCGCCCGGTGGCGTGGCCTACCGCTGCTCGTTCCGGGTCACCGAGGCCACCTACCTGGTGGAGCGCATGGTCGACGCCCTGGCGATGCAGCTGAAGATGGACCCCGCGGAGCTGCGGCTGAAGAACTTCATCGCACCCGACCAGTTCCCCTACCAGTGCAAGACCGGCTGGGTCTACGACTCCGGCGAGTACGAGACCGCGATGCGGCTGGCCATGGAGATGGCCGGCTACGACGAGCTGCGCGCCGAGCAGGCCGAGAAGCGCGCCCGCGGCGAGCTGATGGGCATCGGCATCTCGTTCTTCACCGAGACGGTCGGCGCCGGCCCGCGCAAGGACATGGACATCCTCGGCCTGGCGATGAACGACGGCGCGGAGCTGCGCGTCCACCCGACCGGCAAGGCGGTGCTCGGCATCAGCGCGATGAGTCAGGGCCAGGGCCACGAGACGACGTTCGCGCAGATCGTCTCCGAGGAGCTCGGCATCCCGTCGGCCGACATCGAGGTCGTCAACGGCGACACCGACCGCACGCCCTACGGCCTCGGCACCTACGGGAGCCGCTCGACGCCGGTCTCGGGCGCGGCCGCCGCGCTGGTGGCCCGCAAGGTCCGCGAGCGCGCCCGGCTGATCGCCGCGGGGATGCTCGAGGCGTCGCCCGACGACCTCGAGTGGGAGCGCGGCCGCTTCTTCGTCAAGGGCGACCCCGAGTCCGGCAAGACGATCCAGGAGATCGCCATGGCGGCGCACGGAGCGGGCGACCTGCCCGAGGGCGTCGAGGGCGTCCTGGAGGACATCTGCGTGTACAACCCGCCGAACCTGACGTTCCCGTTCGGGGCCTACATCTGCGTCGTCGACGTCGACCCCGGCACCGCGCAGGTCTCGGTCCGCCGCTTCATCGCCGTCGACGACTGCGGCGTGCGCATCAACCCCATGATCGTCGACGGGCAGATCCACGGCGGGCTCGCCGAGGGCGTCGGCATCGCGCTCATGGAGCTCATCGCCTTCGACGAGCAGGGCAACTGCCTCGGCGGATCGTTCATGGACTACCTGATCCCGACGGCGCTCGAGGTGCCCGACTGGGAGCTGGGCGCGACGGTGACGCCGTCGCCGCACCACCCCATCGGCGCCAAGGGCGTGGGCGAGTCCCCGACCGTGGGGTCGCCGCCGGCGATCGTCAACGCGATCATCGACGCGCTGCACGAGACCCACGGGGTCGACCACATCGACATGCCGTGCACGCCCTCGCGGGTGTGGGAGGCCATGCAGGGAAGGGCGGTGCCGCCCCAGTGATCGCCACCGGCCTCGCCGACCGCGCACGACGGCTGCAGGACGAGCGCGCCGCGTTCGTCACCGCCACCGTCGTGCGGGCCCAGCGCCCGACCAGCGCGCACCCGGGCGACGTCGCGCTCGTCCTCGCCGACGGCACGGTCGAGGGGTTCGTCGGGGGCGCGTGCGCCGAGTCGTCGGTGCGCCTGCACGGCCTGCGCGCGATGGAGACGGGCGAGCCGCTGCTGCTGCGGCTCGTCCCCGGGTCGGGCGAGGACGAGCCGGTCGTCGACGGCGCGGTCACGACCCACAACCCCTGCCTGAGCGGCGGGACGCTCGAGATCTTCCTCGACCCGTGCCTGCCGCCGCCGCGCGTCGTCGTGGTCGGCGACGCACCGGTCGCGCTGGCGCTGCGCGCCCTGGCCCCGCACGTGGGGCTGGAGGCCGTCCGCCCGGCCGGAGACGTGGTGCAGCTCAGCGGTGAGGACCTCGCGCTGGTCGTCGCCTCCCACGGCCGCGACGAGGAGCCGGCGCTGGCCGCGGCGTTGACGGAGGGCGTCGCCTACGTCGCGCTGGTCGCAAGCCCGCGGCGCGGCGAGGCGGTGCGCGCGGCGCTGGACTGCGACGACGCGCTGCGCTCGCGGCTGCGCACGCCCGCCGGGCTGGACATCGGCGCCCGCACGCCGCCGGAGATCGCGCTGGCGATCCTCGCCGAGATCGTGCAGGAGCGCCGCTCCGGCACGCCGCGCGGCACGCCGGTGCCGACCGTGCCCCTGACGGTGCCGGCGGGGCCGTCGTCCGGTGGCGGCGGCGGCGCGTGCTGCCATGGCCATGGCGAGCACTGAGGGCCCGCGGACCGCGGGGCTCGTGCTGGCCGCCGGCAGCTCGCGGCGCCTCGGCCGGCCCAAGCAGCTGCTGCCCTACCGCGGGCGCACGCTGCTGGACCAGGTGCTCGACACCGCCCGCACGTGTGCGTTTCACCAGCTGCTCTGCGCGCTGGGCGGCGGCGCCGGCGACGTGCGGGAGCAGGTCGACCTCACCGGCGTCGAGGTGGTCGAGAACCTCAACTACGGCAGCGGCTGCTCGTCCTCGATCGCCGTCGCGCTGGCGGCGGTGGACCCGCGCACCGACGTGCTCGTGCTGCTGCTGGGCGACCAGCCTGGCGTGCGTGCCGCCACGGTGGCGACGCTCCTGGCCGGCCGCGGCGACTCGGCGTTCGCGGTCTGCCGCTACGCCGACGGCCGCGGCCACCCGTTCGCGTTCGGCCGCGCGGCGTTCGGCGAGCTCGCCGCGCTGCACGGCGACAAGGCAGTGTGGAAGCTGCTGGACGGCGACGCCGCCGGCGTCGCCGAGGTGCCGATCGCCGGCCCGGCGCCGCTGGACGTCGACACGTGGGAGGACTACGCGGCGGTCCTCGCGGCCGAGGGCGCGACCGCGTGAGCGACGACCTCGCCACGTTCGTGCCCGGCCCCGAGGAGCTCGCCGAGCGCCTGGCGGCGGTCGACTACCTCGCCGACGAGGGGCTGGCCACGTCGCTCTACCTGGCGCTCGCGCTCCCGCAGCCGCTCCTGCTCGAGGGCGAGGCGGGCGTCGGCAAGACCGAGGCGGCCAAGGCCCTGGCGCAGATCCTCGACACGCCGCTCATCCGCGTGCAGTGCTACGAGGGCATCGACTCGGCCGAAGTGCTGTATGAGTGGAACTACCCGCGCCAGCTGCTTCGGATCCGGATGGCCGAGGCCTCCTCGGCGGAGCTGTCGGAGAACGAGCTGTTCTCCGACGAGTACCTCGTGCGCCGGCCGCTGCTGCGCGCGATCGAGCATCCGGGCCCGCGCCCGGCGGTGCTGCTGATCGACGAGCTCGACCGCGCCGACGACGACTTCGAGGCGTTCCTGCTCGAGCTGCTGGCCGAGGCGAGCCTGACGATCCCCGAGCTCGGGACGATCCAGGCCGCGCACCCGCCGATAGTGGTGCTCACCTCCAACCGCACGCGCGACCTGCACGACGCGCTCAAGCGTCGCTGCCTCTACCACTGGATCGACTACCCCAGCCCGGAGCGCGAGACCGACATCGTCCGGCGCCGCGTGCCCGACGCCGCGCCGCAGCTGGCCGGCGACGTCGCGAGCGCCGTGCGGCGCCTGCGGGCGCAGGACATCCAGAAGCCGCCGGGGATCGCGGAGGCGATCGACTGGGTCGCGGCGCTGCGGGTGCTCGGCGTGCAGCGCCTCGACGAGCCGGCGGTGCGGCGCACGCTCGGCGCGGTCCTGAAGTACCGCGAGGACCAGGACCAGGTGCGCGCGCAGGGCCTGTCGGCCCTGCTGCCCGCGGGGGCCGACGATGGCGACTGACCCGCTGGCGGGCGTGGACGTCCCGGGGCTGGCCGCCGCGTTCGGGCGCGCCGTCCACGGAGCCGGGATCCCCTGCTCGCCGGAGCGGTCGGTGCGCTTCGCGCGCGCCCTGGCGCTGACCCGGCCGGCGTCGCGCACGCAGCTGTACTGGACCGCCCGCACCGTGTTCGTCTCCGCACACGACCAGGTCGAGTCCTTCGACGCGGTCTTCGCGAGCGTCTTCGACGCGGTGGTCGATCCGGCCGACCACCGCGGCGACCAGGCCGCGCAGCCGGTGCCCGACGTCGCGCGCGGCGACCAGGCGCCGCCGCCGGGTGCTCCGCCGGCCGAGGCGCCCAGCGCCGATGGCGCGCCGCGCTCGTCGGCGGCCACCGCCTCGGCGCCGGGCGACCGCGACCCCGATGCGGCCGAGCGCGAGGTGCTCGTGCCGGTCGCCAGCGCCGAGGAGCAGCTGGCGCGCAAGGACTTCGGAGAGCTGGACGACGGCGAGCTGATCGCGCTGCGGCGCCTGATGGCCGACCTGTCCCTGGCCACGCCGCTGCGCCGGACGCGGCGTGCGCGGCGCGCCCGCCGGGGCGACCACCTCGACGTGCGCGCGACGCTGCGCGCCAGCCACCGCACCGGCGGCGACCCGGTCCGGCAGGTGCGCCGGCGCCGGCGCACGCGCCACCGCCCGCTCGTCGTGCTGTGCGACATCTCGGGCTCGATGGAGCCCTACTCGCGCGCGTTCCTGACGTTCCTGCACGGCGCCGTCGGCGGCGCGGACGCCGAGGCCTTCGTCTTCGCCACGCGCCTGACGCGCCTGACGCGCGCGCTGCGCGGCCGGCACCCCGACGTCGCGATCGGCCGCGCCGCCGCCGCGGCCCCCGACTGGTCGGGCGGCACGCGCATCGGCGAGGCGCTGCAGCGCTTCAACGACCGCCACGGCCGCCGCGGGATGGCGCGCGGCGCCGTCGTGGTCATCGTCTCCGACGGCTGGGAGACGGGCGATCCCGCGCTCGTGCGCCGCGAGATGGAGCGGCTGCACCGGCTCGCGCACCGGATCGTCTGGGTCAACCCGCGCAAGGCCGGCCGCGACTTCCAGCCGAGCGCCGGCGGCATGGCGGCGGCGCTGCCCTCCTGCGACGCGTTCGTCGGCGGCCACAACCTGCTGGCGCTGGCCGAGGCGATCGATGAGATCGGCGCGCGGCGATGACGACCACGAGGTGACAGAACGACATGGAGTTCGAGAACACGTTCCAGGTCCAGGCCCCCGTCGAGGAGGTGTGGGACCTGCTGCTCGACGTCGAGCGCATCGCGCCGTGCATGCCTGGAGCCTCGGTGCTCGAGCAGACCGGCGACGACGCCTACAAGGTGGCGGTCAAGGTCAGGCTCGGACCCATGACCATGAACTACAAGGGCGACGTCGAGATCCTCGACAAGGACGCCGGCGCCCATCAGGCCACGATGCGCGCCAAGGCCAAGGAGGCGCGCGGCCAGGGCACCGCCTCGGCGAGCATCCGCATGGCGCTGCGCGAGCAGGACGGCGGGACCGCCGCGTCGATCACCACCGAGATGCAGATGAGCGGCAAGGCCGCCGCGATGGGCCAGGGCGTCATCAAGGACGTCGCGGCCTCGCTGACCGACACGTTCGCGCAGAACCTCGCCGCCCTGATCGACGCGGGCGGGCGAGCCGCGAGCGCGGCCGGCGAGGCCGCGGCGCCGGAGCCCGAGGTCGTCGCGGCAGTGACGAGCGCCGCGGCGCCCGAGGTCGCGGCCGGCGCCGAGGCGGTGAGCGCCGGGGCGGCCGGTGCTGCGGCGGCGGTGTCCGAGCCGGCGGGCGACGCCGCGCTGCCGGTGGGCAAGATCATCGGGTCGGTCGTCGCCGGGCGGCTGCGCGATCCGAAGACCGTCGGGGTCGTCGGGCTGCTGGTGCTCGTGCTCGGCGTCGCGATCGGCCGGCGGCGGAGGTAGGGCCGATGCCGCTCGCCCACATCGCCGGCGTCCCGGTCGAGGAGACGGTGCTCTCCTTCGCGCCGCTGGGCGTCGCGGGCGTGGGTGCGCTGGCGGCCTACGTGACGGGCCGGATCGGCGCGTGGCGCCACCCGCGGGCGCCGCGCGGGTCAGGCCGCCGCCGCTGACCCGGGCCCGGCGTTCTACTCTGGAACGATGCTTCCCGCACCGATTCGCGCCGGCCTGCAGATCCCGAACTTCAACCTGCCGGGTGTGGAGCCCGCCGGCCTGCTCGACGCCCTCACCGGCATCGCGCGCACCGCGGAGACGTCCGGCTTCGACTCCGTCTACGTGATGGACCACCTGCATCAGATCCGGGGCGTCGGGCCCGAGGAGAACTGGATGCTCGAGGGCAACACGGCGCTCGCCGCGCTGGCCGCGCGCACCCAGACCGCGCACCTCGGCCTCATGGTCGGCGCCGTCACCTACCGCAACCCGGCGCTGGCGGCCAAGATCACCACCACCATCGACGTGCTCTCCGGCGGTCGCGCGATCCACAGCCTCGGCGCCGCGTGGTTCGAGGGCGAGCACCGTGCCTACGGCTTCGACTTCCCGCCGCTGGGCGAGCGCTTCGAGCGCCTGGAGGACGCGCTGAACATCTCCCGCGCGATGTTCACGCAGGAGCGTGCGACCTACCACGGCAAGCACCACAGCGTCGAGCAGGCCTACAACAACCCCAGGCCGATCCGCGGCGACATCCCGATCCTCGTCGGCGGCAGCGGCGAGCGCAAGACGCTGCGGATGGTCGCCCAGTACGCCGACGCGTCCAACGTCTTCGGCGAGCCCGACCACATCCGCCACCTCATGGACGTGCTCGCCAAGCACTGCGAGGACGTCGGGCGCGACCCGGCGGAGATCACCAAGACCAAGCTCGGGACGCTGGTGATCGCCGACACCCACGAGGCGGCGGAGAAGAAGGTGGCCCCGCTGCGCGACGCCATGGCCGAGCGCTTCGACGCCGTGGTGCTGTGGGGCGATCGCGACGAGGTCGGCGAGCAGATCGTCGCCAACCTCGACGCGGGCCTGGACGGCCTCATCGTCAACATGCCCGAGGTCCACGACCTCGAGGCCGTCGCGCTGGCCGGCGAGGTGCTCGGGGCGGCGACGCGCCGCTGAGCGCGGCGGGTGCGGTGCCAGGGTCCTGCGGCTGCGCCTGGGCTGGTGAGCCCGCTCAGGCCGCCAGCGGCTCCACGGGCTCGATCGCCGGCGCCGCGCCGGCCGAGAACTCCAGCGCGCCGTCGTCGAGCGTGCCGAACCGCAGCGCCGCGGTGTCGCGCGCGTATTTCTGGTGCAGGCGCCAGGGCGCCTTGAGGCCCTGGCGCGGGAACTGGTCGATCGAGCGCTGGACGTAGCCTGCCTTGAGGTCGATGAACGGCTCGGTCGGCAGCGACGGCTCGTGGTTGCGCGGCGTGACCTGCCGGAACCCGTGCCGGTCCATGTGGTTCAGCAGCCGGCAGACGTACTCGCAGGTCAGGTCGCACTTGAGCGTCCACGAGGCGTTGGTGTATCCGAGCGCGACGGCGAAGTTGGGCACGTCGCTCAACATCATGCCCTTGTAGCCCAGCGTCTCGGGGAGCACGACCTCGCGGCCGTCCACGACGAGCTGCATGCCGCCCAGCGCGAGCATGTTCAGGCCGGTGGCGGTGACGATGACGTCCGCCTCGAGCTCGGCGCCCGAGACGAGCCGCAGCCCGGTCTCGGTGAACGTGTCGATCCGGTCGGTGGCGACCGACGCGCTCCCGCGGCTGATCGCGGCGAAGAGGTCGCCGTCGGGCACCAGGCAGACCCGCTGGTCCCAGGGGTCGTAGCGCGGCGTGAAATGCGTGTCGATGTCGTAGCCGGGCGGCAGCTGCTTCTCGACGCCCTTGCGGATCAGCGCCTTGGCGACCTTCGGCAGCCGCCGGCTGAGCTGGAAGAAGGCGGTGGTGATCGCGACGTTCTTCCAGCGGACGATCGGATAGGCGACCCTGGCGGGCAGCAGGCGGCGCAGGACGTCGGCGATCGGGTCCTTGCCGGGCAGCGCGAGCACGTAGCTGGGCGAGCGCTGCAGCATCGTCACGTGCTCGGCCTGCTCGGCCATGGCGGGCACGAGCGTCACCGCGGTCGCGCCGCTGCCGACCACGACGACGCGCCGGCCGGCGTAGTCGAGGTCCTCGGGCCAGTGCTGGGGGTGGACGATGCGGCCGGCGAAGCGCTCGATGCCGGGGAAGTCAGGCGTGTAGCCCTCGTCGTAGCGGTAGTAGCCGCTGCACGTGAACAGGAAGCCGCAGGTCAACTGCACCGTCTCGCCCGTGTCGCCGCGGTCGACCTCGACGGTCCAGCGGGCGTCGCTGCTGCGCCACTCGGCGCGCACGACGCGGTGGTTGAAGCGGATGTGGCGGTCGACGCCGTGGTCGCGCGCCGTCTCGCGCACGTACTGCAGGATCGACGGGCCGTCCGCGATGGCCTTGGCCTCCCTCCACGGCCGGAACGAGTACCCCAGCGTGAACATGTCGGAGTCCGAGCGGATGCCCGGGTACCGGAACAAATCCCACGTTCCCCCGCTGGCCTCGCGCCCCTCGAGGATGGCGTAGGTCTTGTCCGGGCAGTTGGCCTGCAGGTGGACGCCCGCGCCGATCCCCGACAGGCCCGCACCAACGATCAACACGTCGACGTGCTCGGTCTCCATGCCGGGATCATGCTGGACGGGGGCCGGTGGTGTCGACCAGGAACCGGAGCGGTGGGCCGCGCCGGGCGCACACACCCGGGGGCCTGGCCCCGTTGCAAAAGGGCCAACTCGTTGCGGGGCCTGGCCCCGTTACGAGATGCAAAAGGGCGGTGCGCGAGGGGTACCGTGGAGGGCTCCGCTGGCAACCCGCATTGGAGCAGCGATGAAGATCGGCATCATCGGCGCCGGCCAGATCGGCGGCAACCTCACCAGGCGCCTCACCGGACTCGGCCATCAGGTCTCGGTCGCCAACTCGCGCGGCCCGGAGACGCTGGGCGACCTCGCCGCCGAGACCGGCGCCACGCCCGTCGCGGTGACCGACGCGGCGCGCGATGCCGACGTCGTGATCGTGGCCATCCCCACCAAGAACGTCCCGGACCTGCCGGACGGGGTCCTGGAGGCCGCCGCGCCCGGCGCGGCGATCGTCGACACCGGCAACTACTACCCGCAGCGCGACGGCCGGATCGCCGACATCGAGGAGGGCATGCCCGAGAGCGAATGGGTCAGCCGGGAGCTCGGCCGCCCCGTGATCAAGGCGTTCAACAATATGTACGCGCACAACCTCATCGACGCCGCGCGCGCCGAGGACGACCCCGAGCGCATCGCGCTGCCGATCGCCGGCGACGACGCCTCGGCCAAGTCCCAGGTGATGGCCATGGTGGAGGAGCTCGGCTTCGACGCCGTCGACGCCGGCAGCCTGGCCGACTCCTGGCGTCAGCAGTCCGGCACGCCCTCCTCCGGCCCCGAGCTCAAGGCCGACGACCTGCGCACCGCGCTCAGCGAAGCGCGTCCGCAGCGGCCGGCGGACATGCGCGGCTGAGCGAGCGCACCGCGCTCACTGGTCCCGGTAGAGGAACGCGCTCGCGAGGAAGGAGATCACGCAGACCAGGCAGCAGATCAGGATGATGGTCATGCATACCAGGCTAGAAGACCCCCGAAAAAGGCGCTGCGGCCAGCTGTGGCCGTGGACACATCGCCAGATCGCCACCCGATCCCTTGACAAGGCGGAAGCCTTGCCTGCGGAATCGTGCGGCGCCTGGCTCGGTCCACGACCACATCTGACCGGACCGCCTGATTTTCAGGGGCCTTCTAGGCCACGTCGCGCCGGCGCAGCACGAGCGCCGACACCCCGGCGAGGCCGACGATGAACGCCGCGAGCACCGCCAGCGCCTGCACGCTGTCGACCAGTGGCCCGCTGTAGGACCCGGGCCCGCTGGACTCGATCGAGTCGACCGAGGCCCCGAGCGCCGCGGCGATCGAGTAGCCGTTGGCGCGCAGGAAGACCTGGGTCAGCGGCTCGAGCACGCTCACGCTGTCGGCGAAGGCGCTCAGGAGCCCCTCGATCACCAGCGCGTACAGCATGCCGACGCCGATCGCCAGCGAGGTCCCGCGCGTGACGACCCCGAGCAGCACGCCGAGCGCCGCCCACACGGCCAGGATCAGCCAGCCCGCCGCCATCGCGCGCAGCAGCAGCCAGGCCGACGGCCAGTCCACCGGAGCGTCCTCGATCTGCGCGATCACGTAGCTGGCCACCGCGCCCGCGACGAACAGCACCCCGACGAACGGCACGAGGACGATGCCCAGCGCCATCAGCTTCGCGGCGAACACCGACAGCCGCCCCGGCCCTTGGGTGAACAGCGTCTTCAGCGTGTCCCAGCCGTACTCGCTGCCGAGCGCGAACACCCCGAGCATCAGCGCGAAGACGCCGCCGAAGAACGGGAACCCGGCGATCAGGTTCCCCGCCAGGGCCGCGGGGAAGAACTGCGCGACGCCGCCCGTTGCGTCCTCGGGGTCCAGCGCGTACGGGACCACGTAGGCGAAGAAGATCCCGAGCAGCGTCCAGATGCCCAGCAGGATCCAGGTGGCGGCCCGCTTGCGCAGGACCAGCAGCTCGGCGGTCACGTTCCTGGTCATCGCGGCTGGTCTCCGTTCGCGGTCAGCTCGAGGAAGACGTCCTCGAGCGAGGTCTTCTGCAGATAGAGCTCGGAGACGGCGACGCCGGCCTCCACGAGCACGCGGTTGATCGCGGGCGCGCGGGCGGTGTCGACGGTCACGTCGAGCAGGCCGCCGGCGCTGGTCACGGCCTCGACGCCGGGCAGCGCCGCGACCAGCCGGGCCGCCTCCGGCAGCGGCTCGGCCCGCACCCGCAGCCCGGCCCGGCCCCGCAGCTCCTCGACCGTGCCCTCGGCGACGAGCGAGCCGGCGCGGATGATCCCGACGCGGTCGCTCACCTGCTCGATCTCGCCCATCAGATGGCTGGAGAGCACGACCGTCCGCCCGCCCTGGGCCAGCGACCGGATGAACTCGCGCATCTCGGCCATCCCGGCCGGATCGAGCCCGTTGGTCGGCTCGTCGAGGATCAGGAGCTCGGGGTCCTTGAGCAGCGCGGCGGCGACGCCGAGGCGCTGCTTCATGCCCATCGAGTAGGTCGCGATCCGATCGGTCGCCCGATCGCTCAGCCCGACGGCGGCGAGCACGATCGCGATGCGCTCCTCGCCCACCCCGCCGTGGCGCGCGAGCACCGTCAGGTTGTCGCGCCCCGACAGGTAGGGGTAGAACGCCGGCGCCTCCACCATCGCCCCGATGCGCGACAGCGCATGCGACGAGCCGGGCGCGGCACCGAGCACCGACGCGTGGCCCGACGTCGGCCGCACGAGCCCGAGCAGCATCCGCAGCGTCGTCGTCTTGCCCGCGCCGTTGGGACCCAGGAACCCGTACACCTCGCCGCGCTGCACGCGCAGCTCGAGCCCGTCGACGGCGACGACCGCGTCGCCGTAGCGCTTGGTGAGGTCCCGGGTCTCGATCACGTGGTCGGTCACGGTCACCACGATCACGCGCCCGCGCCGTCCTGTCGTCGGGCGTTGGGACGAGTTGTCGTAGCCCTTCGGCGGAGCCAGAGATCCTCCCTGAGGAGGACGGCGGCGGCCCCACGCCGCGATACCTTGCGGACATGACCGTCGCGGGCGCGATCGATCGCCTGCGCACGCTGGACCCTCGCGTCGTCGACGGGCTCCTGGCGCTGGCGCTGGCGACGACCCTGGAGGTGCAGCTCGTCCTGCGCGACGAGCCGGGAGCGTCTGCGGCCGCGGTGATCGGCGGCCTGGCGCTCACCGGCACGCTCGCCTGGCGGCGACGGGCGCCACTCGCCGTGGTCCTCGCCTTCGTGACGATCGCCGCCGTCCAGGAGGCGCTGGGCGGCGGCGTCTTCGCGGGCGAGCCGCCGCTGATCGCCTCGCTGATCGCCGGCGGCGTCGCCTTCTACTCGCTCGGCGCCTACGCGGGCGAGCGCGCGGCGACGCTCGGCCTCGCCGCGGGCGTCCTCGGTCTGTGGACGACCGTGCTCGTCTCCGCCCATCGCGATCTCCAGAGCTTCGTGTTCTCGGCCGGCCTCGTCGCCCTCAGCCCATGGCTGGCCGGGCGCACCGCCCGGGCGCGGGCCCTGCGCAGCGCCCTGCTGGGGCGCGAGCGCGACCAGCGCGCCCGCATGGCCGCCGGCGAGGAGCGCCAGCGCATCGCGCGGGAGCTGCATGACACCGTCGCGCACGGCGTGGTGGTGATGGTCGTGCAGGCGCAGGGCGCGCGCCGCATCCTGGAGCAGGACCCCGACCGCGCCCGCGAGGCGCTCCGCGCGATCGAGGAGACCGGCCATACGGCGCTGGCCGAGTTGCGGCGGTCGCTCGGGCTGCTGCGCGAGGACCACAGCCGCGCGGAGCTCAAGCCCCAGCCGCGGTTGCACGACCTGGGCAGCCTGGTCGCGGAGATGCGCCAGGCGGGCCTCAGCGTGCAGCTGCACGTCCAGGGCGTCGAGCGCGAGCTTGCCGAGGGCCTCGACCGCTCGGCGTATCGCATCGTCCAGGAGGCGCTGACCAACACGATGCAGCACGCCGGACTCGTGCCGACCCGGGTCACGGTCTCCTACGGGGCGGAGGACCTGAGGCTCGAGATCGCCGACGAGGGGCCCGCGGTGCGCGACGGCGCCCGTCCCGGTCACGGCCTCGCCGGGATGCGTGAGCGGGCGCGGCTCTACGGCGGCGAGCTCGAAGCCCACCCCGCCGACGGCCGCGGGTTCGTCGTGCGGGCGCGGATCCCGCTGCCGGCGTGAGCATCCGCGTCCTGCTCGTCGACGACCACGCGCTCGTGCGAGCCGGCTTCCGCATGGTCCTCGACACCGAGCCCGACCTCGAGGTCGTCGGCGAGGCCGCCGACGGGCGCCAGGCCGTCCACAGCGCCGCGCGGCTGGCCCCCGACGTCGTGCTGATGGACGTGCGCATGCCCGAGCTCGACGGGATCGCCGCGACGCGCGAGATCGTGAGCGGCGGCGCCGCGAAGCCGCCCAAGGTCCTGGTCCTGACGACCTTCGACCTCGACGAGTACGTGTACGACTCGCTGGCCGCGGGCGCCAGCGGCTTCCTGCTCAAGGACGTCGGGCCCGAGCAGCTCACCGCGGGCATCCGCGCGGTGGCCGGCGGCGACGCCCTCCTGGCGCCCTCGGTCACCCGCCGGTTGATCGACGACTTCGTCCGGGCCGGCCGGCGTCAGGTGCGCCCACCGCAGGAGCTCGACGAGCTGACGCCGCGCGAGCTGGAGGTCCTGCGCCTCGTGGCCCAGGGACTCTCCAACGCCGAGATCGCGTCGGCGCTCGTCGTCGAGGAGACCACGGTCAAGACCCACGTCTCGCGCCTGCTCGCCAAGCTCGGCCTGCGCGACCGCGTCCAGGCGGTCGTCCTGGCCTACGAGTCGGGCCTCGTGC
Source organism: Baekduia sp. (assembly GCF_035318805.1). Lineage (GTDB taxonomy): Bacteria > Actinomycetota > Thermoleophilia > Solirubrobacterales > Solirubrobacteraceae > Baekduia. The sequence goes on from NZ_DATHDY010000097.1 coordinate 19,720, forward strand.
ACGGCACGTCAGCGCCGCCCGGCGCGCTCTAGTCAGCGACGTTCACCGTCCACGCTCCCCGGCGCGAACTGTCCGCTCGACCATGCCAAGGGGGGCTTGCCCCTCTCCCCGCGGAGGCTGATGCAGGTGAGGAGGCCGTCGCGCTTCTCGCGCAACGACCGTGGTTGCGCCCCGACCGTTTGGCGGGCTATAAGTGCCTCTCACCGGATCGACCTAGAGGGAAGGACGACGTGGCCGAGTCGCATTCTCGCGTTAGAAGTTGGGGGACGGTCGCCGCCTTCACCTTGATCATCGCCCTCACCATCGCGGAAGGGGTAGACGAGGGCTTCAGCGTCTGGGACTGGCTCATCATGGCGGCCGGCGCGGTGTTCATCCTCCAGGCGCTCCTCCGCCTGAAGGAAAGCCGCTCACGGCCCTCCTGAATGCTGCGCGCCGACGCGCGCTGTGCTGCATCGTGTTGATTGCGAAAGCAACTACAATCGAGGGGTGGGAAAGACCTGGATCCTCGACACCGCCACCAAGGGCACCGGCGCGAGCGTCGTGCCCCTCGACCGCGTGCAGAAGCCGGCGAAACCGTCGGGCGACAAGCTGTACGTGCCGCCGCCGCCGGCTCCGAAGAAGGAGCCCGAACCGGCACCGCGCCATCCCCGCGCGTTCAAGGTCGTGGACGTCGTGACGCGCGAGACGCTCGCCGAGCACGCCGACACCCGCACCACGCTGCACCTCCTGCGCGGCATCCGCTCCATCGTGGACGTCCACGTCTCGGTCCACGACCCCGCGACCGACACCTGGCGCCTGCTCTCGCTCAGCGAGCAGCGGGCGCTGTGGGAGGCGCGCAACCGGGTCGCTTAGGCCGCCTCACGCCGTCCCGGCAACCTCGATGACCTCGCCCGCCGGGCGCGCCATGACGCGGTCGGCAAGCTCTTGCTTGAGCGTGGTGAGGCGGCGGTCCTGCTCGTCGTCGCGCGTCTCGGCGCGGGCCAGGTCGATGAACTCCTCGGTCACGAAGCCGTGGCGGAGCAGCAGCGTCACCGACCGCGGTCCGTGGCCGAGCCGGAACACGAAGCGCTCCAGGACGCGCCCGCGGTCCGGCCGGGCCAGCGTCGGATCGAGCCGGAACCGGTCCTCGCTGACCGCCCGGGTGACCAGCTCGAACGCGTCGCGTGCGCCGGGGCCGCCGAACGCGGTCGCGACGACGATCTCGCGCCGCTCGCACGGACCGCCGGGCGCGAGCAGCGGCAGCGCGCCCTCGATCACCTTGAAGCCGATGGCCGCCCCGCCGGGCGAGCCGCCGCCGTGGTACTTCAGGACATCGTCGAACGAAAACGCGATGCGCCGTCCCCGATCGATCACGTCGATCCTGCCGTCCATGCCGCGCAGCGTCCCACGCACGGCGGCCGTAGCTGTAATCGTTGCCCCCGCCCCATCCCCCGTTCACCTGCTGTCCGCGTGCGGGCACGACCTCCGGAGACCCACGTTGGCCAGTCCCATCCTGCGCGAGACCATCAAGAAGCTGAGGGATCGCCGGGCGTTGCTGCAGAAGCAGATCAAGGGGCCGCTCGAGGAGCTGCGGCAGATCGAGGAGGACCTCGTCGCGCTCGGCGCGGCGCCCGCGGGCGCCCGCAGCACGCCGCGCACCAAGCCGCGCAGGCCCCCCGGCGCCAACCAGGCGGCGATCCTGCGCGCGATCCGAAACGGGGCGACCGAGCCGGCCGAGATCGCGGAGAAGACCGGCCTCTCGCCGTCCACCGTCAGCGCCGGCGTCACCAACTACCTCAACAAGCAGAAGCTCGTCACGCGCGGCCCCAACGGGCTCACGCTGACCAAGGGCGGGCGGGACAAGCTCGCCGAGCTCGAGGCCAAGTAAGGCGGAGGCGCGATGGTCGCCGTGGCCGTCTTGGCGTCTGCGCACGCCCGCCCGCGCGGCCAATCGGACGGGCCGATCTTTGGCCACCCGCGTAAAGCCAACCGGCTGCGCCAGGGCCATCATGGACGTCGACGACCCACCTCCCCGGGACCGGTGCCATGACCCCTGAACGCGCCAACGCCTACCAGCAAGTCCTCCAGACCATCACCGAGCTCGGCCCGAGCAAGCTGCTCGGCGAGGAGCAGGAGCGGATCCGCAGCGCCGCCGACAGCCTGCTCTTCAGCCGCGACCTCACGACCGACAGCGCGGCCCGCCACGCCCTCGAGGACGCCGAGCGGCTCTGCCGTCGCCTGGTCGACACCGGCCGCTGGGAGCAGGTCACGGCCATGCGGCTCGCCGACGCGATCTCGCAGTGCGGCCCGGCGCTCCTGCCGGACCTCAAGGCGGCCTGAGCCGCCGCGGCTCACATCCGGAAGATCCCGTACCCCAGCTCGCCCAGCGGGGCGTTGGCGCAGGCCGCCAGCGCCTCGGCGAGCACGGCGCGCGTGTCGCGCGGGTCGATGATGCCGTCGTCCCAGATCCGGGCGGTCGAGTAGACGGGGCGTCCCTGCTCCTCGTACTGGTCGCGGAGCTGGGCGCCGACCTCCTCCTGGCCGACCTCGCGCATGACCGTCGCGGCCTGCTCGCCGCCCATCACGCTGATGCGCGCGTTGGGCCACATGAACAGCAGGCGCGGTGAGTACGCGCGGCCGCACATGCCGTAGTTGCCCGCGCCGAACGAGCCGCCGACGACGACGGTGAGCTTCGGAACGCGGGCGCACGAGACGGCGGTGACGAGCTTCGCGCCGTCCTTGGCGATGCCGCCGGCCTCGTAGTCCTTGCCGACCATGAAGCCCGAGATGTTCTGCAGGAACAGCAGCGGGATGCCGCGGCGGTCGCAGAGCTCGACGAAGTGGGCGGCCTTCAGCGAGGACTCGCTGAACAGGATGCCGTTGTTGCCGATGAGGCCGACCGGGTGGCCGTCGAGGTGCGCGAAGGCGCAGACCACCGTCGTGCCGTAGAGCTCCTTAAACTCCTGCAGCTCGCCGCCGTCGACCAGGCGGCGCATGATCTCGCGCACGTCGTAGGGCGTGCGGCTGTCGGTCGGCACGACGTCGAGCATCGTCTCGGGATCCTCGAGCGGCGGGCGCGACGGCCGGCGGTCCCACGGTGGCGCCGGCTGCGGCGGCAGCGTGTCGACGATCCGCCGCACGATCTCCAGCGCGTGCTCGTCGTCGTCGGCCAGGTGGTCGGCGACGCCCGAGGTGCGGGCGTGCACGTCGCCGCCGCCCAGCTCCTCGGCGGTGACGACCTCGCCGGTGGCCGCCTTCACCAGCGGCGGGCCCCCGAGGAAGATCGTGCCCTGCTCGCGGACGATGACGGTCTCGTCGCTCATGGCGGGCACGTACGCGCCGCCGGCGGTGCAGGAGCCCATCACGCAGGCGATCTGCGGAATCGCGCGCGCCGACATCTGGGCCTGGTTGTAGAAGATGCGCCCGAAGTGCTCGCGGTCGGGGAAGACCTCGTCCTGCATCGGCAGGAAGGCGCCGCCGGAGTCGACGAGGTAGACGCACGGCAGGTGGTTGTGCAGCGCGATCTCCTGCGCGCGCAGGTGCTTCTTGACCGTCATGGGGTAGTACGTGCCGCCCTTGACCGTCGCGTCGTTGGCCACGACGACCACGTGGCGGCCGCAGACGGTGCCGATCCCGGTGACGATCCCCGCGCCGGGGGCCGCGCCGTCGTAGAGCTCCTCGGCCGCCAGCGCCGACAGCTCCAGGAACGGCGCGCCTGGATCGCACAGGCGCTCGACGCGGTCGCGCGGCAGCAGCTTGTCGCGCGACAGGTGACGCTCCCGCGCCCGCTGTCCCCCGCCGGCGCGCACGCGCTCCAGGCGCTGCTGCAGGTCGGCGATCAGCGCGAGGTGGCCGTCGCGGTAGGTGGTGGCGTCGGTCGTGCTCATGCAGCGGCCTCCTCGGGGTCGGCCGGAGCGACCACGGCGACCAGCGGCTGCTTGAGCGCGACGCGGTCGCCGGGCGCGAGCGCGAGGCCCGCGACGGTGCCCGCGTGCGGTGCGGTGATCGACAGCTCCATCTTCATCGACTCCAGGACGAGCAGGACGTCGCCCGCGGCGACGGTGTCGCCGTCGGCGACATGGACGAGCAGGACGGTGCCGGGCATCGGCGCCTCCAGCGAGCCGGCGGCCGCGCCGGAGCCCGCGCGGGCCCGGCGCTCGGTGCGGACCTCCAGGTGGTGGCCGTCGCGGGCGATCCACACGGCCTCGTCGGAGACGGCGACCGCATAGCGGCGCTCGACGCCGTCGAGGGTGATGCGCAGCGAGCCGTCGGGGGCCGAGCGGATCGCGGCGGTCCAGGAGCGCTCGCCGACGGTGACGCGGCCGGCGCCGACTTGTGCCTCGCGGTGGCCGTCGAGCGGGCGCCGCCAGGGGCCGGCCGGTCGCGCGGTGCCGGCGGCGGCGAGGACCGCTGCGGGGACGAGATCCTCGGGCGGGGGGGTGGCGAGGTCGGAGAGCACGCGCTCCAGCAGGCCGGTGTCCTGCTCGCCGGCGCGCACGTCGTCCCGGGCCAGCAGCGCCCGCGAGAACGCGGCGTTGGTGGTCACGCCGACGATCTCCAGCGTGGCCAGCGCCCGGTCCAGGCGCCGCAGGGCCGTCGCGCGGTCGGGCCCGTGGGCGACGACCTTGGCGAGCATCGGGTCGTACGACGTGCCGACCTCCGATCCGGCGCGGATGCCGGAGTCGACGCGCAGGCCGGGGCCCGACGGCTCGCGGTAGGCGCGCACGGTGCCGGTGGCGGGCAGGAAGCCGGCCGCCGGGTCCTCGGCATACAGGCGCGCCTCGACGGCATGGCCGTGAGGTTGGAGCCCGTCCTGGGTGAGCGACAGGCGCTCCCCCGCGGCCACGCGCAGCTGCTGCTCGACGAGGTCGACGCCGTAGACGAGCTCGGTGACCGGGTGCTCGACCTGCAACCTGGTGTTCATCTCCAGGAAGAAGAACTCGTCGGCGGGCCCCGTCGTGATGAACTCGACCGTGCCTGCGCCCTCGTAGCCGCAGGCCTGGGCGAGCGCGACCGCCGCCTCGCCCATGCGGGCGCGCAGCGCGGGACCGACGGCCGGCGACGGCGCCTCCTCGACGACCTTCTGGTGGCGGCGCTGCAGCGAGCACTCGCGCTCGCCGAGGTGCACGCAGGTGCCGTGGCGGTCGGCGAGCACCTGCACCTCGATGTGGCGCGGGCGCTCGAGGTAGCGCTCGACGAGCACGCGGTCGTCGCCGAACGCGGCGCGCGCCTCGCGCTGGGCGGCCTTGGTCGCCTCCTCCAGCTCGTGCGGCGCGCGCACGACGCGCATGCCCTTGCCGCCGCCGCCGGCGACGGCCTTGATGATGAGCGGGAACCCGCCCGCCCCGCCGCCGTCGTCGCCGGGCGGGACGACGGGCACCCCGGCGGCCGCGGCGGCCTCCTTGGCGGCGCCCTTGTCGCCCATCAGCTCGATCGCCGAGGCGGGCGGGCCGATCCAGGTCAGGCCGGCGTCGGCGACCGCGCGGGCGAAGGCGGCGTTCTCGCTCAGGAAGCCGTAGCCGGGATGCACCGAGCGGGCGCCGGCGGCGCGCGCCGCGCGGAGCAGCTCGGCCGGATCGAGGTAGGACGCGATCGGGACGGTGACGTCGCAGGCGTCGGCGTGGGCGGCGTGCGCCTGCACGTCGGCCTCGGTGACGACGCCGACGGTCGCGAGCCCCAGCGCGTGGACGGTGCGCGCGATCCGGATCGCGATCTCGCCGCGGTTGGCGATCAGGACGGGGCTCAGCTCATGCATGGCGGTCGTGCCAGTCGACGGGCCCCGCGACCAGGGTGTGCGAGCCGAGCGGCCGGCCGAGGACATCACGGGCGGCGCGCGCCGCCGCGAGCATCGCGTCCAGGTCGATGCCGGTCTGCACGCCCATCTCGTGCAGCATCGAGACGAGATCCTCGGTGGCGATGTTCCCCGTCGCGCCGGCGGGCACCGGGCAGCCGCCCAGCTCGCCGAAGCTCGACTCGAAGCTCGTGCAGCCGGCCTCCAGCGCGGCCAGCACGTTGGCCAGCCCCTGGCCGCGGGTGTTGTGGAAGTGGGCGGTCAGCTCGACCTCGGGGCCGAGGGCTTCCCGCGCCGCGGCGAAGAACGCGCGGACCTGGCGCGGGTTGGCCATGCCGGTCGTGTCGCCGAACCCGATCTCCGAGGCGCCCGCCGCGATCAGCCGGTCCGCGATCGCGAACACGCGTTCGGGCGGCACGTGGCCTTCGTATGGACATCCGAAGCTCACGCTGATGACGCCCTCGGCGCGCAGGCCCTCCCCCACCGCGCGGCCGATCACGCGCTCCAGCCCGGTCAGCGACTCCTCGATCGAGCGGTTGACGTTGGCCTTGTTATGGGACTCGCTCGCGCTCAGGAAGCAGTTGATCTCGCCGAACCGATCGCGATGGGCCAGCGCGTTGTCGAACCCGCGCTCGTTGGGGATCAAGACCGTGACGTCGACGTCGCCGGGCACGTCCATGCGCCGCAGCACCTCGGGGCCGTCGGCCAGCTGCGGGATGACGTCGGCGCGCACGAACGAGGTGACCTCGAGCCGCGGCACGCCGGTGCGGGCCAGCAGGTCGACGAGCCGCACCTTGTCGTCGGTGGCGATGACCTCGGGCTCGTTCTGGAAGCCGTCGCGAGGACCGACTTCGCGGATGCGCACGCTCTGGGGGAGCGACGTGGCCGTCATCCGCGTAGTCCAACTTCGCGGATCCGCACGCGCTCGGGCAGGCCGGAGGCGCTCATGGCCTAGGCGCCGAGGGCGCGGGCGATGACCATCTGCTGGACCTCGTCGGTGCCCTCGCCGATCGTGAGGATCTTGGCGTCGCGGTAGAAGCGGCAGACGGGGTACTCCTCGATGTAGCCGTAGCCGCCGTGGATCTGCACCGCCTCCTCGGTGGCCCGCACCGCCAGCCGTCCGGTCTTCAGCTTGGCCTGGGCGGCGGTCAGCGAGAAGTTCCGGCCCTGGTCCTTCAGCCACGCGGCCTTGTAGGTCAGCAGCCGCGCCGCTTCGATCTCGGTCGCGAGGTCGGCGAGCTTGGCCTGGATGGTCTGGAACTTGCTGATCGACTGGCCGAAGGCCTTGCGCTCCTTGGCGTACTTCAGCGCCTCGTCCAGCGCTCCCTGGGCCAGGCCGACGCCCATCGAGGCGACGCCGATCCGCCCGATGTCGAGGATGTGCAGGAACTGCGTGAAGCCGGCGCCGCGCGGGCCGAGCAGGTTCTCCTCGGGGACGCGCGCGCCGTCGAAGGTCAGCGGCCGCGTGTCGGAGGCGTTCCACCCCATCTTGCGGTACGGCGTGCCCTGCTCGTAGCCGGGCGTCCCGTTCTCGACGATGATGTTGGAGATCTCGTTCGGGTGGGCGGGGTCTCCGGTTCTGGCGGTGATCGCGACGTGGCCCGACACGTCGGTGCCGGCGTTGGTGATGAACTGCTTGGCGCCGTCGACGACCCACTCGCCGCCGTCGAGCGTCGCGCGTGTCTTGACGTTGCCCGCGTCGCTGCCGGCCTCCGGCTCGGTGAGCCCGAACGCCCCCAGCCGGCGCCCCGCGGTCAGGTCGGGCAGCAGGCGCTCCTTCTGCTCAGGCGAGCCGAACAAGTAGATCGGCTGCGTGCCCAGCGACGTGTGCGCGCACATCGTGATCGCGACCGACGAGTCGATCCGCGTCAGCTCCTCGACCGCGATCGCGTACTGCAGCGACGTGCCGCCGGCGCCTCCGACCTCCTCGGGGAACGGGATGCCCATCCACCCCAGCTCGCCCATCTTCGACACGAGCTCGTAGGGGAACGCCTTGGTGCGGTCGAGCTCCGCCGCGACCGGGGCGATCTCGCTCACGGCGAAGTCGCGGACGGTGCGCTGCAGCAGCTGGGTGTCGTCGTCGAGGTCGAACAGCATGTGGCGATGTATACCGAATGAGCGCTCGAAGTTCGAGCGATCGCTCGAACTTCGTTACGCTTGGTGGCAATGGCCGTCCCGCCCACCCGCCCCGCCCTGCGCGAGCGCTACGACCGCAAGCAGCGCACGGTCCTGGCCACCGCCGCGCAGCTGTTCGCGCAGCGCGGCTACCAGCGCACGTCGGTGGGCGACCTCACCGAGGCCACGGGCCTGGCCGCCGGCGGGCTGTACCACTACATCGGGAGCAAGGAGCAGCTCCTGATCCGCATCTGCGACGAGCTGATGGACCCGCTGCTGGAGCAGGCCGAGGCGATCGTCGCCACCGACGAGCCGCCGGAGGTCCAGCTGCGCGCGCTCGTCCGGGCCTGGGTGGCGCACGTCGAGCAGCACCGTCACCACATGCTCGTCTTCCAGCAGGAGCGCCACACGATCGAGCGGGAGCCCCAATGGCGCCTGGTCCGCGGCAAGCGCAAGGCGTTCGAGCGGCTGCTGGAGCAGCTCCTGGAGCGCGGCGAGCAGGCCGGCACGCTGCGCTTCGCCGACCGCCAGTTGGCCCTGCTCGGCCTCCTGGCGATGGTCAACTACACGCCGCAGTGGTACCGGCCGGGCGGCCGCCTGTCGGCGCAGCAGGTGGCCGACGGCTATTGCGACCTGCTGCTCGACGGCCACCGGGCCTGAGCCCGAGCCGCGCTCAGCCGGCGGTCCACCCGTTGTCGAGCACGACCGGCGCCCCCGTGAAGGCGCGGCCGGCGCGGCCGACGAGGAAGGCGACCGTCTCGGCCACGTCGTCGGGCTCGATGAGCTCCTTGATCGCCTGCGGCTCGAGCACCACGCGCTCCAGCACGTCCGTGACCGAGACGCCGTGAGCGCGCGCCTGGTCGGCGAGCTGCCCCTCCACCAGCGGCGTGCGCACGAACCCGGGGCAGACGGCGGTCGCGCGGATCCCGTGGGCGGCGCCCTCCAGCGCCAGGGTCTTGATCAGCCCGAGGACGCCGTGCTTGGCCGTGACGTAGGCCGCCTTGTACGGCGAGGCGACCAGGCCGTGGACGCTGGCCATCGCGACGAAGCGCGCATCGCCGGCTTCCCGCAACGCCGGCCAGCCGTAGCGGGCCAGCAGGAACGGGCTGGTGAGCATGAGCGCGAGCAGCCGGTCCCAGGCGTCCTCGTCGAAGTCCTCGATCGGCGACACGTGCTGCACGCCCGCGTTGGCGACGACGACGTCGAGGCGCCCGAAGCGCTCCATCGCGAAGTCGATCGCGTGGCGGTTGCCCTCGCGCGTGGTCAGGTCGGCGTGAAGGAACGCGCCGGGCAGGCCGTCGGGCTCGTGGACGTCGACGCACACGAGGTCCATCCCCTCGCCGGCCAGCCGGTGCGCGATCGCCAGGCCGATGCCGCTCCCGGCACCGGTCACCAGCGCAACGCGCCGTCCGGCGCCGTCGGCGTTGCCGTCTGCGTACCTGCCGGCCATGCCGCCCCTTTCGTCCATCGGGTTGCACCGAGCGTAAGCCGGTGGACCCACCGCGGGGAATGCGGGCATCGGAGGACTTCCGGGCCTCCGGTTTGCGGGATGCCACAATCGAGCGGTCCGGGTCGCTTCGTCGGTCCGGGTCGCTTCGTGACGGATAGGGGTGCCGTAGGCGGCCAGCGAGGCCGAGGCCCACGACGGCCGGCCGTCGCCGCCGGAGGTGGGTCCCCAGTCGCGATAGCGACACAGTCTCCTGGTCCATCACGAGGCGACCCCCGTCACGAGGGGGCTTGGACCTCGTCAGGAGAGGCGGTGGCGGAGCCGCCAGAAGCAGAACCCTGCGAGGCCGAGGGCGAGGGCGAGGTAGATCGCGGTCTCGTACCACTGGAAGGGCCAGAAGCGGCTGGCGGGGTGATAGGTCACCTGTTGCCGGTAGCCGAGCCGCTTGAGTTCGGCGAAGCACCCCGAGAGCGCGTCGCCCGGCTTCGCGCCCGAAGGCGGTGGCGCCGGCCCTCCCTCGGGTGGTGCACAGGCTCCGGTCCGGGACAAGGGAATGGTGTCGATGGCGTGTCCGGACGCGTCGACCGCCTGGCCGGACAGGACCCAGGCGCCCGCGTAGGCGCCCGCGTCGGGTGTCCTCAGGATCGCCTCCGTGGGGCCGGTGCCCGGGCGTCCACGGAGTCCGTCGAGGTTCGCGACGGTGATCTCGATGGTCGCATGCTTGGGCGGGATCAGGTGGGGCCGCACGAGCAGCGGCATCGCGATCTGGACGGCGACGAAGACGGCCAGGGTGATCGCCATGGCCGGGAGGGTGCGGCGCACGAGCATCCCGACGGTCACGCCGAGCGCGAAGGCGAAGGCCGCGTAGCCGATGGGGACGATGCCGCGCGCGTCGAACAGCAGGGGCGCCAGCCGCGGGAAGTCATGGGCGGCGGACTTGTCGACCGGGCCCGACCACCAGGTCACCGCGAGGCTGCCGAGCCCCGCGGCGGTCATGGCGGCCAGGCCGGTGAGGCCGAGCTTGACGGCCAGCCAGCGGGTGCGGGTGATGGTCTGGTTCCACACCAGCCGGTGGGTGCCGGCCTCGAGCTCACGGGTGATCAGCGGCGCTCCCCAGAAGAGCCCGATGAGGGCGGGCAGGACCAGCACGACGGCGGTGACGGCGAGGAAGGAGCCCTGGTGGTCGTGGAAGAACCGCTGGACGAACTGCGAGCAGCCGTCGCTCTCGGTGGTGCAGGCGGCGATCCCGGTGGAGTAGTCGTCGGCCAGGTTCGGGCCGGTCAGGGCCAGGATGGCGGCGAGCGCAGCAAGCGCGGCGGCCATCATCGCGGCCTGGGCGCGGGACTGGCGCCAGGTGAGCCAGATCATCGGAGTGCCTCCAGCGCGGGTCGGTGGTTGCGGTTGGCCGCGGTCTGGCCCATGTAGGCCAGGACGAGGTCTTCCAGGCTGAGCTGGCCGACGGTCCAGGCGGGGTCGTGGATCGGGCACTCGGTGCGGACCAGGAGGCTGGTCTGCCGGTCGGTGTGGCTGGCGGCGATCACGTGCTGGTCGGCCGGCAGCGTGGCGGGGTCCCGGCGGGGTCCGGTGAGCCGGTGATGGGTGGCCAGCAGCGTGTCGAGGTCGCCGGCGAGCTGCACGCGGGAGGCGACGAGCACGATCAGGTGATCGCAGACGCGTTCCAGGTCGGAGACCAGGTGCGAGGAGAGCACGACGCTGAGCTCGTGCTCGGCGACGGCCTCCATGAGGTCCTGCAGGAACTCTCGCCGGGCGAGCGGGTCGAGGCTGGCGACCGGTTCGTCGAGGATCAGCAGCTGGGGGCGCTTGGCGACGCCCAACGTGAGCGCCAGCTGGGCGCGCTGGCCGCCCGACAGCTTCCCGGCCCGCTGAGCGAGGTCCAGGCCGAGACGTCGGATCCGGTCACGGGCCAGGGCGTCGTCCCAGCCCGGGTTGAGGCGGGCGCCAAGACGCAGATGGTCTTCGACGCTCAGCCCGGCGTACGTGGGGGTGTCCTGGGCGACGAAGCCGACCTTGGCGAGTTGCGCCGGGCCGGACGCAGGACTGCCGCCGAGCACCTCGATCGTCCCGGCGGTCGGCGCGAGCATGCCGACGGCCAGGTTCAGCAGCGTGCTCTTGCCGGCCCCGTTGGGGCCGACCAGCCCGACGACCCGGCCGGCCGGCACGTCCAGCGTGCAGTCCGACAACGCCCAGCGACGCCGGTAGCTCTTGCCCAGACCCCGGGCCCGCAGGATGGCGCTCACGCTACGTCCTCTCGAGCGGCGGTCCGAAAGGTGGTCATGAAGAGCGCCTCGATGCTCTCGTCGTCGAGCCCGGCCATCCTGGCCTTGGTCAGCCAGCGCCGCAGGTCCTTTCGCAGCGGCGCGTGCGCCGCCAGCGTCGCGTCGGTCAGCGTGCGGGTCACGAACGTCCCGACGCCCGGGCGAGCGGCCACCAGCCCGTCGTGCTCGAGCTCGCGATAGGCCTTCAGCACCGTGTTGGGGTTGATCGCCAGCCGCGCGACCACGTCCTTGACCGTCGGGAGCTGATCCCCCTCACGCAGCAGGCCCAGCCGCAGCGCCTGCCGTACCTGCCGCACCAGCTGCTGGTACGGCGAGATGCCGGACCCCGAGTCCAGGTGAAACTCAATCATATAACTATGATGATAGCACATTAGGCTACTCGATAGCTAGCTCGATTCGAGCCGCGCGGCGCTTGCCCGCACCGGGTCCATCGGCGTACGCTCGTCGTGATGCACCCGGTCCACGGCAGCCCCGGGGCCAACGTCCTCATCGTGGCCCATCGCACCGCGGCGACGCCGCGGCTGATCGATGCAGTGCGCCAACGGGCGCAGGAGGGCCCGTGCGCCTTCACGCTGCTCGTCCCCGCCGACTACTGGGAGGCCGACACGGAGCGGGCGGCCGCCGTGGTCGAGCTGGCGCTGCCGCTGCTGGAGCAGGCGTGCGACGGGCACGTCGACGCGCGCATCGGCGCGCACGATCCGTTCGTGGCCGTACAGGACGCCCTCGGCTCCGGCGACTTCGACGAGGTGATGATCTCGACGCTGCCCGAACGCGTCTCGCACTGGCTGCGCCGCGATCTGCCGACGCGGGTGAGGGCGCTCGGCCTGCCCGTCACCGTGGTGATCGCCGAGGGCCGCCACGCCGCGGCCAACGCCGACCGCTGAGCGGCGGCCGGTTGACGGGACGCGGGGGCTCCTTCACGATCGGTCGCATGTCCGCCGGGCCCGAGGCCGCGATCACGGTGAGGGTGCGCCTCGGTCAGCGGCTGGGCAGCGGTCCCTCGCACCGCAGCGTGCGCCTCCAAGCGGGCGCCACGGTGGCCGACCTGCTCACCGACGTCGCGCCCACGCTCGGCCTCGCGCCGGAGCGCCTCGCGAGCGTGGCCGTCGCGGTGGACGGCGACGTGGTCGGACGCGACCGGCCGCTGCACGACGGGGAGGCGCTCGTGCTCGTCCTCCCCATCGCCGGCGGCTGATCTAGGCAGGTTCGCCGTACTGCTGGCGGGCCAGGCCGTCCAGGCCGCGGGCCGCGAGCGCCTCGACGGGCGCGCGGAACGTCACCTGCACCGTGCCGGGCGCGCGGCCGATCTCGATCGCCCCGCTGATCGTCGCGCGGTTCATCACCTCGGGCACGGACATGCCCAGGACCTTCGCGGCGCGCGCGAGGCCGTTGTCGACGGCGGAGTTGAGGTCCGGACCGGTCCCGACGAACGACACCGGCAGGCTCCGCTCCACCGGCCCGCCGCCGCGGCGCGCGGCGAGCGCCTCGGCCGCGCTGCGCTCGTCCGCGGTCAGGGGCTGCGCCAGGAACGGGACGTCTGCGAGCACCGGGAACAGGATCGGTCCGTCGAGGTCGAGTCCCTTGAGGACCGAGACCTGGAGGGTCGCCGTCCCGGCGACGTCGGCGGTGTGGCCGGCGATCTCGCCGTCGCCCTGCATCGCGTGCATGTCACCGACGTACACGCCGCCGCCGGGCACCTTGACGGGACAGACCAGGATGGCGCCGGCCCGGACCGCGTCGATGTCGAGATGGCCGTCGGTGCGGCCCGCGAGCTGCTCGGCGGTCACCGCGTGGCGGTGCGGCGCGCCGACCAGGAACGCGCCGAAGTCCCCGGCGTTGTGCGAGTCGGGGAGGTCGAGCGACGGCATCGTGCCGATCTGGCCGAGGAACGGGCGCATCCGGGCCACGACGCCGACCAGGTCGGCCGGGGCGAACAGGAGGATCGGGTTCTGGACCGAGTTGGCCGGCAGCGCCGCGGCGTGCGCTGCGTCGCGCGCGAAGGACTCGGCCTGCTGCGGCGTGACGGTCACCCCGAGGGCGCGCGCGTCGTCGAAGGCCATGGTGTAGCCGTTGGTGAAGGCGAACGGCGCCGCGGGCGCGCCGCACGCCGCGCAGCGCACGCTGTCGGGGCCGATGCCCTCCACCACCGTGGCCTCGTCCTCGGCGCCGCAGCTCGCGCAGACCTTCGCGCAGTACGGGTCGCCGTTGAACCGCCCCTCGATCGTGCGGTCGTTGCCCGACGCGGTGGCCGACGACGTCACGTCGATCGAGCGGATGTGGATCACGATCGCGTCGCCCACCTCGGCGCCCTCGACGTTCACCGGCAGCGTCACCTCGTGGCCGCCCTGGATGGCCGGGGTGATCATCGGCCCCCAGCATCCGGGCGCCGTGTTGGCCACGATGTGGCCGCCATCGCAGACGGTGCCGAGCACCTCGGCGCCCGGCCCGATGATGCCGTCGCAGAAGCGGTCGACGTAGACGGTCTCGACGGCGGGCGAGACGGCAGTGGGCCGGGATTCGGTGGTGGCCATGTCAGCTCCTTGTGGGGTCGGGGTCGCTGCGGCGAGCCTACGCCCCGGCGAGCGGGAGCGGTACGGCACCCGTCGGCGCAGCGGGACTCAGCGAAGCACCTTGACCTGACGCTCACCGGGGGTGGGCCTGTTTGGCGCGCCGTGCCCGCGGTGTTCGGGCCCGCTTGGGGCGCCGAGGGCTGTCGCGTCGGCGGTGGGCCCGTTTAGCGCGGTGCAGCCGCGCTGCTCGGGGCCACCGGACCGCTTGGGTGTCCTGGGGGTTCCCACGGGACGCTGGCGGACGGCCGGGCGCGCCGGAGCCCGCGACCCACGTTCGCCCTCGTCATCGCCGACGGTCCACGCCGCGTGGCAGCACCGCGCCCGGGCTGGGTGCCCGCCGCGTCGGCGGTGCGTCGGTGAGCCACCGCCGTGCGCCAGCGCTGCGGCAGGCCACGACCTGGCAGGCGATGCTGCCCGACGGCTACCGCGGAGGCCCGTGCGCCGCGCCGCGTGAGCTGCGTGAGCTCGGTCTCGCCCTGCGGCCGCCCGCTGCCGTAGACGTCCTCGGGCACCGGCCGGAACTCCGGGGCCCGCAGCGACGCGGCGTGACCTCGGGCACCACCACGCGGAACGCCCTGGCCGAAGGCCCGGAAGCCGCCCGGCGCCCGTTCGGCGGCCGGGTGCGTCCTCGCGCAGCTTGTACGTTGATGGCATGAGCGCGCGCAGCGACGTCCGCGACATCGAGAGCCGCTCCGACTGCGAGCGACTCGTCCGCGCCTTCTACGGCCGGGCGCTCGTCGACCCGATGATCGGGTTCATCTTCGTCGACGTCGCCAAGCTCGACCTCGAGGAGCACGTCCCGGTCATCGCGTCCTTCTGGGAGACGATGCTGCTCGGGTCCCGGTCCTACAGCGGCAGCGCGTTCGGCCCGCACGCCGCGCTCCACGCGCAGGTGCCGCTGCGGTCCGGCCACTTCGAGCGCTGGCTCGCGCTGTGGCGCGCGACCGTCGACCAGCTCTTCGCCGGCGAGCGCGCGGAGTCCGCCAAGGCCCACGCGGTGCGCGTCGGCCGCGCGTTCCACGGTCGCCTCCAGGCCATGCCGTCCGTCGCCGGCGCGACGCCCGCCCCGCTGGGGCTGTCGGTGACGCAGCACGGCCCGCGGCCCGCCGGCTGAGCCGCGGCCGCGGCCGCGGCCGCGGCGCCGGCCGTCGATCACCCGCGCGCCGGCGTGGGCCCGAACGTCTTCTTGCGCACGGCCACCGCCGTGTCGGGGTTGTCGGCGAACAGGCCGTCGATGCCGAGCCCGTAGTACTGGTCCAGCTCGGCGGGCTGGTCGCCGCGCGCGTGCCCGAACTCCGTGCTGCCGGAGTCGCCCACGCGGAAGTCGCTCGCCAGGAACTCGTTCTCGGGCCGGAACGTGAACGGATGGACCAGCAGCCCGACGCGATGCGCGTCGCGCACGAGCGTGGTCGGGTCGCCGAGGGGCTTGCCCGCGGAGTTGCCGGCCACGATGCGGCCCTTGTCCGGGCCGATCCCGTCCGCGTACGTGGCGATCTCGGCGAGGCCCCGCGGCGTCACGAGGTCGTCGTAGGTGCGCGCGTCGCCGGCGGCGACGAAGTCGGCCGGGGCGCCCGCGGAGTCGATGAGCTGGATCAGCGGCAGCTTCGTCCGGTCCCGCAGCCGCTTCAGGTTGCCGACCTCGAAGGACTGGATGAAGACCTTCGCGTCGGCGCTGTCGAGGTCGTTGCGGCGCAGCGTGTCGAGCAGCGGGTCGTCGAAGGAGAAGCCGACCGAGTGGTAGAACGTCGGGTGCTTGGTCTCAGGATAGATCCCGACGCCGTTGGCCTTGGCCAGGTCGATGACCTCCTGGAACGTCGGCACCTCGAAGAGCCCGTTCAGCGCCGTGTTGTGCGGGCGGACGAGCGGCAGCCGCTCCTTGGCCCGCAGCGTCTTGAGCTCGTCGAGGGTGAAGTCGACCGTGAACCAGGTGTTGGAGAAGACCGTGCCGTCGATCGTCCTCGTCGTCCTGCGGCTCGCGAACTCGGGATGGTCGGCGACGTCGGTGGTCGCCCCGATGTCGGGCTCGTGACGGGCGACGAGCTCGCCGTCCTTGGTGAACTCCAGATCGGGCTCGATGTAGTCGGCGCCCATCTCGATCGCGAGCGTGTAGGACGCGATCGTGTGCTCCGGGCGGTAGGCCGGACTGCCGCGGTGACCGATGACGATCGGCAGGCCGTCGCGGCCCCGATGGTCAACGCCCCGCGGGGCCCGCGCGCCCGCGGCGCCTCCGGTGAGCGTCAGCGAGCCGAGCGCAGCGCCCGAGCCGATGAGCAAGGACCTGCGCGACATCTGGTGCATGGCGCCCCTCCTTCGGGATCGGCGGTCCGCCGCACTTAACCCGACCGCGACGACCATTGCCATGGGGTTGGTCCGTTGCAGGTCGTGCGCACCGCCGCGACGTCCGCGCACGCCGCGAAGAGGTTCGCCCGGCGGGCGAGTCGGGTATCCGACTGCGCGCCGCGACCCAGAGGCCGCGGGAGTCCACGGGAGCTGACCACATGCATGCTCGTTGCCTGGCGCCGACTGCGGTCGTCGCGATGCTGGCCCTGACCTTGACCGGATCCGCCGCTGCGCAGGATCAGCGCGGGGGGAACCGCGACCGCGGCCACATCGTGGTCATCTACCAGGAGAACCACTCCTTCGACAACCTCTACGGAGGCTGGGAAGGCGTCAACGGCATCGACGACGCCGACGCCGCCCACTCCAAGCAGGTCGCCCAGGACGGCACCCCGTACGACTGCCTGCTGCAGAACGACGTGAACCTGACGTCGCCCGATCCGCTGCCGGCGACCTGCAGCGACGCCACGACGGCCAAGCCGTTCGTCAGCCACTTCCCCAACGAGCCGTTCCAGATCGACGACTACATCAAGCCGACGGACACGACGTGCCCGGCGCCCGGTGTCTTCGCGGCCAACGGCGTCAAGAAGGGGACCGGTGAGGTCGGTGGCTGCACCCGCGACCTCGTGCACCGGTTCTACACCGAGCAGTACCAGCTCGACGGCGGCCGGCAGGATCGCTACACGACCGGCAGCGACGCCGACGGCCTGACCCAGGGCTACTACGACACCCGCTCCCTCCCCATCTACCGTTACCTGCACGCCCACGGCCATCCGCCCTACGCGATCGCCGACAACTTCTTCCAGGCGGCGTTCGGCGGGTCGTTCCTCAACCACCAGTGGCTGGTCGCCGCCGCGACGCCGGTCTTCGCGAACGCCGTGCAGGACGCCGGTGCCGACGACCTGCACTCCAGGGTCGACGGCAACGGCATGGCGGCCAAGACCGACCACTACACCCCGACGGCGCCGACCAAGGACGCGCAGCTGACCTCCCAGTGCGCGGACCTCCCCACGCCCGATCTGTTGTGCGGTGACTACGCGGTCAACACGATCCAGCCGTGGGATCAGCCCTTCGCGCCCGGCACCGCCGACAGCCGGCGCCTGCCGCCGCTGACCAACGCGACGATCGGCGACCGGCTCAGCGACGCGGGCGTCGACTGGGCCTGGTACTCGGGCGGCTGGTCCAACGCGAACGGCGACGAGGGCGCGCCCGGCTGGTCCAACGGCCACGGGCCGACCTGCACGGATCCCGCGACGCTGGCCAACGCCACGTTCCCCAACTGCCCCGACAAGCTCTTTCAGTTCCATCACCAGCCGCTGGCCTACTTCAAGAGCTTCGCCGCCGGCACGGAGGCGCGCCGGCAGCACCTGCGCGACGAGCAGGAGTTCCTGGCGCTCGCCGGCGACTCGCGGCGGGAGTGCCGCCTGAAGGCGGTCTCGTTCATCAAGCCGATCGGCGCCGAGAACGAGCACCCCGGCTACGCCAGCGAGGCGGGCGGCTCCGATCACCTCGTCGACCTGCTGAAGGCGATCCGCTCCGGCCGCTGCGCCAAGGACACCATGATCGTGGTCACCTACGACGAGTTCGGCGGGCAGTGGGACCACGTCACGCCGCCCGGCCAGGCCGGCGGTCCCGACGGCCCCAGCGACCAGTCGGGCCCCGGCACGCGGATCCCGGCGCTGGTCCTCGCGCCCCAGCTGCGTCACGACTTCGCCGTCGACCACACCTCCCACGACACGACCTCCGTGCTCTCGACGATCGAGCAGCGCTACGGCCTGGAGCCGCTGAGCAGCCGCGACGCGGCGGCCGCGCCGCTGACCAGCGCGTTCGACGCGCCGCGGGCGCGTGAGGACGGCGGGCGCGACCGCTAGCGGCGCCCGCTCACCGCCGTCGCGCGCTGTCTCCCCGGAGCGCCCCGGGGCGACACGCGCGCTACGCTTCGCTACATTGCTTCGACCGAAGCAATTGAGGAGAAGCGATATGACGAAGGAATCTGCCCCCGAGGGATTGATCGACGCGACGATCGGCGTCGCGGCGCACCTCGAGTCCGAGCTCGAGGAGGCGCTGGCCGAGCACCGGCTGACCCGCGCGAGCTTCCTGGTCCTGGCCGCGCTCGAGCAGGCCGCCGACCACACGATCAACCAGCGCGAGCTGGTGGCCAAGGTACGGCGCACGTCGGGGACGATGAGCGTGCGGCTGGGCCGCCTCGAGCACGCCGGGGTCCTCACGCGTGAGCGCGACCCCGACAACCGCCGCAGCGTGACGGTCACGCTGACCGAGCGCGGCCTGAAGCTCGTCCAGGCGGCGCTGCCGACCTACCACGAGCGCTCCGAGCGGCTGATCGCGGCGCTCTCCGACGACGCGCAGGCCGCGCTGGCCGAGCACGTGCCCGCGTGGCTGGCCTTCTTCGAGCCCGACGAGCGCGTGGCCCCACGCCTCGGCGTCGCGGTCGCCCCGTCGGCGGTCGCGGCCCGGATGCGCCGCGCCGTCGGCCTCTCCCAGGACCCCGGCGTCCTGATCCTGCGCGTCAAGCGCGACAGCGCGGCCGACCAGGCGGGCCTCGCGCAAGGCGACCTCGTCGTCGAGGTCGACGGGTCGCCGGTGCGCAGCATCGGGGACCTCGACCGCGCCGTGCGCGGCGCCGAGACCGAAGCGAACGTCAGCGTGCTGCGCGGCGCCGAGCCCCACCAGCTCGCGGTGCGCTTCGCCTGACCACCGAGCCATGGACGCCTACTCGCAGACGATCGTCGAGGTGGCCGAGGCGCTGGCCGCCAGCGTCGCGAACCTCCAGGTCACCCGCCGGACGCGCCGCGGTGACGCGCTGGGCGCCGGCAGCGCGGTGGTCATCGCGCCCGACGGCTACCTGCTCACCTCGGCGCACGTCGTCGAGGGCTCCATGGCCGGCACGGCCAGCTTCGGCGACGGACGCGAGACCGGCATCTCCGTGGTCGGCTCCGACAGCCTGTCCGACCTGGCGGTGCTGCGCGCCGACGCCGGCGACCTGCAGCCCGCGCAGCTCGGCGACGCCGAGGAGCTGCGCGTCGGCCAGCTGGTGGTGGCCATCGGCAACCCGCAGGGGTTCTCGAGCTCGGTCACCGCCGGCGTGGTCAGCGGCCTCGGCCGCTCCCTGCCGGTGGGTCGGCGCGGCGGCCCGCAGCGGCTCGTCGAGAACGTCATCCAGACCGACGCGGCGCTGAACCCGGGCAACTCGGGCGGCGCGCTGGTCGACAGCGCGCGCCGCGTGGTCGGCATCAACACCGCGCTCGCCGGGTTCGGCCTGGGCCTGGCCGTGCCCATCAACCAGGCCACGCGCAGCATCATCTCGGCGCTCATGCGCGACGGCCGCGTCCGCCGCGCGCAGCTCGGCGTCGCCGTCGCCCCGCGGCCTCTGGCCCCGCCGATCGCCGCCCGCCTGGGCCGCCGGCGCGGCATCGAGGTCGTCCAGGTCATCGAGCACGGCGCCGCGGCGCGCGCCGGCGTGCAGCCCGGTGACCTGCTGCTCGCCGTCGACGGCGTCGCCGTCGAGGACGCCACCGACCTCCAGCGCCTCATGGTGGGCGAGCGCATCGGCAAGCCGCTGCAGGCGACCCTGCTCCGCGCCGGCGACGAGCGCACCGTCACGCTCGTGCCCGAGGAGCTGACCGCCTGACGCCGCATAGGATGCCTCCGATGGCGGGTCCGCTGACCGGGAAGGTGGCGCTCGTCGCGGGCGCGACCCGCGGCGCCGGGCGGGGCACGGCGGTCGCGCTGGGCGAGGCTGGCGCGACGGTCTACTGCACCGGGCGTTCGACCCGGACGCGCCGTTCGGAGTACGACCGGCCGGAGACGATCGAGGAGACCGCCGAGCTCGTCGTCGCCGCCGGCGGCGAGGGCATCGCGGTCGCGGTCGACCACCTGCAGCCGGCGGAGGTCGACGCGCTCGTGCGGCGCATCGACGCCGAGCGCGGCCGCGTGGACGTGCTGGTCAACGACATCTGGGGCGGCGAGCTGCTGGCCCAGTGGAACACGCCCGTGTGGGAGCACGACCTCGACCGCGGCCTGCGCCTGCTGCGCCTGGCCGTCGACACGCACCTGATCACGAGCCACTTCGCGCTGGCGCTGCTCATCCGCCGGCCGGGCGGCCTGCTGGTCGAGATGACCGACGGCACGCAGGAGTACAACGCCATCAACTACCGGCTCTCGACGTTCTACGACCTGGCCAAGGCCTCGATCCTCCGGCTCGCGTTCGCGCAGGGCAAGGAGCTGGCGCCGCACGGCGGCACCGCCGTCGCGCTGACGCCGGGCTGGATGCGCTCGGAGATGATGCTCGACAACTACGGGGTCACCGAGGCGACGTGGCGCGACGCCGGAGCCAAGAACCCGCACTTCGCCGCCATCTCCGAGACGCCGCGCTTCGTCGGACGGGCGGTCGCCGCCCTGGCCGCCGACCCGCACGTCCACCGGCGCAACGGCGGCTCGTTCTCCTCCGGCGGCCTCGCGCGCGAGTACGGCTTCACCGATCTCGACGGATCGCAACCCGACTGCTGGCGCTACCTGGTCGACGTCCAGGACGCCGGGCGGCCGGCAGACCCGACCGGCTACCGCTGAAGCGACCGCAACCCGGGCGCGGCGCGGCTCGGCCGGTCAGGTCGCGAGGTGCTCGACCGCCCACCGCGCCAGCTCGGAGCGCCGCCCGCTGCCGGTCTTCTCCCGGATCCGCCCGAGCTGGTTCTGGACGGTCCGCGGCGAGATGAACAGCCGGCCGGCGATCTCCTTGTCGGTCATCCCCTCGCTCACGAGCCCGACGATCTCCCGCTCGCGGGCGGTGAGCAGTGAGCGTCCGGTGGTGCTGCCGCCCCGGGCGACGCGCCGGTAGTCGCGCAGCAGCTCGGCGGCGAGCTGCGGAGCCACGACGGAGCCTCCGCCGTGGATCGTGATGACGGCGTCGACGAGCTCCAGCCGGGTCGCCCGCTTGGTCAGGTACCCCGCCGCACCGGCCGCGATCGCCTGCAGCAGGGTGTCGGCCTTCTCGCTGGCCGTCATGACGAGCACCCTGATGTCGGGGAGCTCGCTCGCGAGCTGCTCGAGCAGCACGAGTCCACACGCATCGGGCATCCGCATGTCCAACACGATGACGTCGGGCCGCAGCTCGCGCGCCCGCTCGAGACCCTCCGCGGCGCTGTCGGCCTGCCCGACGACGTCGATCGCCGGATCGGCTTCCAGTGCCGCCGCAATTCCTTCGCGAACCAGTGGGAAGTCGTCCACCAGCAGCACGCGGATGTGCATTCGACGCCGTCCTTTCGCGCGACAGCCTACTCCCGTATAGGTCGTGTTGCAAAGACTTGCGGGGCATTGAGATGCTCGGTTCGGAAGGCAACCGACCATGCCCCGCGCGCGACGCCGGAACGCCGAATGGGTCCGCAGCCCGCCTGCCCGCAGGTGGTTCATCGCCGCGGCCGCCGGGCTGCTCGGCGCCTTGCTGATCGCCCGGTTCTGGCCCGACGACCCTGACGATCCGGTGCTGCCCTACGCGGTCCTCTCGCTTGGCGCGACGTTCGCGCTGCTGGCGGTCGTCATCGGCCATCTCACCCGCCATCTCGCTGCGCTGACGCGACGCAACGTCGCGCTGCTGAACACGATGCTGGATCCCTTCGTCGTCTACATCGCCGTGCGCGGCGACGCCGGTGCGATCGTCGACTTCCGCTGCACCTACGTCAACGATGCGGCCTGCACACTCGTCGGCGCCTCGCGCGAGCGGCTCGTGGGCCGGACGCTGAGCGAGACGTTCCCCGACGCCGAGGCCGACGGCACGCTCGACCGCTACCGGCGCCTCGTGCAGACGGGCACGACCCTGATCGCCGAGCAGTGTCGCGGCGCACGCATCTTCGACGTCCGCGCGGTGCACCTCGGCGACGGGTTCGCGGCGGCGCTGCGCGACATCACCGACCGCAAGCACGCCGAGGAGCGCCTCCTGCGCGCGCAGGCCGAGCTGGAGCGCTCCAACGCCGCGCTGCTGGAGTTCGCCGAGGTCGCCTCGCACGAGCTGTCCGAGCCGCTGGCCACGGCGGCGCTGTACGCCGAGACGCTCGAGCATCGCGAGCACGAGGCGCTCGACCCGCGCGCACACCGCCTGCTCGACCTCCTGCGGGAGACCCTGGACCGGATGCAGGACCGCATCCACGGGCTGCTCTCCTACGCGGTGGTGCACGAGCGGCCGACGCCGGATGAGCCGGTCGATTGCGACCAGCTCGTCGGGGAGGTCCTGGCCGAGCTCGAGAGCAGCCTCGCTGCCAACCACGCGCGCGTGACGGTGCGCCCGCTGCCGACCGTCGTCGGCGACCCGGAACGGCTCTCGCTGCTCTTCGAGAACCTGCTGTCCAACGCCATCCGGTTTCACCGCGACGGCGAGCAGCCCTACGTGTCGGTCTCCGCGGCGCCCGAGGACTGGGCGTGGCACTTCCGCGTCACCGACCGCGGATCGGGCATCGCTCCGCAGGACACCGAGCGGATCTTCGAGCTCTTCGAGCGGGCCAACGGGGCGTCGCCGCCCGGGACCGGCATCGGGCTGGCCGTCTGCCGGCGCGTGGTGGAGGAGCACGGCGGACGGATCTGGGTGGAGTCACGGCCGGGTGAGGGCAGCACCTTCCACTTCCTGCTCGGGAAATCCGACTAGGGCCGCACCACCAGGCTCGCCGTCGCCTGGCGCGTGAGCGTGCCGCTGCGTCCGGTGACCCGCAGCGTGAACGTGCCGCGGGTCGTCTGGCGCTGCGTGCGGACGGTGAGCGTCGCCGTCCCGGGAGCGGTGAGCGACACGGGCGAGAAGCTCGCCGTCGCCGCGGCGGGCAGGCCGCTCAGCGACAGGCCCACCGTCCCGGCGAAGCCGCCCGCCGACGACACGCCGACCTGGTAGGTCGTGCTCTGCCCCGCCACCACGGTGCGCGACGAGGGTGAGACGGCCAGCGCGAAGTCCGGCGCGGCCGCGACGACCAGCGTCACGGTCGCCGTGTGCGTGATCGAGCCGCTCTGGCCGGTGATCGTCAACGGATGGCTGCCGGCCGCCAGCGAGCCGGCGGCGGTCACCGTCAGCTGCGACGTCCCGGCGCCGCCCGCGACCGTGGCGGGCGTGAACGTCGCCGTGCCCTCCGTGGCCGACAGGCCGCTGAGGCTCAGCGCGACGTCGGCGGCGAACCCGCCCTGGCTGCCGACCGCCACCGTGTAGCTCGTACCCTGGCCGGCGAGCACGGTGGCCGTCGCCGGGGTGGCCGAGAGCGTGAAGTCCGGCGGCGCCGGCACCACGAGCGCCACGGACGCCGTGTGCACCGTCGCGCCCGCCGCGGCGCGAACGGTCAGCGCATACGTGCCGGGCACCGCCGAGGCGGCGGTCGTGACGGTCAGCGTGGCCGAGCCCGAGCCGCCGGCGATCGTGCCGGGTGCGATCGACGCGGTGCCCTGGGCGGCCGGCAGGCCGCCGACCGACAGCGCGACGTCGCTGCTCAGGCCGTTGATCGCCCCGACGTCGACGGCGTAGGTCGCCGTGCCGCCGGCGGGGACCGTCGCCGAGGCCGGCGTGGCGGTCAGCGTGAAGTCCGGCGCCGCCGACAGCCAGCCGTAGGCGGCGAGCACGTCGAGCCGGCCGCTGCCGTAGAGGTCGTCGGGCCCGGTGATGCCGAGGTCGGCGGCACCGTTGCGCAGCGCGCCCTCCTGCCGGTCGGCGTCGGCGTCGGGGAAGGCGCCGAGCAGCAGCGCGAGCGCGCCCGCCGCGTGCGGGGCCGCCATCGACGTGCCGCTCTCGGTGGCGTAGAGCCCGAAGAGATCCGTCGTGCGCACCCCCACCCCGGGCGCCGTGATGCTCGGATATGTGCCCTGGCCGCACGACGACGGGCCGCGACTGCTCCCCGGATCGATGACGTCGTCGGCGTCGGTGCCGCCGACCGCGAGCGCCTCGGGGTTGTTGGCGGGGCTGAGGCTCGTGGCGCTCGCCGGACCAGCATTGCCGGCGGCGAAGACCGGCAGGATGCCGGCCGCGCGCAGGCTGCGCAGATCGGGCTGGAACTCGAGGTTGCAGCCCGGGCTGGAGAGCGTCCAGGAGTTGTTGACGACGTCCGGAGCGTCGGCGGTCGCCGGGTTGCCGTCGGGGTCCAGCAGCCACTGAAAGCCCGCGTGGATCCGCGCGGTGGTCGTCGTGCCGCGGTCGTTGAAGAGCTTGACCGCGATCCAGCGCGCGTCCGGCGCCACGCCGATCGCCGTGCCGCCCGCGCTGCCGCCGACCATGGCGCCCATCGTCCACGTGCCGTGCCCGCTGCGGTCGGTCGGGACCGTCGGGTGCTCGCCGCTGGGGTCGTACCAGCTGTTGGCGCCGCCGCGCCAGCGCGAAGACAGATCCTGGTGCGTCGCATCGACGCCGGTGTCCATGCCCGCCACGACCACGCCCTGGCCGCGCTGGCCCATGCTCCACAGCGCCGGGGCGTTGACGCGCGCGACGTTCCATTCCGGCACCGGCCCGCCGGCCTCCGCGTACGGGGCCTGCACGGTGGCGTTGGAACGGATCGCCGCCACGTCGGTCCGCGCCGCGAGCTCGGCGATGACGCTGGGCCGCGCGACCACGTGCAGGCCGTTGAAGATCCAGAACGGGCGGACGCTCGTCACGAGCCCTTGCGCCCGGCGACGGGCCAGCAGCGCGAGGATCGACCGCTGCTCGGCGTCGGCGTGGTCGCGCAGCGCGCGCTCGACCGCCACCCGGCGACCGCGGCGGCCACCGGGCGCGGCCGGCATCACGGCCTGTCGCTCGAGCACCACGAGGACGTCGTCGTCACCCGGTGCGGCGGAGGCGGCCGCGGGCTGGCCGGCGGCGAAGGCCACGCCGGTGGCGATCCCGGCGAGCGCGAGGGTCCAGGGGCGTGTGCGGCGCATCATGTCGTTCTCTCTTCGAGGGTGGAGACCGGGCTGGACCGCCGGTGCGGACGAGGGCGTCGCCGCGCGCCGGTGACGGCGAGCGTGAGGGCGGCGAGGACGGCCGTGGACGCGACCAGGAGCGCCGCCCGCTCGGTCAGCGGCGCGAGCCGGCGGGCCGAGACCACCACCGGCCGCGCCGGGTCGGCCGGCTCGACGGTCCACGGCAGCGCCGCCCGTAGACGCTCCGGACCGCGGCGCAGCCGGACGGTCATCCGCGCGCGGCCGGCGGCCGGGAGATCAACGCCGCCGGCCCACCGCCCGGGAGCGATCTCGCGCAGGGCCACCGCCCGCCCGCCGCGGACGCCGACCGCCACCGCGTCGATCGGCGCCCGCGGCGGGCGGCGCGAGCTGGCGGCCGCCACGGTCACGACGTTGGTCCCGGGACGGTTGGGCCGCGGCGTGGCGGTGACGAGCACGTCGGCGACCTGCCGGACGAGCGTGGGCGCCACGACCTGGCGCGGAGCCGCGAACTCCGCGCCCCGCGGCGGTGACGAGGCGGTGAGCTGGGCCGCGGCGATGAGCGCCCCGAGGCCGGCCGCGCCCTCGACCAGCAGCAGACGCACCGGCCGGGCACGGCTCCGGCGCAGCAGGACCACGTTGGCGGCGCCGAGCGCGGCGGTCGCGAGCACGAGCCCCACCTTGGCCAGCAGCGTCTCCCCGTAGCCGGTGGTCAGCAGCGCGTCGACCGAGGCGATCTGCGCGCCTGCGGCATACAGGCCCGTCACCGCGAGCGCGAGGCCGGCGCCGCCGGCGACCCAGCCGAAGCGGCGCATCGTCGCGCGCGCCAGGGCGAGCGAGTCCGCGCGCGATCGGCCGCCGGCGGGCCAGAGCGCGACGCCAAGCACCAGGACCCCGCCGATCCACAGCCCGGCCGCCACGACGTGCACCGCGTCGGCGGCCACGTGCGGCGCCGGCGACGGCAGCGCGGCCGCGTGCCCGCCGAGCGCGCGGACCACGGCGAGCCCTACGGCCAGCCCACCGGCCACCGCGAGCGTCGCCCACGGCCGCCCGTGCGCCCGTGAGTCGCGGCCGCGGACGACGAGCCAGGCCAGCGTCGCGACGAGCGCGGCGAGCAGCAGCTCGCGCGCGCCCCAGAGGATGCCCCAGCGGGCCGGCAGCATACGCGCGACGGCGTCGTGCAGCCCGGCGCCGGCGGGCAGGGCCGAGGTCAGTCCGTCGGCCTGGCGGACGAGCAGGATCACGCCGAGCCCGAGCGCCAATGCGCTGCTGCACGCGGCGCCGGCGAGCACGCGCCCCTCCGTGGCAAGGGATGGTTTGCCCAGGGCACGGCCCGCCGGCTGCGCCTGCAGCGACATCGCCACGGCGATCGCGCCGATGACGAGGGCGTACAAGGAGAAGTCGAGCCACCGCAGCACAGCCTCCACCGTCGACGGCCCGGCGCCCGGAGCGGGCCGCGGCGCGGCGCCCGCGGGCCGTCCGAGCCCGAAGACCGCCGCGCCGCCGGTGATGTGGCCGTCGCCCTGGGCGAGGACCTCCCAGGTGACTTCGTACGTGCCGCGCCGCAGCCGAGGCACGTCGAGCACGAGCCGCCGCGCGTCGCCGCCCGTGCGCAGCCCGGTTCCGGGGACGGTGCGCCCGCGACCGTCGAGCAGATGCACCACGCGGAAGCGCTCCGAGATGGCCTCGTTGAACTCCAGGCGCACCTGCCGGGGGGCGTCGGCGACCGACGTGCCGTCGCCCGGCTCGGAGTGCGTGAGCACCGGGTGCGCGGCGGCGGGTGACGTGGCCGCGGCAAGCACCGCCACCAGGGCCGCCGCGAGCGCGAGGGGCATCCGTGCCATCGGGCAGGCCCGTCACTCCACGCGGACGTGCGGCAGCCGCGCGGGACCGAGGATGACGCCGACCTCGTCACCGGGACGGACGATGTTGCCCGGGTTGACGAAGATCATGAACGAGCTGACGCCGGGCTTGGCCGAGCCGTGCGGCAGGTGGCCCATCAGCAGGCCCTCGATCGGCGTGCCGGTCGGCTCGTACACGATGGCCGGGGGCGTCCCTGCGTCGTGCAGGAGCGCCGCCTTGCCCGGGTCGACCACCTCGTAGCGCACGTCGAGCAGCCCTCCCCCGCCGGTCACGTGGACCCGCACGTCGCGGACGCCGCTGCGGTCCGCCAGCCCCTCCACGGTGACGGCCATCGGCAGCGGATGGCCCTGCGCGCCGTGGGCTCCGTCTCCCGACGTGAAGGCCAGCAGCGCGCCGGCCGCGGCCGCCGCCCCGACGGCGACCCCGGTGGCCCGGACGGCCAGCCGACGGCGGTTCCGGGCCACCGGGACGCTCATGGCACGACCCGCACGAAGGTCAGCATGCCGCCCGGGTCGTGCGCGGGATCGCCGATCGCACCGTTGGTGAGGTGCAGCTGGCGGTCGTAGACGGCGAACCGGTCGCCGGCCGACGCCCCCGACGGGATCGCGACGATGCCGTCCGCGGTCGCGCCGGCCGCGAAGGTCTCGGCGACCACCGAGAACGGGCTGTCCAAGGCGTAGGCGTCGCGCGCCACCAGGCGCGTGTCGAGCCCGAGCATCGTCATCGTCACGTGCTCGAGGCCGGCGTTGACGTAGCGCAGCAGCAGCCGCTGGCCGGCCCGCGCGTCCACCGTGTCAGTGTCCGGGTGCGCCTTGCCGTTGATGAGCCAGTAGGTCGGATGCCACTGGAGCATGTTGTAGGTGTCGGGGTTGGCGCTGCCGTTGAGCGCCGGATCGATCTCGCTGAGCACGAGCGTCTGCTCGGCGTCGAAGGCGCTGGCCGCGGTGTCGTAGGCCTGCCCCGCCGTCGCCGAGCGGACGACCAGCGCGCCGGCGAGGCCCATCGCCTGCTGGCGCCCGCCGCCGCCGGAGCTGGCGTACAGGTACGTGCCGGGGACCGCCGTGAACGTGCGCGACACCGTGTCGCCGGGGGCCGCGTCGGTGGGACCGGCGTCGAAGTCGACGCCGGGGGCCTCGAGCGCGATCGTCCGTCCGCCGGGCAGCGCGTTGGTCACGCGCAGCGTCACGGTGTCTCCCGCGCCGACGGTGAGCTGGGGCCCCGGCGTCGTGGCGACCACCGCCGCGTCGCCGCACGCGACGCCGTCGGGCTTGAGGGCGAAGCCCCAGATCGGGACCGATGCCCCGCCGGGCAGGGTCGTCGTGCCGGACTTCGCGCACAGGTCGATCGACTGGACCGTCGGCGCGGACGGCGCTGAGCGCGGAAGGGCGATCGCCGCGATCGTCAGCGCGGCCGTGAGGACGACGATCCCGCGGGTGCGCTGGTCAGCCAAGGCTCGCATCGTCGGCTCCTTCGACCCGCTCATGGCGCGTCGTAGACGAGGTTCATGGAGGTCCCGCTCGAGCTGAAGCTCACGGCGGGTCCCGAGCAGGCGATGCGGACGCGGACCTGCCCCGCACTCGCTCCCGTGCCGCGGAAGTCCGATTGCGGGGCAGGCGGGCTGAGATTCGCGATCGACACGTCCGAAGCGCCGACCGCCCGCGTGTCGAGCTGGACCCAGGCGCTGGTCGCCCACCGCCA
Source organism: Baekduia sp. (assembly GCF_035318805.1). Classification (GTDB taxonomy): domain Bacteria; phylum Actinomycetota; class Thermoleophilia; order Solirubrobacterales; family Solirubrobacteraceae; genus Baekduia. Next base: position 48,706 of record NZ_DATHDY010000097.1, read on the forward strand.
GATGGCGACGGTCTGGGTGCAGCTCGACGAGCTCCTGCCCTTGTAGGACACCTTCAGGTTCTGGAAGCCCGCGGGCACGCCGGTGAAGCCCGCGTACCACTCGGTGCGGCGTGGCGCCACGGTGGTCGAGTTGACCTCGTAGTACGTCGCGGGGCTGTCGTCGGTGGCCAGGCTGGCGTACGTGCCGCCCTTCAGGCTTCCGGTGACGATCTTCGTGGACGCCGGCACCGCCATGCAGCCCGCGGGCGGATCGACCCGCAGCAGCGTGGCGAGGCCGCCGAAGCCCGCGTCGAAGTTGGTGAACTCGTTCAGCGCGTGGCTGTGCCACGGGAAGTAGTGCTCGCCGCAGACGTTCTGGGAGCGCACGGTCGCCGGCAGCGTGCCCTTGTACCCCAGGTACGGGCTCCCGCTGTACCAGGTGTCGCCGTCCTTGAACGCGAGGTTGTTGTAGCCGGGGATCGTGACCGGCAGCGGGTTGGTCGGCGAGTACTTGTCCTGGTCGGTCCACGAGAACAGCATGTCGGTCGTGGACCCCGCGGGCACGGTCTCCCCGAAGTGCTCGGAGGAGGCGTCGCCGCCGCTCGGGGTGAGGAAGCGGCGGCCGTCCTGGGCGATCATCCGCAGGTGGTTGCCGTGGGGGTGGAACGGATGGTTCAGCAGCCCGGCATTGACCATGCGGATGAGCGCCGGTCGCGGGTTGGAGGTCGCGTCGTAGGGCTTGACCCGGACGAGCGCGCCGTACGGCTGCGCAGGCAGCCACGGCACGCCGTTGTCCTGGATCGTGTCGGGGAACGACCGCCCGTTGATCGTGAAGTAGCGGTTGTGCAGCTTGGTGATGTCGTACGTGGCGCCGGTTTCGACCGCGTTGTGCAGGTCGGGATCGATCTCCGACATCATGATGAGGTACTCGCGCTGCGGGCTGAACTCGGTGTCGGCGCTGCCGTAGGCCCAGTCGGGGTGGCCGGACGGCCGCACGACGAGCACGCCGGCGAGGCCCATCTCGACCTGCTTGGCCGGGTCGGTGCCGCTCTCGTACAGATAGGTCCCGGGGCGGTCGGCCGTGAACGAGTACTGCACCTGGCCGCCGGGCGGCGCCTGGCGGGCGAGCAGGCCGGGATCGCCGCCACCGGTGGACACCGGCCGCTGCCCGGGGAAGACGATCGAGACCGGCTCGGCGAGCGCGTTGTGCAGCGTGACCGTGACGGTGTCGCCCTCGTTGACGCACAGCACGGGGCCGGGCATCTGGAAGGCCCCGCCCGTCCGGGCGTAGCCCCACATGAACACGCTGTTGCCGTCGGGGGTCTCGACGTAGCCGCTGCGTGCGGTCAGGTCGAAGCTCGTGCCGTTCTGGCAGACCATCCCGGTCGGTGCCGCGACGGCGGTGCCGGCGCCGCCCAGCGCGCAGGCGCCGGCGATCAACGCGATCAGCAACAGGGCTCGCGGCCGTCTGCTCGACATGGTCTGTGTCCTAGGCATAGGTCTCGTTGGGCGTCGTCTGAGCGGGCAGCGCGTTCTGGTGGACGCGCACCTCGGTCGCCATGCCACCGAGGCCCGCGCCACCGGCGTTGGTCAGCTTCTTGGCGTCGCGATTCTTGAAGAGATAGGTGTTGTACGGGCCTCGCGAGCCGGTGCCGCCCGGGCGGTCGGAGCTGTAGGCCGGCGCCGTGAACAGCACGTCGCGCGCCTCGCCGGGACCGATGTACAGCGTGTTGGTCCGGTAGGAGAGGTCTGCCCCGCTGAGGGCGTTGCGCAGCAGCGTGGCGTCCTGGCCGATGACCTTCATGCCGATCCCCGGCAGCTGCAGCGCGTGCTGCTCGTAGCCGAGGTTTGCGAGCCGCAGCAGCACCTTGTCGCCGGCGTTGCACTGCACCAGCGACGAGATCGGCTGGTTGGGGAGCGACGGATCGTCGTTGGGCAGCAGCGTCTGGGGATAGACCCGCCCGTTGAGGGTCCAGTAGTCCGGGTCGTAGTCGGTCCAGATCGTCTCCTGGATCTGCTCGCCGTTGTCGTGCGGCGCGGTCCAGATCTCGTCGATGAGGATCGCGAACTCGCGGTCGAACGCCGTCGAGGCGTGGTTGTAGGCGAACCGGTCGCCCATGCTCGGCCGCACGAGGACGATGCCCTGCATGCCCATCTGGACGTGCTCGACGTCCTCGAAGTGGCAGTGGTACATGTACGTGCCGGCGTCGTGCGGGCGGTAGAAGTAGGTGAACTGCCGCTGCAGCGGCACCGCCACCGACACCTCCGGCACGCCGTCGGTCAGCGCGGGCGGCGTGCGGAACCCATGCCAGTGCACGGTGTGGGAGTCGGCCAGGTCGGGCCGGCCGACCAGCCCGAGGTTGGTGAGCCGCAGGCTGATGTCGGTGTCCTGGCGGAAGGCCAGGATCGGCGCGGGCGTCTGGGCCTTGCCCTTGTAGGTGTTGGTGAGCGTGCTCACCGAGGCGCTGAACGGGACCGGCACGAACCCGAAGATGTAGACCGGCGCGTCGCCCGGGCGGTTGGGCAGGATCATGTGCCCGTCGGTCGCCCCCAGGGCGGTGTCGACCTTCGGGTTGGGCAGCGCCTCGCCGCGCGTGGCGGCCAGCAGCGCCCCTCCCGTGGCGACACCGGCCGCCCCCAGCCCGGTGGCCTGCAGGAACTCGCGTCGGGTCGTCGGGCTCATCGCGGCACCTCGTCTGCGCCGATGTCGAACGGTGTGAGCAGCCGCAGGCTGCGGAATTGGGGCCGGGACTGGCCGTCGAAGTCGATCGTCGGCGCGAACACCGAGCTGCCGTTGGGCACCGCGGGGAAGTTCGAGTACGCCGCCCCGCGGTCGATCGCCGGCGAGCCGTTCTGCAGGTGGTAGTTGCCACCGAGGCCGACGGGCGGCTCGAACCCGGTGATCGTCACGGAGGCCATCTGCGGATCGGCGCGCGCGCTGACGACCGACAGCACCAGGTCGAACGGCGTGATGAACAGCGGGTCCTGGCCGATGATGTTGCCCTGCCCCGCGGCACCGGCCGTCAGCAGCGAGTACCGCGGCGAGAAGCTGCCCGTGGTGCCCGCGACGCCGAAGTCCAGGAAGCCACGGGAGACCAGCGTCGCGTCGACCGCATGGCTGCTCAGCGTGAACGCCTCGTTCTGCCAGAAGATGTTGTTGAACAGGGCGACCGGGTCCGAGAACCGCTTCGCGGTGGCCGGCAGCGTCGCCTGCCAGAGGTCGGAGTTCTTGTGGGACACGAGCCCGGCCGCGTGCGGCTCGTCGTCGGTCCCCTGCACCGAGGACGACGTCACGTTGTTGGCGACCGTGTTGTTGACGATCGACACGTTGGACGAGTCGTCGAGCACCAGGCCGCCGCCGTAGTCCGCGGCGTGGTTGTCGGTGATCATGTTGTTGCGGATGTTGATCCGCGCGCCGTGGGCGTTCATGACGAAGAGGCCGCCGCCGTCGTCACCGGAGTTGTTGGCCTGGATGAGGTTGCGGTCGACGTCGACCGTGCCGGTGCCGGCGCCGAGCACGTCCTGGCCGTTGACGGGCTGGGGCGTCTCCTGGGAGATCGTGATGCCCGCACCGGAGTCGAACGCCTCGTTGTAGTAGATGCGGTTGTCGTGGATCCGCCCGTTGGGGCTGAGGCCCCAGTGCGAGATCCCGGCGCCGTACTCCACGCCGTAGTTGGAGCACACGACGTTGTTGGCGATCTCGTAGTTGTTGGAGCCCGTGAAGATCCCGATGCCGCCCGCGCGAGCGAGCCCGCCGCTGCCGACGATCCGGTCGCGACCGATCGTGACGTTGGTGTTGTTGGCGTCGTAGTAGGGCTGGCCGACGGCGATCGCGCCGGCGAACACGCCACCGTCGCTCTCCAGGACGTCGTTGGTGATCTGCACGTTGCGGGCGAAGGCCTGCAGCTGGATGCCACCGGCTCCCTGGCCGCGCCCGGTCGTGATGCCCAGGCCGTCGATGCGTGCCGCGTTGTTGCCGGTGCCGCTGTAGGAGGTGTTGGTCTTCGCGACGACGGTGATGTCGGCGCCCTCGAGGACCGGGTGGTCGGCGTCGACCCCGGCGAACGGGGCCAGCGCCGCCACGCGGCTGGTCCAGTAGGCGCGGTCGTCCTCGAAGTAGCGGCCGTCGACGACCGTGCCCTTGACGTTGAAGCGAGGGTCGTCGGCCGGCCGGTTGGCGGGCTCGGCGTCACCCACGATGCCGCCGGGGCCGAGGCCCTGCAGCTTCAGCGGCTTGTGCAGGATCACGTTCTCGCGGTAGACCCCGGGCTGGAGGACCAGAAGGCTTCCGGCGGCCGTCGAGGGCGCGTCGATCGCGAGCTGGATCGCGTGCGGCGTGCTCGGCGGCGCGACGGTGACGACCGCCGGGTTGTACCCGCTGCCGAGCACGTGGAAGGTGATCCCGTTGGGCGACACGATGCCGTTGGCCCCGCGGATCAGCAGCTGCCGCGGGCCGGCCGGCAGGGCCGGGACCTGGATCACGATCTGCCGGTTGCTCCAGCTGACGATCCCGCCGTTGCCGGTCGTCAGCGTCGTGTTGTCCAGCAGCACCGCGCCGGCAGCGGCGCCGAGGAAGTCGCCCTGGATGGTGATCCGGCGGGCGGTGCCCGAGTCGCTGGTCCGCACGTACGGCTTGGACACCTCCAGCAGCTCGGGCGTGTCGGTGGGCAGCTGGCACCCGTTGGCGGCGATCGGCAGCACCGGGGTGTCGAGCTGCGTCGTCTGTCCCGGCCAGATGGAGTCGACGATGCGGTTGGTCTGGAAGTTGGGGTCGTAGCTCGGGTTGGGATGGTCCCGGTCGCCCGGATCGTTGACCACGAACGTGTACATGCCGGGGCACGGCCCCTGTGGGATCGGGCAGTTGAGGGTCTCGGTCGACGGCAGCACCGCCTCGTAGATGCCGTTCTCGTCGGTCTCGACCGTCGTCAGCAGCCGGTGCTTGTAGTCGCGGATGCCGACGGGGACGTGGCCGACCGGCGCGGGCTCGCCGTACCAGAGCGCCTTCTCGTCGCGCTCGAAGGTGAGGTTGTTGCTGGCCAGGCCGATGACGCGACCGGGGATCTGGACGTCGGTCCCGGTCGTCTGGTTGGTCATCAGGGTGAAGTCGGCGTTGGCGTTCTGCTGCGCGTTGAGCTGCACCAGGCGCTTGTCGCACAGGGGCCGGGTCGTCCCCCCGTAGGGCCCGCGCGGGTTGGTGTCCACCGCGGGCACCACGTGGTCGTCGCCGGTGCACGCGGGCGGCGGGATGGCCGGCTCGTACTGTGCGCCGAGGTCGACGTTGACGTCCTCCTCGGCGACGATCTTGTACAGGTCGTGGCCGTGGCCGTCGTCGGGCATCAGGACGTGGGTGATGTACTGGCCGGGGACCAGCGGCTGCGGGTCGCCGTCGTCGCCGCAGACGGTGTCGCCGTTGGCGGCGAAGTGGTCGAACCCGCCGCGCGACTCGGGGCAGTAGGCGGCGAAGGCGTAGCCGCCGTCGAACCCACCGTCCTTGGTCTCGTTGGCCAGCGCGGGGATCTCCAGGCAGCGCGGCGCGATGAACGGGTTCAGGCCGGTGACGGGTGCGCCGAGGCTGTCGCGCAGGTCGCAGTCGGTCGGCGCGGTCCACTTGTCGCTCGAGTAGCGGTTGAGGATCGGGTCGTCTGCGGTGTTGGGCCTGCCGTCCGCGCCGAGGCCCTCGAGCTGCACGGTCACGTCCGGGACGCCCGGCTCGTAGTCCTCGTGCGCCTGGAAGCGCGCGTCGAACTCGTTGCGGGTCGTGCCCCAGTAGGTCACGCCGACGATCTGGCCCGGCACGCCCTGCGGGTAGGGCTCCTTGGCCCAGTCGACCTCCGAGCGATGGCCCTCGACCACGAACTGGTTGGTCAGCAGCCCGCCGCCGAGCTCCGACGGGACCCGTTCGACGTGACTGGGGTCGTACTCGTCGTGCAGCGAGGCGCCGTTGGTCTGGAACCGCGCGAAGCCGACCTCGCCGATGAAGAACTTGCCGACGTTGCCGCCCTCGGTGGTCGGGTACTCGTAGCGGCCGAAGGCGTCGGTGAAGACGGTCTCCTTGATCGAGCCGTCGCGCCAGCGCTGGTCGAGATCGGTGTTCGGGATGCCCGACTCGCCTTCGTCGCGCACGCCGTTGCCGTTGTCGTCGCGGAAGACGTCGCCCGACAGCCAGCCGAACCAGCGGGCGACGCCCACGTCGCCGAGGTCGACCTGCTGCCCGGCGCTGACCGTGACGGTCAGCAGCCGCATGATGTAGGTCAACTGCTCGTCCCAGATGGCCACGACGTAGGTGCCGGGCGGGACGTTGGGGATGGCGAAGTTGCCGTCGGAGTCTCCGCGGGCCATGTAGACCTGCTCGTCGCTGGCCGTGTCGCTCAGCGCGACGTAGGGGTTCTCGACCGGTTCCCGCGTGACGAGCGTGTCGAACGGCGGATAGCCGACCCAGTTGCGCGCCGTGCCGCTGATCGTCGCGGTCGAGCTCCCGGTGAACTCCTTGGGATGGACGAAGCCGAACGTGCTGCCCGTCCGCTGGCTGGGCGGGACGAAGAGCTGCAGCCCGGGCAGGCCCTCGGGACCGCCGGTGCCGGCACCGCCCTCCTCGGCGCCGACCGTCACGCCGAAGCCGCCGAAGAACGTGGACGTCTGGATCCAGTCGCTGCCGTCGGGCGGCGTGACGTACGCGGTGTAGGTCGCGGGCGCCAGGTTGCTGATCGTCACCGCGCCGTCGGCGTCGGTCACGCAGTCGCCTCCGCAGAGCGGTTCGTTGTTGTAGTCGACGCTGACCTGCGAGTTGGTGCTCTCGGTCAGCGTGACGTGGAACCCGGCCAGGCCCTCCTCGCCCTCGTCGGGCTGGCTGTTGGTGAAGTGGTCGTCCTGGTAGACGAACACCTTCAACTTGCCGAGGGGCAGCGCTCCGCCGCGGAGGGCGACCGTGAGCGTTCCGGCGTCGCGCGGGAGCGTGATGTGTCGACCCCACATCTTGTGGTCGGGCGCGCGCACGGTGACGAGGTACCGGCCGGCGGGCAGGTCCACCGTCGGGCGGTCCTGGTCGCCCTGGGCGACGAGCGGGCTGTTGCTCTCCGTCGGCGCCATGCTCGGCCGCAGCAGCGGGTTGGGATCGCGCGGGTCGCGAGCGTTGTCGGCGTTGACGATGTAGGTGAAGTTGGGCAGGGCGGCGTTGGACGCCACGTCGCGGGCGGCGACCGTGACGGTCGCGGCGCCGGCATAGGCGGGCGGCACGAGCAGCGCGAGCGCCGTCACCCCCAGCGCCGCGAGGAGTGCGCGGCGACGCGGTCGTGACCTCCGGGCACTCGGAGCGACGTCCTTCTCGTCGCTTCCCCGGAATCCACTCGCCAGCTCGGTCATCACGTTCCCTTCGACCGTCTTTCCGTAGCGCGCTTCAGTGCGCCAGCCGAACGCCGCTATTCATTGCGGGCCGCGGACCGCCGGCGGCCGGCGATGGCAGATGTGTCAGCGAACTGTCATCCGGCTGTCATCCGGCCTGTGCGAAGGACTGCACGAAGGTGTGCGTGAACTACCCATGCGCGCGGTGCCGGGAGGGGTGCAGGGTGCGTCCATGAGTCGTGTCCTCGTCATCGACGACGAGCCGAGGATCGTCAGCTTCGTCCGGCGCGCGCTGGGGGCGGACGGCATCGCGGCCGACGGCGTCACGAGCGGCGCGCGGGGCCTCGAGCTGGCGCTCACCGGGATGTATGAGCTGGTGATCCTGGATCTGCTCATGCCGGGGATGGATGGCACATCGGTGCTGACCCAGACGATGGCCCGCCGCCCTCAGCAGTCGGTCGTGGTGCTGTCCGCGCTCACCGACGTCGAGACGAAGGTCCGCTGCTTCGGCATCGGGGCCACCGACTACATCGGCAAGCCGTTCGCGCTGGCCGAGCTGCTGGCCCGCGTGCGCGCGCGGCTGCGCCCGAACGGCTCGGTCGGCGGCGAGGCCCTGCTGACCGCCGGCGGCCTGCGGATGGACGTACGCCGGCGGACGGCCGACGCGGGCGCCGGACCGGTGAGCATCTCAGACCGTGAGTTCCTGCTCCTGCAACACCTCATGAGCCATGCCGGCGACGTGTGCACGCGCGAGGAGATCCTGGCCGACGTCTGGGGCTGCTCGTTCGATCCGGCGACCAACGTGGTGGACGTGTACGTCGGTCGCCTGCGGTCCAAGCTGGGCGCCTACGCCGTCGAGACCGTGCGCAACGTCGGCTACTGCGTGCATGCGTAAGGGACCGTGGCCCGAGCTGCTCTGGGCGGTGTTCGCGCTGGCGAACATCGCGGTCATCGTGATGTTCCCCGACGGCGCCACGGTCCCGTTCCACAACATCTGGGTCAGCCTGACGCTGCTCTACGGATTCCGCCTGTGGTCGCTGGGCGCCACGGTCCCGATCCTCGCCGCGGTGTGCCTGGGCACCGGCATGGCCATGACGGTGACGGTGCTCACCAACGGGCTGGCGGTCGGCGAGCTCGCCGAGGTGCCGATGATGGCGGCGATGTTCGTGGCGATGGTCTGGCACGCCCGGCGGCATCAGGGCGCGCTCGAGGCGCTGAGGCGCTCGTCCGCGCGCGAGCGCGAGTTCATCCGCGATGCCTCCCACCAGCTGCGCACGCCCATCACCGTCGCCCGCGGCCACGCCGAGCTCGTGCGCGGCGGCGCCACCGATCCACAGAGCGTCGACGACGCAGACGTCGTGATCGACGAGCTCGACCGCCTGTCGCGGATCTCGGATCGGCTGCTCATCCTCGCGACCGCCGAGCACCGGGGCTTCGTCCGCTCCTCCGTCGACCTCGGCCAGGTCGTCGAGACGACGGCGCGCCGCTGGCCGCCGGCGGCCGACCGCGACTGGCGCGTCGACATCGTCACCGGCGGCCACGTGTCGGGCGACGCCGAGCGGCTGAGCGCCGCACTGGACGCGATGATCGAGAACGCGGTCAAGGCCACCGTGCCCGGCGACCCGATCGCCGTGGTGCTGCGCGCAGACGGCGACGAGGCGGTCCTCGAGGTCATCGACTCCGGGATCGGGATCGCCGACGCGCACCTGGACCGCGTCTTCGACCGCTTCTGGAGCTCGCCGCACGCCGCTCAGGGCGGCGGCGGCGGCACGGGCCTCGGCCTGGCCGCGGTCAAGGCGATCGCCGAAGCCCACGGCGGCTCGGCCGAGGCACAGCCGACGCCGGCCGGAGGAGCGACCGTGCGGATGCGGCTGAGCGGGTTCGTGCCGGCGGCGGCGATGCAGCCCCCGCCCTTGTCGCTCGTGCTGCCCGACGTCGCGCTGTAGAGCGCGCCGTCCTCGGTCAGGGCGGCCGGTGCCGTCGGGGCGGCGAACCAGCCGGAGGTGGTGACGTCAGCGGTCCCGGGCGCCGAGCTTGCCCAGGACGTTCGAGACGTGGGGCGTGAGCTCGGGGAAGGCGCCGTCTTCGGCGTCGGCTCCCGGCACGGCGTCGAGCCGCGCTGCGCCTCAGCCGGCCAGCACGTCGTGCACGAACCGGACGGCCAGCGCGCCGTCGCCGACCGCGCCGGCCACGCGGTTCGAGGCTCCGGCGCGCACGTCGCCGGCCGCGAACACGCCTGGGCGGACGGTCTCGAGGAGATGCGGCTCGCGGTCTGCCAGCGGCCAGCAGAGGTGCCCGTCGCAGGTCGCCGCACCGGTGCCGCACAGCAGGTAGCCGGCGGCGTCGAGCGCGAGCATCCCCGTCGCGGCCTCGGTGCACGGATCCGCCCCGATCATCACGAACACGGCCGTCGCCGCCACCCGCTCGACGGTGCCGTCCCGGCGGTTTCGCAGGCTCACGGACTCCACCGTCGCGGAGCCGTGCACCGCCGTGACCTCCGTCTCGGTGAGGACCTCGATGCGCGTCGAGCGCTCGAGGCGATCGACGAGGTACTGCGACATCGTCGACTTCAGCGCCTGACCGCGGACCACCACGCGCACGCTGCGCGCACGCGACCCGAGGTGCACCGCCGCCTGCCCCGCCGAGTTGCCGCCCCCGACGACGATCACGTCCTCCCCGCGGCACCGCTCCGCATCCGTCGCCATCGCCGCGTGGTACACGCCGGCGCCGCGGAAGCGGTCCACGTCCTGCGCCTCAAGCTCCCGCCAGCGGGCGCCCGTCGCCATCACGACCGAGCGCGCGAGCACGTGCTGGCCGTCGTCGAGGTCCACGCGCACGAGGCCCTCCGGCCCGTCGGCCAGCTCGACTGCACGGTGAAAGCTCGACAGCACCGCGTCGAAGCGCCGTGCCTGCAGCGTCGCCTTGCGCGTCAGCTCCGTCCCGGAGATGCCGGCCGGGAATCCCAGGTAGTTCTCGATCCGCGTGCTGGTCCCGGCCTGGCCGCCGGGCGCCCAAGCCTCGGCCACCAGCGTCCGCAACCCCTCCGAGCCGCCGTAGACCGCGGCGGCGAGCCCGGCCGGCCCGGCGCCGAGCACGACGAGGTCGAAGCGCTCTCCGTCCACCTCGGCGCGCAGGCCCAGCGACCGCGCGACCTGCGCGGCGGACGGGTTGCGCATCACGTTGGTGGCGTGCACGAGGACCGGCGTCTCCGAGCGCGGGATGTCGAGCCACTCGAGCAGCTCGGCGCTCTCCTCGTCGGTGTCGACGTCGTACCACCGCACCGGCAGCAGGTTGCGCTCGAGGAGGTCGCGCACCTCGAACGCCCGCCGGGAGCCGCGCGCGGCGATGAGGCGCATGACGCCCTGGCCCTCGGCCTCGTGCCACGCCCGCCGCGCCAGGAGCGTGCGGAAGATGTGCTCGCCGAGCTCCGGCCAGCGCGCGACCATGTCACGCAGCCCGTGCTGGTCGAACACGATGACGTCGGTCGGCTCGATCGCCACGCAGGCGCTGATCGTCGGCTCGCCGGTGAACGCGGCGATGTCGCCGATGAAGGTGCGGCTGTCGGCCTCCGCGACGTAGACGTCCTTGCCGGGCTTGCGGTCGACGAGCTCGACGCGCCCGCGCTCGATGGCGTAGAACGGCGCGTCGCGGACGGCATGCTCGTAGAGCACCTCGCCGGGCTGGAACGTCCGCCGCTCGCCGCGCTCGGCCAGCCACGCCAGCTTGCTGTCCGAGAGCCGCGGGAAGAGCACCTCGTCGTCGAGGTCCGGAAACCGCTCGCTGCGCACCACGCGCGTCGTCGCCACCCCCGGAAGGCTACTCCGGTGCAACGGAGGCGTAACGTAGGCCGAGCGCTCATGGGACTCTATGGCGAGCACGTCCTCCCGCGGATCATCGACGTCGCGTGCGGGATCAAGGCGACCGACCCGCTACGTCAGCGCGTCTGCGACGGCCTCGCGGGCGACGTGGTCGAGATCGGCTTCGGCTCGGGGCTCAACGTCCCGTTCTACCCGGCGGCCGTCACCGGCGTTGCGGCGGTCGAGCCGGCCGACGTCGGCTGGAAGCTCGCCCGCGCGCGCATCGAGGCGACGAGCGTCCCCGTCCGGCGTTCCGGCCTCGACGGCCAGTCGCTGCCCTTCGAGGACGACCGCTTCGACGCCGCCCTGTCGACGTGGACGCTGTGCACGATCCCGGACGTCGCCGCCGCGCTGCGCGAGGTGCGGCGGGTCCTCAAGCCCGGCGGGACCTTGCATTTCGTCGAGCACGGACTCGCCCCCGACGAGCAGGTGCGTCGCTGGCAGCGCCGCGTCGAGCCGTTGCAGAAGCGGCTCTTCGGCGGTTGTCACCTCACCCGCCCGATCGTGGACCTCGTGACCGCGGCGGGCTTCACGATCACCGAGCTGGACGTCTTCTACGAGGACGGCGCGCCCAAGTTCGTGGGCGCTGCCTCCCTCGGCACCGCCGTGCCTCGCTGACCCGCGCCCCAGCGCGTCAGTGCTGACCAGCCAGGACCGTTGATCGTTTTACGTCGGGGTCCCAGCTCGGCGGTCCCCGCCAGATCTTCCGGCAGCGCGGCCGGCCACCGCGCCAGACGAGACCACCGGGTCGACACATCCGCCACCGTCAGATCTTCACAACTCCATCACCTCCTCGGCGTGGGCCGCCGCGATTCTGGTCGGCGTCCGTTTTCCCGAAGGATGGAGTGGAGCATGAGCACGTCCCCCGAGCTGCGTTCCGACAGCGACCCCGACGCCGCAGAGCGGTCCGGGCTCTCCCGCCGATCCGTTCTGGCCCGCTCGGCCACGGGCATGGGCATCGCGCTGAGCGGCAGCGTCACCGGCCTCTTCGGCGCCGGCGCCGCCCCGGCCGGCGCCAGGAACGGCAAGCCGCCGAAGGGCCAGGTCGGCTACGGCCCGCTGGTCGACGACCCGGCCGGGCTCCTCTCGCTTCCCGCGGGCTTCACCTACAAGATCGTCGCCCAGTCGGGCGTCACGAAGCTCGATTCGGGCGAGCCGACCCCGTCCGATCCCGACGGCACCGCGAGCTTCGTCCGCCACGGCGGCAGCGGCAGCGTGCTCATCGTCAACCACGAGGTCGGCGGCGGCGAGCCATACCCGGTCCCGCAGGTCGCGGGCCTCACGTACGACCCCGCGGCCGGCGGCGGCACGACGACCATCGAGGTCGACAAGGAGGGCAACCGCGTCCGCGAGTACGTCAGCCTCGCCGGCACGCTGAACAACTGCGCGGGTGGCAGGTCGCCCTGGGCCACGTGGCTGACCTGCGAGGAGGCCGAGAGCCTGCGCGGAGAGACCAAGCCCCACGGCTACGTCTTCGAGGTCGATCCGTACGACCTCGACGCCAATCGCGATCCCAAGCCGATCAAGGCGCTCGGGCGCTACGCGCACGAGGCGCTCGTCATCGATCCCGACACGGGGACGATCTACCTCACGGAGGACGCCGGCAACCCGAACGGGCTGCTGTACCGCTGGACCCCGCCGGAGGAGGCTCTGCCGCTCGGCAAGGGCGTGCTGCGCACCGTCTCCGACGACGCGGGCGTGCTCGAGGCGCTCAAGGCGTCAACGCTCGACGGCGCGCACGTTCCGGATCTCTCGGTGGCGACGACGCCCGGCACCACCTACCGCGCAGCGTGGGTCGCCGTGCCCGACCGCGACGCGCGGACGGTGTCGACGCGCAAGCAGTTCACCAACCCGCAGATCACCCGCAGCCGCAAGCTCGAGGGGATGTGGTGGGGTGACGGCGGCGCCTACTTCGTCTGCTCCTTCGCACGCTTGACCGACGGCAGCGCGGCACAGCACGACGGCCAGATCTGGTTCCTCGACCCACTCGCCGACACCATCGAGCTCAAGCTGCACTTCGCCTATACGCCGCTGGACCAGGACAGCGATCCGGACGGACCGGACAACATCACCGTCTCGGCCTACGGCGGGCTGATCATCGCCGAGGACGGCGAGGGCAAGCAGCACCTCGTCGGCTCGACCGAGAGCGGCGAGCCGTTCATGTTCGCGCGCAACGACGACGCTGAGGACTCGGAGTTCACCGGGCCCAACTTCTCGCACGACAAGAAGACGCTCTTCGCCAACATCCAGACGCCGGGGTACGTCTTCGCGATCCAGGGGCCATTCGCCAAGCAGCGCTGACCGCCCGCCCGCGGCCTCGTCCTGAAGCACCGCTCAGGACGAGGCCACGCGCACCGCGGCGACGTAGCCCGACGCGTTGTTGTCGCACTTCTCCTACGAGGAGCGCGAGCTGATCGTGCCGCTCGCGGAGCACGGGTTCTACTAGGCCATTCGACTGCTCGTCGGCGGTCTTCCGCCCGGTGGTCCATGGTGACGACGCTGCGTCGCTGATGGGAGTGCAGCGCCCCGGGCGGCCTCACCGCCGCCGGGACGGTCCCCCCTCCCATCTCTCAAGGAGTACCTCGTGGAAGCTTCCCCTCCCACGGGTCTGCGGACTCGCGCCTCGATGGCGCTGACGTTCGCGACCCTCGCCTGCTCGGCGCTCGGCGCGAGCGTCGGCCTGAGCCCGGCGAACGCCGACGACCAACTCAGCGGCGGCAGCATCGCCAAGCACGCCGACCACTACCTCTCCGCCCGTCCGGAGAACGAGGTCTACGTCGGCCTGCCGATCGGCCGGCCGGCGCTGTTGAACATCAAGTCCGGCGAGAGCGTCGCCATCGACGCGATCGCCCCGGACGGCTCGACCAACGCGACCCTGAACCCGGAGTCGGTCTTCGGCCTCTTCGGCGTCCAGCCCAACGAGGTCCTCCAGGACGCCAAGGACTTCTGGACCAGCATCCCCACGCGGCCTGCCTACGGCGGCGCGCATCCGCTCACCGGCCCGATCTACATCGACGGCGCGCAGCCGGGCGACACGCTGGAGGTCCAGGTCCTCGAGGTCCACTCGCGCGTTCCCTACGGCATCAACAGCACCGCGCCGACCCGCGGCGTCTTCAGCACCACCTACCCGGGCTGGCGCAACGGCGACGTGCCCGTCGACATCCCGCCGGTTCCCGCCGGAGCACCCGGCGGCTTGTACCCCAACCAGCGCCAGCACCTGTACCGCACGGCCAAGGTCAAGGGGCGCGAAGTGGTCCTGTTCAACAACGACATCCAGATCCCCACCGCCCCGTTCATGGGCGTCATGGGCGTCGCGCCGGCTTCAGGCGTCTTCGTCGGCCCGACGCCGGGCTCGCCGCCGCCGCTCTCCGGCGTGCAGATCTCCAACCCGCCCGGCACCTTCGGCGGCAACTTCGACACCAAGGACCTCAAGGCCGGCAGCACGCTCTACCTGCCCGTGACCCAGCCCGGCGCGCAGTTCTACACCGGCGACGGCCACACCGCCCAGGGCGGCGGCGAGGTCAGCGGCGGCGCGCTGGAGACCTCGCTGGGCGGCACGTTCCGCTTCATCCTGCACAAGCAGCCGATCACGACGCCCCTTGTCGAGGACAAGGACAACTACTACATCATGGGGATCGACTACGACCTCAACCGCTCGATGAAGCTCGCGACGGCCAACGTCGTGGACTTCCTCATCAAGGAGAAGGGGCTCACACCGGCCAAGGCGCAGTCGCTCGCCAGCCTCGCCGTCGACTTCAAGGTCGCCGAGGCCGTGGACGGCACGCAGATCATCGAGGGCGTGATCCCGAAGAGCATCTTCCTCAAGAAGTAGCGATCGAGCTCGCTCGACGCAACGGCCCGGCGACGAGCGTCGCCGGGCCTTGGTTGCGCCACGGCGCGCAGGTGTGAAAAGTCTCCACCTAGGGTGCCGGGGACGCCGGCGCCACAGCTCGTTCATAGGAGCATGACCCCCAAGCTCCTCCCCTCCCTCACCGCCCTGACCCTCCTCGCCACCCTCGCCCCCGCGGGCGCCGCGACCGCGACCGCGCAGAGCGACGCTCCGACCACGGTGTCCAGCATCGAGATCGTCAAGGCCTACGCCTACAAGGACACCCGGATCCAGCCCGGCAAGACCTACGCCAAGGTCGTCTTCAAGACCAAGGGTGAGCTGCCGCGCCGCTTCGACGGCATGATCCGCGCCGGCGGCGCCCTGGACGACACCGGCCACTCGGTGTCCTCGATCCGCGGCAAGCACGGCAAGGCCGCGCACTGCTACGCGATCCTCGCCGAGATCAAGGACGGCAAGATCGCGGGCCTGAAGGGCAAGTCGGGCAAGCTCGGCACCAGGCACACGCTGGTGGTCACCGCCCGCGGGACCGATGGCGACGTCACCGACAGCATCGGCGTCACGCTGCGCAAGCAGCGCGCCGGCGATGCGAGCGGCAAGCCGCTGGGCTGCTGAGCCGTCAGAGGCGCATCGCGCCGGCACCGGCGGGCTCCGCCTGGCCGGCGCGATCGCCTGAGTCCCCCGGGCGCACGCGCGCGTGGCGAACGGCGGGCCACGCGACGTGGACGGTGGCGAAGGCGATGCCCGCGTACAGCCAGCCGAGGACGATGTCCACGACGAAGTGCTCGCCGCCGTAGACGAGCGAGAAGCCCATCGCAAGCGTGTACGTCGACCAGCCGATCCGCCACCACCTGCCCTCGGTCCAGAAGAAGAGGAGGAGCATCGCGGGGTAGGCCGCGTGCAATGACGGCATCGCGGCCACGCGGTTGACGAGCCCGTCGCCGGTCTCGAACAGATCTGCCGCGACGGGCACTCCGAGGCGGTCCCACACCGTCGGCACGATCTTGTCGACGGGCGGGATCTCACCGAGCTCGCCGGCGAGCCACGGCGGTTGCGCCGGGTACAGCCAGTAGGTCAGGAACGCCATCAGCGTCACGAGCACGACGACGGAGACGTAGCGACCGAAGCGGTCGTGCGCGACCTTCCACAGCACGGCCGCGACGATCCAGATCACGAAGAAATGGCTCAGGTACGTGCACCAGATGCCGGCGTCGTACCAGCGCAGATGGCTGGGGTCGTACAGGTGGTGCTGGAGCCAGACGGTCGGCACCTGGCCGCCGCCGAGCCAGCGGTCGACGTCGATCTGCGGCGACACGTGCGCCTGCCCGGCAGGCACGCTGGCCGCGCCGCGGAGATAGTCGTACACGACGAGCAGCGCGAGCAGCGGGAGCCACTCGAGCAGCATGCGGCCCCAGCTCCGCCACCCGCGCAGGCTGACGACCGCGAGGCCGAGCAGGATCCAGAAGAAGAGCTGCGTGCGCTCGAGCGGCAGCCCCGTCATGACCGTGACGATGACCAGCCCGGCCAGGTACGCGACCTGGGCGAGCGCCGAGACGGTTCGCCAGGACATGCCGCCGAACGATAACCCGCGGGCCGCCTCTGCTACCGCGCGA
Source organism: Baekduia sp. (assembly GCF_035318805.1). Lineage (GTDB taxonomy): Bacteria > Actinomycetota > Thermoleophilia > Solirubrobacterales > Solirubrobacteraceae > Baekduia. The sequence continues at coordinate 65,340 of NZ_DATHDY010000097.1, forward strand.
CGTGCGCGGCCGCCATGTTCCCCGCGGCCAGCATCGGCTCGACCGTGCGCTGCGCGCGGCACAGGACGAAGGCGCCCTCGAGCGCCGCGAGCACGGCCAGCGCGCGACCGCGATCTCCGAGGCGGTCGGTCAGCGCCACGGTCCACTGCTCGAAGACCTCGGCGGTCGCCCGACGCAGGTCGTCGTTCGTGCTGGCGACCTCGAGGGCGACCGTGGTGATCGGGCACGCGTCCTGGAAATCGCTCGACACGAGCGTCTCGGCAGCGCCCTGGAACACCGCGCGCACGGAGGCCTCCGCCGTCGATTCGTCGTCGTAGACCGCGGTCACCAGCGCCTGGAAGAACGCGCCGCCGGTGCGGATGACCTCGTCGGCGAGCTGCTGCTTGCCCCCGGGGAAGTGGTGATAGAGCGAGCCGAACGGCGCCTGCGCCTCGGCGACCACCTGCTTGAGCCCGGTGCCCGAATAGCCCTGGCGCCGGAACAGCTCGGCCGTCGCGTGGAGGATCCGCTCGCGGGTAGGGGTGGTCGCTTCCATGCCGTGCACTGTACGCTCTCGCTAACTAGAGCGATCTACCTAGAGGGAGTCCGCATGAACGTCAAGAGCATCGTCACCGGAGCGGCGATCGCAGTCGCCGGCCGCGCGCTGCTTCCGCAGGTGCTGCTCGTCAAGTTCCGGCGCGACGTCAAGCGGCTCAACGCGGGCGACCGCTCCACGCTGCTCGACGCCTACGCCGACGATGCGGTCCTCCGCTTCCACGACGGCGACCACCGCTGGGCCGGCGACTGGGTCGGCAAGGCGGGCATCGACCGCTTCCTGCAGAACTTCACCGCCGCGAAGGTGCAGGGCGAGATCAAGCAGATCGCGATCAGCGGCGCGCCCTGGGCGCTGACGATGATGGTCCGCTTCGACGACCACGCCGACGGACCGGACGGAGCGCGGCTCTACGAGAACCGGACGGTGCTCGTGATGCGCACGAGGTGGGGCAAGGTCGTCGACCACGAGGACTTCTACGCAGATACGGGGAGCATCCTGGCATTCGACCGCAAGCTCACCGAGATGGGGGTGGCACCCGTTCCGAAGAGCGCATGATGTGCCGGCTGTCAGGCTGGCGCCCCCATCGGAGCGTCCCATTCGATGTGGTGGTCATAGGTCTGCCTGTGCGCCTTGCTGTCGGCGGTCAGCTTCAGGATCGCCGGGAGCATGCCGTCGCGGACGACTCTGGCGACGGGGCCCGCAGCCTTGCTGTTGTTGATGCGAGCGGCCCACTTGATGATGCGCTCCACGCGCGGCCGGCGCTCCGCCTCGAACCGGGCGAACGCCGCATGGTGGCCGGGCACGTCCCGCAGGCACTTGGCCAGCACGACGGCGTCCTCGATCGCGAGCGAGGCGCCCTGTCCCGACGTGGGCGAGGGAGCGTGCGCGGCGTCCCCCACGACGATCATCCGGCCGGTGTGCCAGGTCGGCAGGTGCGGGACGGCGTGGACCGGGGTCATCGCCGCGAGGTCCGGGGTGGCCTCGACGAGCGCCACCGCGGGCCCGGCGTCGGCGGCGTAGAGGTCGAGCAGCCGGCGGCGCCATTCCTCGCCGCCGATGGCTGCGAGGTCGCCCGGGGCGGGCTCGTCGCGCCGGGGCACGTTGGCGAACCACCACACCTCGCCGTCCGGCGCCAGCGCGTAGCCGAAGAAGGCGCGGCGGCCGAAGATCATCTCGTAGCTCCCCGGCTCGATGCCGACGTCCACCCCGGTCGCGTAGCCGCCGGTGCCGACCAAGCCGGCGTAGGTCGGGCGGGGCGCGCCGGGGTCGATGATGCGCCGGACGGTCGAACCGACGCCGTCGCACCCGATCAGCACGTCGCCCGATGCCTCGCTGCCGTCGGCGAACACCGCGCGCACGCCACCGCCGGTCTCCTGCGCTGCGACGAGCCGCTTGCCGAACTCGATGCGCGCGCCGCGGCGGCGGGCCTCGTCGTGCAGCACCTGGTACAGATCGGCGCGCTTGACGGTCTGACTCGTCGTGCCGTCGGGCAGGGTCCGGCCGGTGCGGCTCTCGCCGAGGCGCTTCCCGGTGCCGCTGCGCAGCGTGATGGCGGGCGTCGGGAACGCTGCGGCCAGCACGGGCTCGTCGGCGTGCAGGACCCGCAGCGCATCGATGCCGTTCGAGCCCAGGGTCAGGAACACGCCGGCGCCGTGGGAGCCGGCCGGCTCGGCCTCGTAGATCACCGAGTCGATGCCGGCCTTCTGCAGCGCCATGGCCATGGCGGGGCCGGCGATGCCGCTCCCGATCACCAAGGCGGTGCGTACGTCCGTCATGACGCGTGCCCTTCGTCGCGGTCGGCGGGCTCGCCGTGGAACTGCGCCCAGATCGGCGCCCAGCCGGTCTCGGGATGGTCGATCCGCTCGATGAGCCGTTCGACGAACGAGGATTCGGCCTCCAGCAGCGCGAGCCGGTACTCCTCCTCGACGAGGAACAGCGGGTGCACGCCCTCGGCGAGCGTGCCATCGATCAGCGCGCGGATCTCTGCGCGCCGCTCGGCGAGCCGGCCCAGCCGCGTGCTCAGCAGCTCGACCACCTCGTCGGGCCGCAGAGCGCCGATCAGCGAGAGCGCGGCCACGAACGCGGAGTACTCGTGCTGCGGCTCCTCGACGAGCTCGCGGAGCCATTCGCGCTGCTCCTGCCGGCCGGCGTCGGTCAGCGCGTACACGGTGCGTTCCGGGCGCTGGCCGTCGCGGATCGTCTCCTGCTCGACGACGAAGCCCGCCTTCGCGAGCTGCCCGACCACCATGTAGAGCGAGCCGTTGTTGAACTTGATGCTGCGCGCGTCGCCGTTGTCGCGCAGGGTCCGGCCCAGCTCGTAGGGGTGCATCGGCGCCCGCGCCAGGTAGGACAGCACGGCAAGCGCCAGCAGGTTCCCGACCTTCCGCTTCGTTGCCATCTGCTCCTCCGCCCGCCGTCGTAGTCGGAACAGACTATCCAGGATCGCCTAGCCAGTGTCAACTATCACGACCGATGACTTCCTGGGCGCCTGCCAGTCTCATGAGCACGATGACTGAGCTCCCGATCTTGTTCGTGTGCCACGGCGACGACGGCGGCCCGCGGTTTCACCCGTGCCGCCGTGTGCAGGAGGGACTCCGCGAGGCGGGGATCCCCTACGAGCGGGTGATCGCGGCGCCCGGGCACCCGATTCCCCTTCTCCGCAAGGGCTCGCGCGACGAGCTCCGGGCGGAGACGGGCGACGCCAAGCTCCCCGCGCTCAAGCTGCCCGACGGCACGGTGATCACCCACTCGCGCGACATCCTGGGGTGGGTCGAGCAGCAACCGTGAGCCGCAGACCGCGCTCGCGATCGCCGGCTGGGTCGTCTGGGTGCTCATGTCGGTGCCGGCGAGCCGCGGTTCGCGACGCCTCCTTGAGATGATCTGCTCTCCACGTCACCGTGCGACCTCGAATCGGAGAGATCAATGATCAGCAAGCTTGACTTCGTGGGCATCCCGTCACAGGACGCCGAGCGATCGCGCACGTTCTACGTCGACACGCTCGGGCTGCGAGCCGACGACCACGGGCGCTTCGAGGTCTGGGCAGGCGAGACGTGCTTCGGCATCTGGGAGCCGGAGCGACAGGGCATGCCGTTCTCGCCCCAGAAGAACGCCCACCCCGCCCTCCATGTCGACGACGTACCGGCCGCTCGGGCCGAGCTCGAGGCCCGGGGCGTCGAGTTCGTCGGTGAGATCCTGGACACCGGGGTCTGCCACATGGCGCTCTTCACCGACCCTGACGGCAACGACCTGATGCTGCACCACCGCTACGCGCCGTACACCTGAGGCGCCCGCGGAGCCCCTGCAGGCACGCAGCTGCTCGCAACGATTCTGGTTTCGCGACAGCGAAGGAAACCTGCTCGGCTGCGGCCAAGCCGTCGGCCACACGTCCTGACCGTCGCGGCGGCGACCGTCGGCCTTCTCGGCTGAGGTAGCGCGCGGCCGCGCATGCACGGCGCTGCCCTGCGCACGGACCGACCGCTCAGGGCCTCGCGATGCTTACGAACGCGTGGTGGTTGTGGTCATACCAGGACAGCACGGCGGCTCCGCCGGCCGTCGCCAAGCGCGTCGAGGCGACGACGCCCGAAGGCGCCGACGCCGCGGCGAACACCCCGTCCCGCTCGGTAGCCACGCGCCAGTGGTCCTGGTCGACCCACGCCACCAACGCTCCGGCGTGCCAGGCGGCCGCGACGGGTTGCGCGAAGCCGGAGTCACGCTCGGGGTCACTGGGCACGGGGCCAAGCGGCGTCGGGCGGCCAGGCATGTCCTGCGCGTCCAGGCTGACGCCGTACAGCTGGCCTCCGTCTGCGTAGGTCACGAGCGGTCGGCCGTGTGCGTCGATCGTGCCGGCCTTGACCGCCGTGGTGGTCGGATGCGGGACGTCGACCAGGACGCGTCGTACGCTGCCCGCCCGCAGGAGCTCGAGAGCGGGAACCCCAAAGGCGGCCTTGCGCGCGTCGGTGTTGGTGGCCAGCGTCAGCCCGGCCGACGTGGCGAGCGCCCCGCGGTGCTCGTGCGCGCTCATCTTGAAGGACATGCTCGCCCATCCCTTCCTCGGCGCGTACCGCCATCCCAGCGTGCGGCCGCTCGCGGTCCGGCCGCAGCAGACGAACAGCCGGCCGTCGACCGTCGAGGCGCCGGTGAGCTCGTAGTCGTCGTCGTCGAACCGCGGCACCGCGGACACGATCGCCGGACGGCCGGCGTGGCCGTTGCGTGCGATCCGCAGGGCACGCAGCGTCGTGCGCCCTTCGCCTCCATGATCGGTCGCGTGGTAGACGACGAGAAACGAGCCGTCGGGCTGGGCCGCGAACACGGTGTCCTCAGTGATCACGGACTTCGCGTCGATGCGCTGGGCCGCCCCGCGCCTGCCCGAGGACGACAGCGTGGCGTAGAAGGCATGGGCATCGTCGCCGGCGGAGGTCCAGCCCACGATCGCTCCGCCGTTCGGGCCGATCGCGACCGTCGGCTCGCCCAGCAGCGCAGGGAGGTCTACGGGCTTGGAGAACCCTCGGGTGCGGTTGCCCACCGCGACGACGTTGCCGCGGGGCCCGATCCATGACGCCACGACGTCGCCGCGGGTGTTGGCCGCGACGGGCGGCGCGTCCGTCGCGTCGACGTCGATGTAGCGCCCGGGAAGCTGCAGAGGCGGCGTCCAGGTCAGGGCCGACGCCGGCGACACGCCGATGGCCAGGGCGATCGCCGACGCCGCGATCGGCAGAGCGCCGAGGGAGAACATGGGACGCAGCTTGATCGACGTCGCCCAAGAACGTCGGGCGCCCACACGGCCATTCGCTCGACGCTAGTGGACTTGGCGGCCGGCCGACCAGCTCGGTGGATGGTCGTCACCCGACGATCGCGCCGCCGTCCGCGCGCCGGTCGCTGCCGGCCCGCAGGACGGGTTCCAGCCAGATCGCCTGCGCGTGGCCGAACGACTCGGAGTCGCGGGGCTCGTCGACGAGTCGCAGGCGGGCGCGCTGCAGCGCCGCGCGTGCCGCGGGCGCGACGCCGTCCTCGACGCGGACGACGTCGTCGCGCTCGGCGCGCTCCATGGCGCCGACGATCCAGCGACTCGCGTCGACCGCCTGCTGCGGCGAGGCACCGGCGCGGAGGCGCAGCAGCACCTGGGCGAGGATCTGCGCGTGGACGCGGCCGCCCATCGTGCCGAGCACGCCGCGCAGGCGACCCTGGCGGTCCACCATGACCGGCATCAACGTGTGGGCCGGCCGGCGCCCGGGCGCGAGCTCGTTGGGGTGACCTTCGCGCAGGTTGAAGAACGCGCCGCGGTTGTGGAGCAGGACGCCGGTGCCGGGATCGAGGATGCCCGAGCCGAAGCTGTGGAACAGACTCTGGATGAGCGAGACCGCGCGACCGGAGCCGTCGACGGCGACGACCGCGACGGTGTCGCCCCTCGGACGCTCCCGGTGCTGGACGGGCACCGGCGGGCGCTCACCCCCGGCGCCGGCCACGGCGCGACGCGCCAGCTCGGCGATCCGCGCGTCGCCCAGGAAGGCGTCGAGGTCGACGTCGATGCTGCGCGGGTCGCCCAGCCAGCGGTCGCGGTCCTGGCTGCTTATGCGCAGGATCTCTGCGAAGGCGCCGGCGTCGTCGCCCAGCGGGTCGGCGACCCCCGTCGCGTCGAGCGCGGCCAAGGCCTGCAACAACAGGACGCCGGAGGAGTTCGGCGGGCTGGTCAGGACGTCGAGGTCGCCGAAGCGACCGCGCAGCGGCGCGCCCACCTCGGGTGCGAACCCGCGCAGGTCGGCCTCGGTCAGCCGGCTGCCGCGCGCGGCAAGGCCCTCGAGCAACCGCCCGGCGACGTCGCCGTCGTAGAACGTTCGCGGGCCGTCGGCGGCCAGCGCCGCCAGCGTGGCGGCGAGCGCCTGCTGGCGTAGAAGGTCGCCGGTGCGCAGGGGCGCGCCCGCGGGCGCGAACACCGCCGCCATGCCCGGGTCGGACAGGTCGGCCGCCGCGATGGCCGCGCCCAGCGACGGCGCGACGGCGACGCCGTCGGCGGCCAGCGCCTGCGCAGCGGCGAGCGCGTCGGCCCAGGGCAGCGCGGCGCCCGCGGCGTGCAGGCTCCCCCACCCCGCGACCAGCCCCGGAACGGTGATCGTGTCGGGGCCCGTGATCGGCATGGCGGGAGCGCGTCGGCGCAGCTCGCCGGCGTCGGTCGCCTCGCCGGCCGGCCCGCTGGCGTTGACGCTCACCGTCTTGCCGTGCTCGTCGCGGACGAGCGCGAACAGGTCGCCGCCGAGCGCGCAGTTGTGCGGGTAGACGACCGTCAGCGCCGCGGCCGCGGCCAGCGCGGCGTCCAGCGCGTTGCCCCCGGCCGCGAACGCCCGCTCGCCGGCCGCGGTGGCCTCGCGGTGCGGTGTGGCGATCGCGTGCTCAGGCACCGGCCGCGCCAGGAGGTCGGGATCAGGACGCAGCTCTTCGGGGATCGTCATGCGAGCGCGCACGGTAGTCGCTGTCGCATCAGACGACGGGCACTGGCACGACGCCCAGGGCGTCGGCGGGGCTGGCAACCTGGGCCGGCCTCGGACGCGCGATGCTCGCCCACGGCCGCGGCTTCGGTCATCGTTCGAACGCGCTTGTTCATTCCCTGAGTGCGGGCGGAACTGGGGCGCCGAGGTGCTCGAGGAGCGCGGCGAGCTTGTGGTCCAACTCGAGCCCGACGTCGGTGATCGCCGGATCGCCGAAGCTGGAGAACCGCGTGCTCGGCTGGTCGACGCTGAACCACGTGGTGCCGTCGGCGTCCTCGTGGATCGCGGTCCGCAATGGCGCATAGAGCATGATCCCCGGGTCGTGGCGGTACATGCGCTCGGCGATCGTGTGGTTGCCCATCAGGTACGACGAGCAGCGCGGGGAGTCACCGGCGAGCCGCATCAGCGCCCCGACGTCGGACGTCCAGTAGCGGATGAAGTCGTGCGGCGCGTTGTCCGTGGCGGCGCGCAGGATGGTGTCCCAGTCCGCGCCCTCGCGCACGAGCGCCGCGCGGCGCTCGGAGTCAAGGCTCGGCACGCTCTGCTCGTACCGGTCGCGGAAGTCGTCGAAGCCGGTGCCGACGGCGATGGTCAGCCGCTGCACCTCGTGGGGATGGGCAATTCGCACGTCGATCATGCGACGAAGGCTGCCCGTAGACTTGCGAAACGCAAGGCAACTTTGGGAGGGGGTGAGGTGTCCGAATGTCCGGTTCGACCGCTGGGGATCGCCGACAACATCCTCTCCAACCGGCTCTCGCGCCTCGTCGGCGCCGTTCGGTCGGCGCGATGCTACGTCTCGACGGCTGACTCCGCGGCTCGGGCGCTGGTCGCAGCCGCTCGCTTGGCGGTGTCGCGCACGATGCGCTGCACTTTCGGGCGGAGCGTGTCGAGCAGCTTGTGCAGCTGCGCGCGAGCCGGGTCGTCGAGCGCGATCGGCTGTGGGTAGCCGCCGGCGGCGTCGGGGACGGTCAGCGCGCCGCAGAGCCGCTGCAGGCCGATGAGCGGGTCGTTGAGGTCGGCCGCGCTCGCGGGCACGAGTGCGTAGAAGTGCTCGATCGCACCTCGGACGCGGCCCTCCTCCGCGAGCTCGACCACGCCGGCCTTCAGCAGCGTCCGCACGTGGTAGGCGACCGAGCCGATCGACCCGCCGGTGACTTCAGCAAGCCGCGTCGGGCTGATGGGTCGGCCGTAGCTGCGCATCGCATCCACGATCTGGTCGCGCGCGGGGTGGGGACGCAACGTCTTGCGTCGCTGCTCCTGCTCACTCCTGGTCGCCATCGTCCTCATCCCTGGGTGTCCTCCATCTCTCGCCGCTTCAGCGCCGCCATGACGAGCCCGTACCGGGTCTCCGCCTCGTGATCGCCGGCCTCAGCAGCGGTGGCGAGATCCTCGATGAGATCAGCGAGACGCAGCCCGAGCGCCATCTCTCGGTAGAGGCCCTCGGACGCTGCACGCATCGTCTCGATCGCGAGGTGGCGTCGTTGCGCGCTGGTCAGCGGCGTGGCTCCGTCGAGGCTGATGAACTCCGCTTCCACCGGCACGCTCCGGCCGGCTTCGGGCCGATCCTCCTCGCCCGCGTACGGATCGCCGTACATCGCCACCAGCGCAATACGTACATCTTGGTCTCGCCCGATCCATTCGTACAGGGCATCGAGACCGGCCGCGAGTCCGTCCTTGAGCACTTGGCGCTCGCGGCGCTCACGGTCTGCCCGCCAGTCGGAGAATCGCGCGACCTTGGCGTCTCGCACCGTCATCGAGCCTGCCCAGGCTTGCTGAGGTACTGCCGGTGCGTCTCTCGGCTCGTCGTCGACATCGGGCCGTCGACAGTACGTCGGGCTTCGGCGCGGTACTAGTGCCTTGGGCACTAGTGCCCAAGGCACTAGTATGGATTGGTGGGACCTTCGGCGCGGGTCAGCCGGCCCTCAGCCCGTACGCGATCCGCCAGGCTCGCAACACGGGGATGAGAAGCTTGGTCAGCGTGCCGGCGCCCTCGCGCACGTTGCGGGTGCTGAGGCGAAGGCCCTCACCGCGCGCGCTGTCGCACGACAGCGCCAGGGCGGTCATCGAGGCCACCATCACCACGTGCCGTTCGCCGTTGCGAAGCGCCGCCGTCTCACGAAGCGCTCCGCCGATCACCTCCGACATGCGCTGCGCAGCGTCCTCGCGCGTCGGGTAGTAGTCGAGCCAGTTGTGCCCGTCGACCGCTGCGTCCTCGAACTGGTCGATGTAGCTGTCGAGCAGCGCACCCGCGCTGGCGACCCACACATAGGCATCGGCGGCGCGCCGGAGATCCTCCTCGGTGGTCGCTTCGTCGGCGGCGAGCGCCAACACCGCCATCGCGGTCAACAGCGAGCCGGCGCCGCCGGTCAGCTCCCACCAGCTGAGCTCCGTATGGCCGCCGAACTCCTGGGCGGCGAACTCCTTCATGTTCTCAGTGCGCCGCGGTACGTCACGGTCATGCTCGATCTCGAACGCCCGCGAGCGGCGCGCCTCGCGCAGCAGCAGCCCGCGTGCCTCGGGGTACTGAGCAAGCGACGCGCAGCCTTGCCGACAGGCAAACACGAGTGCGCGAAGGAACCCCCCGTCGTTGCCGATGGTGTCCTCGATGAGATGCTGGGGCGGCGCGGCGCCGTCGACGTCGAGGGCGTCGCGCGCGAGCCACATCAAACTGCCAGAACTGCCGTCGCGGCCGCGTGCGTCGCGTTCCAGGGCGATGTCGATGAAGTTGAGGAGCGTCTGGAACGCGACGAGCATGCGCAGCAGCTCCGGCCTGCGCCGCGAGGGCAACGTCCAGAACAACGCGGCACCATCGACCAGGGTCCGTCCTTTGGTCATCGCCTTGAGGACGTCGGAACGGACGGTCTCGTCCGGGATCGTCTGCGCTCGTGCGCTCCAGATCGCGAGTTCCGCCCTGACGGCGTTCAGGCCCCACCGCAGCTCGCGTCCGGCGCTGACGCCGAGCGCGAGCAGCTGCCGCAGCGTGAGCGGCGCGGGATCGGACCCGGCCATCGGCGGGCTCAGCTCCGCTGGCGACGTACGTCTACTCGCGCCAAGACGGCCGCACACGGGTCACGGCGTAGCCCGGAGCGATCAGGGCGACCAGCGAAGCACCGGCCACGACTGCCATGGCCATCGCGGCCGTCCCGAGCTGTATCCCTTCGGCCACCGGGAAGCCGGTGACCACCTGAATGCCGCGGGTGCAGAGCACCTGGCCGAGCAGCCCGAGCGCGCCACCGGCGACCGTCCCGGTGACGAACAGCACCGCGGTCTCGACGAGCAGCGCACGCCAGAGCAGACCTGTGCCGAGGCCGTGCACCTTCAACGAGGCGACCAGCGGACGGTGCTGCCACAGGAGGCCCGTCATGGTGGCGCTCATGGCCAGCACGGCCGCCAGCAGCGTGAGCTGCGCGATCTGTTGCAGGCGCTTCAGACCGCTGAGCCCCGCAGTCGCTTGCCGGTCGGCTCGCTGCGTGGCGCTTTCCACGCGGAGCGCTGACCTCGGACCGAGTGCGCGGGCCACCTGCCGGCCCGCCTCGGCTGCGCTCGTGCCGGACGCGGGACGCACGTGGTAGGCGGCAGCGGCGGTGGCTCCCCATGCGTGCGCGAAGTCTGACGCGTTCATCAGCAGCGCCCCGGCGGACCACCCGAGGTTCGTGGTGATCGCCGCCACACGGAGCTGCGCCGGCCTCGGGGTCGCCAGGGTGAAGCGCTCCCCCACGTGAAGCCCGAGGTCGTCGGCGAGCGCGCGGGAAACCGTCACCCAGCCGCCCGAGCGGATTCGTTGCGTCGCCTGCTGCTGATCTCCGTTCAGCACCTGGTGCGGTGGGATCGGGACCTGTGCGTCGCCGGGGACGCCGATGATCCATGCGCGCCGATCGCCGATGTCAAGGAGTCCGGCCCGGTAGAGCGCCACGCTGCCGACTGCGGGAAGCTGCGCGAGGGTGGACGCCGCGCTCGGCGGGAAGGACGTCGTGCCGTAGACGTCCCCTGCCCCGCGCGGGGCGACCCAGATCGGAGATGCCGCGGCGAGCCCGCGGACGTCGTCGGTCAGCCCCGCCGCGAGGTTGGTCCGTGCGCCTTCGAGTGCTGTCGCGCCGAACACGGCCACCGCGCCGGTGGCGACGATCGCCAGGGCTCGGGCGCGCCAGCGCCGCGCGCGCAGCTGCTGCAGCGCGAGCTCGACCGCGGCGAGCGAGCGTCCCCGTCGATTGCACCACTCCAGTCCCGCGACCGTACCGGCGAGGATCATCGGCAGGGACAAGACCAAGGCGGCCGCGAGCAGGACGAGCCCCACCACTGCGGCTCCCGGCGCGGCGACGGTGATCGCGATGGCCGCCGCCAGGCAGACGACTGCGAGGATCGGCAGCGGGCCGCTCAACCGCGATCGGTCGCTCGCGGGCTCAGGGGCAGGAGCGGGCCGCGAGTGGAAGGGCCGGCGGGTGACGACGATGTCTCGCACCGGCGCGAGCACGCCGAAGGCTGCGGCGAGAAGGCCTCCGGCGCCGGCGATGGCGATGCTCTGCCACGTGACGACCCGCTGATCGCCGATCGGGAACGCGCCGGAGAGGAAGCTGACGTCCGACGAGAAGCCCTGGCGCGAGACCAGCTCACCGACCGCGAGCCCGAGTGCCGTGCCGACGACCCCGACGACGGCCGCGTCGACCAACAGCGTCGCGAGCGTCGAGGCCGGCGGATACCCCTGGTCTCGCTGCTGGATCGCCAGCTTGCGCCGGTCTGCCGCGGTGACGAGCAGCGCGCAGACGGCGAACAGGAAGCCGACCAGTGCGCTGAGCACCGAGAAGATCGCTGATGCCTGGCTCGTCGGCTTGGCGGCCTGATCGAACAGCTTCGTCTCGTAGTCGGCGGGACGCACGTCGATGCGGCCGGCGGCGAGCCGCTCGAGCCCTCGTCGCACCGAGGCGATCTGCCCGGGCTCCGCCTCGACGAGAATTCGCGTGACCATGTGGCCCGAGCGGGCCAGCTGCTGGAGGTAGGCCAGAGGTGCCAGGGCCATCGACGTGTTCACCAGCGATCCGATCTGATCGCGACCGGCAACGACGGCGGGTTGGGTGATCGTCCGTCCGGCCAGCTGCAGGCGGACGTCGTCTCCGACGCTGACGCCGATCGCGCGGGCCGTCGGGGACGGGAGGACGATCGTCTGCTGCTCGGCGGCGTCCTTGCTCGTGAAGCCTTTGAGCAGGCTCCCACGAAGTCGCACGATCCGTGGATCCGCACCGAACAGCGTGACGGCTCGCTGGCCGCGAGGACCGACGACGTTGCCCGGCAGCTGCAGGACGGGCGCGGCGCGCCGGACGCCGGGCAAGGCCGTCACCTCGTCGTACATCTGGTCCGGGAATCCCGTCGAACCGCGAGACAGCAGTTGCAACTGGCTGTGGCCGACGAGGCCGTCGTTCATCGCACCGACCGGTCCCGAGAGCGAGGTCGAGGCGACTTGCGTCGCGTACAGGAGCGCGACGCCTGCGGCGATCCCGAGCACCGCAAGGAGCTCCTGGATCCACCGCCGCCGAAGGCGCACGCGGTACAGCGCGAGTGCGCTCGTCAGACGAAGCCGACCCGGCCTCGCCGGCGCCAGGCCCCAGCGCGTCAGGCCCACGGAGCCGGTGCGGCGTCGGGGCCGGAGTCGTGAAGGACTCCGTCCTGAAGGGTGTAGACCGTGTCGGCGTAGGCCACCGCGTGCTCGTCGTGAGTGACCAGCACCGTCGCCATCGCGCGCGAGTGCGTAGCCTCCTGCAGCAGCGCGAGGACCTCGCGGCTACGACGGCTGTCCAGGCTGCCGGTCGGTTCGTCGGCGAGAAGGACCCGGGGGTTCAGCGAGAGGGCGCGAGCGATCATGACTCGCTGTCGCTCGCCCATGGACAGGGTCTCGGCGCGGTGCTCGAGGCGGTGACCGAGACCCAGCTCCTCGAGCAAGGGCACGACGCTTCGGCGGGCGCGGCGCCAGCTGCCCGCGGTGACGACGACCTTGGTGGCGGCGTTGTCGAGCGCCGTGGCTCCGTCGAGGAGATCGGACTCCTGGTTGATCCAGCCGAGCACGTGCATGCGGTAGTGGGCGGCCGCCTTGCCGGAGAGGCCGCTCACCGCCTCGCCTTCCACGTACACCGCGCCGCTGTCAGGCGTCTCGATGCCGGCGCCGATCCGCAGGATGGTGCTCTTGCCCGAGCCCGACGGTCCATACAGCGCCACCATCTCGCCGGCCTCGACAGCGAGCGACAGTCCGTCCACCGCCCGCACGACCTCCGTGCCGGTGCGGTAGTGCTTCTGCACGTCGCGGAACTCGAGCAAGGGTGCGCTGTCCATTCTGTCCTCGGGGCGCGGCGCGCCGTGGACGGCTATGAGCCGCTGGCGTTCCGGAACGGCACGACCGTCCCCATCGACCGAGCGGGCGGTCCGTCGAGGCGACCCGCCTCAAGCGACCAGATCCGATCGGCGCCCTGCAGCTCGGTCAGCTCGGCGGCCGTCATCAAGACCGCGACGCCCTCGGCCGCGATGGAACGCAGCAAGCTGATGATCTTGGAACGACGAGCACCGCCGAGGCCGGCGACGGGGTCGTCGACCACGACCAGCTTGGGGCCGCGGACGATCGCCTGCGCGATCGCCACAAGCCCCCGCTCTCCATCCGAGAGCTCCGACCACGGCTCCGCGGCGGCCTCCGCAGCACCGACCCGGTCGAGCGCAAGCTGCGTGCGCTCGATCGCCGCCCGCCACGAGAAGCTGTTGAGCATGGTCGACGCGATCCAGGCCTCGACGGCCATGCTCTCCAACTCAGGGCCGCGCCGCGTCGCGAAGCCGATCTGACCATGCACCATGCCCCTGCGGTCCGGCTGCCGGCTGTCGTGTCCGTCGAACGTCACCCGTCCCTCGTCGGGTGCCAACACGCCCGCCGCGATCTTCGCAAGCGTCGTCTTGCCGGCGCTCCGATCGGCCCAGACACCGCCGAACTCGCCGGCGTCGAGCTCGAACGAGACATCACGCAGGACCTGGACCCGTCGGCGCCCACGCCAGTAGGAGACGCTCACCGCCTCGAGCTTCAGAAGCGCCGTCATCGAACTTCGACCTCGGCCGGATCGCCTTCGCCCGTCGCCGTCAGCGCCCGGCGCAGGTCGCGCAGGAGCCGTGAGCGCGCGGCCACCGCGCTTATCTCGATCGAGGCCAGCATGGCGGCCGAGATCGCCTCCCACGACGCGCCGCCGGCGACCAGCTCCTCGAGCTCGGGCGGTTCAAGCTCTCCGAGACGGGCCAGGCAGGCCCGCTCGGCCGCGGCCACGGTGTCGAGCAAGAACGGCACGTCCGTCCGCCGAGCGGTGCCGAGGCGGAGCCACAGCTCGGCGAACGTCTCGGGTGAGCGTTGCAGCCACTCCTCGAAACGGCGCTCGCCCTCGGGTGTCGCGGCGAACCGCCTCCGGCTGGGGCCGTCGGGCTCGCGGTCGAGAGCTGAGTCCTGAGGCTCGATCAGGTGGTCTTCGCTGAGCGCGCGGAGCGCCTTGTAGATGGCTCGCCGTGCGGGAACGACGGCGTCATCCAGCGGCCAGCGGCCGAGCTGCTCGACGAGGGCGTAGCCGTACGTCGGCCGTCGCGCCACCAAGCCCAACACCGCATATCGCGTTGCGTCCGACAACCGCCCTCCTCCATTAGAAACGAGAGCATATCCATGGCCGTGAACGTTGTGTTACACCTCGCCGTGACCCGGCCCTGCCAGTTGGCAGGGCCGGTTCCGGTTCATCGCCGACGCGGCGGGCACGGCACGAGCGCATCCACGGCGCGCCGTGACGAATCCGCGAAGCGCAGGATCGCGCGGAAGCGAAATCCGTCTCGCGGGCAGGAGTCCGGCAGCGGGATGCCGCCGGGGTGGTAGGCGATACGGCGACCCCGACTCGACCTGTAGTACGTGATCGACGGGCGGCCGACCGTGAGCTGCATGGTCGACAACGCGACGGGGGCTTCGAACGGCGGACGCGGGATCGGCGGGACCAGGATCGCGAGCCCCAGGCCGAACGACGGCGGCGGCACGTACAAGTACCCGGCATAGGTCAGCTGCATCCGGACGGGGTTGAACGTGTCGGCGGTGACGAGCAGTCCGGGCTTGCCGGCGACCGGAGCGCCTGCGTGCAACGCGATCACCGCAGCGCCGGCGAACCACTCGTCGTCGGTCAGCAGCAGCCTGGCGGTCGCCGTCGCCCGCCCGGTTCCCATCAGCGAATTGGCCGGGCACCCGGGGTGGCGGGAGGGAGCCATGACGCGCTTGATCTCAGCCTCGGTGCTGCTACACGACGCTGCGCCCAGCCGGCTGTCGCTCAAGCTCAGGCGGGCAGGAGTGAGCATGCGGAACTCCGTGAGCGCCGGCAGGTCCGGATCCAGCCGAAGGTCGAGACTGATCGCCGTCTCCTCGCCCAGGCGGACGCCGCGCGAGAACTCGACCGAGAAGCGGGCGGGCTCGACGGAGGCGGCCGCCGAGGACGATGCGACGCAGAGCGCCGCGAGGCAGGCAACGAACGCGCGAAGAGCCGTCAACGTCTGTTCCCTGATCAGTAGCTGAAGGAGCCGGTGGCGTCGATCGTCGCGGCCCACGTGGATCGGTTGACGACGCCGGTGAAGGTGCCGGACCCGTGGGCGTCGGCGTAACGACCGCTTCCACCGGCGATCCTCGCCGTCCCGTCGAACTTCGTCCGCAGCTCGATCGAGCGTGCGCGCCCGCTGACGTCGAGACGCAGCTTGCCCTTGCTGGTGCTGATCGTCACCGTCCCGCGCAAGAGCACCGAGTGAGACAGCGTGATCCGTGAACGCACCGAGCCGGCGACGGTGCCGGTCGCGCGGCCCGTGTGCTCGAACACACTGGACCCGGAACGCTTCAGGAGCTTCAGCGCCACATGCTCGTGGATCCTGGTCACGCTCGGCGCACGAGGCGCCGCGGTCGCCGGGTGGGCGCCCAGCGACGGAGTCGTGACCGCCAGGAGCGCTGCACCCGCGACGATTGCTCGGTGATGATCAGCCAGAGTACGCACGCGGCCGGAACGTAACAGGACCGCGGCGGCCGTGTCCATAGTTGGAAACAAGCTCGTTTTCACCGCACTCGGGCAGCGGGCTCCGGTCCACCCTGGCGCCGAGGCGAAGATCCACCCTGGAGCCGATGTGCGGCTGCGATCGCGCTGGGAGCATCGCCGCATGACCGAATCGCACGTGGTGACCGTTCGCGGTCTGAGCAAGAGCTATGGGTTGCGCCGGGTCGTCGACGACCTGGACCTCGACGTGGAGGCCGGCGAGGTGCTCGGCCTGATCGGCGCCAACGGCGCGGGCAAGACCACGACGGTGGAGTGCATCCAGGGGCTGCGGCGGCCCGACGCGGGCACGCTGCGGGTCTTCGGGCTCGACCCCGTCACGCAGGCCGAGCAGCTGCGCCCGCTGATCGGCAGCCAGCTGCAGGAGTCGGCGCTGCCCGACCGGCTGCGCGCCGGCGAGGCGGTCACGCTCTTCGCCGGCCGCGACGGACGCGACGGTGAGCGTCTGCTCGAGCAGTTCGGCCTGAGCGAGCGGCGGCGAACCGCGTTCGCATCGCTCAGCGGTGGTGAGCGACAACGGCTGTTCCTCGTCCTGGCGCTGCTGGGCCGGCCCCGACTCGTGATCCTCGACGAGCTCACGCAGGGACTCGACCCGGCCGCGCGTCGCGATGCTTGGGCCGCCGTCGACCAGCTGCGCCGGGACGGGACCACCGTGCTGCTGGTGACCCACGAGCTCGACGAGGCGGAGGTCCTCTGCGACCGTGTGGTCGCCATGCGCGCGGGCCGGATCCTCGACGCCGGCCGGCCCGAGGAGCTGGTCGATCGCCACGGGCGTCGCGCGACGATGCGGTGGGCGGCGCGGTCGGCCGACGGATCCGCCACGCTGCTGGACGAGCTGCGCCGCCTGCCCGGCGTGGCCGACGTCGCCGTCACCGAGCGCCACGTCGAGGTCCGCGGCGACCGCGCGGCGATCGCCCACGTCGGCGCCGCGCTGGTACGGGCCGAGGCGATCCCCGACGACCTCACCGTGCGCGTCCCGAGCCTCGAGGACGCGCTGCTGGAGCTGCTCGACGGGACCGCGGAGCACCTCTCACCACCCGCAGCCGAGCGCGAGCTCGTCGGAGCGGCGCGATGAGCGCCCAGGCGGGTCGTCTGCTGCGGACCGAGCTGAAGTTGATGCTGCGCGATCCGCTGGTGCTGACGTTCGTGTTCGTCTTCCCGGTCGTGACGATGCTGATCATCGGCGGGTCGTTCGGCACCGACCCCGACCCGGAGTTCGACGGCGCCAACCCCTCGCACTGGTACGTCGCGTCGTACCTTACGGTCGTGATCGCCGCCACCGGCCTCGTCATGATGCCCGTGCATCTCGCCTCCTACCGCGAGCGCGGCGTGCTGCGCCGCTTCGCCGCCGCAGGCTTTCCACGCTGGTCGTTCGCGGCCGCGCAGCTCGCGGTCGGGCTCGTCGCGATCGCCGCCGCCTCCGTGATCCTGCTCGCCGTCGCCGCACCCGTCTACGGCGTGCCCGCCATGCACCTCCCCGGGCGCACGATCGCGGGACTGCTGCTCGGCGCGATCGCGTTCGTCAGCATCGGCATCGTGCTCGGAACGCTGCTGCCGTCGGCCCGCTCCGCCCAGGCGGTGGGACTGATGCTGTTCTTCCCGTCCTTCCTGCTCGGCGCGGGCGGACCGCCACCGCAGGTCATGGGCGCCGCCCTGCGCTCCATCGCGCAGTTCCTGCCGCTCACCATCGTCACCGACGCCGTGCGCGAGCCGTGGCTCGGCGTGGGCACGCCGACCGGCTCGCTGTTCACCGTCGCGGGCCTGGCCGTCGCCGCGACGCTGCTGGCGGGACGGCGCTGCGCCCTGTGATGACCGCCGGTCGGCGCGGGCTCATCGAGGGCGCCCTGCGCCGGGCGAACGTGCTCGGCCTGGTGGCGCTGTCGCTGTTCGTCGCGATCGGCCTGGCCAGAAGGCTGCCCGAGGCTCCCGGCGTGGCCCTCGCGGCGGCGGCGACGGCGCTCACCGGCGGGCTGCTGATCGACCGCCTCGACACGCGCTTCCTGCTGCCCAGCGCCGTGCTCGGCACCGTCGGGGTGGCCGTGCTCGGCGACAACCGCGCCTCCTACGTCAGCTGGTTCGCCGTCTGCGTCTTCGCCGCGTGGTGCGTCCTGGGCGGTCGCGGCTGGGAGGGCCTGGCCTACTGGGCGGGCAGCCTCGCCCTCTTCGCCGCCGAGTGGCTCGTCGCCGAGGAGTCCGACCCCGGATGGGCTGCCTGGATGGCCGGCACGACGTTCACGGTCTGCGCCGCGGCCCTCGTCCGGCACGAGATCGGCCTCGTCAAGCAGCTGCGCGAGGCACAGGCCGGGCTGGCCGAGCGAACGCGGGCGCAGGAGCGCAACCGGATCGCCCGCGACCTCCACGACGTCATCGCCCACACGCTGACCGTCTCGCTGCTGCACGTGACGAGCGCCCGGCTCGCCGTCGAGCACGAGCCTGAGGACGCCGCGCGGTCACTGGCCGAGGCCGAGCGCCTGGGCCGCCAGAGCCTCGACGAGGTGCGAAGCATCGTCGGCCTGATGGGCACGCCCGCCGACGACGGGACGGCCGCGCCGGTCCACGGGATCGGCGAGGTGACCGACCTCGTCGACGGGTTCCGTCGCGCCGGCGCGGACGTCACGCTGACGATCGCCGGAGACCTCGGGCTCCTGCCGGCGACCACGGGGTCGGTGGTCTACCGGATCCTCCAGGAGGCGCTGACCAACGCCGCCAAGCACGCGGCGGGCCGCCGCACCGTCGTCCGCCTCGCCACGGCGCCGGAGCGTGTCGAGCTGGTCGTCGACACCGCCGGCGCCCCCGGCGCGGTCACCGGCGTCGGCCGCGGCACGCCCGGCATGCGCGAGCGCGCGGCCGCCCTCGGCGGTCACTGCACCGCCGGACCATGCGACGTCGGCTGGCGCGTCCACGCCTGGCTGCCGCTCGGGCCTGCGCCGGAGGTGGCGGCGACGTGATCCGCGTCCTGCTCGTCGATGACCAGGAGCTCGTCCGCGCCGGGCTGCGGGGCATCCTGCGCGCCGCCTTCGGGTTCGAGATCGTCGGCGAGTGCGCCGATGGCGACGACGCGGTCGCCGCCGTCCGATCGACGCGTCCCGACGTCGTGCTCATGGACGTACGCATGCCCCGCGTCGACGGCGTCGTCGCGACGCAGCGGCTGACCGGCGAGCACGACGCGCCGCCCGTGCTCGCCCTGACGACGTTCGACGACGACGACGCGCTGGCCGGCATGCTGCGCGCGGGCGCGGCGGGCTTCGTTCTCAAGGGCATCGCCGCGGACGAGCTCCAGCGCGCCGTCCGCGTGGTCGCCCAGGGCGGCGCGTGGCTGGACCCGATCGTGACCGGCCGCGTCCTGGCGGTCTACCGCACGACGCGGTCGCCGGCTCCCCGCCGCGACGGCGCGGCGGCCGCGCTGACCTCCCGCGAGCGAGAGGTGCTCGCCCTGATCGGCCGCGGTGCCACCAACGACGAGATCGCCCGGCTGCTCGTCGTCAGCCCGCTCACCGTCAAGACCCACGTCAACCACATCTTCTCCAAGCTCGACCTGCGCAACCGGGCAGCAGCGATCGTCTTCGCGTTCGACCACGGAATCACCGAGCAGTCCGCGGACTGACTGCATCGCCTCACCGTGCCGAAGGCCAGACCCGCCCCGGCGGGCGAACACCTGCGGATGCCGGCCGTCGGATCTACCGTCGGTTGCGACACAAGGAGACGTCATGTTGCAGAACGCGAAGGACGCGGCATTCGATGTCCATCCCGATCCGGACGAGTTCCTCCGGGCCGCCATGGACTGGCATTTCAGCCCGACCACGGGGTCGCCGTTCTGGTTGGAGCGAGCCAAGTCGTTGGACTTCGATCCGCGCACCGACATCAAGGGCTTCGAGGACCTGACGCTGTTTCCGAACGTCACCAACGAGCTGCGCGACGTCCGCGCGGAGGATCTGATCCCGCAGGGCTACGGACCACATCCGGAGGTCCTCGGGGTGTTCGAGAGCGGCGGAACCACCGGCGCCCCGAAGCGGATCGTGATGCTGCGTGAGTGGTGGGACCGCATGCTCGCCTGGCAGATCGCCCACCTGGACGCACGCGGAGAGCTGAGGGGCCGCGACTGGCTCTTCCTGATCCCGAGCGGGCCGCACATGGCCGGCGAGATGATGAAGCGCCAGGCGGCCGCCCTCGGCGGCCTGAGCTTCACGATCGACATGGATCCACGCTGGGTGAAGAAGCTGATCGCCGCGGGCAAGGCGGACGAGGCCGACGCCTACGCCGAGCACCTGATCGACCAGGCGGCCTTCGTGCTGCAGTCCCAGGACATCGGCGTCCTGATGTCGACGCCGCCGCTGCTGGAGCGGCTGGCGCGCCGCGACGACCTCGTCGAGCTGGTTCGCCAGAAGGTGCAGACGATCGAATGGGGCGGCGCGCACATGGACGCCGACACCCGGCAGCTGTACCGCACCGAGGTCTTTCCCGGGCTGACGCTCCACGGGGGCTACGGAAGCACGATGGTGCTCGGCGGGGCACCCGAGCGGCCGGATCTCACCGATGACGAGCCGTGCATCTTCGACCCGTTCTCGCCGTACATCACGTTCTCGGTCGTCGATCCGGAGACCGGGCGCGCGGTCGCCTACGGCGAGCGCGGCCAGGTGGTGATGAACCACGTCAGCCGGTCGTTCCTGCTGCCCAACAACCTCGAACGCGACATGGCCACCCGGATCCGGCCGCCCGAGGGCCAGGTCGGCGACTCGGTCGCCGACGTGACGCCGGTCCACCGGTTCGACGACGAGGCCGTGATCGAGGGGGTGTACTGATGGCCGCGACCGCTGAGCGGCTCGCCTTGGACGCCCTCGGCCCCGCCGGCGCCTATCACGCGCATGAGCGGCAGACGATCACCGACGTCGCCGGCAACCCGCTGGCCGACCTGAGCCTGGTGCCGAGGCTGTTCGTCACCCGCGCCATGGCGGCCCTTCACAAGGCCGACACCCTGCCGGTCGACGACCGCCTGGCCGCACTGGCCCGCGCCGGCGAGGCCCACGCCACGGAGACCGTCGCCGGCGTGTCGGCCGCCGACCACCAGCTCATGGTCAGCCGCGCCGCGGGCATGCCGATCTCGGTGGTGCGCTCGGCCGGCGAGGCCATCGCCCGCAGCGCCGCCCAGGCCTACCGCAGCGTGCAGCAGGCCCGGCCCGTCGGGGCCGTCAACCACTGGCGGGATCCCTTCACCCGCACCGGCCGGGGGGTGTGGACCAGGCGGGGCGACGTCTTCGCGGTGCACGCGCCAGGCAACCATCCAGGCGTTCACGGCCTGTGGCTGGAGGCGCTGGCGCTGGGCTACCGGGTCGCCGTCCGCCCCTCCCGGCGCGATCCGTTCACCCCGCATCGGCTGATCTCCGCGCTGCGCGCGGCCGGGTTCGGCGACGACCAGGTGATGCTCCTGCCGACCGGCTACGACGCCGCCGACGCGATCCTGCGCGAAGCCGACCTCGCGATGGCCTACGGCGGCGAGGACGTCATGCGCAAGTACGCGGCCATGTCGAAGATGCTGCCGCAGGGGCCCGGACGCTCGAAGATCCTGGTGACCGCCGACGTCGATTGGCGCGAGCACCTCGACGTGATCGTCGACTCGATCAGCCACGAGGGCGGGCGGGCCTGCGTGAACACGACCGCGGTCTTCGTCGAGGGCGACCCCACCCCGGTCGCGCAGGCGATCGCCGAACGGCTCGCGGCGATCCCCAGCCTCCCGCCGGAGGACGAGCGCGCGGTCCTGCCGGTGCTCCCCGTGGCCGACGCGCGGCCGATCGAGCGGTACCTGCTCGCCACGGCCGAGGGGACCACGCCGTGGCTGGGTGGCGACGGCGTCGTCGACGAGCTGGGCGACGGCAGCGCCGTGCTGCGTCCCGCCGTGCACCAGCTCGACCGGCCCGACGCCGCGCAGGCGGGCGTCGAGCTGGCCTTCCCCTGCGTCTGGGTCGCGCCCTGGACGCCCGAGGCAGGCCTCGAGCCGTTCAAGGAGACCCTGGTGCTCACCGCGATCACCCACGACACGCGCCTCGTGGATGCCCTCGTCGCCGAGCCGACGATCAGCAACGTCTACGTCGGAGACCACCCCACCTACTGGATCGAGCCGGGCATCCCGCACGACGGCTACCTCGCCGAGTTCCTGATGCGCACGAAAGCCGTCATCCGCGACTGAGGCCGAGCACGGCGGTGTGGTCGGCCGCACGCCGTGCCCGCGGCGCCGCCCGCCGCTCAGCCGCCGAACCGGAAGGCCGGCGGCGGACCGCCGCCGCCCCCGCCCTCGCCCCCGCCCCAGGTCAGCTTCGCGCCGAGGTGGCCGGTGCGGATCACGAAGAAGACCGAGGCGATCGCCAGGGCCGCGACCAGCACGCGCAGGCCGAGCATCGCCGGGCTCGCCAGCGCCCGGCGCCGCGCGTACAGCGTCCCGAGCAGCGCGAGCGTGAACAGCACGATCAGGATCCGCAGCGTCTCGCCCGCGGACGCGTGCGCGTCGATGGCCGCGGCCTCGCCGGGGGGCCCGCCGCCGCGGTCTGCCCGGAGGGCCTCGCCCGCGCCGACGGCCAGGATCGTCGCCGCGGTGGCGGCGACCGCGAAGATCCCGACCAGCAGCCCGTGGCGTTCGATCCACGCCGGGCGGGCCATGAGCGCCAGCGCCGCCACGCCGACCAGCGGCACGAGGATGACCGGGATGTGGATGAGCAGCGGGTGCGCGGGCAGCCCGAAGGCGCGGTGGATCTCGACCGGGATCAGCGCGAGCGAGAGCACCGTGAGCCCGAGCAGGATCAGCTCCCACGGCGGCGCGGCGGACGGCCGGCTCGGGATGGACGGAGGCGCAGCGGCGGAGGCGTCGGCGGACATGTCGGCGTATCTACCGGTGCAGACTGGGAGTTCGCCGAGAATCGGCGCACTCACCGCGGCCGTCGGTGGACACTGCGCGGGAAACCTGCAGATCGGCGAGTCCTACCGGATGCCGACGGCCACGGCGAGGACCACGAGCGGCACGGTGACACTCGCGCGCATCCCACCGTCGGCCCGGGCCTCGAGATGCAGGTCGCCGCCGTGGGCGGCGGCGACGGCGGCGACGATCGAGAGGCCGAGGCCCTGGCCGTCGGCGGAGCGGACCCGATGTCCGCCGAGGCGGCGGAACGGCTCGGCCAGGGCGCGTACGTCTCCGGGCGTCAGGTGAGCCCCGCCGTTCTCGACCACGAGCTCGGTGGACTCCTCCCGCTGCGTCGCCCGGATCCGCACCCAGCCGCCGGGCTCGTTGTGGCGGATCGCGTTGTCCATCAGGTTGTCGACCAGCCGGGCGAGCAGCGTCCGGTTGCCGTCGATCGCCGCGTCGCCCACGTCCTGCTCGACGCGGATGCCCCGCTCCGCGATGCCGTCGCCGAGCGAGTCCAGCGCCGCGGCGACGAGCGGCGCCAGCGCCACGCGGTCGCGCTCGTCCACCGTGCCGTGCTGGGCGCGAGCCAGCATGAGGAAGCTCTCGAGCAGCCGCTCGGCCTGGTCGAGGCCCTCGCGCACCTTGTCGCCGAGCGCGGCGACCTGCGGCGGGACCGGCTCCGGCTTGCCGGTGGCGACATCCACCGACGTGCGCATCATCGCCAGCGGCGTACGCAGCTCGTGCGAGGCGTTGGCCACGAACCGTCGCTGGGAGGCGAACGCCTCCTCCAGCCGACCGAGCAGCTCGTCGATCGTGTCGCCGAGGTCCTTCATCTCGTCGCGGGGGCCCTCCATCGCCAGGCGTTCGTGAAGGTTGTGATGGGAGATGCGCCGGGCACTCGCCGTCATGGTCCGCAACGGGCGCAGCGCGCGGCCGGCCATCAGCCAACCGAGGCCGATCGAGAGCACCGACATGATCGCGAGCGCGACGCCCGACTGCGTGAGGAGCTGGCTCAACATGCGCGAGCGCTGGTCGCCCGCTTGGCTCCGCATGGCGTCGAGGTCCGGCAGCGGCGGCGCCGGCTGGTCGCCCGCGCCGGGGAGCTGGTCGAGCTTGACGACGACGAGATGGCCGCTGTTGTGCCGGACCAACACGTACGTGATGGTCAGCACGGCGACGCCGGAGATCAGGAACAGGGCCCCGTACAGCATGGTCAGCCGCAGGCGCAGGGTGCGGTGGGGCAGCGCCGGCACGGCGGCGAGTCGTCTGAGGGCGGCGGCGGTCACGGGGGCATTGTGGGCGATGCGTGCCTCGAGCCTGCCGCACCGCAGGTAACAGCGAGGTAACGGCCCACGTTTGGGCCGCGTTACCGCGCGACTCCTACAACTCGCTCCGTCAGCGAACCCAAGCGACCCATCAGGAGGTCGACGCACATGGAGCACCCCACGAAGGACATCAACAAGGGACACGTGACGTGGCCGGCGCGCCTGCCGGCGGCGCTCGCGCTGCTCGGCGCGACGCTCGCGCTCGGCGCCTGCGGCGGCACCGCGTCCGACGACACGAGCACGGCGGGCTCCGGCGACGGCGGCGCGGCCGCGGCCGCGGCCGCCGGGAGCGGCGGCGGCTCGGCCGCTGAGACGTCGGACCAGGCCGTGAAGTACTCGCAGTGCATGAGAGAGCACGGCATCAAGGAGTTCCCCGACCCGCAGAACGGCCGCCTCACCCTCCGCGCCGGCCCCGGCAGCGGGCTGAACCCGGATTCGCCGGCGTTCAAGGCGGCGGAGAAGGCCTGCCAGTCGCTGGCGCCGGCCGGCGCCCAGAACGCAGGCGGAGGGGCTGGCCAGAACGCCGCCCTGGATTTCGCCAAATGCATGCGCGGCAATGGCGTGCCGAAGTTCCCCGACCCGGAGACCTCCCGCGGCAAGGTGACGATGCGGCTCACGCCCGACTCGGGCGTCGATCCCAACTCGGCGAGCTTCAAGGCGGCCCAGGCCAAGTGCGGCAGCATGATGCCGGGCGGCGCGACGCAGGGGACGGCGCCGTGAGGGTGCGTGGCAGACGCGCCGCGGGCGCCGCCGCGGTCGGGGCCGCCGCCGCGGCGGCGGCCGCGATCGCGGTGGCCGGGCCGTCCGGCCCGACGGGCACCGCAAATGCCGCCGGCGCGTCGCGCCCCTCCGGGTCGGTGTCGACCGTCGAAGAGGGCGTGCTGACGTCGCAGGTCTCCGCCTCGGGCAGCGTCGGCTACGCCGCGCACTCCGACGGCTCGCCGTGGGTCCTCGTCAACCAGGCCGCCGGCGTCTACACCGGGCTCCCGCAGGCCGGCGACGTCAAGGGCTGCGGCGAGGTGGTCTACCGAGTCGACAACGAGCCGGTGGTCCTGGTCTGCGGGCGCACACCGCTGTACCGGGCGCTGTCGCGCGGCATGACCGGCCCAGACGTCCGCGAGCTCAACCGCACGCTCGTGCGCCTCGGCTACGCCGACGCGGACGAGCTCGACCCCGGCTCCGACGACTTCACCTGGCACACGACCGAGGCGCTGCGAGACCTCCAGGAGGACCGCGGCGCCGACGAGACCGGGACGCTGGCGCCGTCAGCCGCCGTGGTGGCGCCCGGCCGGCTGCGCGTCACGAAGGTCACCGGGACGCTCGGCACCCCGGCGCGCCCGGGAGCGCCGCTGGCCCAGGCCACGTCGACGCGCCGGCAGGTCGAGGTCGACCTCGACGCCTCCGACGCCGCGGGCGTCGGCGAGGGCGACCGCGCGGACGTCACGCTGCCCGACAACACGACGGCGCGCGGGCGCGTCACCGAGGTGGGGACCGTCGCGACCGCCGACACGGGCCAGGGCGCCGGCGGCGACGCCACGCCCAAGCTCCCCGTGCACATCACGCTCGACGACCGCGGCAAGGTCGCCGGCCTCGACCAGGCGCCGGTCCAGGTCCAGCTCACGACCGCCCGCATCAAGGACGCGCTGAGCGTGCCGGTCACGGCGCTGATCGCGCAGGCCGGCGGCGGCTACGCCGTCGAGGTCGCCGGGGCCTCGGGACCCCCGCGGCGCGTGCCGGTCCAGCTCGGTCTCTTCGACCACGCGCACGGGCTCGTGCAGGTCACCGGCTCCGGGCTGGCCGCCGGGCAGAAGGTGGTGACCCCGGCCGCATGACGTCGCTGCCCACCATGACCGCGGCTGCGGCGGCCGGCGCGGCCGCCCCGCGCGCCGTCCTCGAGCTCGAGAACGTCACCAAGTCCTACGGGTCGGAGCCGCCGGTGCAGGCGCTGGGCGGCGTCAGCCTCACCGTCGCGGCCGGCGAGCTGCTCGCCATCGTCGGGCCGTCCGGCTCGGGGAAGACGACGCTGCTGCACATCATCGGCACGCTGGACCGGCCGACATCCGGGACGGTCCGCGTCGACGGCGTCGACGTCGCCGACCTCGACGACCGTGGGCTCGCGGCGCTGCGTGCGCGAAGCATCGGGTTCGTCTTCCAGCAGTTCTTCCTCGCCGAGCACTCGACCGTGCTGGAGAACGTCGCCGACGGCCTGCTCTATGCCGGCGCCGGCGTCGCCGAGCGGCGCGAGCGCGCGGCGGCGGCGCTGGACGCGGTTGGCCTCGGCGACCGCAAGGGGTTCCGCCCCGGAAAGCTCTCGGGCGGGCAGCGCCAGCGCGTGGCGATCGCCCGCGCGCTCGTCGGCCGTCCCGCGATCCTGCTCGCCGACGAGCCGACCGGCAACCTCGACAGCGCCTCGGGCGCCGCGATCATGGAGCTGCTCGACGGGCTGAGCGCGGCCGGCGCGACGATCGTGGTCATCACCCACGACCGCGAGCTCGCCGCCGGCATGCCGAGGCACGTTGAAGTCCTCGACGGCCGCATCGTGCACGACAGCGCGCTCCCGGAGGCGGCATGAGCGGCGCACGCAAGCGCGCGTTGACGCCGGCGCGGCTGCGCGCCGGCGACGTCGCGCGCGTGGCCGGCGTGGGCCTGCGCACCCGCCCGCTGCGCGCCGGCCTGTCGGCGCTCGGCATCGCGATCGGCGTGGCGGCGATCGTCGCCGTGCTCGGGCTGTCGTCCTCGTCGCAGGCGGGCCTGCTGGCCGAGATCGACCGGCTCGGCACCAACCTGCTGACCGCGAGCAAGGGCCAGACGTTCGCCGGCGAGGAGGCCCAGCTGCCCACGACCGCGACGCGGATGATCGGGGGCGTCGCGGGCGTGCAGGACGTCGCGGACACCGCCACCCTGCCCGGCGTCAAGGTGTTCCGCAGCCCGCTCATCTCCAGCGCCCAGACCAACGGCCTCGTCGTGCAGGCGGCGAGCCTTGACCTCCTGCCGATCGTCGCGACCAGGGTCGCACAGGGGCGCTGGCTCGACGCGGCGATCGCGACCGAGCCGGTCGTCGTGCTCGGCGCCGCGGCCGCCGAGCGGATGGGCGTCGACCGCGTCGTGCCGGGCGACCGCGTGTGGCTCGGTGGCCAGTGGTTCACCGTCGCGGGGATCCTCGCGCCGGCGGTGCTCGCCCCGGAGATCGACACGAGCGCCCTCGTGGGGTACCCGGCGGCCCGACGCTACCTGCACTACACGAGCACCGTCGGTGGGCGGGTGACCTCGGGTCCGCCGACGACGGTGTACGTGCGCGCCGACACCGCACGGGTGGAGGCGGTACAGGGCCTACTCGCCCAGACCGCCAATCCCGAGGCGCCCAACGAGGTCGACGTCAGCCAGCCGTCCTCGGCGCTCACCGCGCGGGCGGCGGCCAAGAGCGCGACGAACAGCCTCTTCCTCGGCCTCGGCGCGGTGGCGCTGCTCGTCGGGGCGGTGGGCGTCGCCAACATCATGATCATCGCCGTGCTGGAGCGACGCTCGGAGATCGGGCTGCGCCGCGCGCTCGGCGCGACGCGGGGGCAGATCCGGACGCAGTTCCTGGTCGAGGCGATCGTGCTCGCGCTGCTGGGCGGCGCGGTCGGGGTCGGCCTCGGTGCACTGGCGACCGCCGTCTACGCCGACGTCAAGGGCTGGGCCGTGGTCATCCCCGCCTCGGCCTGGGCGGGCGGCATGGGCGCTGCCGTGGCCATCGGCGCCGTGGCAGGGCTCGCCCCGGCGCTGCGCGCGGCGCGCCTGTCGCCGACGGAGGCGCTGCGGACGGTGTGAGGGACGCGTCGCGCGGCGCCCGCTCAGGCGGCGGGCCGCGCGACGCGGTAGCCCACGCCCGGCAGCGTCTCGATCGCACTCGGGTTGTCGAGCTTGCGTCGCAGCCGGCTGATCGTGACCTGGACGGTCTTCGTGAACGGGTCCGCGTTCTCGTCCCAGGCGCGCTCGAGCAACTCCTCGGCGCTCACGGCGCGCGGCGCGGCCCGCAGCAGCGCGTCGAGGACCGCGAACTCCTTGGCCGACAGCGCCAGCGGCCGCCCGTCGTCGGATGCGGTGCGGGCCAGCGGGTCGAGCTCGAGGCCGGCCGCTCGCAGCACCCGCGCCTGCGCCTGCGGCCGGCGGCGGGCGAGCGCACGGACGCGCAGGACCAGCTCGGGGAAGTGGAAGGGCTTCGGCAGGTAGTCGTCGGCACCGAGCGCCAGGCCGGCGACACGCTCGCCCGGCGCGCCGGATGCCGTGAGCATCAGGACCATCGCGGGGTGCTCGCTGTCGACCACCATCCGGCAGACCGTGTCGCCGTGCATGCCGGGCAGGTCCCGGTCCAGGACGACCACGTCGTAGTCGTGCAGCTGCAGCTTGGCCGCAGCGTCGATGCCGTCGTAGACGACGTCGACGGCCATTGCCTGATCGCGCAGCCCCTCGGTGATGTCGTCGGCGAGGCGGCGGACGTCTTCGACGACAAGAACCCTCATCGCCGCGCATGATCGCGGGCGGGGGTAACAGGGAGGTAACGGCGCGCGGATCGCCCCTGCCGTGGATCCGATGCGCCGCCTGGTGTCCTCGCACCTGGACATCAGCGCCGCCGCACGGCGGACGCTGGACCCGGGAGTGACGTGGCGGGGCTGGCACCTGCCGGCCCTGTTCGAGGCCGCGGTGATCGTGGCGCTCGGCCTGGCCATGCTCGGGATCGCGATCTGGGAGTTCTCGGCCAGCGAGTAGCGGTGGCCGGCCGCCGTCCGCGACATGATGGTGGTGATGGCTCCAGACGACGCACCCGACGACGCCGGCGCCGAGCGGCCCGTGTCCTATTGGGCCTACCTGGGCCTCGACGAGATCCTCGCCGCGCAGCGGCCACGTTCCGACGAGCACGACGAGATGCTGTTCATCGTCATCCACCAGGTCTCCGAGCTGTGGTTCAAGCAGCTGCTGCACGAGCTCGCGCACCTGCAGCGCAGGCTCGAGGCCGGCGACGCGACGAGCGCCCTGCACACGCTGCGGCGCGCGCTCGCGATCCTCAAGACGCTCGTCGGCCAGATGGACGTCCTGGAGACGCTGACGCCGCGGCAGTTCCGTAGCTTCCGCGACCGCCTCGGGCCGGCCAGCGGCTTCCAGTCGGCCCAGTTCCGCGAGCTGGAGGCCGTGCTCGGCGGTCGCGACGAGCGGGGCCTGGCGTCGCACGCGGTCGACGGGCCCGCCCACCGGGCCATCAGCGCGGCGATGACGCGCCCCGCGGTCTTCGACTCGCTGCTGCGCTACCTGCGCGGATGCGGCTACGAGGTGCCCGCCGAGGCGCTTCACCGCGACGTCAGCACGGAGTACGAGTCGCACGCCGGCGTGCAGGAGGTGCTGCTGCGGGTCTACGGCGACGAGCGCCTCGGCGCGCAGATCTGCGAGCGGATGGTCGACGTCGACGAGGGCGTGCAGGAATGGCGCTACCGCCACGTCAAGCTCATCGAGCGCACGATCGGCGGGCAGCCCGGCACGGGCGGCTCGGCCGGCGCCGAGTACCTGCGCCGCACGCTGTTCCGCCCGTCGTTTCCCGATCTGTGGGCGGTGCGCAGCCGCCTGTGATCGCGCTGGACGACCTGCGTCGCAGCCCGAACGCCCTCGCGCCGCACTACTCGCGCTTCGGCGTCGCCGACCGGCTGCTGCTGTCGGGCCACTCCCACCAGGCATGGCCCGACGTCGCCCGCGAGGGGCAGCTCGAGGCGTTCGACGACGCGGCGCGCCACGCCGACGAGAAGTGGGCGCTCGCCTTCGCCAAGGCCGACAGGGTCCGCGACGGCTTCCGCGCGCTCCTCGACGATCCGGCGGCGGAGATCGCGCTCGGCGTCAACACGCACGAGCTCGTCGTGCGGTTCCTGTCATCCCTCGACCTGCGCCGGCGGCCGCGCCTGGTGACCACCGACGGCGAGTTCCACACGCTGCGCCGCCAGCTCGACCGGGCCGCCGAGGCCGGCCTGGAGGTCGTCCGCGTCGCGGCCGCGCCGGCCGACACGCTCGGACAGCGGCTGGCCGCCGCGATCGACGATCGCACCGCCGCGGTCCTGGCCTCCGCGGTCCTCTTCGAGACCGGCGGCGTCGTCGGTGACCTCCGCGCCGCGGCGCAGGGGGCGGCGCGTCACGGAGCCGAGCTGCTCGTCGACGTCTACCACGCGCTCGGCCCCGTGCCGTTCTCGATCCGCGACGAGGGGCTCGAGCAGGCGTGGATCGTCGGCGGCGGCTACAAGTACCTGCAGCTCGGCGAGGGCAACTGCTTCCTGCGCGTGCCCGCGCACGCCGGCGCGCTGCGCCCCGCGGTGACCGGCTGGTACGCGGAGTTCGGCGCGCTGGCCGAGCGCCGGGCCGGCGAGCGCGTCGCCTACGGCCGCGGCGCGCAGCGCTTCGCCGGCGCGACCTATGACCCCACGAGCCACTATCGCGGCGCCCGCGTCCTGCGCTTCTTCGCCGAGCAGCAGATGACCCCGGCGCTGCTGCGCGACAGCTACCGCCACCAGGTCGCGCGGCTCGCGCACGGCTTCGACGCGCTCGACCTGCCGGCGGCCGTCGTCAGCCGTGACCGCTCCACGCCGCCGGGGCGGATCGGCGGCTTCCTCGCGCTGCGATCGGCCCACGCGGGCACGCTGCGGGACGCGCTGGCCCGCCGCGGCGTGCTGACCGACAGCCGCGGCGAGTTCCTGCGGCTGGGCCCCGCGCCCTACCTGTCCGACGCGCAGCTGGACGCCGCGATCGGGGCGCTGGGCGACGCCGTGGCGTCCCTGGGCTGAGGTCGGCTCCTCAGAACGCGGCCGCGCCGGCCTCGGCGACCTCCTGGTCCTGCTCGACGGACCCGCCGCTGACCCCGATGGCACCGACCACGCGGCCGTCGGAGACGAGCGGGATCCCGCCGGCGAACACGATCACGCGCCCGCGGTTGCTGGCCTCGATCCCGTACAGCGGGCCGCCCGGCTGGGCCAGCGGCGCCAGGTCCTTGGTCGGCATGTCGAACGCGCGCGCGGTATAGGCCTTGCTCTGCGCGATGTCGATCGAGCCCAGCCACGCGTCGTCCATGCGGGCGAAGGCGACGAGGTTGCCGCCTTCGTCGATGACCGCGATGTTCATCGGCACGCCGATCTCCGTGGCCTTGACCCGCGCGGCCTCGAGAATGGCCTGACCGCCGCTGAGCGTGACCGTCCGTGCCGACCGGGTCGCAGTCCCGCCGTCGTTGTTGGTGTTGGTGGAGAGTGCCACTGCTGCCTCCTGGTGTGGTGTTGGTGGTTTGGTGACGTGTTCTCAGAGATGCGCCGGTCGCTTCGTCGTGCGATGCAGGAACCGATCGGTCTGCGCGGACTCGCGTGCCGAGACGACGCGGTCGTGATGCGGCGAGAGCCGGCAGACCGGATCCGCGGCCGCCGCGTCGCCGGTGAGCCGCAGCGCCTGGCAGCGGCAGCCGCCCCAGTCCACCTCCTGGCGTCCGAGCGGGCACGTGCGGCACGGCTCCTGCATCCAGTCGGTCCCGCGGAAGCGCGCGAAGGCGTCGGACTCGTTCCAGATCCAGTCCAGCGGATGCTCGCGGACGTTGGCGAGCTGCAGCCCCGGGATCGTCGACGCCGCCTGGCAGGGCAGCACGTCGCCGTTGGGCGCGACCACCATCGCCGTCGCGCCCCACCCGCCCATGCACGGCTTCGGCAGCTCCTCGTAGAAGTCGGGGAGCACCCAGAGGACGTCGACCTTCGGGCCGACACGCTCGCGGAAGCGCTGGACCGCCTCCTCCCCGCGCCGCAGCTGCTCCCACGACGGCATGAGCGCCTCCTGATTCGGGACGGCCCAGCCGTAGTACTGCGTGTTGGCCAGCTCGAGCCGCTGCGCCCCGAGCTCGAGCGCGAGGTCGAGCAGCTCGGCGATCCGATCGAGGTTCTGGCGGTGCAGGACGCAGTTGATCGTCAGCGGGAAGTCGAGCTCCTTCGCCAGGCGCGCGGCCGCGATCTTCTTCGCGAACGACCGGTTCCCGGCGATGCGGTCGTTGTCCTCGGCGTTCGGGCTCTGGAGCGAGATCTGCACGTGGTCGAGCCCGGCCGACTTGAGCGCCTCCGCGCGCTCGCGCGTGAAGAGCGTGCCGGCGGTGATCAGCGACGAGTACAGACCGGCGTCGCGCGCGGCCGCGCACAGCTGGACGAGATCGCGGCGCAGCATCGGCTCGCCGCCGGTCAGCGCGAGCTGCAGGACGCCGAGCCGGCGCGCCTCGCGGAAGGTCCGGATCCAGTGCCCGGTCGCGAGCTCGGCGCGATGCGTCTCGCCGCCGATGTCGAGGGGGTTCGAGCAGTACGGGCAGTGCAGCGGGCACTGGTAGGACAGCTCGGCGACCAGCGTCAACGGCCTACGCTGCGGCATCGATCACCAGTCCTCGCTGGGTCATGGCGTCGACGAGCCCGCGGACGTCGTCGCGGAGATCGAAGCCCTCGTAGCGCGCAGAGAGGGCGATGACGATCTCATCGAGCGACCGCTTCCCGTTGCACAGCTCGAGCACCTCGGCCGCGGTGGGATTGAGCCGCACGAGACCCTCGGGGACCAGCAGCACGTGCTCCCCGCGCACCTCGTCATACAGAAGCCGCGCGCCGGTGACGAGGCGCGGACGCGTCATCCGTCCGGCCCCGGCGGCTGCGTGTCGCCGCGGTCGATGGCGTCCAGCTGCGCCCACAGCATCTCGGTCTTGAAGCGGAGCGCAGCGACGGCAGCCTCTTGCTGCTCGTGCGTCCGGCAGCGCCAGAGCGTGAGGTGAAGGGCGTACTGCGCGTCGCGTGGCGCCTTCACGAGCCGTGTGCGGAAGTACTCGAGCCCCGCGGGATCGATCCACGCGTAGTGGCGCTCGAGCGCCTCGAGCCGCACGCGGATCGCGGCCGGCCCGAACAGCTCGGTGAGCGAGGACGCGACCGCTTCGATCCACGGCCTCTGGCGCGCGAAGTTCACGTAGGCGTCGACGGCGTAGCGCACGGCCGGGACGACGCGCTGCTCGGACAGCAGCTCTCCTCGCGAGACGCCGAGCGCCTCGCCGAGCCGCAGCCACGACTCGATGCCGCCCGTTCCGTCGGTCGCTCCGTCGTGGTCGATGATGCGCCGCACCCACTCGCGCCGGACCGCGACCTCGGGGCAGTTCGAGAGGATCGCCGCGTCCTTCAACGGGATGCACTTCTGGTAGTAGAAGCGGTTCGCCACCCAGCGCCGCAGCTCGTCGGGCGTGAGGTCTCCCGCGTCCATGCGCCGGTGGAACGGATGCTGGTCGTGGTAGCGCGTGCCCTGCGCGCGCAGGCGGGCGATGAACTCCTCGGGGCGCCATGGCGCGCGCGCGCCCGTCGGTCTCGTGGCGCTCTCGGTCATAGCTCGATCTCGAGGCCGTCGTAGGCGACTTCCACGCCCGCGCGGCGGACCGCGTCGCGTTCGGGAGAGTCCTCGAGCAGGATGGGGTTCGTGTTGTTGATGTGGACGACCGCCTTGCGGGGTCGCTCCAGTCGCGCGAGCTCCTCGAGCGTTCCTTCTGGCCCCGAGAGCGGCACGTGTCCCATGTCGCGCGCGCTGCGCGGCGAGATGCCGAGCCGGGCGAGCTCGTCGTCGTGCCAGAAGGTCCCGTCGACGAGCGCGAGATCGCTGGTTCCGAGCCGGGTCAGGACGCCGTCGTCCAATCGGGCGAGGCCGGGGACGTAGGTCACGACGCCGCCGCCGGCGCTGTCGCGGAAGACGAATCCGGTCGCCCCGAGCTCGACGTCTGACCCGTCCAGGTAGCGCGGTGCGTCGCCGCCCACCGGGAACGACTCGACGGTCAGGCTCGACCCCTCGAGCGGCCGCGCGCACCCGGGTTCAAGGGTCTGCCACTCGACCCCGCAATACCGTTCCAGAATGGTCAGCACCGGATACCCGCTCCGCAGCGCGCGCTCGACGCCCTCATCGCCGAACACGCGCACGGGCGTCGTCGACTCGCGCAGGAGCAGCAGCCCTGCCGTGTGGTCGATCTCCGCATCGGTCAGGAGCACGCCCGCGACCGGCGGCGTGCGGACGCCGTCGACCTGCCGTGGCGTGAGCGTCTCGAGCTGCTGGCGCAGATCCGGCGAGGCGTTGACGAGAAACCACGGGCCCTCGTCGCCGCGGATCGCCAGCGACGATTGCGTACGGGGGCGCGCCCCCACACGCGCCCGTGCGGCCTCGCACATCGCGCATCGGCAGTTCCACTGTGGAAAGCCGCCGCCGGCGGCCGAGCCGAGAAGGTGAACACGCACGTGGCAGAGGAGGCGGGACGCGGGAGGCACCGGGCCTCACGGCGGCCGCAGCCTTCTATCGGTGGTGCAGGTAGGACGTGACTTCTGAGCAAAGGTCCACGAACTCGAACTCCGGCTTGATCCACGCCATAAGACCCTCTCCATCGGTAGAACCCGCGTGGTCGAGCAGGACGCTCCGGAACGCGGGCTTGACTCGGAGGGAATCTGCCCGCAACACCCGCCGACGGGCATCGTCCCGGGGGCCAGTGCGTCCCAGCCCTTGGACGAGACCACGCCCGAGGGGCAGCGCACGCCGTGCGCAAGGACGGGCCTCCGGCACAGCCGTGGCGACCACGATGCGCAGCATCGAGCCGAACCGATGCACGTCGCCGTAGCCGCGGCCGACCCGTACGCCGTCGGCGCCGACCTCGTCGCGGCCGCGGTGGGCCCGCGCGCCTCGCAGCTCGGTGCCCCCCCGCGCGCGGTTGCGGATGCCGATCCGGTCGCGATCGTGTACGGGAACCCCACCGACCCCGCGCCGCTCGCCGTCGTCGCGCTCGAGCCGGACGTCGACGGACTGCGGACGGCTGCGGCGCGGGCGGTGCGCGCGTGCCGGGGCGGCGGGACCGTCGCGTGGGCACTCGACACGTCCTTGCCGCTCCCCGTCGCAGAGCAGGTCCGCGCGCTGGCCGAAGGCGCCGTCGTCGGCGGCTACGAGGCCCGCCGTTGGCGCAGCGGCGAGCGGCCGCGCGGCGTCGAGCGCTTCGTGATCTGCGGCTGCGACGACGATCTCGCGCCCGTGGCCGACCGCGCAGCGCTCGTCGCGCGCTGGACGAACGTCGCCCGCGAGCTGGTCGACGCGCCTCCGAACGTCATCTCACCGGCGGGGCTCGCGGAGCGGGCGACCGCCTTCCCGGGGCTTCGGGCCGAGACCGTCGACCCCGGCGAGGCCGGGCTCGGCGCGCTCGCCGCCGTCGGCGCGAGCAGCCCGGCGCGGCCGCTGCTCCTCGTGCTCCGGCACGAGCCGCGCGACGCGCCGGACGCACCGCGGCTGGCGCTCGTCGGGAAGGCGGTCACGTTCGACACGGGCGGCTACTTCCTGAAGCCACAGGCAGACATCGTCCGCCAGAAGGCCGACATGGCGGGCGGCGCGGCGGTCGTGGCGGCGCTGGGCGCGATCGCCGAGCTCGGCCTCCCCCTGTCGGTCACCGGTGTCGTGCCGGCCTGCGAGAACATGCTGAGCGGCAGCGCGATCCGGCCCACCGACGTCGTCAGGACCGCTGCCGGGCTCACGGTCGAGGTGACCAATCCCGACGCCGAGGGGCGCCTGATCCTGGCCGACGCGCTGTGGTACGCACGCCGCGACGGCGCGACCCACCTCGTCGACCTCGCGACGCTGACGGGCGCCTTGCGCGCAGGCATGGGCGACCTCTACGCCGGCGTCTTCGCGGCCGACGAGTCGTGGCGTGACGCCGTCGTCGAAGCGGGCAACGCCAGTGGCGACCTCGCCTGGCCGTGGCCGCTTCACCCGCGCTATCGACCGCTGATCGACTCGACCGTGGCCGACCTGCGCAACACCGCCGGAAAGAGCTTCGGCTTCCCGATCGTCGCCGCGACGTTCTTGCAGCAGTTCGCCGGCGACGGGCCCTGGGCGCACGTCGACATGCTGGGCCCCGCGTTGGTCGACGACGATCGCGGCGACGCGTTCGGCCCGGGCGCGACCGGCTACGGCGTCCGCATGCTCATCGAGCTCGCCACGCGGCTGAGCACGGCGGCCGGAGCATGAGTTGGTCGCGGGGCCGGTCCGATCCGGCACACGGGACAGCCGCCGGCGCGGACGTCGATGGCACGATTGAGCACGCCGTATCGAAGCCTTCAACAACGACCCCGAGGGGTTGCCATGAACGAGATGGACGCCCTCGCCGGGCTACATGGATCAGACAGGCAGGTCGGGTCGATGCTGGGTCGGCTGCCGCTCCGCGGACGCCGCCTCGGATACGCCGCGGAGGGACCTGACGGCCGCCTCCGCGGCCGCGTGCGGATCCCGCTCGACGAGATGGTCTGGGATCCCGCCATCCTCGTCATGCCCCACGGGGGTGAGATCGAGCTCGAGCTCACCAACGACGACCAGAACACGCATTGCGCGCTCTTGCCGAGCAACGGCGACCACCAGTTCCTCTGGCTGCCGAACAACTCGCGCGGAACCGCCACCCTCGAGCTCGACGGCCCGGGTTGCTACTGGTTCAGCTCGATCATCGGCAACGACGAAGGCCAAGGCCTGATCGGGGCGATCGTCGTGCAGGGCAGCACTCCGCCGGAGGCTCGCCTCGACCGCCCGCCGCAGCCACGATCGTAGAAGGAGCACGTGATGACAGACAGCTACGTAGATGCAGGCCATGCCGTCGATCAGGCATCGCTGAGCGGCGTCGTCGGGAGTGCGCCGCCCGTGGTCCGGGACGTCACGTACGACCGGATTCGCGAGGCCCGCTCGGAACCGCAGAACTGGCTCACGTACTACGGCGCCTACGACGGGCAGCGCTACAGCCCGCTGGACCACGTCAACACCGAGAACGTCCGCCGGCTCGCTCCCGCGTGGGTGTTCCAGGCCGGCGCGTCCGGCCTGTACGCGGGTCCGTCGACGTACTCGTTCGAGGCCGCCCCGCTCGTGGTGGACGGCGTCATGTACGTCTCGGGCTGGGATGGCTGGGTCTGGGCCCTGGACGGCCGGACCGGGCAGGAGCTGTGGCGCTACAAGCACGCGATCCCGTCCGACACGCAGCTCTGCTGCGGCAACGTGAACCGCGGCGTCGCCGTGGCGAAGGGCAAGGTCTTCGTCGTCACCCTGAACGCGCATGTGCTCGCGCTCGATGCCGAGACGGGCGAGTGCGTGTGGGACAAGACGTACGGTGACGTGCAGGCCGGGGAAAGCGGCACGGTCGCTCCTCTGGTCGTGAAGGACCTGGTCATCGTCGGGAGCTCCGGCGGGGAGTTCGGCGTGCGCGGTCACCTCGACGCGTTCGACGTCGACACCGGACGGCACGTCTGGCGCACGTACACCGTGCCGCGGCCCGGGGAGCCCGGGTCCGAGACCTGGCCGGCGGATGGCGAAGCCTGGGCACGAGGTGGTGGAAACCTGTGGGTCACCGGCACGTTCGACCCCGAGCTGAACCTCATGTACTGGGGGACCGGCAACCCGGCGCCGGACTTCGACGGGAGCGTCCGCGAGGGCGACAACCTCTACACGGACTCCGTCATCGCCGTGGATCCCGACAACGGCGAGATCCGCTGGCACTACCAGTACAACCCGCACGACCTGTGGGACTACGACAGCAACATGGAGCACATCCTGTTCGAGCTGGATGGGCGCAAGCTGCTCGGGCACTTCAACAAGAACGGGTACTTCTTCGTCCTGGACCGCACGAACGGCGAGCTGGTCCGCGTGACGCCCTTCGTCGACCGCATCACGTGGGGCGAGATCGACGCCGACGGCACGGTGACGGCCAAGGTGTTCCCTAAGGACGAGGGGGAGCCGGTCCGGTTCTGGCCAGGACCGGGCGGCGCGAAGGAATGGACGCACGCGGCGTACAGCCCCAGGACGCAGCTCTTCTACGTCCCGGTGCAGGACGTCGGCGCGGAGATCACGCTGCGCCACCGGGAGTTCAAGGAGGGCATCCCGTACTGGGGAGCGGGCGTCGTCGTGGACTCCAAGGACATGGCCGGGTCCGTGAGCGCCTTCGATCCCGCCACGGGCAAGGAGGTGTGGCGCTGGCGCAACGACGTGCCGATGTGCGCGTCGGTGCTGGCCACGGGCGGCGACCTCGTGTTCGCCGGTGAGCCGACGGGCGAGTTCAACGCCTTCGACGCCCGCACCGGCAAGCTGTTGTGGCAGTTCCAGACGGGAAGCGGCCACCACAGCAGCCCGACCACCTACAGCATCGACGGACGGCAGTACATCGCCGTGCCGGTCGGGTGGGGATCGTGGGTGGAGGGCTTCCTCCCCGGGATGTTCGGAGCGCCCCACGGAGACGCGCTCTTCGTCTTCGCGCTGCCCGAGGAGTAGCGGCAGCCTCGACCGCGACATCGCCGGTGACGAGATCACCGGGACGACGACATGATCGGCGATCTTCTCATTGTCGGGTTGACGCTCAGCCTGGACAACTTCCGCACCGCGATCGCCCTCGGGGGGCTTCGGCTCAAGTGGCGCCAGGCCGGCCAGGTCGCCCTGGCGTTCGGGTTCTGGGACGCCGTCGCACCGCTGGCGGGCATCCTCGTGGGGCATTACCTGGACAAGCGGATCGGCTCGGCAGCCGAGCATGTCGGGGCGCTCGCGCTGGGTGCGTACGGCCTGTACCTCCTCGTGCACGCGTGGCGCAGCGCGGCCCCGGAGGAGTTCGATCAACTCCGGGCGCTGCTCGGCCTCCCGCTGCCGTTGAGCCTGGACAACGTCGTCGCCGGCACGAGCCTGGGCCTGCTCGGGTTCTCCCCCTGGGTCACGGCTCCGATCTTCGGCGCGATCACGGCCGTCATGTCGTTCGTCGGGCTGCAGATCGGGCGAGCGGCGGCGAACGTCATCCGTGTTCGCTCGGACGTCCTGACCGGTGTGGCACTCGTGGTCATGGCCACGGTGCTGGGCCTGGGAAGCTGAGCAGGCGACCGGTCTTCTAGGACCGCTGCGTCAGCTCAGCCTCGAGCTCGGCCACCCGCTCCTTCGCCTCATGCAACCGCTGCCACAGTTCCGGGAAGGCCTGGGCATCGCGCCACAGCAACGCAATCTTGGCCAGATGCACAGCGACCTCCTCGTAGGCCAGCCGCTGCCCCCGCACCGCCGCCGCCAGCTCGCGCGGATCATCAGACACACGCAGCAGATCGCCCGCCTCCAGCGCGTCCTGGTCCTCGCGACGGCGAGCGGCGACCAACGCCTGCCCGACTCCCCGATCGGACGGGTGCGCGAACCCTGACGGCTCATAGCGCACGATCTCGAGGGCTCGACCCCAATACTCGCGCAGCCACCATTCCGACGCATACACCGCCGGACCCCAGCTGTCCTCGAAGCCGGCGCCGTAGTGCTCGATCAGCAGGCCGGTCGCAGCATCGTCCCACGGTTCGCCTCGAGCGCCGGCCGTGCCCTGGCTCCAGAGGCCGAGGCCGTGGATGCTGGCGACCAGCAGACCGCCGGGCTTGAGCAGTCGGCGCATCTCCAGCAGCCACGGCGCCCAATCGGTCAGGTGGCTGAACACCGACCCGCAGTAGATGAGGTCGAACGAGCCGTCCGGCTCGGGCAACGGCGGCATGGCCGCGCTCGCGTAGATCTCAACGCCTGGGTAGGCGTCGCGCGTCCACGCGATCGTTGGCTCGTGGACGTCGCAGCCGACCAGCGTCATGCCGTCGTCGATGTGCGGTGCGAACCACCGCAGAATGCGGCCGGAGCCACACCCGAAGTCCAGGACCCGCCGACCGGCCCACGTCCAGTCGGGCGGCAGCGCGGACACGATGTCCTGGTACCCGGCGCAGCCAACGCTTCGGAAGACCTCGGCGCGCTCGTCGCCGGTGGTGTAGTGGTCGGCCGAGACGCCGATGCGAATGATCAGGTCATCGGGCGGAATCGGCCCACGGTCGGTGACTTGCACGCGCAGGAGCCTATCGAGGGGCTCGTGCGATCTGCGTCACGGCGTGGCGGTCCCGAGCTTCGGCGAGCCCTTCACGCCCTGCGTCGCGGTGTGCACCGTGCCCTTGGCGTCCTTCAGCGCGAGGACGAGCTTCTTGGCCGAGCTCTGATCGGCGACCACGTAGACGGTGCCGGTCTCGCTCACGCCCTGGACGGTGGCGGCCTGCTTGGTGACCAGGCCCTGCCCCGTGATCGTCTCGACGATCGAGGTGGCGGCGGGGAACGCGCCCTTGGCCACGCCGGACACCGCCGTCTGCGCGGCGGACTTCAGCGCGGCGGTCGCCTGGGCCGCCTGCTGGCCGCGTGCGGTGTCGGTCTGGAGCTTCGCGACGCCGGACTTCACCTTGGCGCCGAAGTAGATGATGGCCTGGGCGCTGGAGTCCGCCGTCTCGACGACGCAGAGCTGCGGATCGCCCGCGAGCTTGTGCGAGAGCGTTGCGGTGCTCTCCTTGGCGGCCGCCGGCCAGGTGATGAGCGTCGTGGCGTACCAGGCCTGCGACGGCGCGGGCACCGCCGAGGCCTTGACGAGCTTGGAGTAGTCGTCGGTGCAGGAGACCGTCCCCGAGGTCCCGCCCGTCCCCGAGGTGCTCTTGGCCGACCGCTTCAGGCTCACCTGGTCGTCGGTGACGGTGACGGTCAGGCCCGAAGCCGCGTCGGTCGCCGACTTCGCGGAGGCGGTGCTGCCACCGCAGGCCGTGAGGCCGAGGATCACGCCGAGGCCGAGC
This sequence comes from Baekduia sp., assembly GCF_035318805.1. Classification (GTDB taxonomy): domain Bacteria; phylum Actinomycetota; class Thermoleophilia; order Solirubrobacterales; family Solirubrobacteraceae; genus Baekduia. The sequence goes on from NZ_DATHDY010000097.1 coordinate 106,288, forward strand.
GTGGACGAGACGGCAACGCACGCCAGTGCGCGCGAGAAGCGGGAGGTCATGCCCACACCATGCCCCACGGTCCTAAACGCAACCTTGCCGCGGGCGCGCGCTTCGGAGATTCTCATCCTGCGGTGCGCTTGCGCGCGCGGCCGACGCAGGCGACGCGCCGAGGGCGACGGACACGTCGCCCTCGGTGACTGGTCGCTACGCGCCTGCCGGGGCTCCGCCGAGGATCTCGGTGACGCCTTCGGTCGTGATCGGCCGGCCCCCGATCGTCAGCTGTCCACTGGACATGTCGTCGATGACGACCCACGTCAGGCCCCGTACGGGCTCGCCCACCACCGAGGCGAACGTCTCGGTGATCCGCTCGGCGATCTCGGCCTTCTGGTCCTCGTCGAGGACGCCCTCCATGACACGGCAGTTGATGTACGGCATCGCAGCCTCCGCTCGTTTGGTGTTCGACGAGTCGCAGTGAAGGGACGCACCGTGTGAGCCGGCGTGTGAACGTCATGCAGGGACCGGCGGGAGGAGCGAGGCGAGCGCGGGGTTGTCGATGTCCGCCGCAAGCAGATGTGCCGCCTCGAGCGACTCCGCGTGGCCGAGTTGTGCGCGATGCAGGTGCGCGCGCACGACCATCTCCCGCAGGCCACACCGCTCGGCGAGCGCGGTCAGCCGCTCGACGATCTGCGCCGCATCCGACGCCTCCGTCCGGACGGCCAGCGCGGCGGCGCTGTCCAGGACGTAGGCATGCACCCAGGCATAGGCGTCCGAGACGCGCGTGACGCGAACCACCGCGTCGGCGAACCCGTCGCGCGCGGTGGTGACGTCGCCGGCGTCGAGCGCGATCAGACCGGCGAGCCGCACGCTCATGGCCTCCCAGCACGGATCGCCCAGGCGGCAGGCCAGACGGAAGGTGCGGTCCAAGGCGTTGGCCGCCTCGTCCCGGCGGCCGCCGAGCAGCGACGCCTCGGCGCGAAGCGCCTCCGGCCATGGGCGGAAGGCCGTCCAACGCTCCGCCGCAACGAGCACCAGGCTCTCGTCGAGCGCCGTCGTCGCCAACGCAAGGTCGCCGCGCAGCAGATGCGCACGGCCGACGAGCGACAGCGACCACGCCGCCTGTCGACGACGATGGCAGCGATCCGCCCGCGCCACGGACTTGTGCAGCAGCTCCAGCGCACCGCCGTAGTACGCGCGATCGGACAGCGCCATGCCCCGGACTCCCAACACTGCGCAGAGCTCGTCGTTGCCCTCCGACAGCTCAGTCGCGCGAGACAGCCACCGCCCCGCGGACGCGTTGCGGCCGGCCTGCGTGTCGATGTATCCCAGCTCCCGGCATGCCACCGCCGCGGTATGCCGTTCGCCGCACCCGTCAGCGAGCCGCAGAGCCTCGTGCAATCGCAGCGCGCCCTCTTCGTCACGGCCGCGCAGCGCGTGGACCAAGGCCGAGCCGAGCGTCACGAGCGCGCGCGACTCCAGGCCCGCGTCACCGGCGGCAGCGGCCTCGGCGCAGGCCCGGCGCAGGATCTCGATTCCCGGCTCGACGGCGCCGGCCTCCAGCGCGGCCTCCCCCGCCTCGAGCTGCGCGAGCGCCGCCTCGGCGTCCCCCACGGCGGCGCCCGGCCGTGCCAGGGGCTCGCGCGCCGCGAGCCGTAGCTCGGGACCCGGCGTGATCCCGAGCTCACCGATCAGCAGCGCCTCGCACTCCGCGAGCTGCCGGCTGGCATCGGCCTGACGCCCGCTACGGGCGAGGCAACGGATCAGCAGCTCCTGCCCCGGCTGGTCGAGCGGATCTCTGGTGACGAGTTCTGTGGCGAGCTCAGTGGCGCCGTCGAGGTTCCCGGCCGCCAACTGGGCGACCGCCTCGTGGTGTGCGAGCGCGCGAGCGGCCCCGCCGAGCGATCGGCGCATGACCCCGAGCCATGCGTCGAACACCGGACTGGAGGGGAACGTCATGCCCTCGAGCAGCTCACCGTCCAGAACGGCCGCGCCCGTGACATCCACGGAGACGTCTGCGCCAAGCCGCAGCTCGAGCGGGTCGCCCTGCACCGCATCGGGGCTGCCGAGCGTTCGACGCAGGTCTGCCAATGTCCAGCGCAGCGCCCCCAGCGGATCGGCGGCCTCCGAGAACAACAACGACGCGACGCGCGTGCGTGGCGGCGACCGCTCGGAGAGCACCAGGTAGGTCAGCAGTGCCCAGGTCTTGCGACCCCGAGGGGGTGCGAGCGGCACGCCGTCTCGCTCGATCCTCGGCCTGCCGAGCAAGTGGATCGCGACGCCTGGGCTCCCCCCGGATCTCCTGTGGTGCATGCTCAGCCGTGCGAGACTTCGACCATGCCACGATACTTCCTGGAACGGACGGTCGGTGACGTCACGCGCGCCGAGCTCGACGCGATCGCCGCGCGCTCCCAGGAGATCCGCGCGGCGCGCTATCCCCAGATCACCTGGGAGCACACCCACGTCGTCCGCAGCCCGGACGGCATGAAGGCGTTCTGCCTCTACGAGTCGCCCGACGCCGACAGCGTCAAGCAGCACGCCGCGGAGCTGGGGCTGCCGCTCGAGCGCTTCTACGAGGTCGAGACCGACCTCTCGCCCTAGGGTTCGACGCACCGACCGTTTGACGCACCGACGGTCTCGATCTCTGGCAATCACCGACTGGTCTTCTGCCCTTGACGGTCCCGTCGGGTGCCAGCGCGCACGCGGACCGGACGGCCGTTGGAGCAGCTGGATGTCGTTAGCATCGTCGCGACGAAGCACGTGGCATCGACCTCTCCACGGAGGTGCGGGACTCGTGAACCGGAATCGGCAGTTGCGGCGGTGTCTCGCCGTGCTGGCGGTGCCCTTGCTCGCCGCCGTCCTGGCGGCGCAGGGCTGTGGCGCGAGGAACGGCTCGGCGAGCACCTCCCCCGCTGAGACGAGCCAACCTGCGGGCACGGCGAAGGTGCTCGCGTTCGACAAGACGGGCGCGAAGCCGGCGAAGAAGTACCGCATCGCCTACCTCGCGGAATGCACCAACAACCCGTATTGCCAGACGCGGCTCAAGGGCATCGAAGCGGCGGCCAAGAAGTACGGCTTCGACGTCAAGGTCTTCGACGCCAACTTCACCCCGCAGACGCAGCTGGGGCAGGTGCAGGACGCGGTCGCGCAGGGCTTCGACGGCTACGTGTTCGCGCCGGTGGCCGCGGCGCCGGGATGCACCATGTGGCAGCGCTTCCTGAAGCCGACCGGCAAGCCGATCGTCACCCTCGACGTGCCGATGTGCAAGGACCCCGATCACACGCCCGGGGTGGCGGCGACCGTGACCATGGTGCGGCAGGCGTTCTTCGACGACCACGTCGACTACGCGTTCCGCAGCTGCAAGAGCGCGTGCAAGGTGGCGGCGATCGGAGGCTTCACGGGCTCGGACCTGTTCACGCTGTGGCAGCGCGCGATCGCGCAGGGGAAGGCGAAGTATCCGAACGTGAAGGTGGTCAGCGACCAGCCCGGGAACTACGACCCGCGGGTCGCGCTGCGGGTGGTCGGCGACGCGCTGCGCGCCAACCCCGACCTCGACGTCGTCATCTCCCCGTGGGACGACATGACCCGTGGCGCGGAGCAGGCGATCGTCGCCGCGGGCAAGAAGCCCGGCAAGGACGTGCGGATCTACTCGACCGGCGCGACGAAGGTCGGCGTGCAGCGGGTCAAGCAGGGCGCCTGGAACGAGACGTCGATCTTCCTGCCGTTCGAGGAGTCCTATTACGCCGGGACCGCGCTGATCATGGCGCTCGAGGGCAAGCCGGTGAACGCCTACGTCAACGAGGCCGACCTGCCGCCGGTGACCAACCTGGGGTCGCTGTACGTCACCAAGCAGAACGCCGCCAGGTTCCGGCCGAGTTACTAGGGCGCACGGGGCGGGCCGATTGAGCGAGGCGAGAACCGAGCCCGAGGGCGCCACGGACGCGGCCGCGACCGCTTCCCTGGCGCTCCGGGGGCGGGCCATCCACAAGTCGTTTCCCGGCGTCCGCGCGCTGCACGACGTCGACTTCGACCTGCGCGCCGGCGAGGTGCACGGCCTCGTGGGCGAGAACGGCGCCGGCAAGTCGACGTTCGTCAAGATCATCATGGGTGCCCATGCCCCGGATCTCGGGGTGGTGGAGGCGTTCGGGCACGAGGTCCGGCACGGCGACCCGCGGGCTCGGCGGCGGGCCGGCATCGCCGCGATCTACCAGGAGCTCACGATCGTGCCCGAGATGTCGGCCGCCGCCAATGTCTTCCTCGGCCGGCCGCAGCGTCGCGGACCGTTCGTCTCCCGCTCGGAGACGCGTCGAGCGTTCAGGCAGCTGACCGCGCGGCTCGGGCTCGCGATCGACCCGGACGTGCGGGCCGCGTCGCTCTCGGTGGCCCACCAGCAGATGCTCGAGATCATGCGGGCGCTCGCCGCCGACCATCGCATCCTGATCATGGACGAGCCCACGGCCTCGCTCGGTCCCGCCGAGCGCGCGCACCTCTACGAGACGATCCGCGGGCTGCGCGAGGAGGGAGTCTCGACCGTCTACGTCTCCCATCAGCTCGACGAGGTGCTCGCCCTGTGCGACCGGGTCTCGGTGATGCGCGACGGCGAGATCGTCGCGACCGAACCGGTGGAGCGCTGGACGAAGGACGGCCTCGTCACCGCCATGCTCGGGCACGTCCTCCTGAAGCCGCCTCGGCAGCCGCGGACGATCGCCGAGCAGGAGGTTCTCCGCGTCGAGGGACTCAGCGTCCCCGGCGTGCTCGACGAGATCTCCTTCACGCTCCGTCGCGGAGAGATCCTCGGCCTCGGCGGGCTCGTCGGCGCCGGTCGCACCGAGCTCCTGCGGGCGCTCGCGGGGGCGGACGCCGGCGCGCGCGGTCGCCTCTTCGTGAGGGGGCGGGAGCGGCCGTGGCCGCGCACGGTGCGGAGCGCGCTCGCCCTGGGGATCGCCCTGGCTCCGGAGGAGCGCAAGTCGCAGGGGCTCGTCCTCTCCCTGAGCGCCGCGGCGAACGTCTCGCTGACCGACATGCGGAGCGTTGCGTCCGGGCCGGTCCTGCGCGGGCGCCGGCGGTTGCGGCGCGCCGCGGAGATCATGCGGCCCTTCGCCTTCGACGCGCGCCGGCTCCGCGAGCCCGCGGGCTCCTTCTCCGGCGGCAACCAGCAGAAGCTCGTCGTCGCCAAGTGGCTGCACCGGCGGCCCGACGTGCTGTTGATGGACGAGTTCACGCGCGGGATCGACGTCGGCGCGAAGGAGGAGATGCTCGCCCTGGTCAGGCGCCTCGCTGCCGAGGGGATGTCCATCATCATCGTCTCCTCCGAGCTCGAGGAGCTCGTCGAGTGCGCGGACCGCGTCCTCGTTCTCGCGCGGGGCCGGCTGATCGGCGAGCTCGGGCACGCCGACGCCTCCGTCGAGCGCATTCTCCGGCTCGCCTTCGAGGTCGAGGAGCGAGCGGAGAACGGGTTGGCGACGTGACGCCGCCGTCATGACCACCTCGCCCACGGCGCAGCACGTCGCCCGCCGCCTGACGCAGAACGCAGGCCGCTACGGCGCCGTCCTGTTGCGGACGTACGGAATCGTCCTCGCCTTCCTGGTCCTCGTCGCGGTCGTCGCGGCGTCGAGCCCGGAGTTCGCGACCCGGACGAACATCTTCAACCTCTTCTCGCAGTGGGCGCCGGCCGGGATCATGGCCGTGGCGATGACGTTCGTCATCCTGGCGGGCGGCTTCGACCTCTCGATCGCCAGCGGGTTCTCCCTCTGCGCCGTCACCGCCGCCGGCGTCGGCCGCACCGAGGACCCGGCCGTCGCGTTCCTCGCCGCCCTCGGGGTGGGGCTCGCCATCGGGCTGGTCAACGGCGTCCTCGTCGAGGGAGCCAGGATCAACCCCTTCATCACGACGGTCGGGACGGGGTTCATCCTCAACGGGATCGCGCTCGTCGTGACCGGCAACATCGCCTACGTCGTCGACGACCCCGACTTCGGCACGGTCGGGGCCGGCCGCTGGCACGGCTTCCCGTACTCGGGGATGATCCTCATCTTCTCCCTCGTCGCCGGCGGGCTGGTCCTCGCCAGGACGGTGTACGGGCAGTCGATCTATGCCGTCGGCGGCAACGCCGAAGCGAGCCGCCTCTCCGGCATCCGCGTCAGCACGACGGTCGGGAGCACCTACGTGTGGTCCGGTCTGTCGATGGGCGTCGCAGGCATCATCGCCGCCTCGCAGCTCAACTCGGCCCAGGCGAACATCAACCCGAACATCGTCTTCGACGTCATCACCATCGTCGTCGTGGGCGGCACGTCCCTTGGGGGCGGCATCGGCGCGATGTGGCGGACGGCGGTGGGCCTCGGGATCATCGCCATCATCTCCAACGCCTTCAGCCTGGCCAACATCAACCCGTACTACCAGGACATCGTCAAGGGGTGCATCATCGTCGGCGCGCTCGCCCTCGACGTCTACGCGCGTCGCCTGGCCGGTCGTGCCCGCACACGGCCGCGCGCGGCTGCCGCTCCGGCGCATCCGGACGCCCCACCGGGCGGAGGCGATCGCGGCTAGATGGGTTGTTCCCGTGGAACAACTCATCTAGGCCAAGAGCCGCTTCACGGCCAGCTCCAGCACGTCGGCGCGGCTACGCGCGCCGTGGTCAGCCGCCATGAAGTGGTTGCCGATCAGCAGCGAGAAGGCGAGCATGGACCGCGCCTCGACCTCGTCCTCGCCTGGACAGAATTCTCCGAACAATGAACGCAGATAGTCCATCCGGCGGTTGTCGACGCGTCGGAGGCGCTCGGCGACCGTCGGGTCGCGCCGCGACCAGTCGCGGACGGCAAGATCGATCGGCAGCAGCCAGTCGCTGAAGGTGAGCGCGCCCGCCCGCCGCAGCTTGGTCCGGGCGTCGCCGCCCTGGTGCTCGACGCGCTCGAGCACCTCATCGGTGCTCGCCCGCTGCCACGTGTCGAGCATCTCCTCCAGCAGCGCGCGCCGGTCCTCGAAGTGCCAGTAGAAGCCGCCCCTGGTGACGCCGAGCGCTTGGGCCAGCGAGTCGATGCGGACGGCGTCGGGGCCACCAGCGGAAAGGGCTCGCAACCCCTCGTCGATCCAGGTGCTGCGCGGCGTGCGGGTCGGTGCGGCCATGGCCTATATCTATCGCGTCCGGCGAGGCGTTGACACCGCTGCTGCTGGTGCGTAGCCTCTCATCCATACAGCACTGTACGGATGGAGGTCCGCGCATGAGGCTCCCGAACACGGCCCACACCTCCCAGCCCTGGCGAATCCATGAGCTCACCCGCGATTTCCAGCTGGAGGACGTGTGGGCGCTGCCGACGCCCGGCGGCCCCGACGAGTTCCCTCGGCTGGTGCGCGCGGTCGCCACGGGCGACCCGTCGAACGGCTCCTCCCCCGCCGTCCGCGCGCTCTGGGCGATCCGGTGGAAGGTCGGGGAGCTGCTCGGCTGGGACGGCCCGGACGCCGGCCTCGGCTCGCGGGTCCCGACGCTCCGCGACCGCTTCCCGGCTGACCTGCGCGACACCCCGTCGGGCCCCGGCTTCGGCACGCTCCCCTTCACCGCGCTCTACCTGCTCGGCGACGAGTGGGCGGCGGAGATCGCCAACCGGACCATGCACGGGGTCATGCATCTCGGCTGGGTGCCGGACGGGACCGGCGGCCACCGCGGCCAGATGGCCGTCTTGGTGAAGCCCAACGGCCTGCTGGGAACCGCCTACATGGCCGCGATCAGGCCGTTCCGGCACCTGATCGTCTACCCCGCGGCGATGCGACAGATCGAGCGGGCCTGGCAAGCGGGGGCCGGCGAGCCGGCACCGGTGCACGGGTGACGGCGAAGGCACGCTTGCGCCACACAGCGTGCGTGGGCGACCATGCGCCGTGGCCTACGACGAGGACCTCGCCAACCGGATCCGTGAGTTGGTGGCCGGCGAATCCGACGTGAGCGAGCAGCGGATGTTCGGCGGCCTGGCGTTCCTGATCGGCGGCAACATGTCCGTGGCGGCCAGCGGTCAGGGCGGCCTGATGGTGCGCGTGGACCCCGAGGCGACCGACGCTCTGGTGGCCAAGCCGCACGTGCGACCGTTCGAGATGCGCGGTCGCGAGATGCAGGGCTGGGTGCGCGTCGACCTGGAGGGCCTTCGCACCAAGCGCCAGCTCGCGCCCTGGGTCCGGCGTGGCGTCGCGTACGCGCGGTCGCTTCCCGCCAAGGGATAGCCGGCCGGCCGGTGGTTGCCCGGGGGCTCAGCGCTCGAGCTCCAGCGGCGGGTATGCCGCCCGCCACATCGCGTCCTGCACGGCCTGGACCGGGTCGGCCAGGTCCGCCTGAGCCACCCCGTCCTGCGCGGCGGCGCGCGCCACGGCGACCGCGACCGTCGAGGACGTGGCTCGGAGGTTTCCGACGTTGGGCAGCAGCCCGGCGCCGGGCGGGCCGACGTCGACCAAGCCGGCGATCGCGTCAGCGGCGGCGAGGAGCATGCCGTCGGTGACGCGGGTGGCGCGTGCGACGATCGCGCCGAGGCCGATGCCGGGATAGCTCAGGGCGTTGTTGGCCTGCCCGATCACGTAGTCGGTGCCGCGACAGGCGACCGGATCCCAGGGGGTGCCGGTGGCGACCAGCGCGCGGCCGTCGGTCCAGTTGATGATGTCGGCGGGCACCGCCTCGATCCGCTTGGTCGGGTTCGACAGCGGAAGGACCATGGGCCGCTCGACGTGTGCGGCCATCTCGCGGATGATCGCCTCGGTGAACGCCCGGTTCTGGGCCGAGGTGCCGATGAGCATCGTCGGGCGCACGTGCGCGACGACCTCGGCGAGGCCGATCGATCCGCCGTTCGCCCAGCCGGCGACCTCCGAACGCGGGCGCGCGTAGGGCTGCTGGAAGTCGCGCAGGTCGTTCATGCCGTCGACGAGCAGGCCCTGGCGGTCGACGCACCAGAAGCGCCGCGTCGCCTCGTCGGCGTCGAGGCCGTCGGCGACCATCACGGTGCGGAGCTGGTCGGCGATCCCCACCCCCGCGCTGCCCGCCCCGAAGATCACGATCCGCTGCTCGCTCGCCCGCGTCCCGGCGACGCGCATCCCCGCCAGCACGGCGGCGAGCACGATCGCGCCGGTTCCCTGGATGTCGTCGTTGAACGTGCACGCGCGGTCGCGGTAGTCGAGCAGGATGCGCCGCGCGTTGGCCGGTCCGAAGTCCTCCCAGTGCAGCAGCGCGTCGGGGAACAGCCGCTGCGCGCACTCGACGTAGGCGGCGATCAGCGCGTCGTAGCGCTCGCCGCGCACGCGGGCGTGGCGGTTGCCGACATAGAACGGGTCGTCGAGCAGGACCTCGTTGTCGGTGCCGGCGTCGAGCATCACCGGGATCACGCGATTCGGGTGCACGCCGGCGGCCGCGGTGTAGATCGCGAGCTTGCCCACGGCGATGTTCATGCCGTTGGCGCCCCAGTCGCCGATGCCGAGGAGCCCCTCACCGTCGGTCGCCACGATCAGATCGACGTCGCCCGCCCCCAGGCCATAGTTGCGCAGCGCGCTCTCGACGCCATCGATGTCGTCGACCGACAGATAGACGCCGTCGGGCCGGCGGAACTCGGTGCTGTAGTGCTCGATGGCCTGGGCCACGACCGGCGTGTAGACGACCGGGAGCATCTCCTGCAGGTGCTCCTCCAGCAGCTTGTAGAACAACACTTCGTTGCGATGTCGGACAGCCGCCAGGAAGGTGTTGCGGGCCAGGTCGTCGGACTGGGCGAGGTACTGCTCATACGAGCGCCGCGTCTGGACGTCCAGCGACAGGACGGCGGGCGGCAGCAGGCCGTCGAGGCCGAGAACGGAGCGTTCGTGCGCGGTGAACGCCGTCCCGCGGTTGCAGCGCGGATCCCTCAGCAGCGCGCGCCCTCGCGGCAGCGAGTCCGTGATCGTCGGGTCCGTCTTCATAGCCATCAGGTCGACATCACTCTGGTCGCCCGGCCCGCTCATCAGGACTGTCCGGCTGGCCTGTGGATACTGGTCGAGCGCACAAGGACCGCGCCTTCCCTCGGCGAACACGCCGGCCTGCTGCGCTCAGCCGCGCGTCGCCGCGATCACGACGGCAACGCGCCGACGCGGTCGTGCAGCGAGCGCGCCTTGAGGTATGCGTCGACCGCGCGGGTCGAGCCGACCAACGCCCCATGGGAGGTCGCCCGGACGTCCTCCACCAGCACGTATTGCCGTCGCCACCAGGCCGCCGAGCGAGCGACCACCGCCGGTCCATCGAGCCGCTCGATCACCGCCGCCGCCTCCGCTTCGATCGGCTGGCCTCCGATCAGGTCGAGCGCGAGCGGAGCGCAGTCGTCGCCCGCGTCTTGACCCGAGGCATAGCCTGTTGACGAGCGCCTCGCAAGACGCCGCGTGGACGACCGGTGGGACCCAACGTCAGCGGGAGCACAGCGTGGACAACTCGGCGGCGGTGCCCGGACCGGCACCACAAGCGTCGGCCGACGAGATCGGCCGGGTCGAGGCCCGGGGGATCGACTACGTTCCGGAGCGCGATCGCCACTCGCATCCGCGCGACCTCGCGTGGGCCATGTTCGGGCCGCAGTTCGGCTTCGGCAACATGGTGTTCGGGTCGCTGGGCATCGTCTTCGGGCTCAGTTGGTGGAGCACCTTCACGGCTGTCACCGCCGGCGTCGCGCTCGGCTCGCTGATCTTCACCGGGGTGGCGATCCAGTCGCCCAAGACCGGGACGAACAACGCCGTCTCGAGCGGCGCCTTCTTCGGCGTGAGGGGGCGCTACCTCGGCTCCCTGATCAGCCTCGTCATCGGACTGGCGTTCTTCGCGATCCTCGTCTGGACCGCGGGCCAGACGATCGTCGTGGTCTTCCACCGGCTCATCGGCACCGGCACCGGCGACGTCGCGCTGTCGATCGCGATGCTGGTCGTGTCGCTGCTCTCGTTCGTGCTCGCGATCTACGGGCACGCGACGCTGGTGGCGAGCTTCCGGTTCATCGCGATCGCGAGCGCGGGGGTCTCGCTGCTGGCGGTGATCGTCCTGGCCGGCAAGTTCCACGCGGTGCACGGCGGGAGCTACCTGCTCGAGGCGTACTGGCCGACGTGGGTGCTGACGATGGTGCTCGCAGCGTTGCTGCCGATCACCTGGGGGCCGTTCATCGGCGACTACGGTCGCTACATCCCCTCCGGGACGAACGCGCGCACGTGCGCGCTCGCCGCAGGCCTCGGCATCTTCGCGGGCTGCTGGCTGGCCGAGATCGTCGCCGCCTACGCGACCACGACGTTCGAGGATCCGACGACCGCCTTCGCGATCGGCTTCCCGGCCGCGTCGCCGCTCTGGTTCGCGATCCTCCTGATGATCGCTCCCGGCGGGCTGGCCAACATCGAGAGCGCCGCCATGTGCGTGTACAACGCGGCGCTCGACCTTCAGGCCGTGTTCTGGCGTCTCTCGCGCGCGCAGCTCACGTTCGTGATCAGCGCGATCGGGCTCGCCGCTGCGTACGTCGGGCTGATCGGCTTCAACGCGATCAAGTCGATCGAGGCGTTCGCGACGCTCATGCTCGTCACGTGCACCCCCTGGATGGTCATCATGACCATCGGGCACCTGTTGCGACATGGGTGGTACGAGCCCAACGACCTCCAGGCGTTCGCGGGCGGCGCGAAGACGGGCGTCTACTGGTTCACCGGCGGCTTCAACGTCAGAGCGGTCGTCGCCTGGGGTGCCGCGGTGGCGACCGGCATGCTGTTCGCATCGACGAGCATCATCACCGGGCCGCTCACCAGGCACGTGAGCGGGATCGACCTGAGCTTCACGAGCGCGGCGGTGGTCGGCGGCGTCCTGTACTACGCGCTCGTCAAGATCTTCCCCGAGCGAGGGGTCATGCCCATTCCACGTGGAGGCGAGCGGGGCTCCACGTGGAGGCGAGGCGGGGTTACGCTTTCAGGTTGATGCGCCGCGCTTGCTGCCGCAGCCGATGCGCCGGATATCCGCTCCCGCTGGGCCTGTCGGGCGGCGCGCGACCGTGAGGGGATGAGCGCGCACGTGAGCGGCGAGGATCCGATTGCGCTGGCCGCCGAGCAGGCGGCGTTGCGGCGGGTCGCGACGCTGGTCGCGCGCGCGGCGGCGCCGGAAGAGGTGTTCGCGGCGATCACCGAGGAGGTCGGGCGGCTGCTTCCGGTCGACTTCGCCGACATGAGCCGCTGCGAGCCCGACGGCGCGGTGACCTTCGTCGCCGCCTGGGGCAGCACCGCCGCCATCTTCCCTGTCGGGAGCCGGTGGATCCTCGACGGCAACAACCTCTGCTCGATCGTCGCTCGGACCGGTCGTCCCGCGCGGATCGAGAGCTATGCCGACGCCTCCGGCCCGATCGATGTCGCCGTCCGCGAGCGGGGCGTTCGCTCGGCCGTCGGGACGCCGATCATGGTCGAGGGCCGCCTGTGGGGCGTGATGGCCGCCGGCTCGCGCGGGGAGGAACCCATGCCCGCGGACACCGAGGCGCGCCTGACCCAGTTCACAGAGCTCCTGGCGACGGCGGTCGCGAACGCCGAGAGCCGCGCCAGGCTGGCCCGACTGGCCGAAGAGCAGGCGGCGTTGCGGCGGGTGGCGACGCTGATCGCGCATGCTGCGCCGTACGAGGAGCTCTTCGACGCCGTCTCCCAGGAGGTCGGCACGCTGTTCGGCGCAGACCTCGCGGGCATGTCCCGCTACGAGGACGACGGCACGATGACGATCCTGCCGCCCTGGAGCGCCGTCGACGGTCATCTGGACGCGCCGGGTCGCGTGTCGCTCGAGGGCGCCACGCTGCCGAGGATCATCCGCGAGACGGGCCGGCCGGCACGCGAGGACGCGTGGGACGGGGTTGCCGGCAAGGTCGCCCGTGATGAGCTGGGCGTCCGCTCCGCCGTGGGCAGCCCGATCGTCGTCGATGGCCGGGTGTGGGGCGTGCTGCTCGTCTCCTCGACGCAGAGCGCGCATCTGCCCGGAGACACGGAGTCGCGGCTGGAGGGCTTCACGGAGCTCGTCGCCACGGCGATCGCCAACGCCCAGGCGCGGGCTCACGTGCAGCGGCTCGTCGACGAGCAGGCGGCGCTGCGGCGCGTGGCGACGCTCGTGGCGCAAGACGTCCCGTCGAGGGAGCTGTTCGGCGCCGTCGCGCGAGAAGTCGGCACGCTGCTCGGCGCCGACTTCTCCGGCATGATCCGCTACGAGGACGACGCCACCGTCAGCACGGTGGCGACCTGGGCCGCGGTGGGCGAGCACCCTCCCGTTCCCGATCGCTGGCCCACCGGGCCCGGCGACCCCACGAGGATGGTCGCGGAGACGCGCCAGGCCGCGCGCGTCGAGGACTGGGCGGCTGTCCCGGGACCGATTGCCGCGGTCATCCGCGAGGAGCTCGGGGTGAGCTCCTCGGTCGGCTGCCCGATCGTGGTCGACGGTCGGTTGTGGGGTGCGCTCGCCGTCCACTCGACGCAGCGCGAGCCCCTGCCCCCCGACACCGAGGCGCGCGCTGCCCAGTTCGCCGACCTGGTCGCCACGGCCATCGCCAACGCCGAGGCGCGCACCGAGGTGACGCGGCTGGCCCACGAGCAGGCGGCTCTGCGGCGCGTCGCGACGCTCGTCGCGCGCGAGGCGTCCCAAGCGGAGGTCTTCACCGCGATCGCGGAGGAGATCGGGCAGATGCTCAGCACGGAGGAGATCCGGATGCTGCGCTACGACGAGGACCGCAGCAGCGCACGCGTGGTGGCCAGCTGGGGTGATGACGCCAAGAACGTCCTCCCGATCGGCGCTCGCGTTCCCCTGGACGGACAGACGGCCGCCTCGCAGGTGTTCCAGACCGGGCGCCCGGTGCGGATCGACGACTACGTGAGCGTGACCCACCCGGTCGCAGACACCGTACGCTCGATCGGCATTCGCACCGTGGCGGCGGCTCCCATCCACGTGGAAGGCCGGCTCTGGGGCGCCATGGTCACCGGGACGGCTCAGGCCGAGGCGCTGCCGCCGCAGACCGAGCACCGCCTCGGCCAGTTCACCGCGCTCATGGCCACCGCGATCGGCAACACCGAGTCACACGCCAAAGCCGAACGGCTCGCGGACGAGCAGGCCGCGCTGAGGCGGGTGGCGACGCTGGTCGCCGAGGGCGCCTCGCCGACCGCCGTCTTCGACGCCGTCGCCGCGGAGATGGAGCGGCTGCTGGAGGCCGACCAGGTCGTGCTGAGCCGCTACGAGCCCGGCGACGAGGTCGTCCTTCTCGCCCACCGCGGACCGAACCCGAAGCGACTGCCGCCCGGCACGCGGGTGCGCCCAGACGACGGGAGCGTGTCGGCGACGGTGCGGCGCACCAAGCGGCCCGCCCGGATGGACGCGCACCAAGGGCGCCACGGCGCCGTTGCTCGACTGATCGACACCAAGGGTCTGCGCGCGGCCGTCGGCGCGCCCATCACCGTGGACGGCCGGCTCTGGGGCGTCGCCGTCGCGACCTGGAACGGCGAGGAGCCACCGCCGGCCGACACCGAGCAGCGGATGGCGCAGTTCGCCGAGCTGCTCGACACCGCGATCGCCAACGCCGACAGCCGTGACCAGCTCACCGCCTCGCGGACGCGTCTGCTCACCGCGGGGGACGAGGCCCGCCGCCGCGTGGTGCGCGACCTGCACGACGGCGCACAGCAGCGACTGGTGCACACCATCGTGACGCTGAAGCTCGCGCAGCGAGCGCTCCAAGAGCGCGACGCAACGGCGGAGTCGCTCGTCGGCGAGGCGCTCGAGCAGGCCCAGCAGGGCAACGTCGAGCTGCGCGAGCTGGCCCACGGAATCCTTCCCGCGGTCCTCACCGGCGGCGGTCTCCGGGCCGGCGTCGACGCGATGGTGGCGCGGCTCGGCCTACCGGTTCAGGTGCGGGTTCCGGGCGAGCGGCTCCCGGCGGAGATCGAGGCGAGCGCGTACTTCATCGTGGCCGAGGCCCTGACGAACGTCGTCAAGCACGCCCAAGCCCACCGCGCCGAGGTCAGAGCGTCGGTGGACGATGGAGTGCTCCACGTCGCGGTTCGCGACGACGGCATCGGAGCTGCCGACCCCGACGGTCACGGTCTGGTGGCGATGGCCGACCGCGTGACCGCCCTGGGCGGGCGACTCGACATCCAGAGTCCCGCCGGCGGCGGCACGCTCCTGGCCGCGACGCTGCCGCTGTGATCCCGTCCGCAATCCCGAACGCCGAGGAGCTCGGCCGCTTCGCGATCGGGTTCGACGAGCGCGACCGCCGTCGGCTGCATGCCCTCTGGGACGAGATCCTGGACTCGCAGCGCTGGGCCGAAGGCGTGCTCATCGAGCGGTTCGAGAACCTGTGGGGACAGCGGCACGGCACTGGCGCGGTCGCGTTCGGCAGCTGGACGGGCGGCGCGCTGGCCGCCCTGCGCTTCGCCGGCGTCGGGCCGGGCGACGTCGTCATCTGCCCGTCCAACACGTTCATGGCGACGCCGCTGGCGGCCGTGCACCTCGGTGCCGAGGTCGCCTTCGTCGACTGTGGCCGCGACGACCTGTGCGCCACCCTGGCCGAATTCGAGCGCGCCATCGCCGAGCATCGGCCGCGCGCGGCGTTCTTGGTGCACATCGGCGGGCACCTGGCGTTCGAGACGGAGGCGATCGCCGAGCTGTGCCGGGCCGAGGGCGTCTTCCTGATCGAGGACTGCGCGCACGCGCACGGCGCCAGCCTCCGCGGGCGCCAGCCGGGCACGTTCGGCGACGCGGGCGTGTACTCGTTCTACGCCACCAAGACGATCTCCACCGGCGAAGGCGGGATGCTCGTCTCGTCGCGTCCAGACCTGCTCGAGTACGCCCGCGCGTTTCGCAACTACGGCAAGCCCGATCACGCTGTCGGCGGCCTGAACTTCCGGATGAGCGAGTTCACCGCAGCGCTCGGAATCGTCCAGGCCGAGCGCTTGGACGAGATCGTCGCGTTCAAGAACCGCGCCGCCCGCGCGGTTCTGGACGGACTTCACCCGGCTCGCCTCCAGCTGCCCGAGGGCATGGTGTCGGGCCTGTACAAGTACATCGTCTTCGACGCGATCGAGCGCTCCACCGGCCGGGTCTACGACGAGCCGTGCCATCGGCTGATGGGCCACCCGATCGACCTGCCGGTCACCGACTGGGTGGCCGAGCACCACTGGTGCGTCCCGCTGTACTACCGCCCGCCCACCCTTCCGGCCTGACCGGCGCCGTGCGCAGTCCGGCGGCGGCGATGGCGTCGAGCACGGCGGGCAGAGCGGCGACGGTCGTGCGCCAGGAGCCGGGCGCGCTGTAGTCGTCGGCGTCGTGGAGCAGCAGCACATCGCCGGCGCCCAGGTCGCGAGTGACCTCGGCGGCGACGCCGGCGGGCGTGGCCCGAGCGCGCCAGTCGCGCCCCCATCGCGACCACAGCAGAGGGACCCACCCGCGGCGCCGGACCTCGGCGATCGCCGAGCGCGTGTAGGCGCCGTAGGGCGCGCGATGGGCCGGGACCGTGTCGTCTCCGAGCGTGTCCGTGAGGCGGTCGAGGTCCTCGCGCAGTGCGCGGGCCGGCAGACGCAGGAGCGTGCGGTGGCGATCACCGTGCAGGGCGACGGCGTGGCCCGCCGCCCGGATCTCGTCGATCAGCGCGCCGGTCCGACGCACCTGCTCGCCGACGACGAAGAACGTCGCCGCGACCCGGTGCTCGCGCAGGATCTCAAGGACCGCCGGCGTGCCATCCGTGTGCGGTCCGTCGTCGAAGGTGAGCGCCACCGCACCGGGCAGGTCGAGCCGTCGTGGGAGCCCTAGCCCTCGGGCGACGGACGGGATGTGCGGAGCCAGCGCGGGTGCGACTCGCCCTGCGGCGGCGCCGAGCGTCCCGAGCGTGAGTGCCGTCCGTGCCCGCATTCGGGCCGATGGTCCCACGGCTGCCGGCAGGACCGCCATCCTGTACGCCAGATGGCCAACGGGACCGAGCTCGCGGGCCTCGCCGCCGCGGTCGCCGCGGCGAGCTGCTTCGACGGCGCGGTCCTCCTCCAGGCTCGCGCGGCACGCACCGTCGACGATGTCCATGGACTACGCCCGTCGCTCCTGCGCGAGCTCGCCAAGCGCCCGCGCTGGCTCGCCGGCACCGCGCTGGCCGTGCTCGGCTGGCCGCTGCAGCTCTTGGCGTTCGCGCTGGCGCCGGTGGCGATCGTGCAGCCGGCGCTCGCGGCCGGCCTGGTCCTGCTGCTCGCCGGTGGGGCGCGGCTGCTGGGCGAGCGCGTCGGGCCGCGCTCGTGGGCTGCCGCCGGCGCCGTCATCCTGGGCATCGTCCTGCTCGGCGCGGCCTCCCCCGCCCACACCGCAGGCCAGCCGTCGGTCGCGGCGGCCTTGGCGTGCGCCGCGGTCCTCGGCGTCATCGTCGCCCTCCCGTTGGCGCGCGCCCGCGCGCGGGCCGGTGCCTGGTCGCTCATCGCGTCCGCCGGCGCCGCGTTTGCGCTCACCGCGCTCACCGGCAAGCTGCTGACCGTCGAGCTGGCCGCGGGCCGACCGCTCGCGGCGCTTGCCTGGGCCGCAGCCACCGCTCTGTGCGCCGGCGCGGGATTCCTCGTGGACATGTCCGCCCTGCAGCGCTTCGACGCCACGCGCGTGGCGCCGCCGATGTTCGTCATCGAGACGGTCGTCCCCGTGGCCCTGGCACCGCTGCTCTTCGGGGAGCGCTGGAGCACCGCCACCGGGGGACCGGCCGTCGTGGTCGCCGGGCTGCTGCTCACCCTCGCAGGCGGCGCCGTCCTGGGATCGAGCCGGACGGTGGCCGTCATCGCCTCAGGTGCCCGCGACGAGATCGAGCACGACGTCCGCGGCGCTGGGCAGCGTGCCGTAGGACGTGTCCGGAATCCTCGGTGAGGCGAGTGCCCGCCGGATCGCCACGGTGAGCTCCGAAGGTCGCGTGACGACCTCGGCGAGGCCGAAGCGGCGGTAGGCCTCGTTGTTGAGGCGGATGTGTCCGACGCCCCACCCGTAGGAGATGACTCGCGCGCCGCGCACGAGCGCCTCGAGCACGGTCAGTCCAGCGGTCGAGTGCACCAGCACGTCGGTGGCGGCCAGCACCTCCGGCATCCGCTCGGTGAAGCCCAGGACTCGCACGCGGTCACCCCCGCCGTGGTCCCGCTCCAGCGTCTGCCGCAGCTCGTCGTGGTGTCCACACAACGCCACCACCTTGACGGCCGGGTCCGTCGCGAGCGCGGCGTCGATCGCGCCGCGCAGATCGCCCACGCCCCAGCCGCCTCCCGAGACGGTGACCACGAGATCCCGGAGCTGCAGTCCCAGCGCAGCACGGGCCGCGGGCTCGTCGGCCGGCTCGTCGAACCCGGCGTCGCTGAGACCTCGGACGTGCGCGACGCCGGCGCCCGGCCCAGCGATCTGGCGGACCTCCTGCGCCGACTCAGCGTGGATGACCAGATGCAGGTCGCACCCCGGGTGGGCCCAGTAGGACAGCGCGGCCAGGTCGGTGACCGCCGACACCAGCGGCACGTTCAGCGTTCCTCGCCGGCGCTCGACGGCGAGCACCTGATTCGCCGGCGGATAGGTGCAGACGACGACGTCGGGCGCAGAGTCCCGCACCGTCCGCAGCAGCCCCCGCCTGCCCAGCAGCGATGCGAGGCGCTGCGCGAGTCGGCGGCTCAGCGGCCAGCGGGCCACGAGGCAGTACTGGAGATCGAACAGCCACGGCAACCGGCGCAGGACGAACTCCGAGCCGTCGCGGACCAGCGCCCGCACCACGGGGCCGGCCGCAGCCATCGAGTCGACGATCTCCACCCGGGCGCCGGGGCGGCGGACGAGGATCCCGTCGCGGAGCGCCTGCGCGGGCGCATCGTGGCCCGCGCCGATGTCGGCGCTGAAGATGAGAACGTGCACGGGATCTACAGCCTCCCACTGCCGCCGAGAGGGCACATCCGAGGCTCTCGAGGTCGGCGTTGCGGCGCCTTGGTGGCTCGACGGGCTACCCGGTCGGTGCCGGGCGTGTCGTGCCGCCCTGCCGAGCTCGGAGCACCAGGTCAGCGAGGCTGATGCTCAGCGCGCCACCGGCCAACCCCAGCAGGATCAGCGACGGCTCGGGGGCACCCAGCTCGGCCGCTTCCCGCGGGCCGGGCAGCACCACCAACGCGGTGACGCCGGCCGCGAGGATCCAACCGACGAACATCACGGCCGGTCCGAGACGGGACTTGGCCAGCGGTGACGCGGCGAGATAGGCCGCGAGCGCGCCGAAGCTGAGGAGGCCGACCGTGCTCTCGTCGTGACTGCTGAGGCCGATCGCGTGCACCGCGGCGAGGTAGCCGGCGAGGAGGCCCAGCACGGCGAACGCGGCAACGAAGGAGACGGCGTCGGCGACCAGCGACCGTCGCGAGCGCGACGCGGCGCGTGGTGCGGCGGACGTCGGAGCGAGGCGCTCATGGTCGGTGTGCCATTGGGCGTAACGCCGCACTCCTTCGACGAAGGGTGTGGCCGCGCGCCAACCGAGCTCCTCGGCCGCCCGGGCACCGGAGACCTGGGCGCCCTCGTAGTCGGCAGGCCGCGCCGAGGTGTGCACGACTTCCACATCGCCGACGAGGTCGCGAACCGCATCGGCGATCCCGCGGACGCTGACGTTCTCATCTCCGACCAAGTTGTACGTGCGCCCGGCGGCCTGTGGAGCCAGCGCGCGGACGACACCTCGAGCGAGATCCTCGACGAACACGAACTGGCGCGACTGGTGCCCCTCGCCCGCGATGGTGAGGGCCTCGCCCGCCAGCGCCTTGCGGATGAAGATCGGGATCACGCCGGCCGGTCGGGCCCGCGGGCCATACGGGATGCCGAAGCGCAGGATCGTGCACGGCAGGCCATACAGGGCGGAATAGGACTGGCAGTACATCTCACCGGCCAGCTTCGTCGCCGTATACAGGTGCTCGGGCAGGCCGACGCTCGTGTCCTCGTCGACGGCGCCCGTGGCCCCGGCATAGACCCAGATGGTGCTGGCGTAGATGACGCGCCGCACGCCTGCGCGCCTGGCCGCTTCGAGGACGTTGACGGTGCCGGTCGCGTTGACGGCCGCCGCGGCCACCGGGTCCTCCACGACCTCGTCGACGTTCGCAGCGGCCGCGAGGTGCATGACCGCGTCGCAGCCGCGCGTCGCCGACTCGAGCGCGTCGAAGTCACGAAGGTCTCCGAGCCGCTGATCGACGGTGGCCGGCGCGTGGTAGGGCGACGAACGCACGTCGAACACCCGAGGGATCAACCCCTCGGCGCGGAGCTGATCAACCACATGCGAGCCGATGAAGCCGGCGCCACCCGTGACCAGGATCCGCATCGTGCCATCGTCTCATTTGTCAGAGCTTCACGCACAGGTCCTGCGCAGGAGCGGAAACGCAGACCTCGCGGGAGTCGATCGCCCGCCCGGCCAGGACCTGGCCTACCCTCGTGTCATGTCTCCGCGCATCCTCGTGGTGGACGACGACCCGTCGGTGCTGCGCATGCTGGCACGCTCGCTGGGCGCCGAGGGGCACGAGGTCGAGGCCGCAGCCGACGGAGGCGCGGCCCTCGCGGCGGTCGAGCGACGGGCGCCCGACGCGGTGGTCCTCGATGTCGCCATGCCCGACATGGATGGCCTGGCGGTCTGCCGCCGGCTGCGCGACCGCGGCCTCACCGCCCCCGTGGTGCTGCTGACCGCGCGCGACACGATCGCCGACCGGGTCGCGGGGCTCGAGGCCGGCGCCGACGACTACCTCGTCAAGCCGTTCGCGGTCGAGGAGCTCCTCGCGCGGCTCGCCGCGATCGAGCGCCGGGGCCGCCGGCGCTCGACCGCGCTGGCCGCCGGCTCGCTGTGGCTCGACCCGCTGGCGCGCGAGGTTCGGCGCGACGGTCGCGCGATCGCCCTCACCGGGCGCGAGAGCGAGCTGCTCGAGCTGCTGCTTCGCAACGCCCGGAGCGTGGTGACGCGCGAGCACGCCATCGACGAGGTGTGGGGGTCGGCCGTCGACAACGTCGTCGACCGGACCGTGATGAGCCTGCGGCGCAAGCTCGGTCCGCCGGAGCTGATCCGCACCGTCCGCGGCACCGGCTTCGTGCTCGAGCCGTGACGCGCCTGCCGCTTCGGCTGCGCGTCGCCGTGGCCGCCGGGATCGGCCTCCTGGTCGCGGTCGCCGCCCTCGGCGCGGCCGCCCGGTACATCGTCGGCCACGAGCTGCATGCCGCGCAGGACCGGGCGCTGCGCGGGCGGGCCGCCGACGTGGCGCGGCTCAGCGCGTCGGCTCCGGCCCTGCTGACCAGCCCCGGCGCGCTCGACGCGCCCAACGGCGGTGAGGATCTCCTCGTCGAGGTGCTCGACCGCCACGGGCGGATCGTCGCGCGCTCGGCGGCGCTCGGCGGCCGTCTGCTGTCGGAGACCGCCGTGCCCACGGCGATCCGCGACGGCCGGACCTCCTACGGCAGCGCCGCCCTGTCGGGCGAGCCGCTGCGCCTGTTCGCGGCGCCGCTGCCCGACACCGGGGGCATGGCCGCCGGCGGCGCGGTGCTCGTGGCCTCGACCACCCGCGAGATCGACCGCACGGTCGACCGCGTGCAGACGCTCATCCTGCTGTGCGCCATCGCGGCGGCCGCGATCGGCGGCGCGCTCGCCGCGCTGCTCACGCAGCGGGGACTCGCGCCGGTGCGCCGGCTCGCGGACGCTGCCGCGGCCATCGAGCACACCGGCGATCCGTCACGCCGCCTGCCCGCCGACGGCGGCGGTGAGCTGGGTGCCCTCACCCGGACGTTGAACGCGATGCTCAGCTCGCTGGCACAGGCCCGCAGCGCCGAGCGACGTCTGCTCGCCGACGCCTCGCACGAGCTGCGAACCCCGATCATGGCGCTGCGGGGCAACGTCGACTACGTCGCTCGCCACGGCGCCGACCCGGAGGCGATGGCCGACCTCCGCGCCGACGTCGACCGCCTGGGGCGCCTGGTCGACGACCTGCTCGTCCTCGAGCGCCCGGCGCCGGCGATCCCCGAGCGCGTCCCCGTGGCCCTCGATCGCGTCGCGCGCGAGGCGGCGGCCGCTGCGACCGTGCCGGTCACGGTCACGGCACACGAGCCGGTGTGGGTGACGGGCGAGGAGGCGGCGCTGCGCCGCGCGGTGGAGAACATGGTGGCCAACGCCGCCGTCCACGGCGCACCGCCGGTGACGGTCGCCGTCCGCCGGGAGGGCGACCGCGCTCGTCTTTCGGTCAGCGACGGCGGGTCGGGGTTGAGCGCCCACCAGGCCGCCGTGGCGTTCGACCGCTTCTGGCGCGCGCCGGCGGCCCGTGGTCGCGCCGGATCCGGGCTGGGCCTGGCGATCGTCCGCGCGACGGCGCGTGCCCACGGCGGCGACGTGGAGGTCGCCGGCGCCACGTTCACCATCGACCTCCCGATCGGGCCATCCGATGGGGAATCGTCAGAGACCCGTCAGAGGAGCCGCGTAGCGTCACGGACACCTCGTTGACCTCCTGATTCGCCATGCTCCGACGCCTTCCCACCTCCCGCCTGCTCGCCCTCATCGCGGTCGTGATCGTCGCGCTCAGCGGCGCCACCGCCATCGCCATGGCCGCGCTGAGCGGCTCCGGCCCGACGCCGCCGGCCAAGCCGCTGGACGTCGCGCTCCACGACGCCGTCACCGCCCCAGCAGTCGACGGCATCACCGCCCGGATCACCTTCACCAACCGGCTCATCGACAAATCGAGCATCGGCGGCTCCAGCCCGCTGCTGTCCGGCGCCACGGGCCGGCTCTGGGCCGCCGGCGACGGGCGGCTCCGGCTCGAGCTGCAGTCCGCCGGCGGCGACGCGCAGATCACCAGCGACGGCAAGACCGTCACGGTCATCGACGCCACGCAGAACCAGGCCTACAAGATCGCCCTGCCCGCCGACGCCGGCCCCTCCAACGGCCACGCCGACACGCCCCCCACGCTGGCGCGCATCGACGACCTGCTCAAGCAACTGGGCGGCGACGCCGACGTGTCGGGCGCCCGCCCGTCCAACGTGGCCGGGCGCGAGGCCTACACCGTGCGCATCTCGCCCAAGCACGACGGCGGCCTGATCGGTGCCGGCGAGCTGGCCTGGGACGCCGCCAACGGCACCCCGTTGCGCGCCGCCGTCTACGCCGCCGGCGACCCGACGCCGGTCCTGCAGATCGAGGCGACGAACATCTCGTTCGGCAAGGTCGCCGACGCCGACCTCAGCGCGCCGATCCCCTCCGGCACCAAGATCACCAACATCGACCTCGGAAGCCGAGGCGACACCGGTCACGACGGGTCAGGCGCCCCCACGGGCAACGACCCCAAGTCGGTCGCCGCGCAGGTACCCTTCACGCTCAGCGCTCCTGATAGCCTGGTCGGACTCCCGCGCAAGAGCGTCCGGGCGATCAGCCAGGGCGACAGCAAGGGCGCGCTGGTGACCTACGGCGCCGGGCTCGGCGGCATCGCGGTCCTCGAGCAGCCCGCCGACTCCAAGAGCGCCGGCGCGCCGGCCAAGGGCGGCGATCACGGGCTCCAGCTGCCCAAGGTCTCGATCAACGGGACCGACGGCCAGGAGCTCGCCACCGCGCTGGGCACCGTCGTGCGCTTCTCGCGCGGCGGCGTGCAGTACACGATCATCGGGTCGGTTCCCCCAGCGGCCGCCGAGGCGGCGGCGCGGGCGCTGTAGGCGCATGGCGGCGCCGCCCGTCGAGGCCCGTGGCGTGGTCAAGCGCTACGGCGACGTCACCGCCGTCGACCACGTCGACCTGACCGTCGAGGCCGGCGACGTCTACGGCTACCTCGGGCCCAACGGCGCCGGCAAGACCACCGTCCTGCGGATGCTGCTCGGGCTCATCACGCCGACGGCCGGCGAGGTCCGGCTCTTCGGCGCCAACCCGCTGGAGCACGGCGCCGCCGCACTCGACGGCGTCGCCGGGTTCGTCGAGGCCCCGGGCTTCTACCCGTACATGACGGGCCGCAAGAACCTCGAGATGCTCGCCGCGCTGGACGGCGGCGGCGCCGCGGCACGCATCGACGAGGCGCTGGAGATCGTCGAGCTCACCGACCGCCAGCGCCACCGCGTCGGCGGCTACTCACACGGCATGCGCCAGCGACTCGGCGTCGCCGCCGCGCTGCTGCGCGACCCCAAGCTGCTGGTGCTCGACGAGCCCGCCACGGGCTTGGATCCGGCCGGCATGCGCGACATGCGGACGCTCGTGGCGCGCCTCTCGCTGGCCGGCACGACCGTGCTGCTCTCCAGCCACCTGCTGGCCGAGGTGGAGGAGCTCTGCAACCGGGTGGCCATCGTGCGCACCGGGCGCGTCGTCTTCGAGGGCGCGCTGGCCGACCTCAAGCGGACCGCCGGCGGCGAATGGCGCCTGCGCACGACCGACGACGACCGCGCGCTGACGGTGCTCCACGCGCGGCGCGGCATCGACGGCGTCCGCCGTGATCCCCTCGAGCTCCGCTTCGAGGCCACCGAGGAGGCGGCCGCCGAGCTGTCGGTCGCCCTCGTGGAGGCCGGCCTGGCCATCCGCGCGCTCGCGCCGCACGCCGCCACGCTCGAGGACCTCTTCTTCCGCCTCACCGAGGGAGAGCCGGACACGGTGCCCGCCTCCGCGACCGACACCGCCTGATGGTGGCGCTGCGCACCGTCTACCGCTGGGAGCTGCGCAAGCTCGCTGCGCAGAAGCGCACGTACCTCGGGCTCGGCGCCGCGATCATCGTGCCGATCATCTTCGTCGTAGCACTCGCGCTGCAGTCAGGCCAGCCCGAGGACGTGCTCTTCGGCCGCTACGTCCGTCAATCGGGGCTGGCGATCCCGCCGGTCATCCTCATCTTCGGCTCCTACTGGCTGTTTCCGCTCATCACGGCGCTCGTAGCGGGCGACATCGTCGCCGCCGAGGACCACAACGGCACGCTGAAGACGATCCTCACGCGCTCGGTCGGCCGCGGCCGGATCTTCGCCGCCAAGGCTCTCGCAGCGTTGACCTACGCGGCGCTCGCTCTGCTCGCGATGGGCCTGACGGCCGTGGTCGGCGGCGTGGCCAAGTCCGGATTCCACCCGCTCGTCACGCTCTCGGGCACCACGGTCAGCGGCAGCCGCGCCCTCCTGCTGATCGGCGCGAGCCTGCTCGTCTACCTCCTCCCCCTCTTCGCCGTGGCGTCGATCGCGCTGCTGCTCTCGACCGTCACCCGGAACTCCGCGGCCGCGGTCGTCGGCGCGCTGATGGTCAGCCTGCTCCTGCAGCTCATCGTCATCATCCCCGGCCTCGGCAGCCTGCAGCCCTACCTCCTGCCCACGCAGTTCAACGCCTGGCAGGGCCTCCTCCGCACCCCGGCCGACTACGCGCCGATCCTCCGCGCGATCTGGGTCTGCGCCCTGTACGCGCTGCCGTGCCTCGGCGCCTCCTACCTGGTCTTCCTACGGCGCGACGTCGCCGGCGGCTGACCGGCCGACCCTCGATAGAGCTCGGCACATGTCCCCCTCCCAAGCGGGGCGACGAACGGAGATCCGCGGATGCTCGGCGCTTCCTCTTGACTTCGCCGGGCGGACCAAACGTAGACTCGATGGCCAGAGGCTTCGCGTGCCACCCCATTCCCTGACCGATCTGGCTGGCCTGAGGGTCAGTGCCGAGGATTTGCTCGCCGCCATGAGCGAGACGGCCGCGCAGCCGGCCTGGGTCGTGGATCCCGACGACGTGATCCGGTTCGCCAACCCCGCCGCGATCACGGCGCTCGGCTACGACCGCGCGGACGAGCTGCTCGGGCGCCACCGCCACGAGACGATCCACTACCAGCACCCGGACGGGACGCCCTATCAGGCCGCGGAGTGCCCGATGAAGCTCCCGCGAACCACCGGCCAGACGGTCGCGCGAGACTTGGACTGGTTCTTCCGGCGCGACGGCTCGAAGCTTCCCGTCTCCTACATTTCGGTGCCGATCACGATGCCGGAGGGCCGCGGGGCCGTCGTGGCCTTCGCCGACATCGAGGACCGCTTGCGCGCCGAGCAGATGCTGCCCGGGCGCGATGCGGTGCTGGGAGCACGCGAGGACTCGCTGCGGCGGATCGCCACGCTGGTCGCCGGTGGGGCGGCGTCGGCCGACGTCTTCGCCGCGATCGCCAGGGAGGTCGGGCACGTCGTCGGCCTGCCGCTGGTGCTGGTGTGGCGCTTTGACCCGGGGAAGACGACAGCCACGGTGATCGGAGTCTGGAGCGAGGATCCGCATCCGTGGCAGGCTGGGACCCGCTGGCCGCTCGACGGACCGGGGCTCGCGGTCCAGATGCTGAAGACCGGTCGCCCTGCGAGGATCGACGACTACAGCGAGCTCCCCGGCACGATCGCCGGGGCCAGCCGCCAATCCCGGCTCCGGGGTTCCGCCGGCGCCCCGATCATCGTCGACGGCGACATCTGGGGCTGGATGGCGGCCGCCACCAGTCGTGCCCCGCTCCCCGAGCACATGGAGGATCGGCTCGCCGAGTTCACCGAGCTCGTCGCGACGGCGATCTCGGGCATCGAGAGCCGCGATCAGCTCGCCCGGCTGGCGGACGAGCAGGCCGCGCTGCGGCGTGTGGCGACGCTGGTCGCGCGCGGAGCGCCGCCGGAGGACGTGTTCGCGGCGGTCGCGAACGAGGTCGGACTCCTGCTTTCGGTCGAGTTGGCGAACGTGGGCCGCTACGAGTCCGACGACACGTTCACGTTCGTCGCGAGCGCAAGGGAGCTTTTTCCCGTTGGCAGCCGGTGGCCCCTTGGCGGGCAGAAGAACCTCGCCACGCTCGTGTTGGAGACGGGCGGGCCGGCCCGGCTGGACAACTATGCCGATGCCAGCGGCCCGCTCGCTGAGGGCATCCGCGAGGCGGGCATCCGCTCGGCGGTCGGGACGCCGATCCTCGTCGAGGGCCGCCTCTGGGGGCTGATAACCGCCGGCTCCAGCCAGGAGCAACCCCTGCCGCCGGACACCGAGGCGCGCCTCGCCTCGTTCACGGAGCTCGTCGCGACGGCGATCGCCAATGCTGAAGCGCGCATGGAGGTGGCGGCGTCGCGGGCACGGGTCGTGGCGGCGGCCGACGAGGAGCGCCGTCGGGTGGTTCGCGATCTGCACGACGGCGCGCAGCAGCGGCTGGTCCACACGGTCGTCACGCTCAAGCTCGCACACCGCGCCGTGCAGAACGGGGAGCAGGACGTCCCCGCCCTGCTGACCGAGGCGCTGGACAACGCCGAGCAGGCGACGGCCGAGCTGCGCGAGCTCGCGCACGGCCTCCTGCCGACGGTCCTCACCCGGGGCGGCCTGCGCGCGGGCGTGGACGCGCTGGCTTCGCGGATGCCTGTGCCGATCGAGATCGACGTGCCCGTGGGCCGGCTGCCCGCCGCGGTCGAGGCCACCGCGTACTTCGTCGTCGCCGAGGCGCTCACCAACGTGGCCAAACACTCTCGCGCCGCACACGCCGAGGTGATGGTTCGCATCGAGCACGGCACGCTCGCCATCCACGTCCACGACGACGGCATCGGAGGCGCCAAGCGCGGCGGCGGCAGTGGCCTCATCGGACTGACCGACCGGCTCGCGGTCCTCGACGGACAGCTCCGGGTCGAGAGCCCGGCCGACGGCGGCACGCTCGTCGCCGCAGACATCCCCCTCCCGGGCTAGCGGTTAGAGCCCGGATCGAGCGGGCAGGTCGAGGTCGACAGGTCAAGGCGCGGTGCCTGAGTGAGTGGCCCCAGGTGGCGCCGCGAAGGAGAAGAGACATGGCCGCCACCGCTGCCCCGCCGCCCCTGGAGACCAGCTTCGACGACGACCCACGCGTGGTCAAGGAGGCCGCGACGGAGGACTACTCGCTCCACGTGGTCCCGCGAACCTGGCGGATGGATCGCTTCCGGCTCACGATGGCCTGGTACGCCGTCGCGACCGCGTTCTTCTACATGTACTTCGCGGCGTTCGTCGCCCTCGCCTACGGGACGCTGAACGCGATCGTCGGCATCGTCCTCACCGTCGTCACCTACACGCTCGTCAACGCCGTGATCCTGCGCGTCGCATCGACGAGCGGGCTCACCGTGGCGCTCTTCTCGCGCAGCATGTTCGGGTTCGTCGGGGCGGCGATCGCGACCCTCATCTTCGCCGCCACCGCGATGTACTACCTCGTGTTCGAGGGCTCCGTCGTGGCGGTCGCGGCGCAGACGCTGATCGGCGGCCCGATCAAGCTGTGGTACGCGGTCGTGATCCTGGGCACCGCCCCACTCGTCTGGCGCGGGGTGCGGACCTGGCTGGATCGCCTGAACGGCTTCCTGTTGCCGTTCTACACCGTGGCGCTGGTGGGGGTGGTCATCTGGGCGCTGTCGAGCAAGGGCTACCACGGCTTCCTGCCGGACGCGAAGGCCCCGCCCGGGACGACCCTCCCCTGGCTGCAGGCGTTCACCGCCTACATGGGCGTCTGGATCCTGATGATGTTCACCATGGACTTCGCCCGGCTGGGGCGGAAGACCGACGACGCCTACCACACCCTGGTCACGTTCGGGTGGCTGTACTACCTGATCACCTTCCTGGTCAACGGGCTGGTGGGCATCCTGCTCGTGTCGACCTTCGGCATCAGCCTCGAGGAGCTGGCCGGGCGGGAGAGCGCGCTGCCGGTGTCGATCGTGAACCTGACGGGTGTGCTCGGGCTGGCGCTCATCGCGATCACCCAGACGCGCATCAACACGGTGAACCTCTATCTGGCGTCGACGAACTTCGAGAGCTTCTTCTCGCGCATCTTCAACATCAGGCTGCGGCGGACCTTCTGGGTGGTGTTCACCGTCGCCGCCGGCTACCTGCTGATGCTCACCAACGTCTTCAGCTGGGTGCTCGACGCGCTGAGCTACCAGGGGATCGCGATCGTCGCGTGGGTCGGCGTCGCGCTGGCGCACGTCAACTACCTGCGCGGCCATCGCCTGAGGCTCGAGGGCCTGGAGTTCCGGCCCGGGCGCATCCCGGCGTTCAACCCGGGCGGCATCGCCGCGTGGGTCCTGGCCACCGCCACAGGCGTGATCCTCAAGGTCAGCGACACGACCACCAGCCAGTTCTGGGAGACCTGGGGTCTGCCGCTGGTCTTCGTCATCGCCTTCGGCGTCTACACCGCCGCGGCGAAGGCGGCGCGGCCCTCCTGGTTCTCGATGGCGCGCCCGCACGACCCCATGACCGAGGTCGAGGACCCGTGGGAGACCCGGATCCGCTGCCACAGCTGCGACAGGTTCTACCTGGCGCGCGAGATGGACCGCGATCCGGCCGGCGACCATCGCGCGATCTGCGCGGCCTGTGCCACCGGCCCGCAGTTCTACGCGGCGGCGCGGCGCGAGTCGCATGAGCTGCGGCGACCGGTGCCGCCGCGCATGCCGGCCGGGCACGGTACCGGGTGGCGGGACTGACGATGGCGGGTGAGAAGAACGCAAGCCCGACGCCGTCGCGAGAAGGCGCGACGGGGCCCGTCACGATGCTCGACATCAACGTCGACATGGGCGAGAGCTTCGGCCGCTGGAAGCTCGGCGACGACGAGGGGCTGATGCCGTACGTCACGTCAGCCAGCATCGCCTGCGGCTTCCACGCCGGCGACCCGGCGACGATGCGCGCCACCGTGCACGCCGCCGTGCAGCACGACGTGCAGATCGGCGCGCACGTGGGCCTTCCGGACCTGCTGGGCTTCGGCCGCCGTCACATGGCGGTCGCCGCCGCCGACCTGCGCGACTACGCCGTCTACCAGATCGGCGCGCTCAAGGCCTTCGTCGAGGCCGAGGGTGGGCGCCTGGGGCACGTCAAGCCGCACGGCGCCCTCTACGCGATGTGCTCGGCGGACCCCGAGCTTGCCGCGGCCGTCGCCGAGGCGACCGCCGAGGTGGACCGCGACCTGCTGCTGCTCCTGCTCAGCACGGAGGTCGCCGCCGCGGTCGAGGCTCACGGGGTGCGGCTCGTCACCGAGGCGTTCCCCGACCTCGACTACGGGCCCGACGGCACGCTGGTGCTCGAGCCCGTCAAGCGCGCGTGGGACCCCGACCGGGTCGCCGCGCGCGCCGTCCGGCTCGTCCAAGAGCACGTCATCGACACCCAGGACGGCGGCCGGGTGGAGGTGCGGGCGCCGACGATCTGCCTGCACGGCGACGCGCCGAACGCCACCGAAGTGGCGAGCATCGTGCGCCGGCGCCTCGAGCAGGAGGGCGTCGAGGTCGCTCCACTGCAGCGCGTGCTCGAGCACGGGCTCTCCACCGACGCGGGGCGGCCATGAGCATCGGGGCGACGGCGATCATCGAGCGCCACGAGGCCGAACGTGGCCATCCCGCGGTCACCTACCGGCACGCCGGTGACCGCGCGGTGCTCGTGGAGTTCGGCGAGATGGAGTTCGACCTGACCTTGAACTTCTTCGTGCTCGCCTTCGACACGGCGCTGCGCGACCACCCGGTCGACGGGCTGGTCGAGACGGCGCCGGGGTTCCGGTCGATGCTCGCGACCTATGACCCGCGGGAGACGTCGGCGCACGACCTCGTCGACGACATCGCGAGGGTCCAGGCGGCGCTGCCGGAGGAGCGCGACATCGAGATCCCGAGCCGCCTGATCCGGCTCCCGATCGCCTTCGACGACTCGCAGACGCGCGCGGCCGTGGAGCGCTACGTCCACACGATTCGCGCCGACGCCCCCAACTGCGACGGCAACAACAACATCGACTACATCGTCCGCTACAACGGCTTTGCGGATCGCGAGGCGTTCTTCGACGCGGTGCTGGCGACCGAGCACTGGACCGGCTTCATCGGCTTCTTCCCGGGCCTGCCGTTCATGTTTCCGCTCGACCCCCGCTACGTGCCGATCGTGCCGAAGTACAACCCCACCCGTACCTGGACGCCGGAGGGCGCGGTCGCCCTCGGCGGCCCGTGCCAGGCGATCTACCCGGTGGAATCCGCCGGCGGGTATCAGCTCTACGGCCGCAGCCTGCCGGTCTACGACCTGCAGGGCCGCAACGCCGCCTTCCGCGACAACCCGCTGCTGCTTCGCCCTGGCGACCGCGTGCGCTTCCACCGCGTCGAGGAGCAGGAGCTGTTGGCGCTGTTCGACGACGTGCGAGCAGATCGCTACGTGTACGAGTTCGACGACCAGCCGCTGGACGTCGGCGCGTATCGCGAATCGCTCGAGCGCCACCGCGACGAGGCCGAGCAGTGGCGCCGCTCGCGCGACGAGGCGGCCGCGAGGACGCCCCTCCCATGACGGAGGCGGCGAGGGCCACCAGAGGACAGCAGCCGGGGATCGAGATCGTCGAGCCGGGCCTCCAGGCGACCGTGCAGGAGCACCCCGGACGGACCGGCATGTTGGGGCAGGGCTTCTTCCCGTCGGGCGCCATGGACTCCCTCGCCATGCGCGCCGCCAACATCCTGGCGGGCAACGCGCAGAACGCGGCGGGGATCGAGGTGACGCTCGGCAACTTCGCGATGCGGGTGGTGCATCGCGACAGCGTCGTCGCCGTCTGCGGCGCCGATGCGGAGGTCACCGTCGACGGCGAGCCGCTCCCCACATGGCAGAGCCGTCGCATGCCCGCCGGCTCCGAGCTGCGGATCGCGATCTCCACCGGACCGGGCTTCCGCCTGTATGTCGCCGTCGGCGGCGGCATCGACGTCCCGCCGGTGTTCGGCTCGCGCGCCACCTACACGATGGGGGCGCTCGGCGGCTACGAGGGGCGCCCGCTCGCGAAGGGCGATCGCCTGGCACTCGGGCCGGATGGCGGCGGCCCGAGCCCGCGACGCTGGAGGCCGGACGTGCGCCCCGACTACGCGCGCGAGTGGGAGATCGAGGCCATGCGTGGTCCGCAGGCCGCGCCCGACTTCCTCACGGACGGCGACATGGAGACGTTCTTCACGCGCGCGTGGGCGGTCGACCGCAACTCCGACCGCACCGGCGTGCGGCTCGCGTCGCAGCGCTTCGAGTTCGCCCGGTCCAGTGGCGGCGTGGCGGGGGGCCACCCCTCCAACATCCTCGACAACCCGTACCCGGTGGGCGGGGTCAACATCAACGGCGACATGCCGGTCATCCTCGGACCGGACGGCCCGACGGCGGGCGGCTTCATCGTCGCGGCGACGATCGTGCAGGCCGGGCTGTGGAAGCTCGGCCAGCTGCGCCCGATCGGAGACCGCGTGCGCTTCCGGGAGGTGAGCGCGGAAGAGGCCGTCGAGCTCGATGCGCAGCTCGACGCGCTCCTGAGTGAAAACAGCTTGGAGGACGCGTAGCGGTAGCGCACGTCCCGGATCGGAGGGCCGATGGCCGAGAAGACAATCAAGTCGCCGCTGCCGGGCACGTTCTGGCGCCGCCCGAACCCCACGTCGGATCCGTTCGTGGCCGAGGGCGAGGCCGTGGAGCCCGGGAAGGTCGTCGGTCTCGTGGAGATCATGAAGAGCTTCCACGAGGTGCGCGCCGAGGACAGCGGCGTGGTCGAGCGCTTCCTCGTCGACAGCGAGGACACGGTCGAGGCGGGCCAGGACGTCGTCGTCCTGACCGACTAAGAGGAAGGGGGCGACTGCGATGCAGAAGATCCTCGTCGCCAACCGGGCCGAGGTGGCCCTGCGCATCATCCGCGCCTGCCGGGAGCTCGGGCTCGACACCGTGGCGGTCTACTCGACGGCCGACGCGACGGCGCGGCACGTGCGCGTCGCAGACGAGGCGGTGTGCGTCGGCAAGCCCGCCGCCCGCGACAGCTACCTCAACATCGGCGCGCTGATCGACGCGGCCCGCCGCACCGGCGCCGAGGCCGTCCACCCCGGCTACGGCTTCCTGGCCGAGAACGCGGCGTTCGCGCGTGCGTGCGAGGAGGCCGGGCTGATCTGGGTGGGGCCGAGCCCCGCGGCGATCGACCAGATGGGCGACAAGGCGGTCGCCCGGGAGCTGGCGCGCTCCGCCGGCGTCCCCGTCGTGCCCGGCACGGCGGGCACGTTGACGTTGAAGGAGGCGCTGCGGACCGCCGAGGACGTCGGCTATCCGGTGATGGTCAAGGCGGTGGCCGGGGGCGGCGGGCGCGGGATCCGCGTCGCCGACGATCCCGAGGAGCTGCGCAGTTGCGTCGTGGCCGCCGCGCGCGAGGCGGAGGCCGCGTTCGGCGACGACTCGCTGTATCTCGAGAAGCTCGTCGTCAACCCGCGCCATGTGGAGGTGCAGGTGCTCGGCGACGGGCAGGGCGGCGCCATCCACCTCTACGAGCGCGAGTGCTCGCTGCAGCGTCGCCGCCAGAAGCTGCTCGAGGAGAGCCCCGCGCCGAACCTCGACCCGCAGACGCGTGCGGCGATGTGCTCGGCCGGCGCGCGGCTGGCCGCGGCGGTCGACTACGCAAGCGCGGGCACCGTGGAGTTCATCGTCGACGCCTCCGGCGACTTCCACTTCATCGAGATGAACACCCGCATCCAGGTGGAGCACCCGGTCACCGAGATGGTCACCGGCATCGACCTCGTCAAGGAGCAGCTGCGGATCGCTGCCGGCGAGCCGTTCGACGTGCTGCAGGACGACGTCGCGCCGCGCGGGTGGGCGATCGAGTTCCGGCTCAACGCCGAGGACCCCGCCGCCGGCTTCCTCCCCTCACCCGGGGAGATCACGGCACTGGAGCTGCCGGGCGGTCCGGGCGTCCGGATCGACACGGCCATCTACGCCGGCTACCACGTGCCGCCGTTCTACGACTCGCTGATCGCGAAGCTCATCGTGTGGGGACGCGACCGCGACGAGGCCATCGCCCGCGGCCGGCGCGCGCTCAGCGAGTTCCGGATCGACGGGATCAAGACGACGATCCCGTTCCACCTGCGCGTGCTCGGCGAGCCCAGCTTCCTGGCCGGCGAATACCACACCGACTCGGTCGCCGAGCTCGCCCTGGCGTGATCGCCGTGGCCGAGCCGAGCGGCGTCAGCCCGGGCCGGCGCTCCTACCCCGTGAGCTCGGCGATGCGGGCGCGCAGGTCAGCCGCGCGCTGACGGGTCGCCTGGAACTCCGGATGGTCTCCGACCGTGCATCCGTGACCCATCGCGTAGGCGTACTCCCACGAGTGCACCAGCTCCTTGAGCTCGTCTCGCAGCGGCTGAACGTCGGGCAACATGGCCTCGAAAGTCAACACCGCTCGCCCACCGCCCGCGCCCGCCATCGGGTCAGTGTCCGACTGGCACTGTGTCCAGCCCTCCGGGCTCGACGGTGGGTGCCGCCCGGCGTACATTCGGGTCAGCGAGAGGACGGGAGAAATGGTGGTCGGCATGTGCGCAGGACCCCTCAGCCGCGAAGCGCGGCGCCGGGTCTGGCGCACTCGGAGGACGGCCGCCGCACCCTGCCAGGGCGGTCCTCGGACCGCTCACGCCCACGGCCTCGCCGTCTGCCCGGGCGAGGCCGCCGCAGCAGCGCCATCGCCGCTGCAGGGCGCCGCGGGCGACATCACCGCACGATCGGAGTGGTCAGCATGGCCGACAACAGAGGCGTCGCCTACATGGGACCCGGCAAGGTCGAAGTCCAGGACACGCCCTTCCCGACCTTCGAGCTGCAGGACGGGCCGGGCGTTCACCCCGACAACGTGGGCCGCGAGTGCCACCACGGGGTGATCCTGCGGATCGTCTCGACGAACATCTGCGGCAGCGACCAGCACATGGTGCGCGGGCGCACCACCGCCCCCGAGGGACTGATCCTCGGGCACGAGATCACGGGCGAGATCATCGAGAAGGGCCGCGACGTCGAGTTCCTCGAGGAAGGGGACCTCGTCTCGGTGCCGTTCAACATCGCCTGCGGGCGCTGCCGCAACTGCAAGGAGCGGCGGACCGGCATCTGCCTGAACACCAACCCCGAGCGTCCGGGCGCGGCGTACGGCTACGTCGACATGGGCGGCTGGCCGGGCGGCCAGGCGGATTACGCGATGGTGCCGTACGCCGACTGGAACCTGCTGGTGTTCCCCGACAAGGACCAGGCGATGGAGAAGATCCTCGACCTGGCGATGTTGGCAGACATCTTCCCCACCGGGTACC
>NZ_DATHDY010000098.1:0-9557 GCF_035318805.1 Baekduia sp.
CCGCCCGACCGCGCACCGGACGCCGTCGATGCACACCACCAGACCACGACAGGGCCGCTCCGCGGCCCCGCCACCCTCAACATCTACCTCAGCAAGGCCACAGGCCCGGCCGCCACACGAGAACGGTGGATCGAGGCTAAGGCATCAGGAGTCATCACTAGGGCTCGTCGTAGGCATCCGGCGGCTCGATGTCCTCGATTGCCAGCAATGCGTCCAGCGCCAGCGTGAGCATCGCTTCTGCCGCCTTGCCTCGAGCGTAGCTCCCCTCACCGCGAGCCTCGTCGAGGTAGTACTCCATCAACAGGCGCCACAACCGGTCGCCGGGGTGTGTTCGCAGCTGCTGGGGCGCGCTGTTCTCGGCGGCAAATCGGATGCTGCGACGCCCCTCCTCCGTCCGAGGAAGAGGTTCGAACAGCTGCACGATGGCAGCCGATGCTGCAACTAGGAGCTGATGATTCGTCAGCCACATAGGATCGTAATCCGAATCCGCGTGCAGTGCCGCGTCGGCTTCTAGCGCCGCCAGGGACCGTTCCACTCGCTGGAGTCCGGCGGTCCGATCGAGCACCGGAAGCTGCAACCCCGCGCCAATCAATTCATCTAAACGGCGTCGCCGCTCGTTTCTAATGGCGCGCCGCATAGCTTCCCAGCCGCGGTTGGCAGACCGACCGCTCCCAGGAATCAAATCCCGGACCTGTGTAGGCGACGCGATCCACGTGCTGAAGCCGCTGACAAGCGCCGCGCGCTTTCTCTGCAAGAGCGCAACGAGGTGCTCAGTCGAAGTCAGGGCTCGCATCTCGGCTCCGGTCAACACGATGATGTTCTGGCCCTCAACGGAGGACCGCTCTATCTCGCGGTGCCCCGACGTCAACGAGTTCCGATCACCCGTTACGTAGGAAAGCAGCAGGAGAATGCCCCACTCCGTGCGCCGACGGCGCAGCTGTTGCGCGAACCAGCCGATCGTTCGTGCATCGACCGGGCCACCTTGAGACTTGCATTCGACCAACACGTCGAAGCCCATACCGGCGAGCCCGTTATCCACCGCCTGGTTTGTGAGGAGCAAATCGACCTCCTCCACCCCGGACGCGGCTAAGACGTTGCGGACAACTACGGACACGCCCGGAACGGTGGACAACGCGTCGGCCGCCAAACGCTCGAGCGCTCGTCCTCGCTCGTTACCGGCTGGCGCCGCATCGATGTCGTCCAGCCGATCACCGATGTCTGCGAAGTCGAATGCCATGTCCGGCATTCTGTCCCGCTAGTCAAGCCGGACTGATCACTAGCAACCGGTGCTCGGTCGCCGCCTGCTAAGTCGCTCAGCTCGGCGGCCGGACCGCAGTCGTCTGTGGCTACGACCGCCGGCTGCATACGAGCCGAAGTTGACGTACAACTGCCCGGTGCCGTAGTCGCGCTTGCCCACGCCGCTCCTAGACGCCAGCGCGCGATTCTCGCCACCCGATCATGGTCGACCGGCCCCCGACCACCGACTTCGCGATGCTCTAGCGGCCGACGACGCAACCCGCTGCCTTACGTGCGCATCGGACGGAGCAAGCGCTTCAGCCGCCACGCGATCGCGCAGTTGGCGCGCTCAGGCCAACGTGTAGCTGTCGTTGCTCAGCCGACCACCGACGATGACGCGCGAGACCGCGTCTGGATGGCCCTGACGGCTCAGCTCGGTTTCCCGGAACGCGGAGGCTTTAGGGCGTAATCGTTCGACCCGACGAACTCCCCAGCTCGCAGGTCGCGGGTCGCATAGACGTTGAACTGACCAGGCATCTCCGATCCAGAGATGCGCGCCGCCGCGTGGGCGTGCATCTCCTCGATCGATCGCAACAGACTCTCTGAGGCTTCGGCCGTCAGGTCGAGCGGGCAGTCGAGGTAGCGCCCCTTCTTCCGGACCTTGCTCATCTGCTTCAACAATTTCGCGAAGCGCTTCTCCGTGTTGCCCAGGTCCGCCCAAAGCTTGTAGGTGGACGCGACGAGACCGTGGTCTTTGGTATCGAGCACGAGGTCGACCGTAGGCGCGTACGCCAGCAACTCCCCGCGGGCGAGGAGCTCGGTCGCGGAGAACGCGTTGTCGGCAAACGCCGCAAGGCGACCGGCGCGCAAAGACTCCCGGGCTGTCTCCAGGAACTCCTCGGCTCGGGCGAGATAGTCATGGCGCTTGGGATGGCCGATGCCCAACTTGAATAACAAGTGCCAGCCGATGCTCGTGAGCACCCCCGTGATGTGCGGCACGTCCCGATCCTTGTCCGCGGGCTCGTACCCGGCCACCTCCGAGAAATCCTCGGGGCAGACTTCCTCACCGGCCTCGATTGCGCGGGTGGCCTTCGCCATGAGCGTTCCGCCGATGCCACGGTTGATCCGAACCTCGGGTACCGCTCCGTAAGGGAACACCACCTGGAACAGGACGACCGGATTGTCCGGTGCCCACGTCCCCGCTTCCAACCGGCGCTCGAGCTCCGGGTCGACGAACCGGGTGACGACGTCGTTGAATATCGCCGCGCCGGCTTCGGTCGGCATCCCATCGTTCACGAGGTCGGGCGACGTGCTCATCGCACCATTGTCGTGCGCGGACCGGCGATTCGATGAGCTGGTTCGAACCACCCGGTCTTGGCCAGCAGCGTGGGCCGCGTTGCACGAAGGCGGAGAACGTCACGGATCTCCCGTCTGAACGACGATCGAGTGGCGTGGTCCTCCGGCCACAGGGACCATGGCTCCTGCGTAATGCCGAAGCACGAGCCCATCCCCGGACACCATCTGCTGCCGCGCCGCGAGCGTCGCCTCGGCGCCCGGCTCCTGCTCTGGGCGACCGTCGTGACCGCGCTCTCCGGAGCGGCGGTCTCCGCCCTCCACGTCATTGCGATCGCAGGGCGGATGCTGTGACCGGCATGCCCGCTACCGTCGGTCATGCTGCCGTGTCCGCTCCCTCGCCGATCCCGCTTCCCGCGCGCTCGTGGTCCTACGCGCTGCTGGATCGCGCAGACGTGCGTGTGCCGGTCTACGAGGAGGGCGACCGAGTCGACCTCTCGCGCATCGGCCCCGCCGCGATCGAGCACTACTCGCCTGAGCACGGCTCCGGCTGGCTGCACAAGTCCGGCCCCTCCCAGCGGGACCTCGCCCGCTGGCTCTTTGGCCTCCTCGTCATCGCACCGGGTCACTTCGACCGTCATCCCGAGCACGCGGTCGAGGCGCGGGCGCTCTTCCGCAGCTTCGTCCTGGCCGACGACTTCCCCCGACGATCGCAACGAATCCGAGGGCAGACGGCGACGGCGATTCGGCGCCGCAAGGACCTCGCCCATCAGACGCGGAAGCACCGTGAGCACCTGCAAGAAGCGCTCCGCGTTGGCCTGGAACGTCGCCTCGGCACCATGCTCGGCGGCGACGAGAACACATGGATCGCGTTCGCCGCCCGCGAGATCGCCGTGCCCGGCATCCGCGTCTGTGAGCAATGCTCGTTGGTGTTCCAGGGGCGGCGAACGGCGCGGCGCTGTCGCGACTGCAACCGGGCGCCGGTAGCGCCCAAGGTCCGCCCCGCCGAACTCGGCGGCTGGCATGTGGACGTCCGCGTCGGCGGAGCGTGGTTCACCGGCGAGTTCGAGCGCACGATCACCTATTTGGCGATCTGTCAGGGCTGCGGCCGCCGCTTCTCCGATGACGACGCTCGAAGCCGGAACTGCGAGAACTGCAGGTCCGACGCCGGAAGGAAGCGGCGCCAGCGCGAGAGCGAAGCGACCACCGGTCGTCGGGAACTCGCCTACGTCTCTGCGCTCGACGGCGGCCCACTGCAGTCAGTCGGCGTGACCGGCCCGGACGGGCAGACCATCAACCTAGAGGCGGTCGACGGCGTCGTTCGCACCACCGACCTCGAGTTCGCTCGTCAACTCGACGCCAACCGCAACTTGCGGCGAACGGACGGCTGAGAGTCTGCCGGCGCATCGCGCCGTGCTCGGCCGGTGCGTGCAGGCCACAATGACCCGTGGCGACGGCAAGGCCATCTTCACGGTCAACGGCGGCACCATGTACCACTTGGTCTACACCAAGGTGTACGCGCGCAAGCGCGTCAGCTGGAAGTTCGCCAACCTCCACACCTGCCAGCGCCGACGACGACGCTCGCTGCCGAGCCGGAGCCATTGGGCTGGAGATCGGCTTCCGACGCGCCCCGCCCTCCTACGTGTCGAGTGCGCGCTCCGCGATGAGCGCTTCGTCTTCGAGGAGCTCCGTCAGCAGCTCTGACGGGTAGACGACGGCTACGCCGGCGCTCGTCGGGACGCTCAAGCTGTCTCCTTGGATCTCGATAGACGAGCGATGATCGAAGTGACCTCCAACAACCCCTAGAAGCTGCCAGAACGGTGTCGGGTTGAGCACGTGAAGGCTCGAGCCCGGAGCGCTTGTTCGAATCATGCTGACGAAGCACGGCGCGCCACTGAATCCGCCAAACGAGCGGCAGTCGATCAGGTGGCCGTCCAGAAGACGCCGCGTGCCGCCCGGTTCGACCATCGGGATCTTGTGCTGGTACAGCGCGCCGATCATGCCCCCGCGAAGCATCGGGACGTGGCGCTCGGCCATCGAGTCGACCTGCGCGAGCAGGCCGGCGAACACCACGTCCTCTCCGAGTTCAGGCTCATGAGGCGAGCGACCTACAAAGCTCGCCCATGGGACGACACCTATCGCCCAGCGCGGGTCTGCCTCGACGATCAGCGTCGTCGCCAGGTCGGCTATCGGATGACGATGCCATGTGCCGAGTTCAACGTCTACAACCTCTTCCTCAAAGAGGCGCTCGTTCAGCGGCTCCCCCGCTGGTGGATCCGAAAGAAGACGACGCAATCGCATGAAC
This sequence comes from Baekduia sp., assembly GCF_035318805.1. Classification (GTDB taxonomy): domain Bacteria; phylum Actinomycetota; class Thermoleophilia; order Solirubrobacterales; family Solirubrobacteraceae; genus Baekduia. The sequence continues at coordinate 4,835 of NZ_DATHDY010000098.1, forward strand.
GTCGGCTTGTCGTGGGGGACAACGTGCGACGCCGTCACCAGCTGTAGGTGGATCTTCGTGTCGTCGCCCTCGACCGGTACGCCGACCATGAAGCCGGTCCCTCGCAGCCGGTGCTCTCCGGTTCCCTCGATCGAGCCGACGAAGACCACGCTCCGACGATGTGCGACTGGCACGTCCACGGCGGCGACCGTATTGGAACGTCGCCTGTGATGTCGCGGATGAGCAGACGGCCATAGCTCGAACGACAGGTCGCCTCGAAGCGAGCCGTAGATATGGTTCTCGCCGCGGCGCCGCCACGCCTACGGGAACCGACGCCACCCCACGATGGCACGCGTCCGTGCGTGCGGCGGGATGGCAACGGTCCCGCACCGGGCGGGACCTCAGCCGAGGAGGATCTCGTGTCGACCAAGACCGAGGCCGAGGCCGAGCGCCAAGCGCGGCGCGAGGCGGACCGAGAGCGCGCCGTCGCGGCGGTCGAGGCGCTGCAGTCCAGCGAGGGCTGGCAGAACTGGCTGCGCACGCGGAGCAAGTTCCACAACTACCGCTTCATCAACCAGCTGTTGATCGCCATGCAGCGCCCGGACGCGACGTTCGTCACGGGCTTTCGCAGGTGGCTGGATCTCGGCTACGCCGTCCGCCGTGGAGAGCACGGGCTGTGGATCTGGATGCCGGTGCCGCCGAAGCGCAAGGCGATCGAGGAGTGGAAGAAGGCGGGAGCCGACCCCGACAAGAAGCCGCGCACGCGGTTCCGGATGGGTCCGGTCTTCGATCGGTCGCAGGTCGACCGGCTGCCGGCACCGGCGCAGCCCGCGGTCCTCGAGCCGCCGATCTCGACCATCGACGGTGACGAGCTGGAGTGGACCTTCCCGCCGCTGTCGGCGATCGCGGTGGCGAGCGGCTACAGCGTCCTGACCGACGTGGTGCTGGAGGACGGCATCGGCGGCTACTGCGATATCGCACGTCGGCGCATGGTCATCAACGCCAAGCACTCGATCAACCAGCGGGCCAAGACGCTCGTCCATGAGTTGTCGCACATGTTGATGCAGGAAATCCGGGAGCAGGAGGAGCGCCCGGCGGTCAAGTACGCCGAGGAGGAGCTGATCGTAGAGGCCGTCGCTTTCACGGTCGCGGCGACGCTCGGGCTCGATACCTCGAACTACTCGATCCCGTACCTGGCGTCGTGGGCGCAGAGCGCCCCGCTGGAGACGATCCAAGCGGCAGCCCAGACGATCGACCGCTTGGCGCGCCGGATCGAGGACGAGGTTCTGCTCCACCGTCCTGAACAGCCGCAGGGCTGAGGAGGTCACAGGGAGGGTCGGAGCGATCGGGCAGCCGGCTGGTCGCTCCGACCTTCCTGATGCCCGGCCCCTTGCGGTCCCGGAGCTGGTGTTCGGTCAGGTCCGGCCAGCCGTAGCACGGCGCGCTTGGTGGACCGGTCGCTTCTGGCGGTCCTAACCGGACCGGGGCCTTGACGTTCGCGCGCGCCGTGCTGTGGCACGGCCATGACCGAGCACCATCCCTCTCCCGCAGAGCCTCCACCAACCGCCAGGCAGCAGCGCTACCTCCGGCAGCTGGCGCTCCAGCGCGGCGTGAGCTTCGTCACGCCGCGTACCCGGGCGGAGGCGTCGCGAGCGATCGACGCCCTCAAGTGCCGTGCGCCTGAGCCGGTCGCCGATCGCCGTTGCGAGGTCCGCGCTGTCCAGGACGACATGGCGACCCGCCGCGGTGACGCCACCCGGGTCCGCCACGAGATCGAGACCGAGGGCTACGGCAGCACGGCCTCATGGAAGCAGGGGCGCTCGTGACCGGCGCGGCCTCCCACCGCGAGTACGGGCGGCGGACCCTTCGCGTGATCACCGGTGGACGTCGGCGACGGCCAGCCCTTCGTCGTGTCGAGAACCGCCGCGACCAGTTGGTCCTGACCAGCCTGCTGGGTTGGCGGGCCGAGCGCCACCCGATGGTGGCACGCCCTGGCGGGCGTGCGGGTGACGGCTGACCGGCCGCCAGCCCGGCGGGCCCCGACTCCGACAGGAGACCCAGCACATGTCCACCACCATCACCTCCACGCGCACGGTCGCGCTCGAGCGGATCCACATCCCTGAGAACGTCCGCGTCCTGGACGAGGCGCATGTCAAGGCGCTCGCCGGCTCGATCAAGCTGCAGGGCATGCTCGTGCCGGTCGTCTTGCGTGAGCGCGACGACGACTTCGAGCTCGTCGCCGGCTTCCACCGCATGGCCGCCGCCACCTCGATCCCCTTGGCCGAGGTCCCATACGTACTCCGCGAGGCCGACAGCGAAGACGCCGACCGCGCGGTGGAGAACATCGCTCGCAAGCAGCTGAACCCTTACGAGGAGGCCAAGGCGGTCCGGGCGATGCTCGACCGCGGCTTCAGCGAGGACGGCGCGGCGCAGGCCCTCGGCTGGGCGAAGGCACGGGTCACCGCCCGCGTGAAGATCCTCGAGCTGCCCGAGCGCGCCCAGCAGCTCATCGGCGAGGGCGTCATCGCGCTCGCCGCGGTCGACCAGCTGCGCGCGATCGGGACCGTCGCGCCCAAGCTGCTGGAGGCCCTCATCGCCTATCTCGACGACGGCAATGCCGCCGTCGCCGCGCGCTTGGCCAGCCAGCCCGGCTGGGTCCTGGACGCGGCGCTCACGCACGGCGACCGCAAGGTCTTCGCCGCGCACCTCTCCACGGTCGGCTCCCGCGAGATCGCCGAGCTGCGTCTGGGCAAGAAGACCGACCAGCTCTACGCCGAGGCCGAGAAGCTGCACAAGCAGCTCGACCGCCACGCCTACGGGCCGCCCACCGTCCGCTTCGATGACGAGCACGTCGACCAGGCCCGCGCGGCGGGCGTCCTGATCGAGTTCGAGCGCAGCAGTCCGCTCATCGTCGATCGCGCCGTCTACCGCGAGCTGGTCAAGGCCGCCATCAAGCGCACCCACGGCACGCTGGAGCATAGGGTGGCCGACCGAGCCGCCGAGCGCTCTACGAGCAAGGCCACCAACAAGCCCGTCGACCCGGCGGCGGTCGCCAAGCGGGACCGTGACGCCCAGATGCGGGAGTTGGGCGACCAGGCCCACGGCATCAACTCCGACCTCGGCACCGCGCTCATCACCACGCTGGCGAGCGTCGACCCGGCCGACATGGACGTCGCGCGGTTCTTCGTCTACGCCCTGCTCGGCGCCGACCACGACAGCTCCCCGTACACGCAGACCGGCGACCGGATCGCCCGGGTCGCCGCGGGCGGCGTCCGACTGGTGATCGAGGAGTTGCGCACCGACGTCACCAAGACCCTCAAGGACGGCAGCCGCGGGCGCCTGCGCTACGACTACGGCGACCACCGCGACCCGCAGGCCGCGATCGACTGGCTGTGGAAGTACGTCGACGGCGCCAAGACCGCCGCCGAGCTCTACGGCCGGGCGCTGGTCGTCATCGCCGCCGAGCAGCACGCCAGCCGCCTGGTCATCAACGGCAGCCAGCGCACCCCGGCGACTCGGTGGACCTCGCACAAGGACCACGCCGCCAAGGCGCTGCGCGAGCTCAGCCGCCCCGTGATCCCGGCGGCCATGACCCAGTTGGAGCGGGCCGTCGAACGCGCAAACGCCGAGTACGAGCAGGCGCTGACGCCCGCCCGCGAGCAGGCCTCCGAGGAGCGGTAGCGGAGCACCGTCGGGGCGCGGGCCGACCGCTCGTCGGTCCGCGCCAGCGGTGTTGCCCAACGAATCGGTCCGAGGGGTGTCCGGTGCGGCCGTCGACCAAGGCCACGGTGGCACGCGTCCGTGCGTGCCGTGGACCAGGCGACGGCGCCGCACCGGGCGGCGCCCCGGATCACGGAGGCCTCCATGCGAGCGACGCAGGTCACGCAGCCGACCAAGGTGGTGGGCGGGCTCCGCTGCCTCGCCCAGGAGATCGGCTACGAGGTCGTGGTCCAGCCCGGCCCGATGAACGCGGTCGCGGTGGTGGTGTGGGAGATCGCGACGGTCTCGGTCAACTCGCGCTTCCCAATCGAGCACCAGGCCGAGGAGCTGGTCTACATCATGGCGTTGCTCGTCGAACGGCTGGAGCGCCGCGGTGATGGCCTGGAACTGACGTTCTGCCAGCAGGCGCAGGTCGTCGATGCGGCCGCCGCAGGCATCTGTGCCGAGCTGGGCCTGACCTCGGGTCGCACGACGTCGCTGGAGATCGCCGGTGTCTGGGACGGCGTCGATCCGACGACGGCGATCGAGGCGGAGGCCTTGGTCGCTCGGGTCGCCCGACGCCTCGCCGAGCACGTCCTCCCCAGACCCTGACGAGCAAGCGCATGGGGTTGGTACTGGGCGGCTGATTCGGAGCCTGTCGACGTTGCGGGCCATGATCCCCTGGCCGGCGGGGCAGTCGGTGTAGGCGGTCATCCCGCCGTCAGCCGCCGCGCCGCATGAGTGGTTGGCGCCGCCCGCCACTGTCTGGTTGCACGCGATGACGTCGTAGCCGCCGGCGAAGGCCGGTCGCGGAGCGGCCACGATGGCAATGAAGATGAGGGCGGCGCCGAGCACGGGCCGCAGATGGCGGGTCATGTGAGCCTCCTGGAGGGGTCCGGTGCTCCTTAGCCTCGATCCACCGTTCCATCCGGCCGTTGGGGTGGAGTGACCTCCCAAGCGGGGCTTGGTAGCGACAGATTGCGCCTGTCGCGGGCCCGCTCAGGAGGTCACCCACATGGTGAACGAGCAGGCGGTCGTGGTGTTT
>NZ_DATHDY010000099.1:0-62492 GCF_035318805.1 Baekduia sp.
TGCCGAGGCCGGGCTCGTCGGAGAGGAACACCCGCCGGGCGCGCAGCGCGTAGTCGACGGCAGCGCCTTGGAACGGGCGCAGCGGCGCGGTCAGGCCGTCGATGTCGATCCGGCCCTCCTCGGCGGCCGAGAGCGCTTCGAGCGCGTCGGCGCCGCCCGCCCGGACCGCCGCGGCGTCGAGCGCGGGGAGGACGTCGTGCCCGCCCTGCAGCTCCGGCCGCGCCTCGAGCAGGCCCCGCAGTCCACCGTCGCCGTGGATCGAGACCCACCACGAGTCGAAGGTGCGCGTCACCAGGCCGAGCGCGGTCAGCTCCGGCTCGAGGTCGGGATGGCAGCGGCGGCAGAGGCGCAGTCCGACCTCGCCGGCGGCGTTCTCGACGACCGCTACGTCGCAGCGGTGCGCGACGTCGACGACCGCAGCCATCGAGAGCGAAGGTTGCTCGTAGCGGCCGACCCGCTTGCGGACCTCGGGCGTAGCGGTGAGCGTCCCGATGCGGTCGAGCTCGTCGCCGAGCGCCTCCAGCGGCGCCTCGCGCGCGGGGATCCACCAGCGGTCCAGCACCGGGTCGCGGCGGCGCTCGGGCAGCTGCGCGAAGGCGGCGCGCAGCTCGGGGTCGGGCTCCATCGCGATGACGACGCCGGGCACGCCGGGCTTGTGCTCGCAGAAGTGCGCGACGGCCGTGGCGGCCTCCGGGAGCTTCTCGACGGCGGTCAGCAGGCGTTCGGCGTCGGGATCGAGGGCGATCGACGGGTGCAACGCGACCAGCGCGCGCACGGCGCGCGCGACGATCGGCACCGCCGGCGCGCTCCAGCGGTGCGGCTCGCGGACGGGATCGCGCAGGACGTGGGGGAGCGTCGACAGCGCACCGGCGAGCCCGTCGCCCGGCACCGTCGTCACGACGAAGTGCGACCCCATCGACTCGATCCCGATCGTCGCGTTCGCTGGCGAGGGCCGGTCCATTCCACCCCAGGCTATTGCGCGTCCGGGCAGGAGCGCGGACGCCGTAGCCGCGGTGCTCTAGCGGGCCGCGGGCTGGAACAGCTCGATCGGGTTGCCCGACGGATCTTCGGTGAGGATCTGCCGGCCACCAGGACCCGAGATGATCTCGCTGCGGAACGCCAGGCCGGCCGCACGTAGGCGCGCCACCTCGGAGGCGATGTCCTCGACGATCAGGTGGATGCGGTTCCATCCGCCTGGCGTCGGTGTGGTGCCGTCGGGCAGCGGGCGTCCGGCGGAGCTGGTCGGGCCGCTGAGCAGCAACCGCAGCCGGCCGCGGACGACGTCGGCGAACGCCGGGGCGGGGTTGGACAGCACCGTGAAGTCGAAGTTGCTGGTGTAGAAGGCGACCGCGGCGTCGACGTCGTCGACGATGTAGCGGACGCTGACGAGATCATCGTTGGGCATGTTCGGCTCCGGGGTTGGTCGGGGTGTGGTCGATGGACTCGAGCAGGAACGAGACGCGACCGGCGAGCTCGGTCGCCGTGCGCTGGAACGCCGGGTAGCTCGCCTCGTCGTCGCCGCTGGCTTCGCGACCCGGGTCGGCGATGCTCCAGTGCGCGACACTCGGATGGGCGGGGAACTCGGGGCAGACCTCGCGAACGCGATCGCACAGCGTGATGACGTAGTCGAAGCGCCACGCTGCGAACTCGCTGAGGTGCTTGGCGCTGCGGCCGGCGATGTCGATGCCGTGCTCTCGCATGGCGCGCACCGCGTTGGCATGCAGGCGCTTGGGGTGGCTGCCGGCGCTGAAGGCCTCGACGCTGTCGGGTGCGCGATGCTCTGCCAGCGCCTCGGCCATCTGGGAGCGGGCGCTGTTGCCGGTGCAGAGAAACAGGATCTGCGCGCGCGGCCGCCGTGGCGGGCGAGCGGCTCTCGGCGGTTCCCAAGGCGTCCCCAGACCGGGATGCAACGCGGCACCCGTCGCGGCCAGGAGGTCCCGGCAACGACGCAGATCGAGGCTGTAGTAGGTGTCGCGGCCATCGGCGGAGCTGCGTCGCATCGAGACGACGTGCTCGGCGCGCAGCCGACCGAGGTGGTAGGAGACGAGGTTCTGAGGCCGCCCGAGCAGCTCCGTCAGCTCGCCGACGCGCCGGTCGCTCTGCGCCAGCTCGCTGAGCAGTCGCCAGCGCACCGGGTGGCCGGCGAGCCGCAGGAAGTCCGGCGGAAGGAGATCCCCGCGGGTTCCGGTCTGACCCATGCCTGGGACGATACATCAAGGCAGCTTGATGGATTGCCGAGCACGCCGCTCAGGCGGCGTCCCGCCACCACCGCGCCACGACGGGGTCGAGCGACGGCTCGAGCGCGTCGGCCGCTGGAACGGCCGAGCTCGTCGCGACGTGGGCGCCGATCGCCGCCAGCTCGTCGTGCGTGCGCGCCGCCGCGACGTCGTCCCCGTGAGCGGGCACGAGCAGCACCGGGAGGCCGCCGGCCGCGCGGTCGGGGCGCTCCCAGCCCGGAACCTGGGGGATCGTTGCGCCGACGGCCGCCACGCCGGCGAGCATGTCCGGCATGAGCAGCGCGAGCGCGAGCGCCAGCTCCCCGCCCTGGCCGTGGCCGATCAGCAGCGGTGGCCGATCCCACGTCTCGTGGGCGGCGATCGCGAGCTGCTCGACGGCGTAGAGCGCGTCGCCGAAGGTCGCCGGCTCGATCTCGCCGTCGATGCTCGTGACGTACCAGCGCCGGCCGACGTGGTCGCGGCTGAGGTACAGGAAGCGCAACGGCTCCGGCAGCACGACACGATGGTCTGGCGCGGTCGCGCGGGCAAGTTCGGCGAGCCGTGCCTCGTCGGTGTGCGTGCCGCCGAGCGCGATCGTGGTACCGCCGGCCTCGCCGACCCCCGGCGCGCGGACCTCGTAGACGAGGCCCGCGCGGTCGAGCGCGTTCACGGGCCCGTCAGACGTCCTTGACGGGCTCGTTGACGGCGTTCTCCCCGGCCGTGAAGCCGCCCGTGATCGCCGGTCCGAGCGTGCCGCCGGCCGACCAGTAGGCCTGCCCGGCGATCGACGCGATGCAGTTGCCGGCGCCGTAGAGGCCCGGGATCGGCCGGCCGTCGACGTGCAGCACCCGGCCGGCGGGGTCGACGACCGGGCCGCCGCACGTGTCGAGGGTCCCGCCGCCGATGAGGATGCAGTAGTAGGGGCCCGCCGAGGCGAACGGGTACATCGTGCTGTTCTTGTCGTTGCCTTTGCGGCGCACGCCGCCCCACGACACCTGGATCGGGGTCGAGCCGCGACCGAAGTCCGGGTCGTGGCCGTCGCGGGCGAAGCCGTCGAAGCGCTCGATCGTGCGCTTGAGGTTGCTGGCAAAGCCGTCCACCAGCCGGACGTCCGGGCCGATCGCGCCGGTGATCGAGACGCTGCCGCGCAGCTTGGCGAGGCGCCGCTCGATGTTCTTCGTCAGCTCGTCGATCGTCGCCCCCTCGATCACGAACGGCGCGGTCTTGCCGGGCGCGGGATACGGCTGGCCGTACGCCTGCTGGGGGTCGTTGGCGACGGCGGAGTCGTAGATCATGAACTGCACGAGGTTCGGATACTCGGCGAGGTTCGTGTCCCAGACGAAATGGCTCTTCGTGTGCTCGTTGTAGGGGGTCTTCTCGCTGCTGACGCGGTCGCCATAGCGGTTGACCATGATCATGCTGTCGCCCGGCGGGATCCACAGGTCGTCGACGACGCTCGAGTTGGCCAGCGCCTGCTCGAGCACATGCTGGACGAAGAACCCGTTGCTCATGTTGCCCAGCCGCGCGCCGAGCTGCGTCGCCATGTCGATGAAGTCGCCGGTGTTCGTCGGCGCGGCGCAGCCGCCGAAGATCGGGCCGCGCAGGAAGTTCATCACCTTGCTGCGGTCCTGCGTGAAGCCGCCGGTGCCGAACACGACACCCCTGCGGGCGCGGTAGAGCCGCGAGGCGCCGCCGTCGACCTGCGCCTGCACGCCGACGACCTCGCCCTTGTCGTTGGTGGCGATCTGCACGACGTGCTGCCCGGTGAGGACTTTCACGCCGATCTTGCGGGCCTCGGTGGCGAGGCTCGACATGAGGTTGCCGCCGCCGCCGCCCTCGCTGCCGAGCGCCGACAGCGTGCGCCCGTACGGCGCCTTGTTCTCGGCCAACTCGGCGTGGTACTCGGGATGCGTCCAGGGCACCTTGGAGGTCTGCGTCGGCAGCAGTGCCGCGATCTGCGACTTGAGCGCACCGCTCCGCTCCAGCTGCTCGATCACCTGCGAGCCGCGGTCGTAGTAGCCGCTCAGCAGGTCATATCTCATCTGGTCGATGCCGTTGAGCGGAGCTTCCGGGTCATAGACCGTCGGGTAGGCCAGCCGCGTCATCAGCTTGATCGCGTCGTCCTTGGGATCCTCGACGCCCTTCGCGCGCAGCAGGTGGTTGTTCGGGATCCAGTACGCGCCGCCCGACCGCGCGGTCGTGCCGCCGATCGCCGGCGCCTTCTCCAGCACGAGGACACGCGCGCCATCCTGCGCCGCGCCGACGGCCGCGGAGAAGGCGGCGCCTCCGCCACCGACCACGATCACGTCGGCCTCGGCGTCGAACGAGCGCCCGGCGGCCCGGGCGGCGCGCGTCCGGCTCCCGAGCACCGCTCCGCCGGTCGCGACACCGGCCGCCGCCAGCAGCGAGCGTCGCGACACCCTCGAGCTGAGCATGGATGCGTCGTCGGACATGGCTCTCTCTCCCACCGATCGTTGGAACGCACCCGCACCGGAAAGCTCGGGGGGAACGTCGCAGCAGCGAACATATTCGCTGTTCCGGACGCGACTATCGCATATTTTCTGCACGTCATGTACGGTGAGATCGCCTCGCCGTTTCGCCCACGTCCATTAGGAGAATCGACGTCGATGTCGCTTCGTGCTGCTCAGCTGTTCGCCGTCGCGGGTGCCTGCGTCGCGCTCGGGACGGGCCTGTCCGCCTGCGGCGGGCAGAACCACGACGCGACAGCGACGGTGAAGCTGACCGAGCTCGCGCACAACCAGGAGAACGGCTACGCGCCCGGCACCCCGGCGAACGGGAGTTCCGCGACCGCCGGCGCGAACGCGCAGCCGACTGCCAAGGACAAGCCCGCGGCCGCACAGCAGCAGGCGTCCGGCACAGGAGGCAGCCACGCGGAGGGCAAGGCCATCTTCACGCAGAGCTGCGCCTCCTGTCACACGCTCGCGGACGCCGGCGCGAGCGGCTCGGTCGGCCCCAACCTCGACGCCACGAAGCTCGACAAGGCAGCGATCGCCGCGCAGATCGAGAAGGGCGGGGGCGGCATGCCGTCGTTCGGCGGCACGCTGGCGGCGAAGCAGATCGACGCCGTCGCCGTGTACGTCGCGGCCGCCGCCGGGTCGTAGGTCCCGCGCACGGGCGCGCGTGCCTGCGCGGTGAACCGCGAAGGCACGGAGGTAGATTGTGGCGCGAGGACCGCGCGCTCCAACCACGATGTCCCCCGACGCCCCCGACCCTCCCCTCGGCCCCAGGCTGCGCGAGCTGCGCAGGCGTCGCGGCCTGTCGATCAAGGCCGCGGCCGAGCAGGCAGGCGTCTCACCCTCGTTCCTGTCGCTCGTCGAGCGCAGCCAGAGCGACCTGGCGATGAGCCGCCTCATGCGCCTCCTGACGCTCTACGGCGCGTCGCTCATCGACCTCGTCGACGCGACCGACGCACCCACGTCCGACGTGATCCGCGGGGGCGAGGAGATCCACGTCACCTCGCACGGGGAGCGCATCGACGCGTACATGCTGGTCGCCGACCCCGACCGTGTGCTCGTGCCGATGATCTGGGTCTACGAGCCGGGCGCCTCGATGGGCGAGGCGCATCCGCAGCCGGCCGACCACTTCAGCTACGTGATCGAGGGCAGCGTCCTCGTCGAGCTCGACGACGAGCGCTACGAGCTCACTGCCGGCGACACCGTCTACGTGCGCGCCGGCCGCCGCTTCCGCGTGCGCAACACGAGCGAACGGGTCGCGCGGCTGCTCGGCTGCGGGCATCCCGTCGCCCCGCGCCAGCAGAAGACCTGATGCCCCGGCGCCGGCGGGCGCGGCGGTGCTCGTCGTACCTCTGCCGGGGTGGGCGGGTTTCCTGAGCTCGCCTGACATCCGGTCTGCGACCTGCGATCGTGTGCGCATGGCTGTCGAGGTCCCTCCCGGTGGGACACGAGGAGCGAGAGGGGCGCCGAGCGGGCCGATCGGGCGGATGATCATGGGCGTCGCGCGCGCGATCCACCGGCTCACCGGCAGCAGGATGGGTGGGAGGCCGCTGCTGTACCTGAGTACCGTCGGCGCCAAGAGCGGGCAGCGCCGGACCGCCGTGGTCATGCCGTTCCCGGACGGCGACGACGCCTGGCTGATCGTCGCCTCGAAGGGCGGCGCCGCGACCCACCCGTCCTGGTTCTACAACCTCGCCGCGCATCCTGACCAGGTCGAGGTGGAGGTCGACGGTCGCAAGACCGCGGTGACGCCGCAGACGCTGACCGGCGAGGAGCGCGCGACGGCGTGGCAGCGCATCACGAGCGAGCGACCGAACTACAGGAGTTACGAGACGAAGACGGATCGCCAGATCCCCGTGGTGCGGCTGACCGCGCGTTGAACCGTCGCGCATCGCACCCGCGGGCCGGTTCGATCGCCCAGCGGGTCGATCAGCAGGCGTCGTAGGTGTAGTTGTCGTCGCCCTTGCTCACCACGTCGCGGTCGCGGTAGATGATGGAGATGGACGAGCCGCGTGACGAGCACGCGGAGTGGAAGTTCGCCTCGCCGCCGTTGTCGGTGTACTCGATCTCGTAGACCTGATCGCCGAACGGCCCGGTGTAGCTGCCGCACTCGTCGTAGACGTTGCACTCCTCGGCGATGGCGAAGTCGAACCCGAGCGCCTTGCCCGCGCCGCCCAGCTCCGGGGCGTTCTTCTGCGCGATGGCCAGGCCGCGGGCGTGGGCGCGGCGGACCAGCAGCGACGCGAAGGCCTTGTTGTCGGCCATGGTCAAGCGATGCTTGGAGCGCGTCCACGAGTCGAGGTTGTCGGGTTCGACCGCCTGGTAGCCGGCCGTGGCGCAGCGGTCGATCCAGCGTCCGACGACGGCAGCCAGCGCCCTGCGCTTGGCGGCCGTCGACGCGTCGAGCAACATCTCGTTCCAGGCCGAGTCGACGACGTACTTCCCGTTGCGCCGCAGCAGCAGCGAGCGGTGCCTGGATCGCCACCAGCGGGCGGCGTCCGGCTGCGTCTGGAAGGCGTTGACGTAGCAGACGTTGTACTTGCCGGCGGCCGGGGCGGCGGTGCGGTCGCGGTCGACGATGCCGACGGTCGGGTCCGGTGTGTAGGCGCCGCCGATCTGGTAGTCGAACTGGGCGCCGGCCGGCGGCAGGGTCACGGCGCCCGACGCGGGGGTGGCCGCTGCGCACGCGGTCAGCACTGCGATGGTCAGGACGGCGCGGAGGGCGGTCGTGATGCGCATGGCTTCCATGTCCTCGGTCCGCCTCGAGCCGGAGGCTCCGACGCAACGCAGGAATCCGCTGAGGCGACCCTCGACAGCAGCTTGAGGACCAGGCCCGCGCGAGTCAAGGCGAGTCGGCCTGCGGGTCCTCTCACGGGACGCTCCATAGAGGATGCCGGCGCCGCCGTCAACGACGCCGTCGATGCCGCGGACCGTACCAAGTACCAGCGGTACGCCGGGAGCATCGTCGACAGCATCACCAACGCCCAGGCCGGTCCACGGTGGCCGGCCGTCGGAGGCGCCGCCTCCGATGTGGTCGCGCGCCCGGAACACCCATCCAGTCACCCACGGAGAACATGCTCACCGCCAACGCCTACGGGGCGACATCCCCGACCGAGCCGCTCGCCCCGCTGACCGTCGAGCGTCGCGACGTCGGGCCGCACGACGTCCTCATCGACATCAAGTACTGCGGCATCTGCCATTCCGACATCCACACCGTCCGCGGCGAGTGGGGCGAGATCCAGTACCCGCTCGTCCCCGGCCACGAGATCGCCGGCGTGGTGGCCGCGGTCGGCTTGGCCGTGACCAGCCATGCCGTCGGCGACCGCGTGGGGGTCGGCTGCATGGTCGACTCCTGCCGCGAGTGCGCGAGCTGCCGCGACGGCGAGGAGCAGTACTGCCTGCCCGGCAACACGCTGACGTACGGGTCGATCGGCCAGGACGGCACGATCACGCAGGGCGGCTACGCGACGCAGGTCGTCGTGACCGAGGACTTCGTCGTCAAGATCCCCGACGGCCTCGAGCTCGACGTCGCCGCGCCGCTGCTGTGCGCGGGCATCACGACCTACTCGCCCCTGCGCCACTGGGGCGCAGGGCCCGGCAGGCAGGTGGCGGTCGTCGGTCTCGGCGGCCTGGGGCACATGGCCGTCAAGCTCGCGCACGCGATGGGCGCCGAGGTCACCGTGCTGTCGCAGTCGCTGCGCAAGAAGGACGACGGCCTGCGGCTGGGCGCCGACCACTACCACGCCACGAGCGACCCCTCGACCTTCGAGGAGCTGGCCGGGCGGTTCGACCTCATCATCAACACCGTCAGCGCGAAGGTGGACATCAACGCCTTCCTGGGCCTGCTGGCGGTCGACGGTGCGCTGGTCAACGTCGGCGCGCCCGCCGAGGCACTGCCGGTCAACGTGTTCTCGCTGCTGCCGAAGCGGCGAGCCTTCGCCGGCTCGATGATCGGCGGCATCCGCGAGACCCAGGAGATGCTCGACTTCTGCGCCGAGCACGGCATCGCCCCCGAGATCGAGCTGGTCTCGGCCGACGAGGTCAACGACGCCTGGGAGCGCGTGCTGGCCTCCGACGTCCGGTATCGCTTCGTGATCGACACCGCGACGCTGGGCTGATCCACCCCTACGCCGAGGGTGGCCGCCGGTGTTGGTCTATGAGCCGTGCGCTGGGTCAGCGAGGATCTGTTGGAGCTGCTCGCTCGTGCGTCTGACGTGTGCGGCCATCGCGCGGCCGGCGCGGGCGGCATCGCGGGCCTGCAGAGCGGCGAGGACGCGGCGGTGGTCCTTGAGCGTCTCGGTGACCAGAAGCTTGTAGTCAAGTGCGTCGAGCGGTAGGAACATCGCTGCCCGTGCGTCTTCGACGGCGTCGCGCAGGAGCTCACACTCCGCCGCCCCCGCGATCTGGAGGTGAAAGAACGAGTCGGCCTGCCGGAACCCGCCGACCCCGTCGGCGCGCTCGATCTGCCCGACGGAGCGCTCGAGGCCGTCGAGGTCCTCGGCGGTCAGACGCGTCGCCGCGCGCTCGGCGGCCAGGCGTTCGTTGACCAGGCGAAACTCCTGGACGGCCAGGAGATCGTCGATGTTGTGTCGCAGGCGCTCGACGAGCTGGCCCCGCGTCTCGGTGGAGCCGAGCACCGTCACGCCGCCCGACGAGCCCCGTCGGGTCTTGACGTAGCCCTCGCCCTCGAGCACCCGGATCGCGCCGCGGAGGGTGACGCGTGAGACGCCCAGCGCCTCGGCGTGCTGGCGTTCGGGGGGGAACTTGTCTCCTGGTGCGTACTGGCCGAGGTGGATCGCGCGGCGCAGGTGATCGACGACGACGGCGTAGGCCGCCGGGACATCGAGGCGCTCGGTCGTCCCCTGTTCCATGTGCCGAGCATAACGCAAAGTCGGCACATGGGATAATGGACTAGTAACCGATCCATGTGTCTGTTAGCGTGGCGTCATGGCCACCGAAGAGGTCGAGCGCGTGCAGCTGCTGGTCGCGGGGACGCGGACCTCGGGGCAGACGAGGGCCCTGATGGAGCCTGCGACCGGCGGGCTTCTGGCGCTCGTCGAAGAGGCGACGCTCGAACACGTCGACGAGGCGCTGGCCAGGGCGACGGAGGCCGCTGCGGGCTGGGCGGCGATGCCCGCGAGCGGGCGCGGTGCGGTGCTGCGCGAGGCGGCGCGCGTGCTCTCGAAGCGCGCTGAGGACCTTGCGCTCCTCGAGGCGCGCAACGTGGGCAAGCCGATCCGCGACGCGCGCGCCGAGGTCGGCGCCGCGATCGCCGCGCTGGAGTTCTACGCGGGCGCGGCGGCGACGCTCGAGGGGCAGGTGCTGCCCGTCTCGGCGCCCGGGCTGGACCTCGTGTTGCGCGAGCCGGTCGGCGTGTGCGCGCTGATCGTGCCGTGGAACTTCCCGCTCTTCATCGCCGTCATCAAGGCCGCGCCCGCGCTGGCCGCCGGCAACCCCATCGTCCTCAAGCCGGCGGAGCTCACGCCGCTGTCGGCGCTCGTGCTGGGCGACGTGCTCGTCGAGGCGGGCGTGCCGGCGGGCTGCGTCTCCGTGCTGCCGGGCGACGGCCCGCTGGTCGGCGCGGCGCTGGCGGCCGATCCCCGCGTGGCGAAGGTGTCCTTCACGGGATCGACGGCGGTCGGCGTCGCCGTGCTGCGTGCCGCGGCGCCCAAGATCGGACGGGTCTCACTGGAGCTCGGTGGCAAGTCCAGCAACCTCATCTTCGCCGACGCCGACCTCGACAGGGCCGCGCCTGCCGCTGCCGCGGCGGTGTTCGGCAACGCGGGCCAGGACTGCTGCGCGCGCAGCCGCGTGCTGGTGCAGCGCACGGTCCTCGAGGCGTTCCTCGAGCGCTTTCTGGAGGCGACCGATGCGCTGCGCGTCGGCGATCCGCTCGACGAGTCGACCGACATGGGGCCGTTGGTCTCCCGCTCACAGCAGGCGCGCGTGCTCGAGTACGTCGAGGATGGTCGTCGCGCCGGCGCGACGCTGTTGCGCGGAGGCGGCGTCCCCGCCGACGAGGCTCTTGCTGCCGGCCCGTACGTGCAGCCGACGGTGTTCGGCGACGTGGCGTCACGGATGCGCATCGCCCAGGAGGAGATCTTCGGGCCCGTGGCCATGGTGATCGCCTTCAGCGACGAGGAGGAGGCGGTGGCGCTGGCCAACGACGTCGACCTCGGCCTGTCGGGATCGATCTGGACGCGCGACCTGAGCCGGGCGGTGCGCGTGGCCCGCGGTGTGCGCAGCGGTGCGCTGTCGGTCAACTCCAACCAGAGCGTTCACGTGGAGGCCCCGTTCGGGGGCATGAAGCGCAGCGGGCTCGGCCGGGAGCTCGGGACCGAGGCGCTGCGGCAGTACACGGAGATCAAGAACGTCTACATCGCGGTGGACTGATCCCACCGCCGAGTGAGGAGACCATGATGGAAGTGGGCGAGCACAGCCAGCGTCTCAGGGAGGGCGAGGTCAGCCTCCTCGGCGCCGTCATGACCGGGGCGGCCGTCATGGCGCCGTCGGCGAGCATCCTGTTCGGCGTCGCGGTCGTGGCCGCAGTCGCGGGCTCCGCGGTGCCGCTGATCTTCGTGATCGCCGCCTTGGGGGTGCTCGCCACCGGCAACTCGCTGGCGCGGTTTGCCCGTCAGTGGCCGAGCGCGGGATCCTTCGTCACGTTCATCACCCGCGTCTTCGGGCCGACCGCCGGTCTGTGGATCGGTGTCACCGCCCTGCTGGGCTGGCTCGTCGCCTACGCGGCCGTGTTCCTCTTCATCGGGGACTTCATCGCCAACGACTTCCTCGGCGGCTCGACGTCGGATCTGACCACCGGCCTGTCCATGGTCGCCTTCGTCGGCGTCGTGCTGGCGCTGGTCATCCGGGGCGTGTCGATCAGCGTGCGCGTCAGCCTCGTGGCGCTCGTGATCGAGGTCGCGGTGATCGGCATCATCTGCGCCGCAGTGCTCATCGACGGCGGCCCCAACGGCGTCAGCCTGGATCCGTTCGCCTTCCCCTCCGGCGGCTTCGAGCCCGTGGCCCTGGGCTTCGCGGTCACCGTGTTCCTGTTCGGCGGCTTCGAGCAGCCGGTTCCGCTGGCGGAAGAGACGCGCAACCCCCGCCGCAACGTCCCACTGGCCGTGCTGCTGTGCGTCGTCGGCATCGGCGCCCTGTACGTGGTGGCCTCGTGGGCGCTGGTGATCGCGTTCGGCGACGGCGCCGGCCTGGCCCAGCAGGCCGACCCGCTGCACGCCGCGGCCGACGCGTATGTCGGGTGGCTGGCCCCGGCGGTCAAGTGGGTGCTGCTGGCCTCGTTCCTGGGGTTCGGCGTGGCGGCCATCACCGCGGTGTCCCGCATCCTGTTCAACACGGCTCGCGACGGGCTGCTGCCGCCGGCCCTGGGCAGGCTGCACGCCCACTACCGCACCCCGGCCGCGGCGTCCGGCGCGTTCGCCGGCCTCGCACTCGCCATCGCGCTGGGCTCCAAGCCGATCACCGACACCCTGACCGCGGTCACGCTGCTCTCGACGGTGGGATCGCTGCTGATCATCTCGATGTACGTGGTCATCAACGCCGCCCTGATCGTGTGGTGGGGCCGCGAGCGTCGTGCAGGGCGCCGTCACAACCCGCTCACCTGCGTGGCGGTGCCGGCTGCCGGCATCGCGGTGCTCGCGTCGCCCTACTACTACAACCTGAAGCCCGGTCAGGCCTCGCCGCTGGACCTCGTGCCCTGGGTCCTGGCCGGGGCGGTGGCGATGACCGTTGCGTATGTGGCCTGGGTCCGTGGCGCGCGGCCAGCGCAGCTGGCCGACGCCGGGCGCATCCTCGCCGGCGAGTCGACGACCGTCCCCGCCGCACCGTCCTCCGGCGGCGTGCCGGCCGGCGTGGGCACGATCTGAGTGACCGCCACGACCGTCAGCGACCTACGGCCGGCGGGTGCCCGGCGCCCGCTGGTCGGCATCACCGGGCCACGGATCCATGCCGCGCAGATCTCCACGACGCCGGCGATCCTGTTGCACGCGTTCACCGACGCGTACTACGCCTGCTACGCCCAGGCGGTCGGACGCGCCGGCGGGATGCCGGTGCATGTCCCGCGTGACAACGACGCCCAAGCCGTCTGCGCGCGGCTCGACGCGATCGTGCTGGCGGGCGGCCAGGACATCGATCCGCGCCTGTACGACAGCCAGCCGACGCCGGCGGCGACCATGATGGATCCGGTCCGCGACCGCTTCGAGATCGCCCTCGCGCTCGCCGCGCTGGACCAGGATCGGCCGCTGCTGGGCATCTGCCGCGGGGCGCAACTGCTGAACGTCGCGCTCGGCGGGACGCTCATCGACGACCTCGCCGGCGAGCAGGAGGTCGAGCACACCGTCGTCCTCTACCCGCCCGACGCGCGCGTGCATCCGGTCCGGTTCACGGCGGGCTCGGCGCTCGCCGGCGTGTACGGCCCGGAGATCCGGGTCAACTCCTTTCACCACCAGGGGATCGGCAGGCTCGGCGAGGGTGTCCGCGCGACGGGGCTTGCCCCGGACGGGATCATTGAGGGCATCGAGATCGACGGCGCCCGCGCCGTCGGCGTTCAGTGGCACCCGGAGATGCTCGCGGAGTTGGACCCGCTGTTGACCTGGCTGATCGACCAAGCCGATGAACACGGGGCGCCGAGAGCCTCCCGGAAAGGATCGTGCCGTGAGCACCACAACTGAGCCACGACCGCTGCTGAACCCCGATCGCCATGCCGGCCGCGTGGCCCTGGTCACCGGGGCGGCCTCCGGCATCGGCCAGGCGGTCGCGCTTCGGCTGGCCGCAGAAGGGGCCGGCGTGGCCTGCCTCGACGTCGACGGCGACGGTGCGTCGCGCACCGCGGCACGGATCGACGACGGGGCCTCGGCCGAGGCGCCCCGCGGTCTGGCCGTCGCGGCCGACGTCCGTGATCGCGAGGCCATCCGCGCCGCCGTCGAGCAGACGGTGACGACGTTCGGCGCGCTCGACCTGCTCGTCAACGCCGCGGGCATCATCACGATGTCGGGATTCCGCGACGTCACCGACGACGAATGGGACCGCGTCGTCGACGTCAACCTCAAGGGGTGCTTCATCGTCGCCCAGGAGGCCGCCAAGGTCCTGGCCCCGGGCGCGGCGATCGTCAACATCTCGACCGTGGAGGCCGACCGCGTCGTGAGCTCCTCCGGCCACTGCCAAGTGCACTACAACGCCTCGAAGGGCGGCGTGAAGATGCTGACCAAGGCGCTCGCCGCCGAGCTGGCCGCCGATGGCGTACGCGTCAACGCGGTGGCCCCGGGGCCGGTGAACACGCCGTTGACCGGGATGGACCTGCACGCCCCGGACATCTTTGCCTTCCTGTCTGACCACCTGCTCATCAAGCGGGTCGCCGAGCCCGACGACATCGCCGCCGCCGTCTCGTTCCTGCTCTCCGACGACGCGGCGTACATCACGGGCGTGCAGCTGCCGGTCGACGGCGGATGGATGGTCCGATGAGCGTGGAGCCGAGCCCGCCCGGCCCGCCGGCCGGCGTGGGCGCGCCGCTGGATCCCGAAGGCCTGGAGCTCGCCGGGATCGAGACCGTGATCGTCGCGGCGCCCGACATGCAGGGCCGCCTGTTCGGCCGGCGCATGAGCCCGTCGATGTTCTTGTCCAAGATCGGCGGCATCGAGGTGTGCACGTGCACGCTGGCCTGGGACATCGAGCAGGAGCTCGAGCTGCAGGTCGACTTCGCCGGGTTCCACAACGGCTGGCCGGATCTGCGGCTCGTGCCCGACCTGGCGACGCTGCGGCCGCTGGGGTGGCTCGACGGGGTCGCGCTGTGCTTCGCCGACGTGCAGGGCGACGACGGGACGCCGCTGCCCATCGCGCCGCGCAACCTGCTGCGCACGCAGATCGAGCGGCTCGCGGGCCTCGGCTTCGAGCCGTACCTCGGCACCGAGCTGGAGTTCTTCCTGTACAAGGTGACCCCTGACGAGGCGCGCGCGCGCGGGTACCGAGACCTGCCACCCACGACCCGCCACCACGCCGACTACCTGATCGCCGCCGGCAACGAGCTGGAGGACTTCTTCCGGCGCCTGCGCAAGGGACTGGAGCCCGCCGGCGTCGTGCTGGAGCTCGGACAGATCGAATGGGGCCTCGGCCAGTGGGAGATCGGGATCCGCTACGACCGCGCGCTCACCACCGCCGACGCCCACGTGCTGTTCAAGATGGCCGTCAAGGACCTCGCCGCCCGCGACGGGATGGTGGCGACGTTCATGGCCCGTCCCTCGACGGGCGAGATCGGCTCGTCGGGCCATGTGCACTGCTCGTTGCGCGGGCGCGGGGGCGAGCGTGTCTTCCATGACGCCACGGCCGACGACGGCCTCAGCGACCTCTACCGCTGGGCCGTCGGCGGCATCCTCGACCATGCCCCCGAGATGATGGTGTGGTACGCGCCCACGATCAACTCCTACCGGCGAGTGTCGCGCGAGGAGCTCGTCGCGGGCGCCGGCTGTACCTGGGGCTATGACAACCGCACGGTCTCGGTGCGCACGATCGGGAAGGATCCCGCCGATCTCCGCCTGGAGTTCCGTCTCCCCGGCGCCGATCACAACCCGTACCTGACCTTCGCCGCGCTGCTGGCGTCGATCGCGGAGGGCATCGAGCGCCGCACCGACCCCGGGCCGCCGGTGGCGGGCAACGCCTACGACCAGGACCGACCGCCGCTTCCGAGCGACCTCGGCAAGGCCGGCGCGCTGTTCCGTGCCAGCGGGACGGCGCGCCGCTGGTTCGGCGACGACGCCGTCGACCACTACGCCAGGGTCGCCGACTTCGAATGGGACCAGTTCATGGCCCAGGTCACCGACTGGGAGATCCAGCGCTACTTCGAGCAGATCTAGTGGGCCACGCGGACGACGTGATGACCGACCGGCTGCTCGGCGACCTCGTTCAATGGTTGAGGATCCCCTCCATCTCGACCGGGGAGCCCGACCGCGCCGGGCTGCACGCCGCCGCGACGTGGGCGTCCGCCCGAGTGCGCGAGGCCGGCGGCACCGCGGACGTGCTCGACGGCTACGGTCACCCGCTCGTCGTCGGCGAGCTGCGCGCCGGCCACGCCGACGCGCCCACCGTCCTGATCTACGGCCATTACGACGTGCAGGCGCCCGGCGACCTCGGCGCGTGGCAGACGCCGCCGTTCGAGCCCGCAGTGCGCGACGGGCGCCTCTACGCGCGCGGCGCCTCCGACGACAAGGGCAACTTCCTCCCGCTGCTGCACGCGGCGTGCGAGCTGCACCGCGCCGGCGCGCTGCCGGTCCACGTGCGCGTGCTCGTCGAGGGGGAGGAGGAGATCGGCAGCACCGGCGCCGCGCGGTGGCTGCGCGACGACCGCCGTGGAGCCGACTGCGCGATCGTGTTCGACGCCGGGATGGCCGACGAGGCGACGCCCGCGCTCACCGTCTCGCTGCGCGGGGTGGTGCGGCTGCAGGTCGCCGTCCGCAGCGCGGCGCGCGACCTGCACTCGGGCATCTACGGCGGCAGCGTCGTCAACGCCCTGCACGTCCTTCACGCGATGCTGGCGACGGTGCTCCCCGGTCCCGACGGGACGCTGCGCGAGGAGCTGCGCGCCGGGATCGAGCCGCCCCACCCGGCCGAGCCGGCGTCGTGGGCGCGCCTCGCCCCCGGCGACGCGCTGCTCACCGCCTCGGGCGGGCGGCCGCTGCACCCCGGCGCCGGCGCCGAGTACTACCCGCGCAACGGCGCCGGCGCGTCCCTCGATGTGCACGCGATCGCGGGCGGGGACACGCGCACGATCGTTCCCGCCGTCGCCACGGCCACGCTCTCCCAGCGACTCGCACCCGGGCAGCGCCCCACCGAGATCGCGGCGACGCTGGAGCGGCTGCTGCGGGCCGCCGCGCCGGCGGGGGTCGAGGTCGAGATCGACGCCGAGACCGCCGACCCGATCCGCTTCGCCCCCGACGAGCCGGCGATCCGCCTGGCCGCCGGCGCGATCGAGCGTGCGACCGGGATCGCACCGGCGTTCGTGCGCCTCGGCGCGACGATCCCGATCGTCGCCGAGCTGGCGGCGCAGGGGATGCCGGTCATCGTCAGTGGCTTCGCGGTGCACGCCGACGCGATGCACGCGCCGAACGAGTCCTTCCGGCTCGAGAGCCTGCGGCTCGGCGAGGCGACGGCGCGCGAGCTGCTGAGCAGCCTCGCGGCGCTCGGCGCCCCTCACTGATCGACCGGCGGTCACGCGGGGGCGTGACGGGCCAGCCAGTCGATCAGCGCCTCGTTCTGGGCCACGCGGTGGCCGGGGCGACCGAGGTCGATCGCGCCGTTGTGGAAGGTGCCCGGCAGCGTCAGCAGCTCGGCCTCGCAGCCGTGGAGCTTCAGCAGCGTGTAGAACGCCTCGGTGCCGTTCGGCGGTGTGCGCAGGTCCCGCTCGTGGACGATCAGGAGCGTCGGCGTCGAGCAGTCGGCCGCGTACGTCGACGCCGAGGAGCGCGCGAGCGTCGCTGCCGCGTCGAGGCCCGTGCCGCCACGGACGCCGGTCCAGCCCTCGACGAGGATCGCCCCGATGTCGGCGCCGGTCGAGGTGAACCAGTCGATCGCCGGGTTCTCGAGCATCGCGGCCTTGAAGCGGTCGCCGTGGGTGATCAGCCAAGCGCCGAGGTATCCGCCCGCCGACAGGCCGTTGACCGCGAGCCGCTCCGGATCGGCCAGCCCGAGGTCGATCGCGTGGTCGAGCATCGCGGTGACGTCGACGGCCTCGAGATCGCCCCAGTGCTCCCGCAGCGCAAGGGCGAACTCGGGGTCGTAGCCGGTCGACCCGCGCGGGTTGCAGAGCAGGACCCCGTACCCCGCTGCGGCGAGCAGGCAGTGGTCGTAGGAGAAGGCATGTCCCCAGGCGGCGGCCGGACCGCCGTGCAGGCTCAGGACCGTCGGCACGGAGCCGTCGCGGCCGTGGGGACGCAGGAACCAGCCTTCGACCGGCGTTCCGTCCGGCGCCGTGGCCTGCAGGTGCTCGACGGCGAACGTCGCCGCCGCCGGAAAGCGGTCGGCGTTGAGCGCGGTCAGGCGGCGGCGCGGCGCGGCGTCCGTGCTCGGCGCTCCGACCTCGGCGAGCCACAGGTCGGGCGGCTCGTGCATCGTGCTGACCGCGAGCAGCAGCCGGCCGTCGCGCGCGTCCAGCGGCACTGCCGCGCAGTCGCCGGTGACGGCGCGCGCGGCGGCGCCCGGCTCGGCGTCGATCCGCCACACCTCGCCGCGGCCGCCCGCCTGCACCGGGACGTAGGCGGCCCCGCCGTGCGGATCGACGACGATGCGCGGCGCCGCGAGGCTCGTGAAGCTCGGGTGGTCGGCCTGCAGGATGCCGAACACCCAGCCGTCGACCTCGGTGGCGCAAGGTCGCGGCTGCGTCCCGTCGGGGCCGGTCACCACGAGCCCGACCGGCTCGCCGGCGCCGATGAAGTTGGCCGTCGTGCGCAGGATGCGGCCGTCGGGCAGCCACGCGGCCGCCGGCGGGTAGACACGGAACTCGTCCGACGTCCAGAGCGTCGCGACCGCGCCCGAGGCGACAGTGCAGACGCGCAGCGCCCAGGTCGGCAGCTCGCCGTCGAGGTCGAGGCAGACGTACAGCAGGCGCTCGCCGTCGGCGGACCACTGCGCCGAGACGATATGGCCGCCGTGGTCGGTCAGGCGACGCGGCTCCGGCGCGCCGGGGTCGAGCACGAACAGCTCCTGGACGATGTCGTCCAGCAGCCCGGCGCCGTCGATGCGCCACACCGTGCGCCGTACGCGCACCGGCTCCGCCGGGTCGCGCGGCGGGCGGACCGGGGCGCTGAAGGCGATCGCCGCGCTTGACGGCGCGCACAGCGGGCCGATGCTGCCAAGCCCCCAGGGCAGTGCGGCGAGCGGGACCGGGTCGTCGGCGCCGTCGCGATCGACGCGATAGGGCTGGAAGCCCGTGCCGTCGTGCAGGCGGAACGCGATCGTGCGCCCGTCCGGTGCCCACGACGGCGACGTCGCGAAGGCGCCCTCGGGACTGAGCGGCTGCGCGCCGTCGAGCGCGAGCGCGTCGCCGGCACCGGTCGGGGCGACCCACAGTCGCGCCACGTCGGCGAGCGGGTCGCGCTGGACGGACGCGACGGCCATCGCGACGTGCCGCCCGTCCGGGGAGAGCCGGGCGTCGAGCAGCGCGGTCAGGTCCAGCACGCCGTCCGGCGGCAGCGCCGCGGTCTCGGGTGGCAGGGCAGGGGTGTGGTCCATCGCGTTCATCTCCTGAGCGGCGGTTCGGTGGGCGCTTCGAGCCGGGGAACGGCGTCGAGCAGCGCCCGGGTGTAGGGGGCCTGCGGCGCGGCGAAGACGTCAGCGATCGCGCCCTGCTCGACGATCCGCCCACGGTGCAGCACCGCCACGTCGTCGCACACCTCGCTGACGACCGCAAGGTCGTGGGAGATGAAGAGGAGCGTGAGGTCCAGCTCGGCGCGCAGATCGTGCAGGAGGTCGAGCACGCCCGCCTGGACCGAGGTGTCGAGCGCGGACGTGATCTCGTCGGCGATCAGGATCGCCGGGCGCGCGGCGAGCGCTCGGGCGATCGCGACGCGCTGGCGCTGGCCGCCGGAGAGCTGGTGCGGGTAACGGGAGGACAGCCCTGGGTCCAGCGCCACTTCCCCGAGCAGGCGCTCCACCTCGCTCCTGCGCTGCGCGGCGCTCAGCGCCGGGTCGCACCCCTCGGCGATCGCGGCGGAGACGGTCATGCGCGGGTTGAGCGAGGCATACGGATCCTGTGGCACGAGCTGGACTCGTCGCAGCCCGGCCCGCCGGCGGGCGCCGCGCAGCGCCGTCAGCTCCTGGCCGTCGAGCTCCACCGAGCCCGACTGCGCGCCGACGATGCCGACGATCGCCCGCGCGATCGTCGACTTGCCGGAGCCGGACTCGCCGACCAGCCCGAGCGCGCGACCGCGCTCGAGCGCGAAGCTCACGCCGTCGACGACCGGCGCGGCGTTCGCGTCGTAGCCGACGCGCAGCTGCCGCACGGCGAGCGCGGGCGCATCCGGGTCCGCGTCGCTGTGCGCGGACGCCGTCGGGCCGTCGAGACGATCGATGCCGGCCGCGCCGGCCGCGCCGAGCCGCGGCGTGGCGCCGAGCAGCGCGCGCGTGTGCGGGTGCGTCGCCTCGCCCGCCCGCAGGCGCTCGACGGGCAGGTCCTCGACGATCCGCCCGTGCTGCATCACGAGCACGCGATGGCAGAGCTGGCAGACGACGGCGACGTCGTGCGAGATGAACAGGATCGCCGTGTCGTGCCGCTCGTTCGCGCGCCGCAGCAGGCGGAGGATCTCGGCCTGGACGGTCACGTCGAGCGCGGTCGTCGGCTCGTCGGCCACGATGAGCGACGGGTCGTTGACGAGCGCGCCGGCGAGCATCACCCGCTGGCGCTGCCCGCCGGACAGCTCGTGGGGGAAGCGGCGTAGCTGGCGCTCCGGCTCGGGCAGGCGGACCTCTTCGAGGGCCCGCACGGCGGCGTGCGCGGCGGTCGCGCGGCTCGCGCCGCCGTGCACGCGTGCGACCTCGGTCACCTGCGAGCCGATCCGCAACGCCGGGTTCAGCGACGACGACGGGTCCTGGAAGACGACGCCGAGGCTCGTCGCGAGCGCGCGCGGGTCCGCCGCGCCGAGCAGGTCTATGTCGCCGATCCGCAGCTCGGCGGCGGACGGCGTGAGGCCCGCGGGCAGCAGCCCGGCGAGCGACATGGCGGTGAGGGTCTTGCCGCTGCCGGACTCGCCGACGAGCCCGACGATCTCCCCACGCTGCAGCGCGAACGAGACGCCGCGCACGAGCTCGGCGCCGCCCGCGCCGCGTACGTGGAGGTCGCGCACGACGACGTGCCCCTCTGCCAGGCCGGCGACGTCCGCGACGTCCGCGACCGGCGCCTCCGTCGCGGCGGCGGGCGCCGCGGCCGGCGTGGCGCCGAGCGTGCCCGGCGCGAGCGCGACCGCGATGCCGTCGCCCAGCAGGCCGGCGAAGAGCCCGATCAGCAGGATGCCGACGGCCGGGCCGACCGCCTGGACGGGGTTCGTGTAGAGCGCCTGCAGCCCCTGGTTGAGCAGGCTCCCCCAGTCGTAGGAGGGCGGCTGGACGCCGAGGCCGAGGAACCCGAGCGCCGACAACGACACGACCGCCGAGGCAAAGCAGATCGACGTCAGGATCAGCAGCGTGTCGCGGATGTTCGGCACGACGTGGCGGCGCAGGATCCAGCGGCGGCTGCGCCCGAGGAGCCGCGCGACGACGACGTGGTCGCGTGCGGCGACGGTCGTGGCGAGGCTGTTGGTCATGCGCGCGAACGCGGGCGCGAGCGCGAGCCCGACCGCGAGCGTCGCGCTCCATCCGCTCGGGGTGAGCACCGTGGCCACGACGATCGCGAGCAGCACCGCCGGGAAGGCGATCAGCAGCTCGATCGCGCGCTCGCCGACCGCGCGCATGCGCCGTCCCGCGAGTGCGACCGCGGTGCCGAGGAGCGTGCCGAGGCCGAGCGCGACGAGCGTCGCGCCGCCCGCCATCAGGAGCGTCAGTCGCGCGGCGACGAGCGTTCGGGCGAGCATGTCGTGGCCGAGGGCGTCGGTGCCGAGCGGGTGCTGCGACGACGCGCCCTGGCGCAGCTGGTGCGTGAGCTCGTCCGCCCGGCCGCCCGCGACGAGCGGCGCGACGATCGCGACGAGGATCAGCACACCGAGCCCGCTGAGGCCGACGCGGGCGGCGGGGGAGAGCCGGCGGGCGCTCACGCGCCGGACCGCCGGCGCCGCGGATCGAGCGCACCGAGCAGCCCGTCGATGAGCAGCGTGATGAGGACGGCGACGAGCCCCAGCACGATGACGGCGCCCTGGATGACGGGGTAGTCGCGCGTGGCGACCGCCTCGACCACGCGCGAGCCGAGTCCCGGCCACGCGAACACGCTCTCGGCGATGATCGTGCCGCTCAGCAGGCCCGCGAGCAGCAGGCCCGCGTAGCTCAGCGTCGCGGTCATCAGGTTCGGCAGCGCGTGCCGGACATACAGCCGCAGCGGGGGCAGGTGCTTGCTGCGCGCGGCGCGCATGTAGTCGAGCTCGAGCACCGTCGCGGTCTCGCGCCGCACGATCCGCGCGAGCGTGCACGTCGGGGCGAGGCCGACCGCGATCACGGGCAGCACGAGCGTGTCGAGCGAGTCCGACCCGCCCGGCGGGAACAGGCCGAGCCCGATCGCGAAGACCAGCACGAGCAGCGTGCCCGCGACGTACTCGGGGAACGACGCGCCGATGCTCGTCAGCGCCTGGAAGGCGGCGTCGAGCCGGGGCCGCCCGCCGCGGCACAGGACGGCGACCGTCATGCCGAGCGCGATCCCGGCGACGAGCGCCGCGACCGTCGCGACCAACGCCAGCACGAGCGTGTACGGCAGCGCGTCCTGGATGATCGTCCGCACCGGCTCCCCGGTCTCGAACGAGGTGCCGAAGTCTCCCTGCGCGAGCCGCCCCACGTAGTCGCCGAACTGCTGCGGCAGCGATCCGTCGAGGCCGAGCTGGTCGCGCACCACCGCCAGCTGGTCGGCGGTCGCCTGCGTGCCGGCGACGCTGCGTGCCGGGTCGCCGGGGATCAGCCGCACGAGCAGGAAGCTCGCGACGACCAGGCCCGCGACGACGCATGCGACGCCCGCCGCCTTGCGCAGGACGGCGCCGAGGAGCCCGCCGGCGCGGGCCTGCCAAGGGCGCGCGCCGGCGGTGATGGGCTCCGTGCGGATCACCCGAGTCGGATGGTCCCGAGGTCGGGCATCCCGCCCTGCGGGGCGACCACCGAGACGCCCTTGCGTGCGACGATCGACAGCGGCAGCGTGCTGAGCGGCAGCACGTCGACACGGGCGTTGAGCGCCTGCTGGACCTGGCCCCAGGCGGCACAGCTCTGCGCCCCGACCTGCGTGATCGCCTTGCCGAGCGCGGCGCCCGCCTGCGGGTTCTGGGCGCTGCCGAAGTTCGTGCCCTTCGGCGGCGCCGCACCGGTCGTCTGGCTGATCGGGATGATGATGCTGCCTGCGGGGTTGAGCGCCGGGACGACCGACAGCTCCCAGTCGCCCTTGCCGCCCGTGAGCGTCTGCGACCAGGTCGCCGTGTCGGTGTTGCGCAGCTTCGCGTCGACCCCGACGCCGCGCAGCGCCGCCTGGATGTACTCCTGGCCGGCGCCGCCGCCGAGCTGGGTCGTGCCGATGATCGTGACCGTCCCCACCTTGCTCAGGGCGGCGCGCGCGGCGGCCGCGTCGAGCTTGGGCACGGCCGCGCCGGCCCCGGCGTCGGAGCACTGGATCGACGGCCCGACGACGCTCGGGATGACCTTGCCGCGCCCGAACGTCGCGGCGTCGGCGAACGCCGCGCGGTCGATCGCCTGCGCGACCCCGCGCCGCAGCGCCTCGTCCTTCATGCTCGTCCCCTGCTCGTTGAACGCGAGCCACACGGTGCCGCCGTCCTTCTGCGTCACCGTGAACGCGGAGCGGCCGATGCGCTCGAGGTCCGGGCCGCCGAGCAGCGCGATGTCGAGCTTGTTGGACACGAGCAGGTTGACCGCGGTGCTCTCGTTCGCCACGACATTGAGCTGCACGGTCTTCGGGGGCGTGCCGGCCTCGCTGCCGCCGAGTTTCGGTCCCCAGGTGTAGCCGCTGCGGTGTCGCAGCAGGAAGCGCCGGCCGGGCGCGGCGCTCTGGAGCTCGTACGGGCCGGTGCCGAACGACTTCGTCAGAAGCGCTTTCGGGTCCTTCAGGCCGGCCGGGCAGACGATGCCGGTCCACGACATGGCGAGGCCCGGCAGCAGCTGCGACCACGGCCCGCTGGTCTTCACCGTGACGCTGCTCGCCGCGTCGTCCGCGGTCACCGTGACCTTGTTGGGCCCGAACGACGCGCCGATGTACGGCGCCGCAGTGGCGGGGTCGACAAGCCGTGTGAGCGAGGCGGCGACGGCCGAGGCCGTGAGCTTCGTCCCGTCCGAGCAGGTCACGTCCTTGCGCAGCTGGAGCGCAACGGAGTCGGGCGTCGCCGTCCACGACGACGCGAGGCCGGCGACCACGTTGCCGCCGGCGTCGAGCCGGACGAGCGTGTCGTAGAGCCCGCTGAGGGCGATCCCGTCGGCCTGATTGGCGGCCTTCGCGGGGTCGAGCGAGGGGTTCGATGCGATCGCCATCGTCACGCTGTCGCGCGCTGTGCCGCCGCCGTCGCTCTTCGAGCCCGACCCGCAGCCGGCGAGCAGGGCAGCGCCGGCAGCTGCGGCCGCGATGAGCCCGAGCGCCGGCAAGCGCCCAGGTTGAAGCCCGGTCCGTCGTGCGTTCACTTCAGTCCCCTCCAGGTGGATCTAGCCGGCGTCGACCGCCAGCTAGGAGCTATGGAGCGCAAACCATAGCATTGATCCAAAGGTCCATGGAACGAGTTCTGGCGCCGCCGGCGACGACCATGGAATGGCCTGTTCAAACAGGAATACGGTGCAAAATCCCGCAGCGTTGACGCGCTCTGGCCAAGGATGGGGCGCAGCACCTCGGGATCGAGGGCGTCACCAACGATCCGCAGACCGGCGGCGGCCCGCCACCAAGCCGCTGACCAGGACGGTGCTGGTCGCCGTCTACCGGCTCCAGGTCGCGCTGCTGGCCGCCGAAGGGTGGCTGACCAACGCGCAGGCGAGCGAGCTGGCCGGGTTCGCGGCGAAGCTGTAGGCCGGAGGTCCCTGCTCGCGGGCGAAGGGGGTTGCGCGGTGTGAACGTCGCGTAACCTCCGGCCATGGCTCGTGCGTTTCCGGGAACCTCGGGAGAGACGATGCAGGACGATCTGGTGCAGCAGGCGCAGGAGTTCGTCGAGAGCGCCTATGGAAGCCGCGACGACCGCGCGGGCGTCGCCCACGCGCGGGGCGTCGGTGAGCTGCTCACCGAGCTGCGCTGCGAGCACCAGATCGTCGTTGCGGGCCTGCTCCACGACGTCGTCGAGGACACCGCCGTCACGGTCGGCCAGATCGAGCAGGCCTTCGGGCCGCGCGTCGCCGGCCTCGTGGCCACCCTCACCGAAGACCAATCCATCCGCGACTTCCGGGAGCGCAAGCTCGCGCTCCGCACGGCCATCGCCGAGGCCGGGCACACGGCGCTGGTGATCTTCGCCGCCGACAAGCTGGAACGCGTCCGGGCCGCCGACCGCAGCGCAACGGCGATCGAGCCCGCCAAGCTGGAGCACTACCGGCGCTGCTCGGAGATGTTCGCGGCGCACGGGGCGCGGACGCCCCACGCCGAGGAGCTGGCCCGGCGGCTGATGCTCCGGCGCGGAGGTCGAAGCAGGGCCGGTGCCCTGACGGGCTGACCGGCACGAGCCTCAGGCGGTCGCGCCCAAGCGCCTGGCGGCCTCGCGCGCCCGGCGCAGCGCGGCGCCGCCCGGGCCGCTGCGTGACGGGACCGGAGCGTCGACGCGGGGCAGCCCGTGGCGCAGCAGGAAGCGTGGGTTGGCCTGGGTGAGCTGGACGATCTGCGCGGGGGCCGCGCCGGCCGCGCCGGCGGCGGCCTCGCCGTCGGCCAGCGTGTGGTCGCGATGGCCCGGATGGCCGTCCGAGGCGATGATGTAGGCCACGCGCAGGCGGATCATGTGCTCGGCCGCGGCGAGCGCCTCGGTTCCCTGGCGGCCCAGCAGCGAGCAGGCGTTGACCTGCAGCACGGCGCCGGCCTGCATGGCCGGGCGCAGCCGGGTCAGGCCGCCGTCGAGGATGCCGGCCGCGCGCTCGGGGTGCGCGATCACGACGCCGAACCCGCGGCCGCTGATCGCCTCGAGGCCGTCGAGGAACCGGTCGTCGATGCCCGCGAAGGGCACCTCGGCGAGGACCCAGCGCGCGCCGCGCGGGCCGTGCGCGATCAGCTCGAGCTCGGCGCCCGTCAGATCGGCGCCGGCGTCGGGGTGCACCTCGCCGCCGTGGTGCAGGCGCAGCGGGATGCCTTCGTCGACCAGGGTGCGTTGCAGGGCGGCGCAGCGCTCCGGGATCGACTGGAGGTCGACGTCGAAGTACGGGGAGCCGATGTGAGGCGTGACGGTCGCGACCTGGACGCCGGCGGCGACCATCCTGGCGGCATGCGCGACGGCGGTCGCCTCGTCGGGGGCGCCGTCGTCGACGCCCGGCAGGAGGTGCAGGTGCAGATCGACGCGGGTCACGATGCTGTCTTCGGCATCTGCGACGCCAATGCTGTTACCAGCCTGCGAACGTTCAGGGGACCGTCACCGTCATAGCCGTACCTCCTCGGCAGAGCCCGCGGTTCTCAGAACGACAACACATTGGTCACCAGCCCTGCGCCGGGACGCGCGCCGCCGCAGGGCTCACGACGGTCGCAGGTCCAGCTCGGCGAGCTGGACGTTGCGCGCGGCACCGCCGCGGTCCCAGCCGACCGTGATCCGGACTCGGACCCAGCGCGCCACCGTCGGCGCGAAGGTCGTCGTGGTCGGGCCCGACGACGCGGCCGACGGCACGTCGGCGACCTGCCGCCACGCCGTCCCGTCGTCGGAGACCTCGATGGTGTAGGTCTTGGGCCCATAGCCGCTGCGTGGCGTCATGATCACCCGGCCGATCGTGACCGGCCCGGCGAGGTCGACGCCGAGCGCGATCGGGTTCGCCGGGCTCGGGCCGGTGGCGACCGAGGAGCCCGCCGAGACCCAGAACGTCGACGCCGATCCATCGGTCGCCAGAGCCGCCGGATACTCGTCCTGCTGGCTGGAGGCGAACGGCGCCGGCCACGGAGATCCCAACCCGTTCAGCGCGAGGTTCTCGCTGTGGCGCAGCGTGAGCACCTCCTCCGCGTGCGCCCCTCCGGCAGCGTCCGCCACCACGGTCAGCTCGCTCTCGCCACTGGTGAGCGACGCGTTGCGCAGCGGCAGCGAGATCTCCTGCGACGCGCCCGCGGCCACCGTCACGGGGTCGGCCGGCGTGTCGACCGTGACCCCGTCGGCCGTCCTCGCGACGATCCGGACCGGAAGATCGCGGCCGGTGTGGTTGACGGCGCGTACGGTGGCGCGGTTCACGCCCCCGGCCGCCAGCGGGATGACCGGCGTGTCGGTGACGAGGTCCAGGGCCGGCCTGACGACGAGATCCAACACGCCCGTCGAGGTCCTGGACCGGGAGCCCTGGCGGAACGCGAGCGTCCCGGTCAGCTGCACCTGACCGCCGGACGCCGTATCAGCCGGCACCCGCAGGTCGGCCTCGACGGTCTCGGCCCCGCCGGGAGCGATCGGCGGCACGTCGACGGTGGCCGTGCCCCAGCCGGCCGGGCCGGCGAGCGTCAGCGTTCCGTTCCGGACGGCCGGCCGCCCTCGGTTGAGCAGCACCGCGCGGACGTGCACGACCTCGCCCTGCAGTGCGGCACCGGTGGCCGCCAACCGCACGATCGCGGTCAAGCCTTCGGCGCGGGCGCGGTCCAGTGCCTCCAGCGTCGTCGCGCGATCCTCGGCCACGCGCTTGCGCACGGCGTCGGGCAGGAGGCGGTCCAGGGGCAGCAGGGTGACCTGCAGCGCGGCCGCGTCGAGCGCCGCCGAGGCGCGGGCCGTGTCGGGCGTCTCGGCCGTCACGGCCGCCACCACGCGGTCCAGCGTCCAGACGACGGCGTCAAGCTGGGCGCCGAGGGCCGTGGCCGCGCCGTGCGACAGCGTCCCGTCCGCGGCCCAGCCCCTGACGGCCTCCCGCAGCGCCGTCATGCGCGCCCGCGCGTCGCGCACGTGCTCGTACTCGGGCCCGGCCGTCACGAGCTCGCCTCCGACCAGCCGTGCGACGACCGCCTCGCCGGCCGTGATCGTCCGGCGCGCGGTCAGCGTCCTGCCGTCGTCGCCGACGTGCGTGACGGTGACGTGGACCGGTGCGGAGCCGTCGTTGACGAGCTGCGCCCGGTCTCCGTCCAGCGCCCGGGCCTGAAGCGCGCCGTCGCTGTGGACCAGGTAGCGGATGGTCTCGCCGTGCGACGCCGGAGCCGCGAGCTCCGTCGAAGCCTCGGCGCGGTCACCGTCGATGGTCCCGCCGGCCTGCGTGACCGGCGCGCCGCGATCGTCGGTCAGCGTCAGCGGCGCGTGGTCCGGACCGCCCCAGCGCGCGACCGCGAGGCGGCCGGTGCCGTCGGGCGCGCGGCCGTACAGCGCCGACCACTCGTCGGGGGTGTCGGGCTGGATGACGCTGCCCGCGAGGCTCGCGGTCTCCTGGTGGTCGCTGTGCGGGAGCACCAGGGCGCCGCGGTTGCCGCTGCCGGTGTCCTTGGACCCGTCGAGCTGCCGGTAGGGGTTGGCCGCGACGACGTCGGACGCCCGCAGGCCCGCGCCGCCCTCGACGACCATGCCGAGCCGGTCGGCGACGTTGGCCCACGTGCCGGTGAGGTCGCCGAGGCCCTCGCCGCCGGCCGAGTACACCGGGCGCTCGCCGGTCAGGCCGGGGATCTGCTCGAAGCCGAGGTTGAACGTGCGACCGGTCCCGCGGTCGAGCAGCATCGTGACGCCGTCGGGGAACGCGGTCATCGAGAACCGCCGCGTGCCGATGCTTCCGGCGGTCGAGAACCGGTCCGTGCCGCACTCGCAGCTGTGCGGACCGGGAGCGCCGGTCGCCGCGCCGATCAGGCTGCGCGGCGCGTAGGCGGTCAGGATCGGGTCGTCCTCATGGCCGGCGGCCGTCGGGACGACCAGGCCCATCGCACGCTGGTCGTCCCACGACATCGAGACGAACGCGTCGCGCAGCGGCGCCTGGACGACGCTGATGTACGGGTACTCGTGCACGCCGCCCGTGCGGGCCCGGTCGGCCGCCAGCTGCTCCGGCGTCGGGACGGGGGAGGGGCCGAAGAGGTGATGGTTCCACCAGGCCATCGACAGGCGCTTGATCAGCATCGACTCGTAGCCGAGCTGGGGCTGACCGACGATCGAGCCGTCCGCGTGGGTGCCCTGGCGGCGGGCGACGAGCTCCAGCGCTCGCGACTCGGCCACCGACGCATCGGCGCGGTGGAAGCGCGTGGAAAGCACGGAGAGGTAGAGCAGGTGCTGGTAGTCCTTGCTCGTCCAGTCCTGGCCGGCGGTCATGATGATGTCGCCGTCGTCGCTGACGAGCGGCCCGAGCACCTGGTCCCAGATCTGCTCGGTGCGGAACGAGAAGGCGTCGGGTACCGGCAGGCCGCTCTGTGCGCGGATGATCGCGCCCTCGCCGATGTTGGCGTGGGTGACCTGCTGGTAGATGGGGTTGAAGTACCCGTGGTTCTCCATGGTGAGATCCGAGTGCACGACGGCTCCCGCGAACCACGAGCTGAGCGGCTGGCCGTCGATCACCGGCGTGGCGGCGTCACGGTCCTGGTCACGCGTCGAGGCGTTGACGGCGTGCCGGCTCATGGCCTGGTCCCAGGCCGGCCGGCGCAGGTCGTCGGGGAACATGGCCGATGCCAGCGCCGGCGCGGGGGCGTTCCAGCCGTTGTCCTCGGCGCCGGTGTCGCCGTCGACGCCCTTGGCCGGAGCCTTGGTGACGAGGATGTCGGCCTCACCGGTCACGACCTTCTGCACGAGCGCCCGCGTGTCGGCGTCGAGGTCATGCCAGAGCAACTTGGCGGCAAAGCCCCAGCCGTACATCTCCAGCGACGCCTGCCAGGTCCCCTGGCCCCACCGGTTGTAGCCCGCGCCCGAGAGCTTGCTCGTCAGCGCCTCGTGGCGGATCGTCTGGATCGCCTGCTCCTCGAGGGTCGAGCGCGGCACGCCGCCGAACGCGGCCTGGTCGGGACGCGCGGTGAGCAGCGTGGCGAAGCTGAGGGCGACGTTGCCCGCGCCGCGCGGCTGGGTCACCCCGGGCCCGACGGCGCTGAAGTAGCCCGTGCGGGGCTCGCGCAGGTCCGACGCGGTCCAGAAGCGCTCGGCGAACGGCACGAAGCGATCCAGGATGCCGAGCATCTGCTCCTGCTTGGCCGCGTCGTCGAGCGCGAGCGGCGACGCGGCCGCCGCGCTCGAGGCGATGGCGAAGGCTGCGACGCCGGCGCAGAGCGCGACGGCGACGGCACGGAGGTGTCCCATGGTTCCCCCTCGGTAGCGGTTCGGAGGCCCCAGCGGCATGCCGGACCGGCTCGACCACGATTGGTTGAAATCGATACCGGAAACCATTCCAGCACCCGTTTCGCTGATCCTAAGCAGATTCAGATCCGGCGTGCAACGCCCACGGGCAACAATCCGTTGCCTTGCGCAGGAATGGTTCCCTGGCGTGACCACACCGTCCGGGTGTCGTACGCGCCCAGCGGCGGCGTGTCGCTGAACGCGACGCTGCGCCGCTGCGCGCCGAAGCGCCACGAGCCCGCCGGCGAGTACCGTGGCCCAGCGACGCATGAGCCTGGTCGACGCCCTTCCCACGCAGTCCAGCGCCGACTCGCTGTACGACGCCTTCACGGGCTGGGCGGCTCAGCAGGGCGTGAGCCTCTACCCGCACCAGGAGGAGGCGGCGATTGAGCTGTTCGACGCCAACAACGTAGTGCTCGCCACCCCGACCGGCTCCGGGAAGTCGATGGTCGCGGTCGCCGCGCACTTCGCCGCGCTGGCCGATCGCCGCGCCACCTTCTACACGGCGCCGATCAAGGCCCTCGTCTCGGAGAAGTTCTTCGCCCTCTGCGAGATCTTCGGCGCTGAGAACGTGGGCATGCTGACCGGCGACGCGTCCGTCAACGCCGATGCGCCGATCGTCTGCTGCACGGCGGAGGTCCTGGCCAACATCGCGCTGCGGGAGGGGTCCGGGGCGGACGTCGGCCAGGTGGTGATGGACGAGTTCCACTACTACGCCGACGGCCAGCGCGGCTGGGCGTGGCAGGTGCCGCTGCTCTGCCTGCCGCAGGCGCAGTTCCTGCTGATGTCGGCCACCCTCGGCGACGTCTCGGAGATCGCCACGGACCTGACGCGCCGCACGGGCCGCGAGACGGTGCTGATCGACGACGCCGAGCGGCCGGTCCCGCTCACCTACTCCTGGTCGGTCGAGCCGCTGCACGAGCTGCTGGAGGAGCTCGTGGCGACGGATCAGGCGCCGATCTACGTCGTGCATTTCACGCAGGCCTCCGCGATGGAGCGCGCGCAGTCGCTGCTGTCGGCGAAGCTGTGCACGCGGGAGGAGCGCGAGGCGATCGCGGAGGCCATCGGCGCCTTCCGCTTCACGGCCGGGTTCGGCCGCACGCTCTCCAAGCTGATTCGCGGCGGCGTCGGCGTCCACCACGCCGGCATGCTGCCGCGCTACCGGCGCCTGGTCGAGCAGCTGGCGCAGACGGGCCTGCTCAAGGTCATCTGCGGCACCGACACGCTCGGGGTCGGCATCAACGTCCCGATCCGCACCGTGGTGTTCACCGGCCTGGCGAAGTACGACGGGGCTCGCCACCGGCTGCTGAAGGCGCGCGAGTTCCATCAGATCGCCGGGCGGGCCGGTCGCGCGGGGTTCGACACGTCGGGATACGTCGTGGTCCAGGCGCCCGACCACGTGATCGACCGGACGCGCGCGCTGGCCAAGGCCGGCGACGACCCCAAGAAGCGCCGCAAGGTCCAGGCCAAGAAGCCGCAGGACGGGGCGATCAGCTGGACCGAGGAGACGTTCGAGCGCCTGAAGGACGCGGCCCCCGAGGCGCTGGTGTCGCGGATGCGGGTCGACCACTCCATGATCCTCAACGTCGTCAACCAGCCGGCCGACCCGGTGGTCACGATGCGGGCGCTGATGGAGGACAACCACGAGGACGAGCGCGGGCGCCGGCGGCTCGCCGAGCAGGCGCAGGCGCTCGGGCAGGAGCTCCTCGACGCCGGCGTCCTGGAGTGGCTGCCCGAGCCCGACCCCCACGGCCGCACGCTCCGGCTGGCCCTCGCGCTGCAGGAGGACTTCGCGCTCAACCAGCCGCTCGCGTCGTTCGCCCTCGTCGCGTTCGAGCTGATCGACCCGGAGTCCGAGAGCTACGCGCTCGACGTGCTCTCGGTCGTCGAGGCGATCCTCGACGATCCGTTCCCCGTCCTCATGGCGCAGGCCAACAAGGAGCGGGGCGAGGCCGTCGCCGAGATGAAGGCGCAGGGGATCGAGTACGAGGAGCGCATGGAGCTGCTCGAGCAGGTCACCTACCCGAAGCCGCTGGACGAGCCGCTCCGGGACGCGTTGCGCGTGTTCCGCGAGACCCACCCGTGGGTGCGCGAGTCGGACCTCTCGCCGAAGTCGGTCGTGCGCGACATGTACGAGTGGGGGCGCACCTTCACCGAGTTCGTGGCGTTCTACGGGCTGTCGCGCTCGGAGGGCCTCGTGCTGCGCTACCTGAGCAACGCGTATCGCGCGCTCCGCCAGACGGTGCCGGAACGGGTCAAGACCGACGAGCTCGACGAGATCGTCGAGTGGCTCGGCGAGACGGTGCGCCAGACCGACTCGAGCCTGCTGGACGAGTGGGAAGCGCTGACCGATCCGGATTCCGTCGCGCGTGCTGCGGCCGCCGTCGCCGCTGGTGAGGCACTGCCACCGCCGCGGCCGATCACCGCCAACCAGCGGACGTTCACCGTGATGGTCCGCAACGCGCTGTTCCACAAGGTCCAGCTGGCGTCCCGGGATCGCTGCGACGGGCTCGCGCAGCTCGAGGCCGCAGCGGCGGCGCTCACCGAGCCCCCGGGGAGGGTCACGATGGGCGCCCCCGCGTGGGAGGCCGCGCTCGGCGCCTACTGGGAGGAGCACGAGTCGATGGGCGACGGCCCCGACGCGCGGTCGCCGCACCTGCTGATGATCGACCGAGCGCCCGGGGGCGAGCCGCGCCGCTGGACGGTCCGCCAGATCATCGACGACCCCGAAGGCCACCACGACTTCGCGATCGTGGCGACGGTGGACCTGGATGCCTCGGACGCGGTCGGCGAGCCGGTGATCCGCACCGAGTCGTTCGGATCGGCCGCCGGTACGGCCTGAGCGGCTTCCGGGACGGACGTCGACGGAGCGGCGGCCGCTGGTGCGGCACGCCTGACAAACGATCCCGGTAACGTTTCCTCTGCGAGCGGTTCGGCCTTGACGTGAGCAGCCGTCAACCCATAACGTCGCAGCGAATCATGAAACCGGCTTTCACACCATGAAAGAGTCGACGGACGCGCCGCCCACGGTCATCCGCTCGGTCTCGCGAGCGGCCGCGCTGCTGCTGGCCGTCGCACGGGAGCCGGAAGGCCTCGGCGTGACGCAGGCCGCCGGCCAGGTGGGCCTCCCGGCGCCCACCGCGCACCATCTGCTGCGCACGCTGCTGCTCGAAGGCCTGCTCGTCCAGGACGCGCAACGCCGGTTCCGGCTCGGGCCGTCCGTCGGCGTGCTCGCCGACGCATGGGGGCGGGAGTCGCAGGTGCCGGAGTTCCTGCTGACGCAGCTGCGGAGCCTGGCGAGCGAGACGGGTGAGGCCGCCTACCTCGCGGGCTGGCGGGCAGGGGCGATCCGCGTGCTCGCGTCGGTCCAGGGCGCTCACGCCGTCCGTGTCGCCGAGGCCGAGCTCGGCACCTACGACCTGCCCCACGCGCGAGCGACCGGGAAGCTGCTGCTGGCCTTCGCCGACGAGGATCGCCGGGCGTCGATCATGGGCACGGGCCGGCTGGGCGCCGCGACGACCAACACCATCACCAGCCGCCGGGAGCTCGAGGCCGAGCTCACGCGGATCCGCGACCGGGGCTGGGCCGAGGACCACGAGGAGTACCGCGAGGGCGTCTGCTGCGTCGCGGCTCCCGTCATGGTCGGAGGGGTCGTCATCGCCGCCCTGACGCTCGCCGCTCCACGTGAGCGCTTTGAACGAGATCAACCACGACTGCGCGATGCGGCGCTCCATGCCGCAGCGCAGGCCGCCGGCGGCGACTCCGCCGCGGCCGCCGGGAGGGCCGCATGACCACCACGAACCCGATCACCACCGACGAGCTGCCGGTCGACGAGCGGCTGGAGCTGCTGCGCACGATGTGGCAGATTCGCTTCTTCGAGGACGAGTGCCACCGCCTCTTCGCCCAGGGGTTGGTGCGAGGCTCGACCCATCTGGGGCAGGGCCAGGAGGCGGTCAGCGTCGGCGTCTGCAGCGCGCTGGAGCCCGGCGACACCATGACCTGCACGTATCGCGGGCACGCGGCGACCCTCGCGAAGGGCGCCCCGCTCGACGAGGCCTTCGGCGAGATCCTCGGCAAGGCGCGCGGGCTGTGCGGCGGCAAGGGCGGATCGATGCACCTCACCGACGTGCGCGTCGGGGCGCTCGGGTCCTTCGCGATCATCGGCGGACACCTCCCGATCAGCGTCGGCGCGGCGTTCGCCGCGCGCTACCGCGAGACCAGCGAGGTCTCGGTCTGCTTCTTCGGCGACGGCACCACGAACATCGGGGCCTTCCACGAGGCGCTCAACCTCGCCTCGATCTGGAGCCTGCCGGTGCTCTTCGTCTGCGAGAACAACCTGTACGGGGAGTACTCGCCGCTGGCCTCGACCACGCCGGTGGAGGTGCTCGCCGACCGCGCCGACAGCTACGCCATGGCCAAGGCCCGCGTCGACGGCAACGACGTGCTCGCGGTCCGCACCGCCACGCTCGAGGCGACGCGGCGTGCCCGCGCCGGCGAGGGACCGACGCTGATCGAGGCGCTCACCTACCGCCAGAAGGGGCACTCCCGGTCAGACCCCGGCAAGTACCGGCCCGAAGGCGAGCTGGAGGCGTGGATCGAGCGGGACCCCAACACGCTGCTCGAGGCGGCGCTCGCGGGCGCCGGCGTCGACGCCGAACGCCTCGCCGGGCTCAAGCGTGACGCGGAACGCGACGTGCTCGCGGCGCTGGAGCGCGCCCAGTCCTGGCCTGACCCCGATCCGGCGAGCCTGATGGAGGGCGTCTACGCATGAGCACCGTGACCTACCGCGACGCGATCGTCCGCGGCATGGCCGACGCGCTGGCCGCCGACGACGACGTCTTCTTCCTCGGTGAGGACGTCGGCGCGGCCGGCGGGGCGTTCAAGCTCAGCGAGGGCCTGCTGGAGCAGTTCGGCCCGCGCCGCGTGCTCGACACGCCGATCAGCGAGCAGGCCATCATCGGGACCGCGATCGGCGCCGCGACGCAGGGGCTGCGTCCCCTCGCCGAGATCATGTTCGCCGACTTCGCCGGCGTCTGCTTCGACCAGATCGCCAACGAGCTGGCCAAGTACCGCTACATGACGGGGGGCCAGATCAGCGTCCCGGTGACGATCCGGATGGCCAACGGGGCCGGCACCGGCTTCGCCGCCCAGCACTCACAGCCGGCCGAGAACTGGTTCCTGAACGTCCCGGGGCTCAAGATCGCGGTCCCCGCGACCCCGGCGGACGCCTACGGCCTGCTCCGGGCGGCGATCGCCGATCCCGACCCCGTGCTCGTGTTCGAGCACAAGGGCCTCTTCAACGTCAAGGGCGAGCTGGCCGACGCTCCGGCGCCCGTCGAGCTGGGTCGCGCCGAGGTCGTCCGCGCGGGCGAGCACGTCACGGTGGTGGCCACCCAGCAGATGCGACACCGCGCGGTGCAGGCGGCCGACCTCCTGCAGGCCGAGGACGTCGCGCTGGAGGTCATCGATCCCCGCTGCCTGGTGCCGTTCGACGTCGAGACCGTGCTCGGGAGCCTCGAGCGCACCAACCGCCTGGTCGTCGTCCAGGAGGGCGGTCTGCCCGGAAGCTGGGGCGCGTCGCTGGTCGCGTCCGTGCTGCAGACGCACTTCGAGATGCTGGACGCCCCGCCCCGGCTGGTCGGCTCGCCCGAGACGCCGGTGCCGTACGCGGGGGCGCTCGAGGCGGCGTGGCTGCCCAGCGTCGAAGACATCGCGCAGGCCGCCCGCGAGACGATCGCCTACTAGGCCGTCCCATGGAGTTCCTGGTGCACATCACCGTGTCGATCCCGGACGACATCGCGGAGGACGTCGTCGCGGAGGAACGCCGAGTCGGCGCCCAGCTGCGCGAGGCCGGAGTCATCCGCCGCATCTGGCGCGTGCCCGGCACGACCAGCAACGTCGGCATCTGGGAGGCGTTCGACGCCACCGAGCTGCACGATGCCTTGAGCTCGCTGCCCGCGTTCCCGTGGGCCCACGTCGAGGTCACGCCGCTTGCCGTCCACCCGCTCGAAGCCGTCACAGGAGATATCAGTGCCTGACGTCGCAATGCCCCGTCTGTCGGACTCCATGGAGGAGGGGACGGTGCTGCGCTGGCTCGTCGCCGACGGCGCCGTGGTCGCGCGCGGCGAGGAGATCGTCGAGCTCGAGACCGACAAGGCCAACATGGCCTACGAGGCCGACTTCGCCGGCGTGCTGCGCACCGTCGCCGCCGCCGGCGACACGGTGCCGGTCGGCGCGGTGATCGCGACGATCGGCGAGCCCGCGGCCGGCTCGCCGGCGGGCAACGGCGCGCTCAGCGCCTCGCCCGTCGCACGCCGCCTCGCCCTCGCCCACGAGGTCGAGTTGGGCGACGTCGCGGGCAGCGGCCCGCTCGGGCGGATCCTCAAGGCCGACGTCCGTGCGTGGGTCGACGCGGCGGCGGCGAAGCCCGCGGTGCCGTCGCCTCCGACCGCCGTGCCGCTGCCCCCGACCGCGGTCGCCGTCGACGCGCCCGCCGCCGAAGGCGCCAAGGGCGTGGTCTCGGTCCAGGAGCCGAGCCGGCTGCAGCAGACCGTCGCCCGCCGCATGGCGGAAGCCAGGGCGACCATCCCGGACTTCACGGTCTCGGTCGACGCCGACATGGGCGCGGTGCTGGAGCTCCGCGAGCAGCTGCGCGGCACCGCGGCGGTGCTGCCGTCGATCAACGACATCATCGTCAAGATCGCCGCCCGGGCGCTGCGGCGACACCCGCGCGTCAACGGCGCCTACCGCGACGGCCGCTTCGAGCTCTACGAGCGCATCAACGTCGGGATCGCGGTGGCGGCCGACGACGGCCTCGTCGTGCCGACGATCCGCGACGCCGATCGCCTCTCGCTCACGGAGCTGGCCACCGAGTCGCGCCGCCTCGCGCAGCGCGTGCGCGACGGCGCGGTCTCCGCGCAGGAGCTCGCAGGAGGGACGTTCACCATCTCCAACCTGGGGATGTTCGGCGTCGACCGCTTCGCCGGGGTCATCAACCCGCCGCAGGCCGCGATCCTCTGCGTCGGCGCGGTCGCCAGGCGCGCGGCCGTCCACGAGGAGCAGCTCGCCATCCGGTCGCTGCTCACGCTGACGCTCGTGAGCGACCACCGGATCATCTACGGGGCCGACGCGGCCGCGTTCCTCGCGGATCTGCGAACCGCCCTGGAGCACCCGCTCGGCGAGTTGTTGTAGGCCGGCGTCGATGGACGTCAGAAAGGCGTGACGATGGAGAGGTTCTGCTTCACCTTCCGGTTGCGGGAGGGCATGGAAGAGGAGTACGGGCGCCGCCACGACGAGATCTGGCCGGAGCTCGTCGAAGCGCTGCGCAGCGCTGACGTGCGCAACTACACGTTGTTTCGCCGCGGGCGCGACGTCGTGGCCTACGCCGAGTGCCATCCCGACGCCGAGACGGCCTTCGGGAAGGTCGGTGCGACCGAGGTCAACGCACGCTGGTCGGCATGGTTCACCGACGTCGTCGAGGAGCTGACCGACGCTGACGGACGCCTGTTCACGGCCGACGAGGTCTGGCATCTCGACTGAACTGCCGACGGTCGCGCCTTGACGCGGCGAACGTTCCCGGATACGGTTCCGGAACCGTTTCCAATCGGTGCGGCCACCATCGGGTTTCGTAGGAGGAGAGGGTCTTGAGAGCACGTAGAGGCGCCGCCGGTCGTCCAGGCGGACGCGCGGTGATGGCGCTGGCATGCGTCGGGTTGGTCACCAGCGTTGCCGCTTGCGGCAGCAGCAACGACTCGAGCGGCGGCAGCGCGACCGCCGCCGGCACGACGGCCGCCGCGGCGCCGGCGCCGGCCGTGACGGTGTCCAAGGACGGCATCGTGAAGTTCCAGACGCCCGCCGCCGGCAGCGGCAAGGGCCTGAAGCTCGGGTTCATCGCGCTCGGCGACTCGGTGCCGTTCTCCAAGCTCGTCACCGACAGCATGAAGAAGAACGCCCAGGCCGCCGGCGCGCAGCTCGTCGTCTGCGACTCGCAGCTCGACGGGCAGAAGGCGCTGGACTGCGCGAAGTCGTTCAAGAGCCAGGGCGTGCAGGCCTACCTGAACTTCCAGGTGGATCAGAAGCTCGCCGGCGCGATCTGCAAGGCGGGGCCGCAGGTGCCCGTCATCGCCGTCGACATCGAGCAGCAGCCCTGCCAGAAGGCGTTCATGGGCGCAGCCAACGAGTACGCGGGCTTCATCGCCGGCCAGGCCGTGGGCAAGTTCGCCAAGGACAAGTGGAACTGCGACTACGACGCCTACGTGTCGCTCGAGTCGACCGCGTCGGTCGATGCGAGCAAGCAGCGCATGGGCGGCTACCGCAAGGGCTTCCAGTCGGTGTGCCCCGGCGACCTCAAGAACGAGAAGATCCTCGACGCCGACCGCACGGACACCGCGCGGACCAAGATGACCGACACGCTCACCACGCTGCCCGGCCAGAAGAAGATCGTCGTGGTCAGCATCAACGACGACGGCATCCTCGGGGCGATCGCGGCGGCCAAGACCGCCGGCCGCTCGGGTGACATCTACCTGTCCGGCCAGGGCGCCGATCCGTCGGCGCACTGCGCGATCAAGACGAACCCGAACTGGATCGCCGACGCGGGGTACTTCCCGGAGCGCTACGGCGAGATCGGGATCCCGTACCTCATCAAGGCGGCCAAGGGCGAGCAGATCGACGCCAAGCTCCTCGTCGACCACCAGCTGGTCAGCAAGGACAACATCGACCAGCTCTACGCCCCGAAGGGCTGCTGACGGGCATGAGCGACACACCCTTCCAGCTCTCCGCACGAGGGATCCGGAAGGGGTTCGGCGGCGTCGAGGTCCTCCATGGCGTGGACCTCGACGCCACCGGCGGGTCCGTGCTCGCGCTCCTCGGCGAGAACGGCGCCGGCAAGTCGACCCTCGTCAAGATCATCGCCGGCGACTACCAGCCCGACGACGGCCTCCTGACGATCGCCGGGGCGCAGCGCACGTCGCTGACCCCACCGCAGGCGCGCGACCTGGGGATCCGCATGATCTTCCAGGAGCTCGCCGACGCGCCGACGCTGACCGTCGCCGAGAACATCTCGCTCGGGCGCTGGCCGACTCGTCGCGGTCTGGTCTCCTGGAGGGCGGTCAAGCGCCGCGCCGCCGAGGTCGTCGAGCAGCTCGGCGTCGACCTGGACCTCGATGCGCCGGTGGGATCGCTGAGCGTCGGCGAGCGCCAGATCGTCGAGATCGCCCGGGCCCTGAGCGACCGGGCGCGCTGCCTGGTCCTCGACGAGCCGACGGCCGCGCTGTCCTCCCAGGAGGCGCAGCGGCTCTTCACCTTCGTGCGCCGCCTGCGGGATCAGGGCGTGGCGCTCATCTACATCACCCACCGGCTCGACGAGGTGCGCGAGATCGCCGATCGCGTCGTCGTGCTGCGCGACGGCAACGTCGCGCTGGAGGCCGACACCGGCTCGGTCACGCGCGAGCAGATGGTGTCGGCGATGGTCGGCCGCTCGCTCGGCGAG
Organism: Baekduia sp.; assembly: GCF_035318805.1. Lineage (GTDB taxonomy): Bacteria > Actinomycetota > Thermoleophilia > Solirubrobacterales > Solirubrobacteraceae > Baekduia. The sequence goes on from NZ_DATHDY010000099.1 coordinate 39,221, forward strand.
GTTCGCCGGCCGGTCGACGTCCACCAGCCCCCGGTCGACGCGACGCCGGCGCTGCGCTTCGACGGCGCGGCCCTCGCCGGCGAGTTCGACGGCGTGGCGCTTGACGTCCACGGCGGCGAGGTCGTCGCCCTCTACGGCAAGCTCGGCTCGGGCATCGCCGAGGTCGCCGAGTGCGCGTTCGGCGTCCGGCGGCTGTCGGCCGGTCGCATGGAGCTCGACGGCAAGGCCATGAGCTTCCGCCAGCCGTGGGACGCGATCGCCGCCGGCGTCGGCTTCCTGCCCGCCGACCGGCAGCGCGAGGGCGCGTTCATGGTGCGGTCGGTGGCCGAGAACCTCGCGGCGCCGTCCTGGGGCCCGCTGTCGCGGCGCGGCTTCCTGACCGCCGACCGCGAGGCCACCGCCTACCGGCGCTGGCACAAGGAGCTCAACATCCGGTCGCGGGACGACCCGCGCCAGCTCCTGGCCACCCTGTCGGGCGGCAACCAGCAGAAGGTGCTGCTCGGCCGCTGGCTGGAGCGGCAGTCCAAGGTCTTGGTGTTGGTCGAGCCGACGCGCGGGGTGGACGTCGGCGCGCGGCAGGAGATCTACCGCGCCATCCGCGCCCTCGCGGCGTCGGGCGTGGCGGTGCTCGTCGCGACGTCCGACTACGAAGAGGTCGTGCAGCTCGCCGACCGCGCGCTCGTCATGGGACGAGGGCGCGTCGTGGCCGAGCTCGCCGACCAAGAGATCACCACGCAGCGGTTGACCCAGGAGGTCGGAGGTTGATGATGAGCGCCGAAGGGGCGACGGAGGCCGGGCGCCAGGCGCCACCCGCCGGGGGAGAAGCGGTGCCGACGCCCGGACGAGCACCCCTGCTCGCGCGGATCCCGGACATCGCGCCGCTGGTGGTGTTGCTGCTGGCGCTCGGGATCTTCTTCGCGATCAAGTCGCCGTTCTTCCTCAACTACGACAACTTCCTCAACGTCCTGACCGCCGCGGCGATCGCGGGCATCATCGCGGCGCCGGCGACGCTGCTGCTGGTGGCCGGCCAGTTCGACCTCTCGGTCGGCTCGGCGCTGACCTTCTGCGGCGTGTTGATGGCCTACGTGGCCGACAAGCACGGGCTGGCGGCCGGCATCGTCGCGGCGATCCTCGGCGGCCTCCTGATCGGGGCGATCAACGGCACGCTGGTCACGGTGGTGGGCGTCAACCCGTTGATCACGACGCTCGGGACGCTCGCGGCGTTCGTCGGCCTGGCGCGCGTCATCGCCGACGGCCAGACGCTGCCCCTCAACGGCTTCGGCGGCCTGGGCACCTCGCGGCCGCTCTTCAACATCCCCCTGCCGGTGATCGTCTTCCTCGTCGTCGTCGGCGTGTTCTACGTCCTGATGCGCTACACGGTCTTCGGACGGGCGATGTACGCGATCGGCGCCAACCCGGTCGCCGCGCGGCTGGCCGGCCTGCGCACCGGGCGCCTGCTGTTCATCTCGTTCCTGCTCTCCGGGCTGTTCGTGGCGCTGGCGGCGCTGATCAACGTCTCGCAGCTCGGCGCGGCGTCCACGAACGCCGGCAACGGGCTCGAGCTGTCGGTCATCACCGCCGTGGTCCTCGGGGGCGCCAGCCTCGCCGGCGGCCGCGGCACGATCATCGGCACGCTCTTCGGGCTCCTCGTCATCGCCGTGCTCAACAACGGCCTGACCCTGCTCAGCGTCAACTCGTTCTGGCAGGACGTGGCCCGCGGCACGCTGCTCATCCTCGCCGTCTCGTTCGACCAGCTGCGGCTGCGCTTCGCGGTCGACACGTGAGCGTCGTCTCCGTCGAGGCGATCCCGGTCGCCTACCCCGAGCCCAACGACGACAACAGCGAGCGGCACCTCTGCCTCGTGCGCGTGCGCGACGACGAGGGCCGCGTGGGGTGGGGGGAGGCGGTCACGATGTGGCCCGAGGCCTCGCAGGCCACGGCCGCGCTCGTCGCGGCCCTCGAGCCGCTGGTCGCCGGGCGCGATCCCCTGCACACCGAGCGGATCTGGCAGGACCTACGCGACCACATGTGGTGGTACGGCGGCGCCGGCATCGCGTCGTTCGCGCTGTCGGCGATCGACCTCGCGCTGTGGGACCTCAAGGGCCAGGTCCTCGAGCGCTCGCTGCTCGACCTCCTGGGGGGGCCGGCGCGCGACCGGCTGCCCGTCGTCGCCAGCGGACACGCCACCAGCCCGTCGATCGCGGTGCTGGCCGAGGAGATCGGTGGCTGGGTCGAGGGCAAGGCGCAGGGCGTCAAGATCGGGTTCGGAAAGCGGGGCGACGCGAACCTGGGCTTCGACCACGACCGCGACGTCGCGTTCGTCGCCGCGGTGCGGGAGGCGATCGGCCCCGACGCCTGGCTGATGATTGACCTCGGCGTCCGCAACCGCTGGACCGTCGCCGAGGCCGTGGAGCGCACGCGCGCCTTCGAGGAGCACGGCCTGCACTGGATCGAAGAGCCGCTGGGCGCCGACGACCCGGAGGGCTACGTGACGCTCAGGGCCAAGACGTCCACGCTGATCGCCTACGGCGAGCGCGAGTGGAGCGTGCGCGGACTCGAGCGCGTCATCCGGTCAGGCACCTGCGACGTCGTGGGGATCGACCCCGGCCGTGCGGAGGGCATCACCGGGTTCCTGCGCGCCGCGCGGATCGCCGAGGCGCAGCGCGTCACCACCAACGCCCACTCGTGGTCCAGCGCGATCGTGCTCGCGGCCAGCCTCGCGGTGTCCTGGGCGCTCCCGTCCTGCCGGCTGCTGGAGAGCAAGCCCCTCGAGAACCCCATGCAGCATGAGCTGGCGGGGGCGTCGGGGTGGAAGCCGAGCGGAGGGTGGTGGCCCGTTCCGGATCGCCCGGGCCTGGGCATCGAGGTTGACGAGGACGTGGTCGAGCGCTTCCGGCTCGGCCGAGCAGAGGGCCGCCGGTGAGCGGCGAACCATCGAGTACGAGGAGCATCGAGTGAGCAAGCTGCGGTTGGGCGTCATCGGCGCGGGATCCTGGGCCGTGTCCTCGCACCTGCCGACGCTGGCCCGGCGCCGCGACGAGCTCGACTTCGTCGGCGTCAGCCGCATCGGCGCCGAGCCGCTGGCGCGCATCCGCCGGGAGTGGGACTTCGCGACGGCCAGCGAGGACTACCGCGACGTCCTCGCCGAGGGCGTGGACGTGGCGCTGATCGCCAGCCCCACCGGCTCGCACTACGAGCACGCCAAGGCGGCGATGGAGTCGGGCGCGCACGTGCTCGTCGAGAAGCCGTTCACCATCGACCCGGCACAGGCCTGGGACCTCGTGGCGACCGCGCAGCGAACCGGACGCCATCTCGTCGTCGTGTTCGGCTGGAACTACCGCCCGATGGTCCGCGCCGCCAAGCGGCTGATGGAGGAGCACGGCATCGGCCGGATCGAGCAGCTCTCGGTGCAGATGGCCTCCGTGACGCGCGAGCTGCTCTCCAACACGGGCGCCTATCCCGACGCGGCGCCGGACACGGTGCCCGAGCAGTCCACGTGGACGGATCCGAGGATCTCCGGTGGCGGCTACGCGCAGGCCCAGCTGAGCCACGCGCTCGGACTGGCGCTGTGGTTCACCGATCTGCGCGCCGCCTCGGTCTTCTCGCTGATGTCCGCGCCGCTCGGCGCGCCCGTGGAGCTCCACGACGCGATCGCGGTGCGCTACGACGAGGGCGCGATCGGCACGGTCTCCGGCGGCTCGTGCCACGAGGGCGCCAACGGCAACAAGCACCAGCTGGAGTTCCGGGCGATCGGTGACGCGGGCCAGCTGCACGTCGACGTCGAGCGTGAGGTCGCGTGGCTGTGGACCGAGCGGGGGCGGATCGACGTCCGCGTACCCGTGCAGGACGGCGACGGCGCCTATGACGCCGAGGGCCCGACGAACGCGATCGTCGACCTCGCCCTCGGCAAGGACACCGACAACAACTCGCCCGGCGAGCTCGCGGCGCGGACGGTCGAGCTGCTCGATGCCGCCTATCGCAGCGCCGCGACGGGCGCGCTCGAGCCGGTCCGCGGCGCGGAGGCGGCGACGGAGGAGGTCCCGGCGTGAGCCTGCCGCTCGGCGCAGGGCTCCAGGACCGCGGCGTGCTCGTCACCGGCGCGACCGGTGGCATCGGCTCTGCGGTGGCTCAGGCCCTGGCGCTGGAGGGCAGCCGCGTCGCCGCGCTGGACCTCCACCAGGACGCGGTCGACGCGCTCGTCGCCGGTTTCGAGCGCCCGGAGCGCCATCTGGCCGTCGCCGGCGACCTCCGGGAGACCCAACGGCTCGACGAGCTCGTCCGTGGCGTGCGGGCGCAGCTCGGGTCGCTCCGTGCCCTGGTGCACGTGGCCGGCGTGCTCGTCCGCCGCCCGGACATCGACGCGGTGACCGAGGACGACTGGGATCTGCAGCACGACGTCAACCTGCGCGCCACCTTCTTCCTGAACCGTGCCGTGGCCCGGGTCATGCAGGAGGACGGCCGCGGCGGGCGGATCATCAACTTCGCCTCCCAGGGCTGGTGGACGGGCGGCTTCGGCGGCTCGACGGCCTACTCGGCCAGCAAGGGCGGGGTCGTGTCCCTCTCGCGGGGGCTGGCCCGGACGCTCGGCCCCGACGGCATCACCGTCAACTGCGTCGCGCCGGGCGCGGTCGACACCCCGATGCTGCGCGACGGGATGGACGGCCCGGCGCTGGAGGCCTTCCGCGATCAGATCCCGCTCGGGCGCTTCGCCCAGCCGGCCGAGCTCGCGCCGACCGTCGTCTTCCTCGCCTCGGACCACGCGTCCTACATCTCCGGCGCGACGATCAACGTCAGCGGCGGCCAGTTGATGTACTAGGGGAACACTGGCCCAGAGGGCCAGGTTCCCTTGCGGGTCTTCGCCCAGGGGGCGAAACCCGCGGCGGGTCAGGGACCAGCGCTCCTAGCCGGCCGTGCGGGCGCGCGGCTTCTTGGCCGCCGCCTTCTTCTTGGGCGCTGCCGGTGGGGCGCAGCTGGCGCGCGCGACGAACTCGGTCGGGAGGACGACCTGCTGGGGCGCGAGCTCCTCGTCGCCGAGATGCTGCAGCAGCAGCTCGGCGCCGCGCCGGCCGATCTCCCGGTTGTCGCGCCGGATGACGGCGATCGGCGGGTCGAACAGCTCGGTCACGGAGATCGCGTCGCAGCTGACCAGCGAGATGTCGCGGCCGACCTTCAGCCGCCGGTCGCGGAGCTCCTCGAGCGTGCCGACGAGCAGCTGGTTGCCGCCGGCGATGATCGCCGTCGCCGCAGGGTCCTCGTCCAGGAGGCGCCGGGTCGCCTCGCGTCCGTGCTCGGAGCCCAGCCGCCCTTCGACGACCGAGTACGTCGCATCCAGGCCACGCTCGCCGTAGGCCTCCTGCAGGCCGATGAGCCGCTCGCGCGAGAACCGCAGCGGCTGACCGAGGATGAGGCCGATCCGGCGATGCCCCAGCTCGAGCAGGTGCGAGACGGCCGCCTTCATCCCCGAGCGGTGGTCCGACAGGACGGCGCTGGCGGCGACCGAGGCCGGAAGGTCGCGGTCGATGAGGACGACGGGCGCCTCCAGGCCCCGCAGCGCGTCGATCGTCTCCCGGTTGTCCTCGGCGGCGAGCGAGAGCAGCAGCCCGTCCACGCGGCGCTGCTGCAGGAGCCGCACGTGGGACGCGTCGAGCGCCGGATCGTTCTCGGAGTTGGTGAGCAGCATGGAGTACCCGGCGGCGCGGAGGGCCGTCTCGGCCCCCATCGCGATGTCGGCCAGCAGCGGGTTGGAGATGTCGCTGACGACGAACCCGACCGACTTGGTCGAGCGCCGGCGCATGCTCTGGGCGAGCATGTCGGGCTGGTAGCCGAGGCGATCCACCGCGGCCATGACCTTGTCGCGCATGGCCGGGCTCACGTCCGGGTGACCGGACAGGACGCGCGAGACCGAGGACAGCGCGACGCCCGCGAGCTCGGCGACCTCGCGGATGGTTGAGCGCGGCGTGCCGCGATGTCCGTTGGCCATGGTGCGATCCTATGCGGCGGTCACGCGGTGATGCTCGACGTAGTCCAGATCGAGCTCCCAGCCGAGCCCGGGCTCGTCGGACAGCGTCATGCGGCCGTCGACGAGCGGCGGGCGATTGGCGACGAGGTTCCACCAGATCGGATCGCGGTCCGGGTGGAAGCACTCGACGAAGCTGCCGTGCGGGATCGAGGCCAGCAGGTGGCTGGAGATCTGGGGCTCCTCGTGGTGCGCCATCTGCACGTCGAACGCCAGCGCCATGGCCGCGACCCGCCGCCACTCGGTGGGGCCGCCGGACCAGGAGGCGTCGAAGTTGCAGAAGTCGACGACGCCGTCGACCATCAGGTCCCGGCAGCCGCCGGCGCTGAACTCGCTCTGGCCCGCGCAGATCCGCACGCCCGCCATGTTGCGGACGTCGCGCATCGCGCGACGGTCGTTGTGCCAGCGGCATGGCTCCTCGAACCAGTAGAGGTCGAGGCCGTCGACGCGCCGGGCGAACTCGATCGCGGCGTCGCGCGTGAAGCCCTGGTTGCCGTCCGCGGCCAGGATGAAGTCGGGGCCGGCGGCTTCGCGTGCCTGGCGAAAGCGGTCGGCGTCGGTCGCCGGGTCCAGCCCGCCGACCTTGAACTTCATGCCCGCCAGCCCGCGCTCCTGCAGGTCGACGACCTCTTCGGCGATGCTGACCGGGCTGTCGTAGTAGCCGCCGATCGAGATCATCGGCAGCTCGTTGCGGTAGCCGCCCCAGAGCCGCCACAGCGGCTGGTTCAGCGCCTTGCCGATCGCGTCCCAGAGCGCGCTGTCGACGCAGGCGCACGCCACGAGGCCGAGCCGGCGGTCGCGGAGGATGTCGAAGGTCGCGGGGCGGGCCAGCTCCCAGCACCGCTCGATGGCCATGGCGTCGGCGCCGATGAGCTTGGGGGCGATCTCGTCGCGGATGATCGCCTCGATCTCCAGCAGGCCGGCGTCCTCGTCCCCCGCGTAGGCCTCGCCGACGATGCCCTCCTCGGTGTACACCCGGGTCACGATCGTTGAGCGGTGTGTCATCCGGTAGTGGCTGCCGCGGTACTCGCGCCCGAGCGGCACGCGCAGCGCGACCGTCTCGACCCTCGCGATCGTCAGCGTGGTGGACGCCGGAGTGGAGGCGGTCCGGTCAAGGGAAGTCACGTGGGAAGGGTCTCCTGCAGAGGATCGATAACGGTACCGGGAACGTTTCCAGTCTATGGCTCGGGGCGCGATGAAGTCAAGGATCGAGCCCCGACGCTCAGGTCCGGTCGGGACGCAGCACGCTGCGCAGGCCGCGACCGGCGCGCAGGTCGTCGAAGGCCGCGTTGACCTCCGCCAGCGGCCGCTGCGCAGAGACGAGATGGTCGACGCGCACCTGGCCGTCGGCGTGCAGCCGGAGCACGGCGGCGATGTCGCGCGCGGTGAAGCCGCGCGATCCCAGGACCGAGAGCTCGCGCCAGATGACGTCGGTCGAGCGCACCGCGAAGGGCTCGGTCGCCGCGCCGATCAACACGATCCGCCCGCCCGGGCCGGCCACCGCGACGGCGAGCGCGTCGACCGCGGGAGAGCCGACGCACTGCACGACGACGTCGTAGCCGTCCGGCGCGGCGGCCCGCAGCGCCGCGGCCTCGTCCACGCCGGGCCCGAGGGCGACGGTGGCGGCGGCCCCGAGCTCCTGCGCCAGGCGAAGCTTCCCGGCTCCGCGCGAGGCGGCGACCACGTGGGCCCCCAGGCTGCGGGCCAGCTGCACCGCGTTGCTGCCGATGCCACCGATCCCGAGCACGAGGACGGTGTCACCGGCCTGCACCCGGGCGACGCGAACGAGGGCGTGGTACGGCGTCGCGACGGCGTCGGTGAGGACCGCGAGCTCCTCCGGCGCGATCGGCGCCGGCGGTCGGATGAGCGTGTGGGCCGGGCGCACGACGTACTCGGCGAACGCGCCGTCGACGTCGACGCCCATGCGCTTCAGGGCCGGGTCGAGCTGCTCACGGCCCGCGCGGGCCCAGCGGCCCTCGGGGTCCGCGTCGATGTAGTACAGCGCCACCTGCTCGCCCACGACCCAGCCGGTCACGCCCTCGCCCAGGGCGTCGACGACGCCGGCCGCCTCGTGACCCGGAACGACGGGGAGCTTCTCGGCGCCGAAGCCGCCCTTCTGCAGGAAGAGGTCGGACCCGCAGACCCCGCAGGCCTGCACGCGCACGCGGACCGTCCCGGGGCCCGGCTCCGGGACCGGACGCTCGACGAGCTCCAACGCGCGATCGACGCCGGGAAGCACGGCGGCGAGCATCAGTGGACGAGGAAGCCGCCGTTGATGTCGACGACCTCGCCGGTGATGTACCCGGCGTGCGCCGAGGAGAGATAGGCGATGAGGTCGGCGATGTCCTCGGGCGTGCCGAGACGGCCGAGCGGGATGAGCTTCTCCATGCCCTCGCCCTGCTCGTCCATCATGGCCGTGTCGATGAGCGTCGGCGCGACCGCGTTGGCGAGCACGCCGGTCGAGGCGTACTCGTTGGCGATCGACTTGGCGAGGCACATCACGCCGGCCTTGGAGGCCGCGTAGGCCGCGCAGTTGTTCTTGCCGCCGTTGATGCCCGCGCTGGACCCGACGACGACGACGCGGCCGTAGCCGCCGGCGACCATGTGCGGAAGGGCCCGCTGCGCGCAGAGAAACGGTCCGGTCAGGTTCACGTCCAGCGAGCGCTGCCACTGCGCGAGCGTCGTGGTCGCGAACGGCTCGACGACGAAGATCCCCGCGTTGAGGACGAGCAGCTCGACCGGTCCGAGCTCTGCCTCGACCTGCGTGAACGCCGCGTCGACCGCGGCCTGATCGGTGACGTCGGCGGCGACGCCGAGGACCGCGTCGACCTCCGGCTCGCGGAGGTCGAGCCCCGCGACGCGCGCGCCCAGGGCGGCGAAGGTCTCCGCCGTCTTGCGGCCGATGCCCTGCGCCGCGCCGGTGACCAGCGCGACGCGACCCTCGAACCCGTCCAGCTTCATGTCCCGTTCCTGTCTGTCGTGATGACGCAGCCGACGCCGAGGTGCCGCGCGACGGCCGCCACTGCGGCGCCGGCGTGCCCGGTCGTCGCGGCGCTGTGATGGTTGACGCCCGCACGGACCCAGCGCGTCCACGCCGCGCCCACGGACTCGTCGCCGGCGAAGCGAAACGCCGCGTGCGCCGTCCCGGTCTCGATGAGCGCCCGTGGCACGAACGCGCCCTCGGCGACGATGAAGCGAAAGCCGCTCGGCTCGTCGCCGTGCGGGGTGAAGGCCACGAGCGACGCGGGGCCGGGCGCGGGGGCGAAGCAGGCGCACGCGCCGCAGCGCGCGTCGCCGGCCCACCACGCGTTGCGCAGCAGCCGCGGGCGCGTCGCCGGATCGGCGAGCGCGAGGTCGTGCTCGCCGGAGTTGGCCAGCAGCGCCTCGCCGCGCTCGTGGTCGAGCGCCTCGATCTCGTGGTAGAGGCCGGGCAGGCCCAGACGCTTGAGGACGAGCATCGCGACGGCCGTCACGGCGTCGCCGGCGCAGGTCCACGGAACGCCCCGCGACGTCTCGCGCCCGAGCGCGAAGCACGGTGTGATCCCGGGCTCGTCGCGGGCGAAGCGCAGCTCGTTCACGTGGCAGTTCATCGCGCCGGCGTCGATCTGCAGTTCGTCGTCGAGGACGGCCAGCGCGGCCGCGAACCGCATCGACCGGTCGAAGCCGTCGCCCTCGAGGCCGCGGTCGACGTCGAACGCGTCGCGCGTCTCGGTCGCGATCGCACGGGCGTCGGAGCGCTCGGCGCCGAGGTAGGCATCGCGCACCCGCGACGGCGCGACGTCGACGACCGTGATGCCCGTCGCCGCACGCAACGTCTCGGCGTCGACCGTGACGCAGTCGTAGCCGTCGATGGGGCGGCCGACGCGCAGCAGCCGCGCGCCGCGGAGGCTGCCGGCCGCGGCGGCGGCGGCGACCGCCGCCCGGGCGGCCGAGGGGTCTGCGTCGAGCATCGCGAGCACCACGTCGTGGCGCCGGCCGGTCCGGGCGAGGACGTTGGTGAGCTGCGGTGCGCCGACCGTCGCCCCCTGTGCGGTGATGTCGGCGTGGCCGAGACCGTCGACGCCGGAGCGGCGCGTGGCGACCAGGATCACCAGCGGCACGCCGGGCACGGCGTCGATCGCCGCCAGCACGTACGCGGGCGGCGCGCACATCGACTGGACCACCACGACCGCGTCGGGCGGGTCGGCGCGCAGCCGGCGCCCTGCCTCCTCGCCGGCCTCCTGCGAGTCGACGAGCCACGGGCCGCCGGCCTCCGGGCCGTCCCCGCCCACCAGCCGCTCGGTGACCTCCGCGGCGAGCTGGCGGCGGTCGGCGCGGAGGTCGAAGCCGACGGTGTGCTCGAAGAAGCTCCAGTACGGGGCCAGCACCTCGACCCGCCGCCCGGATGGTGCACCTCGCGCCATGCTCGGGTACACTACTGGAAACGTTTCTTGGACCGGACGGCCGCGCCTGTCGCGGCAAGGGGGAAGACCGCGGATGCAGCTGGCGAGTGCCGATTTCTCATGGCCGGGACTGCGGCCGGAGTTCGTGCTGGACCTGATCTCCGAGTTGGACGTCGAGGGCGTGTCGCTCGCGTTCTTCGGCGGGTTCACGGCGCGAACCCCGCAGGACGTCGCCGTCGACCCCGAGCAGCGCGCCGAAGCGCTGGCCGCTGAGCTGGCCGCTCGCTCCCTGGCGGCCGCCGACGTCTTCTTCGTGCCCTCGGCGGACCTGGTCGGCGGCGCCGTGAACCATCCCGACGCGTCCGAGCGCGAGATCGGCGACGAGCTCTTCGCGTCCTTCGTGCGCTTCGCCCGGCGCCTCGGGGTCAGCGGCATCACGATGCTTCCCGGCCTGGTCTTCGGCGGTGAGTCGTCCGACCGCGCGCTGGCGCGCTCCGCCGAGGGACTCGCGCGGCGGGTCGACGTCGCTCGGGAGCACGGGTTGCGGGCCTCCGTGGAGCCGCACATCGTCAGCACCGCGCCCTACGCCGGGTCGGTGATCGACACCCCCGCCCGCGTGGCGGCGCTGCTCGACCGCGTCCCCGGCCTCGAGCTGACGTTGGACTACGGCCACTTCAACGTCCAGGGCATCCCCGATCGCGAGGTCGAGCCGCTCGTCGCCCACGCGCGGCACTTTCACATGCGCGGCGGGGCGCGCGGTCTGGTCCAGACGCGCTTCGAGGACAACGTGACGGACTTCGGACGGGTGCTGGACGTCCTCGCCGAGACGGGCTACGACGGATGGGTCGAGATCGAGTACGTCCACGACGCCCGGCCGGGCTGCACCAACTGCGACAACCTGCAGGAGATCTCGAAGTTCCGGGACTTCGTCCGCGCCCACGAGCAGGCGGCGGACCGGTGACCGCACGCCAGGGCATCTCCGGCGGGATCGCGGCTCCGACGACGCGCCTGAGCTGGTCGGACTCGTTGGGCAAGCGGATCCGCGACGGAGGCCCGGCCGCGCTCGCCGTCTCCACCGTCGAGCGCATCGAGGCCGCGATCGACGCGCAGCAGTGGGAGGTGGCCGCGCAGCTGGTCGACTACTTCATGGAGGAGGCCAAGGTCTGCCACCTCGTCTACACGACGTGGGTCGAGGGCTTCGAGGGCTGGCTGCGCCAGCAGGGCGTGACGGCGGCGGAGCTGGCCGCCGAGCGCGAGCGGCTCGACCTGCTGCTGCGCTTCGACGACGGCGCGCCGTTCGAGCCGCACGTCCGGTGGACGCGCGTGGGGGAGCGCGCGGGTGGCCTCGGCAACGACCTGCGCGGGATGCAGGCCGGCGCCGGCGAGGCCCACGCGCGGGTGGCGGCGCTCGCGGTCGCGTGGCGGGACCTGCATGATCGCTGGGCCGATCTCCAGGCGGGCCTGATGGGGTTCGTCGCCGCCCGGTTCGGCGAGGCGGCGATCGGTGAGTGCTACCGGGCGGTGCTCGAGCCGTTCCTGCAGGAGCGCTATCGGCCGTTCGACGTGCGCCAGACGCCGTACGACCAGACCGTGGAGCGCAACCTGTACCTCGCGTTCGAGGCGATGCGCGCCCATCTCGTGGGCCCCGACCGGCTCGGCAACATGCAGGTGACCGAGCACGAGGACCGGTGGGTGATCGCGTTCGATCCGTGCGGCTCCGGCGGCCGGCAGACGCGCAACGGCGGGTTCGCCGGCACCGGGTTCACCGAGGAGCGCCACGACTGGGCCTGGAACCAGGAAGGCGTATGCCATTACTGCGCGCACTGCTGCCTGACCAACGAGCTCTGGGCCGTGGAGCAATGGGGCGCGCCGGTGCGCGTCACCCAGCCACCGTTGCGCGACGACCCCCAACGCCCGTGCACCTGGACGATCTACAAGACCGCCGAGGCGGTGCCGGCGTGGGCCTACGAGCGGATCGGGCGGGAGAAGCCGGCGGGCTAGGCGAGCCACGGTGAACGTCAGGTGAACCGGTTGCAGTGACGATTGTCGATGGAGTAGCGTCCCGCTCTCCATGCATCACCATGCCGGCCCCGTCGCCGTCATCACCGACATCCACGGCAACCTGCCCGCACTGCAGGCCGCGCTGGCCCGCATCGACGAGCTCGGCATCGACGAGATCTACTGCGGCGGCGACCTCGTCGGCTACGGGCCGCGCCCCAACGAGGTCTGCGCGCTGATCGAGGACCGTGGCATCCCGACGATCTACGGCAACTACGACTACGCGATCGCCCGTGACCTGGACGACTGCGGCTGCGCGTACATCACCGCGCACGATCGAGAGCTCGGTCAGCGGTCGGTCGTCTGGACGCTGGCCAACACCGGCCGGCGGTCCAAGGACTTCATGAAGGATCTGCCGTTCGACCTGCACTTCGGTCTCGGCGAGCAGCACGTCCATCTCGTTCACGGCTCGCCGCGCAAGGTCAACGAATACCTCTTCGAGGACAAGCCGGCCTCGCTCTACGAGCGCCTCGCCGGCAACGAGGACGACGACGTCCTCGTCTTCGGCCACACCCACAAGCCATGGGTGCACGATTTCGGTGGGGTGCGGTTCGTCAACTGCGGCTCGGTCGGCAAGCCCAAGGATGGCGACCCGCGCGGCGCCTTCGCGATCCTCACCGCCGGTGCCGGCGGGGTCGAGGTCACGATCGAGCGCGTGGAATACGACGCCGGCGCGGTCGCCGCCGAGGTCCGTGAGGCCGGACTCCCGGGCGAGTTCGCCGACAAGCTCCTCGTCGCGGCGTGAGCGCCCGTCCCGACCTCGCCCGTCGGCTGCTGGCCGAGCTCCTGGGCTCGGCGCTGCTGGCCGCCGTCGTCGTCGGCTCGGGCATCGCCGCCCAGCGGCTGTCGCCGGACGACACCGGCCTGCAGCTGCTCGAGAACGCCGCCGCGACGGCCACCGGCCTGTTCGCGATCATCCTCATGTTCGGCCCGGTCTCCGGCGCGCACTTCAACCCGGTGGTCTCGCTGGTCGACGCGGCCTTCGGCGGCCTGCCGTTCCGCGATGCGCTGGCCTACGTCCCGGCCCAGGTGGTCGGCTGCATCGGCGGCGCCGTCCTCGCCAACGGCATGTTCGCCGAGGCCGCCATCAGCATCTCGACCACCCATCGCGCGACCGGTGCCCATCTGCTCGCCGAGGTCGTCGCCACCGCCGGCCTGTTGTTGGTGATCTTCTCGCTGGCCCGCACGGGACGTGGCGCGACCGCGCCCGCCGCCGTCGGCGCGTACATCGGCGCGGCGTACTTCTTCACCAGCTCGACCAGCTTCGCCAACCCCGCCATCAGCATCGGGCGCATGTTCTCCGACACCTTCGCCGGCATCGCGCCCGCCTCGGTACCCGCGTACGTCGCAGCGCAGCTCGTCGGCGGCGCCGGCGCGATCCTGCTGATCCGGGCGCTCCATCCGGACGTGACGCCGGCTGAGGCCGCCGACGTCGTCGTACCGCACGACGGCCGGCCGCAGACGGCGCCGTCGAGCACCTCGGGAGGGCTCGTCAGCTGACCTTGAAGTTGCCCTTCATCCCGGCGGCCGCGTGGCCGGGCACGGTGCAGAGGTAGGAGTAGGTGCCCTTCTTGAGGTTGACGGTCAGCGTGGCGCTCTTGCCGCGCTTGATCTTCGGCGTCGCCCTGCCGGCGATCTTGAAGTCGTGGTCGATCGTCCCGGCGTTCTTGACCGTGAAGGTCACGCTGCCGTGCCTGGCGCTGGTGGGGCGCAGGGCGAACTTGAACTCCTTGGCGGACACCGAGACGCTGGCCTTCGCGGCGTGTGCCGGACGTTGCGAGGCGCCGACGGCGATCGGCGCAGCCGCAGCGGCGGTGAGGGCGAGGGTCACGGGCACCAGGACGTATGGACGCTGCACGAGGTCTCCTCGTTCGGTCGTGGGTCAGCCGCCGGGCGGCACGGCGACGGAGACGAACTCCTTGGCCTTGGAGTCGGGGTTGCCGGCGGAGCCGGGGGCGGTGATGGCGTGGCCCTCACGGGCCTTCAGGGAGTACGCCGGCGCCTTGGCGGCCGTGATCGGCGCGCGGTCGATCTTGCGCAGGGCGGCGCGGGCGTTCTTGAAGAACGCGCCGTTGGACTTCTGCTGGCCCTCGGCGCCGCCGGCGACCAGGTTGTTGGCGTAGTACTGCGGCATCCCGAACTTGTCCTTGTCCGTGTAGCCCTGCCAGCCGAAGATGGCCGAGATCAACCCCGGCTGGACGTCGTCGGAGACGTTGACGACACCTTCGGTGCGCGAGAACTGGTTGCGCACCTCGGCCCAGTCTCCGTCCTTGAGCCCGGCGTTCTTGGCGTCCTTGGGGTGGATGACCAGCTCCATGTAGGGCTGGCTGTGGGCCGACAGGTCGTGCAGGTAGCGGAACGTGTAGCCCGACTGCCACACGGTCTGGTAGCGGATCGTCGTGACGAAGAACGGGTACTGCCTGTTGGGCTTGACCGCCTCGGGGAGGAACGCGAGCGGGTCGGCGTCGGTCCACTGCTGGTCGTGCGCGACGAACCGCGCCTTGCCGTCGTCGGTGGCGAACTTGTCGGTGTACATCCGCTCGGTGCCGACGAGCGTGTTGCCCTGACGGGTGATCGGCTCCTGGATGCCGTTGGTGCCCAAGGCGGCGAGCTGTGCCGGTGTGACCTGGTCGATGCCGACCGCCCTGCCCTCCGCGGTCTGGCGCATCGCGTTGAAGACGTCGTCCCACGAGCTGAAGTTGTACTCGTTGGCGTCGACGAGTCCGTGTCGCTGCGCGAGTGCCTGGCCGATCCGGGTGAAGATGAGGTACTCGGGCAGCACCTCCCCGGGGGCGTCGTAGAACTGCTGGTTGACGCGCAGCCGACGCTCGAGGTTCTCGCGCGTGTAGGTGTACTCGCCCCAGGCGGCTGCGGGGAGGACGACGTCGGCGATCTTGGTCGTGTCCTGCGGCCGCATGTTGACGTCGACGATGAACGGCACCTTCTGGGCGAACTCCGTCAGCTGGTGTGACTGCTGCTGCATGCGCAGCGGGTTGGCGACCGCGAAGATCAACAGGCCGATCGTGCCCTTCTGGAGCTCCTGCCAGAGGTTGCGCCGGTCGTCGCCCGGCGCGGGGTGCGGCCAGTCGAAGTCGTACATGTAGGCGCTCTGGTGGCCACCCTGGCGGCCGAAGACCTGGCCGGGCCGGCCGATGCTGCCCAGCAGCAGGGCGAGGTTGGCGTAGGAGTTCATCACCGCCTCGTTCTGCGTGCCCGACCAGATGACGCCCTTCTCGAACAGGATCGACGTCTTGTGCGGCGCGCCGAGCAGCGCCGCGGCGGCGCGCACCGTCTTCGCCGGGATGCCCGTGACCTTCTCGGTGTTCTCGGGCTTGTACTTGTCCTGCGAGACGGTCGCGACCAGCTGCTGGTGGCTGGCGGGATCGACGCGTGCGTCGATGAACGCCTGATCCTGCTTGCCGGTGGCGAGGATGGCGTTCATCAGCGAGTTGACCAGCACCACGTCGGTGTTGGGCTTGAGCTGGAGGTGCACGCCGCCCGTGTCCGTCGCGTTCTTGGCGGAGACCGTGCGTCGCGGGTCGATGACGACCTGCTTGTGCTTCTTGGAGAAGATCCGGTTGTAGAGGACGGTCCCGGTCACGTAGCTGTTGGCGCCCGACAACAGCACCGTGTCGGCCGTCTCGAAGTCCTTGTAGGAGTACAACAGCGTGTTCGCCGAGCCGAAGTTCGCGGCGATGCTGGGGTGCTCGGAGTTCCACTTCGGGCGGTTGTGGATAGCCCGCACCGCGACGCCGGCGTCGGTGCCCAGCGCCGGGTTGTAGAGCCCTCTTGGTGACGGGGCGAAGAACAGCTTGGTCGTCGCGAAGTTCATCTCCGGCGACAGATGGTCGGCCGCCCACAGCCCGATCGACGACGGGCCGCCCGTGTCGAGCTGGGCCTTGATCTGGTCGGCGACGCGGTTGAGCGCCTCGTCCCAGCTGACTCGGCGCAGCGGGTCGCCGCGCTTGTCGCGCATCTGCGGGTACAGGTTGCGTTCGGTCGGGTCGCTCAGCGGATGCTTGCGCTTGGTGTAGACCGTCAGCGCGTTGGTGCCCCCACGTGGCGAGTGGTCGCCCTTGTTGACGACGCAGTCCTTGTCCGGGACCACCGCGATGTAGCTGTCCTTGCCGCCGACGCTGCCACGTGTGACGAACGTGGGGGAGACCCAGTCGCCCAACGGCCCGGCCGGCGGGGACGTGCCCTGCGGCGTGTTCTTGACCGGCCAGGTGTAGATCTTGTAGCCGCAGCCGACGTTGCAGTACTGACAGGCTGAGGTGTGGACCTTGGCGTTCTTGGGCGGAACAGGCAGCTGCTTCTGGCCGAGGAACAGCGCCATCGCCTCGTCGCGCTGCGCCTGCGTCGCGCCGATCGCGTCGCCCGGAGCCAGGAACGCCGGAAGCGAAAGAGCGCCCGCACCGGCGAGTCCGGCATCGATTGCCTGCCGGCGGTTGAGACGGGGCTCGTCGGTCATGACGTCACCTTCCTGCCGGGCGCGAGGTTCGTGCGATAACCGTAGATCAGTCCGTCCACACCCACCGCGTAGACGGCGCCGTTGCGCACCTGGAGCAGGACCCGCGGCAGCGCGCGGGTCGCGACGCCCTGCACGATCGAGGAGAGCCGCTCGGCGTCGTAGCGCGACTGATGGCACGGGCAGACGAACTCGCGCAGCGACCGGCTGTAGACCACCGGACAGCCCATGTGCTGGCACAACGTGCTGAACGCGACGATGCTCCGCTTGGGCCCCACGCCGCCGGGAACCTTGTGCCCCATGTCGACCAGCGCGTTGGGCTGGTCCTTCAACGGATACATGAAGCTCACAGGCCGGTTGACGCGCAGCCCCTTGAGGGAGGCGACGCGCAGGCGCGGATAGCTGCGCTGCGCGGCGGCGGCGGGCTCGGTGTCGATCCCCACTGCCGCGCCGGCCGTAGCGGCGGCCCCGGCGGCCAGCAGCTGCCGACGTGAAAGACGCGAGCTCTGGCCTTCGGAGGTGGCGCTCACGGCGCCCCCTTTCCCTTCAGGACTCGCGCGGCACCGGCGACACAACACCGGGTCGCGCACGCCCGGATGGCAGAAAACCCAACCTTCACCAGACCTTCACCGCGACCGTACATGCCGTCGATCGCATACGTCAACGCGGGCATTTCGGAGCATTGGCCACCGAGGGTCTCGGCGCGTACGATCGCTGCATGCCTTCGGCTCAGCCCACTCCGCTGCCGATGGTCCAGCCACCGGCGATCACCCTTCCCGGCGACACGACCCTCGAGGTCCTGCGCGCGCTGGCGCACCCACTGCGCCTCGAGCTCGTCGCCCACGTGGCGGCCCGCGGACCGCTGTGCTCCTGCCACCTCGAGGCCGACATCGACGCCTCCCAGCCCCAGATCTCCAAGCACCTCGGGGTGTTGCATCGGGCGGGGCTGCTCGAACGCCGCCGCGAGGGGCGGTGGGTCTACTTCAGCATCAACGAGGAAGCGCTCGACGCGGCCGGGGGGTTCGTCGAGGAGCTCAAGGCGTCGATGCACCGGCCACACCTGGCCGATCGCTGCTAGGTCGGCGAGCAAGCGCCCCGATGGCCAGGTGAGACAGGCCGGTCGGACAGCGCTCGGAACCATCGTCGCGTGCGAACATCTGAGCATTGTCATCCCCAGCAGTGTTGGAGGTAGTAGGAATGGAGATCCGTCTGGACGGCCGAGCGCGACTGGAGGGTGACTTCGCGACCGGTCTGCGGACCTTGCCCGCCAGCGTCCAGCGCGGAACCTTCGCCACCGGCGCCGGCGACGCGAACACGCCCCGCGTGGTCGGCGACTTCGCCACCGGCGCGCGGCTGCGCGGCGACGAGCCGCTGCCCACGGGCGATTTCGCGACGGGCGCACGCGGGCGTCCGAGCGAGCCGGCGCGGCGCGACCCGTCGCCGGGCCACGAGCGCCTGGCCGCCTGAGGCTGTCCGGCCGTCAGCGGGCTCAGGGAGAAGTGCGTCGAGGTAGCACCGCGTGGGCAGGCCGGTCGCGAACACCATCCGTGGTCCGGCCACCGCGGCGGTTAGCGTTCGGTCGATGCCCGACCTGCGCCCGATGGACGCCACCCTCGACGGCTACGCGTGGCTGCCGCGGATGATCGACAAATCGCGCGCGGCCCGTGCGGGCACGCTCGGTGACGCCGTGCACCCGTGCCCGGTGGACCGGCGCTGCCTGGCGCTGCTGGGGATCGACGTGGAGACGTTCGGCGCCGTCGTCGCGCGGGCGGCCGGCGACGCCGAGGTGCTGGCGGGATTGCGCGCCGCCGGGATCGTGTCGGCCGAGGCGGCGTGGTTCGACGCGCCGGCCTGGGAGGACGCGCTGCAGGAGATGGTCTGGCGCTCGGACGGCGAGACGATCAGCGACCGCGCCGCTCGCAACGTGATGATCCTGCACGCCGGCGACGCGGTGACGGTGACCTGGTCGAGGTACTCCAGCGGCGAGCGCGGGCCAGATCTGCATCTGCACCGCGAGCACACCGACGCGTTCTATGTGCTGAGCGGCGCGCTGCGATTCGCCTTGGGCCCGGAGGGCGAGCGGGTCGTGCGGGCGCCGGCCGGGACGTTCGTGTCCGCGCCGCCCGGCGTCGCGCACAGCTTCATGAACGACGAGGCCGGCGACGCGACGTGGCTGAACGTCCACACGCCGGACGCCGGCTTCGCGGCGTTCCTGCGCGGCGCGCGCGACGGGCGGGCCATGCCGCTCGACTCCTTCGACGTCCCGGCCGAGACCGGCGGCGACGGCGGACGGCCCGCCGCGGAGGTGGTCGTCGTGGCGCCCGGCGCCGACGACGGCCTGTCGTACGACGGCCCGGATCTGCACGTGGTCGCCGACCGGTTCCGCGTGGACGTCGTCGTGCGCGGCGCCGCGGCGCCCGTGTCCTACTGCCGGATCTAGGGGAACACCGGCCCAGAGGGCCAGGTTCCCTGCGGGTCTTCGCCCAGGGGGCGAAACCCGTGCCGGGTCAGGGACCCATTCGGGACCGCTAATCGTGCGCCCGCAGGCGTTCCGGCAGGGGCGCGAGGTACTGCCGCCCGCGCCGGTGCTGAGGTGCGTTGCTCGGGGTCGTCTTCTCCGGGCGAGACGGCGGTGCGTCATCGACCGCGGGCTGGAGGAGGGCGAGCAGGATGGCGCGCTGGCGCATGGTGACGGCGTGCCCGGCAGACCACATGTGGTTGAGCGGTTGCATCGCCCGACACTCGCCGACGCCGCCGGGGACTGTCCATCCCCAGAAATGCCTACCTGCGGACGGTTCATCGCGTCGTGCAGGCGGTTCGCCACGGGAGCCTGGCGCGTCGCCGCTCGGGAAGCGGTCGTCCGTACAGGAGTCGTTCAGGTTCTGCTGGCTATCTCCCAGTGGTGCTCGTGCCGGCCAAAGGCAACGCCGCGTTGCGGCGGACGCCGTCGGCCCGGGCGGCCATGCCGGCCATCGCGATCGTTGCCGCGGTCGTGGCCGGCCTGTCGCTGCTGGCGGGCCAGTCGCTGCGCTTCGATCCGCATGGGTGGCTGCGCTGGGGCCGCGAGATCGGCCTCGGCGACGGACCGTTCGACACCTCCGGATATCCGTCGTGGAAGCCGCTGCCGCTGCTGCTCGCCGTGCCGCTGGCGGCGACCGGTCCTGCGGCGCCCGTCCTGTGGCTCGTCGCGCTGCGCACCGCAGGACTCCTCGCGCTCGCCCTCGTGCACCGCCTCACCGCCCGCTCGGCCGGGCCGCTGGCCGGCGCGGTCGCGGTGGGCCTGCTGGCCGTGACGCCCGGGTGGTGGCCGACCCTGCTGGGCGGCGGCATCGAGCCGGCGATCGTCGCGCTGGGCTGCGCTGCCGTCGCGGCCCACCAGGCGCGCCGCCCGGGTGCCGCGCTCGGCCTCCTGGCGGTGATGGCCCTCGGCCGGGAGGAGGCCCTGCTCCTCCTGCTCGCCTACGGGATCGCGCTCCACCGTCGCGGCCAGCGATGGCCGCTGCTGGCGGCGGCGCTGTCGATCGTGGTCGCCGCCCTGTGGCTGGGCGGCGATTGGCTGGGCTCGGGCGATCCGCTGCACGGCGGCGAGCTCGCCAAGGCCGCCGGCGCGGGCGCGCCGCCGGCGCACCTGCACGGGATCGGCCTCGTGGCCGCGCTGCTGGTGGGGCCGCCCCTGCTGGCGCTCGTCGTGCTCGGCGCGACGACCGCGTGGCGCGCCGGCGACCGCCTCACGGCCGCGCTGGCCGCGGCCGCCGCCGGCTGGACGGCGATGGACCTCGTCATGGTCGGTCTCGGCTATCCGTTGCCACCGCGCTTCCTGCTGCCGGCCGCCGCCGCGTCCGCGGCGGCGGCAGGCGTCGGCGCGGCGGCGCTGGACCGGCGCGTCCGAGCTCGGCGGACAGCGACGGCCCGGTGAGGTCGGCACCGCGTCCGAGGTCGCCCGGCCGGGCAGGACCAACCAGACGATGAGAACCCGGACGAAGCTCGCGGGCGGCGTGGCGGTGGCCGCTGTCGCCGTGGCCGGGGCCGTGGCGATCCTCGGCGGTGGCGACACCGTGAGTGACGTCGCCGCCCCGCTCGGGCTGACCGAGCACGGGCCGTTCCGGATCAGGCTGAGCGGACCGTTGTGGAACGATCGGACGCTGCGCGACCAGGACGGCTCGCGCGACCTCGCCTACCTCACCCGCGACGAGCCCCTCACGATCGCCGTCGAGGGACGTGACGGCGCGCGCATCGCGTCGATCGGCCTGCGCGTCGAAGGCGCCGCGCGCCAGGTCCTCGACGCCTGCCGGGGCGCGACCTGCCCGACCGCGGCGACCGTCACCGCGCACCCGGCGCTGCAGCGGCTGGGTCACGGTTCGCACCACCTCACCGTCGACGTGCGCGGGCCGCAGGCCGACCAGCGCGCCGGCGTGCGCATGGAGCTGACCGTCGGCCCTCGTCTGCCGCCCGTCCGCGAAGGCGACCCGGTCCCGGCCACCGCGGCGCCGCCGCCGCCGACCGCGTATTCAGCGGACCTGGGGCGCCGCGTCCGGGCGCTCGTCGGCCGCGAGCAGCGTGTCGGCGTCCTGCGCGGCGTCCTCGGCGCGACGGCGCCGATCTTCGTGCAGATCGGGGAGCTCGGCCTGGGCGGCCGGGGCGTCGGTGTGACGGCGCTGCTGGAGCTGGCCGCGCCGCGGCGCAACGTGCGCGCCACCGTCCCCGGCTATCTGGCGACCGCCGCCGGCTACCGCCTCCAGTCGGTGTCGTTCACCGCCG
This sequence comes from Baekduia sp., assembly GCF_035318805.1. Classification (GTDB taxonomy): domain Bacteria; phylum Actinomycetota; class Thermoleophilia; order Solirubrobacterales; family Solirubrobacteraceae; genus Baekduia. Next base: position 60,903 of record NZ_DATHDY010000099.1, read on the forward strand.
TCGAGCTCCGGGACCTGCTCGTCGACCTCGACCTGCGGGGCGGCCGCGTGATCGCCGCCGAGCCCGGTCCCGCGTCGCAGACCTCGCGCTGGGATCCCGATCAGGCCCCCACGCCGACGGGTGCCGGGGACGAGGACTGACGTGCGCGGGATCGTCGCCCTGCCGGCCCTGATCGCCGCCGTCGCCGCGGGCGCGCTGCCCGCCGCGGCCGATGCGCCGCGGCGACCGCCCACCCTGATCCGGCTGTCGGACGCCGGCCCGGCGTTCCTGGACTACGACGGCACGCCCGACCTCAGCGCCGCAGGACGCGACTGGACGGTGTCGATGATCTTCGCCGGCCACGCGAGCATCCGGAAGGTCAAGGCGGCGCTGCGCACGGTCGGCTTCACCCGCCCGGGACACGCGCGGTACCTCGCCTACCGCACGGCCGACGGAACGCTGCGCTTCGACAGCGACCGCGGGCTCAAGACGCGGTGCGCGGCCGACGGGACCGACGTCCACGTGCGGCTCTACGCCCCGACGGCGACCGACCGCTTCGTCGATCCCCGGTACGGCAGCGTGGTGGTCGGGACCACCCATCTCGATCGCGCCGACGGATGCTCGACGCCGCCCCAGCTGTTCGGGTTCTCCGAGGAGGCCGAGCGCCGGATCGCCGACACCGTCGCCCGGCGGCTGGGATGGCGGGTGCAGCGCAACCACCTCGCGCTGGGAAACCGCGAGCCGTACCGGCGCGACGTCACCGACAGCGCGCACGTCTGGTGGAACGACGGGCGAGCGACGCTCGTGGTGGTTCCCTGACCTCGCCGGCCGGCGCAGGTGGCGTTGACACCGTGCTCATCTGACGCTCATCCGCAACCGCCATCCTGCAGCCATGCTCCTTCCCGTTCCCGCCCAGATCGGCTATCCGGCGCTCGGAGCGCTCATCCTCGGTGAGTCCGCGGGCCTTCCGCTCCCCGGCGAGACGGCGCTGATCACGGCCGGCGGCCTGGTCAGCGGCGGCCACATGGCGCTGCCGCTGATCATCCTCGTGGCGGCGATCGCGGCGATCGTCGGCGACACCGTGGGCTACTGGGTCGGCCGCCGCGGCGGACGGGCGGTCCTGGTCCGCGACGGGTTCGGCGCGACCCATCGCCGTCACGCCGTGGAGCGTGCGGACAGGTTCTTCGCCGGCTACGGGACCGCCACGGTCTTCTTCGGGCGCTGGGTGCCCGGCGTCCGGGTGGTCGCGGCGCTGATGGCGGGTGCCACCAACATGCCCTGGCGACGGTTCGCCGTCGCCAACGCGGCAGGCGCGTTCGCCTGGGCGGCGACCATCGCGACGCTGGCGATGCTCGCCGGGCCGACCGGTTCGCTCGCGCTGGCCGCCGGCGGCCTCACGCTCGGCGCGATCACCCTGGGACTCGGGTGGTGGAGGCACCGCCGGACGCTCCGGCCGGCCGCCACGCAGGCCTAGATGGGTTGTTCCACGAGGCGGTCCCGTCGATGGCTGGTCCGGGCGGATGCCTGAGGTCGCACGATCTCGCAGCCGATCCTGGTCGGATCGGCAAGGGATCGGGTGGCCTCAGGCGCCGGCCGGGCCGGTCAGCGGCG
>NZ_DATHDY010000100.1:0-109898 GCF_035318805.1 Baekduia sp.
CGCCGCTGACCGGCCCGGCCGGCGCCTGAGGCCACCCGATCCCTTGCCGATCCGACCAGGATCGGCTGCGAGATCGTGCGACCTCAGGCATCCGCCCGGACCAGCCATCGACGGGACCGCCTCGTGGAACAACCCATCTAGCATGGCGTCCGTGTCCGCCCGAAGCCCGGTCGCGGTCTTCCTGGATCGCGACGGCGTCCTCAACGAGCCCGTCCTCGATCCGGCCGACGGCCGTCCCGAGTCACCGCTGCGCGCCGACGACGTCGTGCTGGCCGACGGCGCAGCCGGGGCGTGCCGCCTGCTGGCCGACGCCGGCTTCCTGCTCGTCGTCGCCTCCAACCAGCCCGCCGCGGCGAAGGGCAAGGCCGGGCTGGACGACCTCTGGGCGGTGCACGAGCGCGTCGCCGACCTCCTCGACGCACAGGGCGTCGTGATCGACGACTGGCGCTACTGCTTCCACCACCCCGAGGCGGTGGTCGCCGAGCTGCGCGGCCCGTGCGACTGCCGCAAGCCGGCGCCCGGCATGCTGCTGGACGCCGCGAAGGCCCACGGGATCGACCTGCCCGCCAGCTGGATGGTCGGCGACAGCGACGGCGACGTCCTGGCCGGCCAGCGCGCCGGATGTCGGACCATGCTCATCGCTCACCCCGGATCGGCGCACCGGCGCACCGGCGCCGTGCGACCTGCCGCATTGTCACCCAACGTTTTCGCCGCAGCCCGGATGATCGGTGCATGATGTTGCGCTCATCCGCCCACCAGGCAGCGAGGTTCATTGGACATGTTCGATCGCATCTCGACGAAGATCTTCGCCGATGGAGCCGACCTCGACGGCATCCTGCGCCTCGCCGCGGACCCCATGATCAAGGGGTTCACGACGAACCCCACGCTGATGTGGAAGGCCGGCCTGACGGACTACGCGGACTTCGCGCAGCGGCTGCTCGAGCGCATCCGCGACAAGCCGATCTCGTTCGAGGTCTTCGCCGACGACGAGGCCGAGATGCGCCGCCAGGCCAGGCAGCTGGCGGCCTGGGGCCCGAACGTCTACGTCAAGATCCCGGTCACGACGACGGGCGGCGAGTCGATGGCGCGCCTCGTGCGCGAGCTCTCCGAGGGTGGCGTGCAGGTCAACGTGACCGCCCTGTTCACCACCGCGCAGGTCGAGCTGATCACCGCCGCGGTCGCCGACGGCGCTCCGTCGTGCATCTCGGTCTTCGCCGGTCGCATCGCCGACGCGGGCGTCGACCCGCTGCCGATCATGCAGCGCTCGATCGACATCATGGCCGCCGCCCCGCGCGCCGAGCTCATCTGGGCCAGCCCGCGCGAGGTGCTCAACCTCGTGCAGGCCGAGCAGATCGGCTGCCACATCATCACGATGACCCACGACCTGCTCCCCAAGGTCAAGAGCCTGGGCAAGGATCTGGATCAGTTCTCGCTGGAAACCGTGCAGATGTTCCACCGGGATGCCACGGCAGCCGGCTTCGCCCTGTAGAACCCTTGCATGGAGCGCGTCCTCATCACCGGCGGAGCCGGCTTCATCGGCAGCACCGTGGCCGACCGGCTGCTCGACGAAGGCGTCGAGGTGGCGATCCTCGACGACTTCCGGACGGGCCGGCATGAGTTCCTCACCGGCGCGCTGGACCGCGGCGCGGAGCTCTTCGAGGGCGACGTCCTCGACCAGGACCTGCTCGCCGCCGCGGTCGCCGGCTGCGACACGGTCTTCCACCTGCAGGCCAACGCCGACGTCCGCCACGGCCTCGACCACCCGCAGCGCGACCTCGAGCAGAACACCATCGCCACGTCCAACGTGCTCGAGGCGATGCGCGCCGCCGGCGCCCGCCGCATCTGCTTCTCGTCGACCGGCTCGGTGTACGGCGAGCCCGCGGTCGTCCCGACGCCCGAGGACGCGCCGTTCCCGGTCCAGACGTCGCTCTACGGCGCGTCCAAGATCGCCGGCGAGGGCATGATCGCCGCCTACGCGCACGGCTACGGGTTCACGGGCCTGATCTACCGCTTCGTCTCGGTGCTCGGCGAGCGCTACACCCACGGCCACGTCATCGACTTCTACCGCGCGCTCAGGCGCGACCCGACCACCCTGCGCGTGCTGGGCGACGGCCGCCAGGAGAAGAGCTACCTGTACGTGCAGGACTGCGTGAGCGCGATGCTCGTCGCCAGCGCGCACCACGGCGAGGCGCCGGGGGCGCACGTCTACAACCTCGGCACCGACGCCACGGTCGTCGTCGACGACTCCGTCGCCCTGATCACGGCCCGCATGGGCCTGGAGCCCACCGTCGAGAAGACCGGCGGCACGCGCGGCTGGGCCGGCGACTCGCCGGTCATCCACCTCGACACGGCCAAGATCCGGTCCCTCGGCTGGGCTCCCACCCTGACCATCCCCGAGGCGATCGGCCGGACGCTCGACTGGTTCGAGGCCGAGCCCGGCATCGCCCTCGACCAGGAGTCCGTGTCCTCGTGAGCGTCATCTTCTCCCGCGCGCCGCTGCGCATCTCGCTCGGCGGCGGCGGCACCGACCTGCCCTCGTACTACGGCGAGCACGGCGGCTACCTGATCAGCGGCTCGATCGACAAGTACGTGTACATGCTCACGCACACGGTCTTCCAGAAGCGCTACCGCCTGAAGTACTCCGAGATGGAGGAGGTCGACGACCCCTGCGACATCAGCCACCCGATCTTCCGCGAGACGCTCAAGCGCCACTGGAACGGCAACCCGCTGGAGATCGCCGTCGTCGCCGACGTGCCCGCGGGCACCGGCATGGGCTCGTCGGGCGCGTTCACTGTCTGCCTGATCAAGGCGCTGTCGCTGGCCAAGCGCCGCTCGATCACTGCCGGCGACCTCGCCGAGGCCGCGTGCGAGATCGAGCTGGACATCCTCGAGGAGCCGGTCGGCAAGCAGGACCAGTACGTCTCGGCCCACGGCGGGATCTGCGCCTACACCTTCGCGGCCGACGGGTCGGTCACCGTCGACCCGCTCGACCTCGACGACACCACCCAGCGCCGGCTGCGCAACAACCTCCTGCTCTTCTACACGGGCGAGGCCCGCTCGGCGTCCGCGATCCTGGCCGACCAGGTCAAGCGGACGTCCGACAGCGACCAGTCGATGGTCGAGAACCTCCACCGCACCAAGGAGATGGGCCACCGCAGCCGCGCGCTGCTGGAGGCCGGCGACCTGGAGTCCTACGGCGAGCTCATGCACGAGCACTGGGAGAACAAGCGCCGCCGCTCCCCGGGCATGACCGGCGAGCGGATCGACACCCTCTACACCCTGGCCCGCCGCTCGGGCTGCGTCGGCGGCAAGCTCGTCGGCGCCGGCGGCGGCGGGTTCCTGGTGGTCTACGCCCAGCGCCCCGAGGACACGCGCCAGGCGATGGCGGCCGCCGGCGCCTCCGAGCTGCCCTTCGACTTCGAGTTCCGCGGCGCGATCGGCAACGAGTCGGCGTGACGCTGACGGTCGGCATCATCGGCTGCGGCCTCATGGGCCGCAAGCGGGCGGGCGCGCTGGGCGAGGACCGCCTCGCGGGCGCCTACGACCCCCGGCGCGGCGCCGCCGAGGCGCTCGTCGGGGAGTTCGGCGGCACGGCGTGCGCGACGCTCGACGACCTCCTGGCGCTCCAGCCCGACGTCGTGGTGGTCGCCACCAGCCACGACCAGCTCGCGCCCAGCAGCGTCGCGGCGCTGGAGGCCGGCAGCCACGTGCTCGTCGAGAAGCCGGCCGGCATCGGCGTGGCCGACGTCGACCGCATCGCGTCGGCGGCGCGCGCGTCGGGGCGCGTCGCCAAGGTCGGGTTCAACCACCGGTTCCACCCCGCGATCCGCCAGGCGATCGAGACCGCGCGCTCGGGCCGCCTCGGCGACGTCCTGTTCCTGCGCGGGCGCTACGGCCACGGCGGCCGCCCGGGCTACGACCGCGAGTGGCGCGCCGACCCCAAGACCGGCGGCGGCGGCGAGATGACCGACCAGGGCATGCACCTGCTCGACCTCTCGCACTGGCTGCTCGGCGAGCTGCCGCTGCACTCGGCGCTGCTGCGCACGAGCTTCTGGGACATGCCGGTCGAGGACAACGCCGCGATCCTGCTCGGCACGCCGGGCGACCACACGGCGCCCTGGGCCACGCTGCACGTCACGTGGACCGAGTGGAAGAACCTGTTCTCGATGGAGATCACCTGCCGGACCGGCAAGCTGGTCGTCGACGGCCTGCAGGGCTCCTACGGCCCCCAGGCGCTGACCGTCTACACGATGGATCCGGTCACGATGGGCCGGCCCGAGGCCAAGGTGTACGCCTTCGACCCGGTCGACGTCTCGTGGGCCGGGGAGTGGGACAGCGTCCGCGCCGCCGTCGCCGCCGACGAGCCGGCCGGCGACCTCGACTCCGTGCGCTACTGCTGGGAGCTCGTCGAGCAGGCCTACGCGAGCAACGGCTACCCCGCGCCCGGAGGCGACCGATGAAGGTCTGCGTCGCCGGCCTCTGGCACCTCGGCGCGGTCACCGCCGCGTCGCTGGCGTCCGTGGGCCACGAGGTCACCGCCCACGACGCCGACGCAGATGCCGTCGCGGCGCTCGCCGCCGGCACGCCGCCGATCTTCGAGCCCGGGCTCGAGGAGCTGGTCGGCCGCGGCCTGGCCGCCGGGACGCTGCGCCCCGTCGCCGACGCGGCCGTGGCCGTGCGCGGCGCGCAGGTCGTCTGGATCACCTACGACACGCCGGTCGACGAGCAGGACGCCGCCGACGTCGACCACGTCCTGGACCGCGTGCGCACGCTGCTGCCGCTCGTCGACGACGGCGCGGTCGTGCTCATCTCCTCCCAGGTCCCGGTCGGCTGCACCGCGCGGCTGCAGGCCGAGGCGCCCGCCGGCGTGTCGCTGGCCTACTCACCCGAGAACCTGCGCCTGGGCAGCGCGCTGCGCGTGTTCCTGGAGCCCGACCGCGTCGTGGTCGGCACGCGCGACGACCGTGGGCGCCGGGTCGTGGCCGCGCTGCTGGCGCCGGTCACCGACCGCATCGAGTGGATGGGCGTGGAGTCGGCGGAGATGGCCAAGCACGCGCTCAACGCGTTCCTGGCCACCTCGGTCACCTTCATCAACGAGATCGCGGCGGTCTGCGAGCGGGTCGGCGCCGACGCCGCCGACGTCTCGCGGGCGCTGAAGTCCGAGGAGCGCGTCGGTCCCCGCGCCTACCTCGGCCCGGGCGGGGCGTTCGCCGGCGGCACGCTGGCGCGCGACGTCCGCGCGCTGACGAGCATCGGCGACGCGGAAGGGCTCGTGACGCCCCTGCTCCACGGGGTCTGGGACAGCAACACCGCCCACCGCGGGTGGCCGCGGCGCACGATCGGCGCGCTGCTGGCCGCCGGCGCGCCGAGCGCCGCGCCCGACGGCCTGGCCGGCGAGACGGTCGCCGTGTGGGGCCTGACCTACAAGCCGGGCACCGACACGCTGCGCCGCTCGTCGTCGGTCGAGCTCTGCCACGAGCTCCTCGCCGCCGGCGCCACCGTGCGCGCGCACGATCCGGCCGTGCGCGCGCTGCCCTCCGAGCTGTCCGAGGTGACGCTGATGGACGACCCCTTCGAGGCGGCGCGCGGCGCGGACGCGCTGGTGATCGCCACCGAGTGGCCGGCCTACCGCGAGCTCGACGCCACGCAGATCGCCGACGTCCTGGGCGGCGACCTCGTCGTCGACGCCAACGGCTTCCTGGCGGGCGCGCTCGCCGGCGACGGTCGCGTCCGCTACGCCTCCGTCGGACGGCGGCCCGCATGAGCGGCCGGCTCGACGGGCGCACCGCGCTCATCACCGGCGCCAGCCAGGGCCTGGGCCTGGAGATCGCCCGCGCCTACCTGGGCGACGGCGCGCGCGTCGTCATCTGCGCCCGTTCCGAGGAGCCGCTCCAGGCCGCCCGGCACGAGCTCGCCCCGCTGGGCGAGGTCCACGCCCACGCGGCCGACGTCGCCTCGCCGCAGGCCGCCGAGGCGCTCGTCGCCTTCGCCGTGCAGCAGCTCGGCGGCCTGGACGTCCTCGTCAGCAACGCCGGCGTCTACGGGCCCAAGGGCCCGATCGAGGACGTCGACTGGGCCGAATGGGCGGAGGCCATCCAGATCAATCTGATGGGGTCGGTCCTGGCGGCCCGCTTCGCGGTGCCGCACCTGCGCCGCTCGGCGCGCGGCAAGGTCGTGCAGCTCTCCGGCGGAGGCGCCACGTCCCCGATGCCGGGCCTGTCGGCCTACGCCGCGTCCAAGGCCGCGGTGATCCGCTTCGCCGAGACGCTGGCGGGCGAAGTCGCCGGCGACGGCGTCGACGTCAACGCCATCGCGCCCGGCGCGTTGAACACGCGCATGCTCGACGAGGTCATCGCCGCCGGACCGGACGCCGTCGGCGAGGCGTTCCACGGCAAGGCGCTGCAGCAGCGCGACAGCGGCGGCACGCCCCTGACCGTCGGCGCGGAGCTCGCGGTCTACCTCGGCTCGCGCAAGAGCGACGGGATCACCGGCCGCCTGCTCAGCGCCGTCTGGGACCCGTGGGAGACGCTGGACGAGCACCTGCCGGGCCTCGACGGGACCGACATCTACACCTTGCGCCGCATCGTCCCGTCCGAGCGCGGCCAGGACTGGGGCGAGCGCCCATGAGCGCCACGACGCTGCTCTCGGTCGTCATCCCCACCTTCAACGAGGAGGCCAACGTCCTGGTGGTCCACGAGCGCCTGTCGGCGGTGCTGGACCCGATCGAGAACCTTGAGTGGGAGCTGATCTTCAGCGTCGACCCGTGCACCGACCGCACCGAGGAGCTGATCCTCGACCTGCGCGAGCGCGACCCGCGGGTCAAGATGCTGCGCTTCTCGCGCCGCTTCGGACAGCCGCAGGCGACGCTGGCCGGGATGGCCCACGCCGGGGGCGACGCGGTGGTCGTCATCGACTGCGACCTGCAGGACCCGCCCGAGCTCATCGCCGACATGGTCGACCTGTGGCGAGAGGGCTTCGAGGTCGTCTACGCCCAGCGGCGCACCCGCGAGGGCGAGACGCTGGTCAAGCGCATCGTCTCCGCCGTCGGCTACCGCGTCATCAACCGCATCGCCGACGTCGAGATCCCGCCCAACACGGGCGACTTCCGGCTCATGAGCCGCCGCGTCGTGCGCCACGTCGTCTCGCTCAACGAGGCCCACGGCTTCCTGCGCGGCCTGGTGGGCATCGTCGGCTTCCGCCAGACCAGCCTGCTCTACGACCGCGATCCGCGCGTGGCCGGCACGTCGAAGTACAACAAGTTCCTCGGGTCCCTGCTCATCGGGATGAACGGCATCGTGAGCTTCAGCCGCTACCCGCTGCAGCTCATCTCGCTGGCGGGCATGGGCCTCGCGGGCTTCGCGTTCCTCTTCGGCTTCGCGTACCTGGTGCTCAAGCTCGTCGGCGTGGGCTTCCCGACCGGCAACACGACGATCGTGCTCGTCATCTCGTTCTTCAGCGGGATCCAGATGCTCTCCATCGGGATCATGGGCGAGTACGTCGGCCGCATCTACGACGAGGTCAAGCAACGACCGCAGTACATCGTCGAGTCCGCCTACGGGCTGAACGCGGAGTCGGTGCCCGACGCCGAGCCGGTGCCGCGATGACCGCGCCCGCGATCGGAACGGCGTGCATCCTCGCCGGCGGCCTGGGCTCGCGCCTCGGCGAGTCGGTCCGCGACACCCCGAAGCCGCTGCTCGCGGTCGCCGGGCGCCCGTTCCTGGACTGGCAGCTCGAGCTGCTGGCGGGCCAGGACGTCCGCCGCGCGGTGCTGTGCGTCGGCTACCTGGGCGAGCGGATCGAGGCCGAGCTGGGCCGCCGGCGCCACGGCATCGAGCTGGTCTACCGCTACGACCCGCCGCAGCTGGCCGGCACGGCGGGCGCGATCCGCGGCGCGCTCGACGCGCTGGGCGAGGCGTTCCTGGTGTTGTACGGCGACACCTACCTGCGCCTGGACTACCGCGCGGCCTGGCGCACATTCTGGGAGTCCGGCCGCCTCGGGCTGATGAGCGTGCTGCACAACCAGGGCCGGTGGGACGCCTCGAACGTCGTGCTGTCCGACGACGGCCGCCGCGTCGCCGCCTACGACAAGCACCACCCGACCGGCGCGATGCAGTGGATCGACTACGGGCTCGGGGCGCTGCAGGCCCGCGCGCTGCGCGACCATCCTGACGAGGACGACCTGGCCGGCCTGCAGCACGCGCTCGCGCGCGACGGCGAGCTGACGGCCTACGTCGCGACGCGGCGCTTCTACGAGATCGGGACGCCCGCGGCGCTGGCCGAGACCGACGCGTTCCTGCGCCGCCGTCGCGCGCTTCGGACTCCCCCCGCCGGCGCGCCGCCCTCCGAAGCCGCGTTCACCGCCTACGCGGAGTCGCTGGACGTCAACTGGTCCGACGACCTCGAGGCCCTCCACGAGGAGTCCTCGCGCGACCACTTCCTCGACGTCTGGACCCGCAACGCCCTGCTGGACAGCATGCGCGCCTTCGGCCCCGGCGATCCCGGCGTGGTCCTCGACGCCGGCTGCTCGTCGGGCTACCTGCTGGCGGACCTCCGAGCGCGCCTGCCGGCCGCGACGCTGCTGGGCGTCGACCTCATCGCGGCCGGCCTGCGCCGCGCCCACGGCCTCGTGCCCGACGCGCAGCTGCTGCTGGCCGACGTGTGCGACCTGCCGATCGACGACGACGCCGTCGACGTCGTGCTGAGCGCCAACCTGCTGGAGCACGTGCCCGACGACGTCGGCGCGCTGGCCGAGCTGCGCCGCGTGCTGCGCCCCAGCGGGATCGCCGCGGTCATCGTGCCCGCCGGTCCCGGCACCTACGACTACTACGACGCGTTCCTGGGCCACGAGCGCCGCTATGCGCGCGGCGAGCTCGCCGGCAAGGCGAAGGGGTTCGAGGTGCTGCACGACACCCACGTCGGCTCGATCATCTATCCGGCCTTCTGGGCGGTCAAGAAGCGCAACCGGATCCGGCACCGCACGCCGAGCTCCGAGGAGCGCCGCGCGCTCGTCGAGGCCGACATCGACCGCACCGCCGACTCGCAGCTCGGCGCGCTGACCACGCGGCTGGAGCGCGCGCTGCTGGGTCGCCACGTGCGCCTGCCGTTCGGCATCCGGTCGCTCACGGTGCTGCGCAAGCCGGCGTAGGCGGGAGTGGCGATGGACGGCCTCCTCACGCGAGAGACCCGCAGGCGGGTCGCCGTCGCGCTCCTCGTCGCCCTGACCGTCGTGTTCGTCGCGCTCGCCGTCGTCACGTCGACCGGCCGGCTGCCGAGCCTCGACGTCCGTCTTTCGTGGCCGTGGCTGGCGCTGTCGGTCGTCCTCCTGCTGGCCTTCCAGCCGGCGGTCGCCGAGATCTGGCGGCGCGTGATGGCCGAGGCCGGCGGCCCGCTGCCGGTCGCCCAGGGCCAGGCGATCTACAACGTCTCGCTGCTGACGCGCTACGTCCCGACGCAGGTGCTGATGGCGGTCACGCGGATCGAGCTGGCCCAGCGCGAGGGCATCCCGCGCACGGTGACCGTCGCGGCGTTCGCCTACGAGTTCGCGCTGGCGGTCGGCAGCGCCTGCGCGCTGAGCGTCTCCTTCGTCCTCGGCCTCGACTCGCTGCAGGACCAGCCGCTGCGCTACGTGGTGCTGGTCGCGCCCGTCGGCGTGCTGCTGCTCCTGCACCCGCGCGTCATCGACGCGCTGTCGTCGAGGCTCGCGGCGCGCCTGCGCTTCACCCCGGCGCACGTGACCATCCCGCTGCGCCGGCTCGTCCTGTATCTCGCGGTCTACCTCGTGGCGTGGCTCGAGGCCGGCGTCGCCATCTACTGCCTGGCCCGCGGCATCCACGCGGTCGGCGACCCGAGCGTCACGGCGCTCAGCTCCTACGCGATCGGCTACGCGGCCGCGGCGATCGCGTTCGTCGCTCCGGCCGGGCTGGGCGCCCGCGACGTCGCCACCGCAACGGCGCTCGCGACCTCGATGCCGTTCTCGGTCGCACTGACCACGGCGATCGCGGTGCGACTGGTTCAGACGGGGATCGAGATCTTCTACGCGGTGACGACGGCGCTGTGGGCGCGGCGGACGGGCGGCCGGCAGACGATGGCGGAGCAGCCGTCCGGCCGGCCGCTGTTGAGCGACGGCTGACACGCGCTCCAGGATGACGAGTCGGTGAAGGCGGCGGTGTCCACGCGCTGCCCGGAGTCCCGGCCGTGCCACGCCGATGGGGGTCAGGCGCGCGGGCCGTCGCGCATACCGACGACCCGAGGATCGTCGCGGCGAGGACGAGCCCCGGCCGCGCCGTGGCGGTGCCGGTCACCGGCCCGGGAACGTCGCGTCCAGCCAGCGGGCGAAGGCGCCGCCGTCGAGGTCGCCGACCGCCAGCCGCGGCAGGGCATAGCGGTCGGTTCCCGCACGGACGAGGCCCGGCGCGTTGACGGTGGCGTATGCGTACCCGGCCGCGCGGGCCGCCTCCCTGGTCGCCTCGTCGACGTCCACGCCCGGCACGCCGAAGGGATAGGAGAACGCGGTCGGGCGAGCACCGAGCCACGCCTCGAGGTCGTCGGCGCTGCCGCGCAGCTCGTCCTCCCGCGCGGCCGCCGGGGCGTGGGCGAGGCTGCGGTGCGTGCGCCCATGGGCCTGCACCGCGAACGGCCCGGCGGCGGCGAGCGCGCGCAGCTCCGCGACCGTCATCGGTCGATCGCGCTCGGGCGGCGGGCCAGCCGCCGCCGCTGGGGACCGTCGAGGGACGACTGAGCCGCGACTATCGCGGCTCAGTCGTCCCTCGACGTCCGCAGGAGCGGGGGTGGTGGCGGTGGCCCAGGCGTCCAGCTGCGCCAGCGCGGTCGCGATCGTCTCGCGGTCGCGGGTGCGCAGCGCGGCATGGGCGTGGGCGCGGACGGCGGCACGGTGCGCGTCATCGCGCGGGGCCCAGGCGCGGCGGCCCTCGGGGAGGTCGAGCTCCAGGATCCCCGCGCCCCCGGCGCTCAACGCCGCGGTCACCGCGTCCCACCAGAAGGCCTCGCCGGTCGCGACGTGACCGGTCGAGCAGAAGAGCGTCGCCGGAACCCCGGCCGCGGTCAGCGCGGGAAGGGCGTGGAGCAGGTTGTCGTGGTAGCCGTCGTCGAAGGTCAGCGCGACGGCGTGGTCGCCGGCCTCGCCGCGGACGACGGCCTCCAGCCCGACGACCGTCCAGCGCTCGCGCAGCACGGCGAGCTGCTGGGCGAAGTGCTCCGGCGTGACCGCGAGCCCCAGCGGGTCCGCGCCGAGGGCTGCCACGCGGTGGTAGAGCAGGACCGCGCCGTGGACGCGGCCACGGCCACGACGGCGCGCGACCAGCCGCGGCGCCGGCGCCCAGGGATGGGGCTCGGCCGGAGGGACGTCGGGGCGCAGGGCCGTGCGCTCCCGGTCGGGTTGCAGCCCGGCGTGCGCGAGCGGGCGCCCCAGCACCGTCCCCGCGCCGTGCGCCGCCCAGGCCGCCCGGTCGACGGCCCCCGCGCGGTCGCGCCGCACCGCCCGCGCCGCCGCGGCCGCCCCCGCGCGCGCCGCGAGCGACAGCCCGGCCCCACGCGCCGCGCCACCCAGCGCCGCGCTCCGCGCCCCCGCGTGCAGCCGGCGGCGCAGCAGGTCGACCGGCCGCAGCGCCGACAGGTCGCGCGCGGCGCTCATCCCTGCGGCACCGACGACGCTCCAGCCGGCGGCCTCCAGGTCCCGCTGCGCGCGGCGATCCTCGCCGACCGTGTCGCGCGCCGCCGCGTGCCCGCGCGCGGGGAAGAACCCGCCGACGCCCCGCAGCGCCGACGTCCGGAAGGACACGTTGCCGCCCGGGAACGGCCCGACGGCGCCGTCGTGCAGCGCAAGCACTTCAGCGTGATCGCCGACATGCCACGCCGGCGCACCCTCGCCGCGCAGCGGGCCGCCGACCGCGCCGACGCGCCGCGCGCCCGGCGCCACCCACGCCGCGCGCAGCGCTGCACCCCACCCCGGGTCGACCCGTACATCATGGTCGATCAACGCAAGGACATCACCATCGCCGGCGTCCTCCAGCGCCGCGTTGCGTGCCGCCGCCCACGCCCCCGGCGCCGCCGTCGCCACCACCGCGACGTCCTCGATCCCGGCGGCCCGCAGCGCCGCCACCGCCGGCCCCGCGTCGCGACCGGGCACGGTCACGACGGCGACCGCGATCCTCATGGCAGCGCTCGCAGCGCGGCGGCGAGCGCGGTGGCCGTCGCGGTCCAGCCGCCGCTGAAGCGCGCGAAGCCGGCGCGCGCGCGGGTCGCCCGGAGCTCGAGGTCGGCGACGAGGACCTCGGCGAGGTCGGCCGCCTCGAGCGGGCTCGTCGCCAGCGACGCGGTCGGGCCCAGGGCGGAGCGGCCGGCGCCGTCGCCGGGCGCCACGACCGCCTGGCCGCAGACGAGCATCGCCACCGCCGCGGGCCGCCACCCGCGCACCGGCGGGGCGAAGGCCACGGTCGCCGACGCGAACGCGTGCGCCAGCGCCTCGCCGCCGGGCTCGACTGCCAGGTACTCGAACGGCAGGTCCAGATCGCGCCGCGCGCCGCTGACCGCGAACGTCAGGTCGTCGCGCCGCGCGTGCAGCTCGGCCGCCGCCAGCAGCCCGAACGGCTCCTCGGAGTGCACCAGCACGAGATCCTCGCGACGGTGGACGGGCATCGCGCCGTACGCCGCGTCCGCGCCGCCGGGCAGCGCGCCGCCCATCCACGCGGGGCCGAACACCGACAGGCCCGTCGCCCACCCCAGCTCGCCGAGGACCGGCGGCGCGGGCGTCGCCAGAACCGCGCGCGCCCGCACGCCGTGCAGCGTCAGCACCGCGGGCGCGGCCGGCCACCCCGCGGCCAGCACCACGTCGGCGTCCGCCGCCTGCGCCGCCTCGTCCTGGCCGACGATCCGCACGTCGATCCCCGCCGCGCCCAGCGCGCCCACCAGCTCGCCGGGGATCCCCGCGTCGCGGGCCTCGGCCTGGCCCGTCCCGAGCACCACCGCCACGTCCAGCCGCTCGCCGCCGGCCGCCCGCTCCACCAGCGGCGTGGGCCCGTCGCGCAGCAGCGGCCCCAGCGCCCACGGCACCTCGGGCGCGACGGCGGCGCCCGCGACGGAGCCCGCTTCGGCGCCCCCGCGTGGCCGCCGCCGCAGCGACGGCACGGCTAAGCCCCTCCGCGCAGCGCCGCGCGACGGGCGTGCAGGATCGCGGCGCGCAGCCCCGTCTCGACCTGCTCGGCCGCGTGGTCCCAGGTGCGCTCGGCGCGCAGCGCCGCGCCCTGCTCGGCGCGGTGGGCCCGCAGCTCCGGGTCGGCCAGCAGCCGTTCGAGCCCGTCGGCGATCGCGATCGGATCGAGCGGCGCGAAGTCCACCGCGCCGTCGCGCCCGAACGCAGCGACGACGCTCGGCGCGTCGAGCTCCACGCACGGCAGCCCGCACGACAGCATCTCCTGCGCCACCAGCGAGTAGTTGGTCATCGACAGCACGAGCCCGACGGTCGCCGCGGCGTAGATCGCCGGCAGCTCCGGCTCGGGCACGACGCCGAGGTTCTTGTAGGGGAAGTCGACGCCGGGCGGTCCGCCGTGCCCGAACAGCCACGCCTCCACGCCGGGCCGGCGGCGGTGCAGCTCCGCCAGCGCGGCCAGCGCGACCGGGACGCCCCGCCGCGGCGTGCTCGACCGCGCGTAGGCCACCACCACGTCGTCGCGGCGCGCCACATCCGGCAGCGGGCGGTACCGCTCGCCGTCGATGCCGAGGTCGAAGGGCGTCGCGGGCAACCCGTACAACTCGCCCATCGTGTCGGCCAGCCACTGGCCCGCCGTGATCGGGTAGAGGTCGTGGCGGTAGGAGTCGTCGGCCCACGCGTGCTGGACGCTGGTGCCGAAGAACTCCGGCTCGTGGTCCTGGACCAGGTACGCCCGGCCCGCCGCGGCGAGGGTGCGGACGCGTGCGACCGTCTGCCAGCCCGTGGCGACCGCGACGTCGGCGCGCTCGTACCCGTCGAGGCCGTAGTGGACGTCGGCGGCGAACGGTCCGAACCACGCCCGCAGGTCGGCCACCGCCTGCGCCGGCCCGCCCGCCACGCGCCGGCCGGGATCGTCGATCCACAGCGAGCAGCGGTGGTCGCGGCGCTCGAGGGCGCGCACGAGGTTGGCGATCGTCATGTGCCCGCCGCTGCCCTGGCGGAAGAACGGCACGACCAGCGCCACGTGCAGCGGCGCGCTGTCGGCGGGGGCGTCGAGCAGCGCGCCCGCGGGTGCGCGCAGCAGGTCCCCGAGCACGCGCGCCTCGACGTACTCGTCGTTGACGTAGGGCCCGGCGGCCAGGCGCTTGAGCCGGGTCTTGATCCCGAAGCCCATCAGCGCCGCCCCGCCAGACGCCGCCGCACGACCTTCAGCGGCCCGCGCAGGAGCAGCGACTCGATCCGGTTCATCCGCACCTGCAGCCGCTCGTGGTCGCGCTCGGCGGCCTGGTGGCGCTGCATGGTCATGCGGATGTCGGCGGCCATCCCGGCGGCCGAGCCCGTCGGATCGGGTGACGGCCCGGCGACGATGCGCCGCAGGGCCAGGAGCAGCATCGCCGTCGACTGCTCGGTCGACGGCCACGACCGCGCCGTGCGCAGGGCGCTGGTCCGCAGCTCGTGCAGCAGGCGCCGGTCGCGCGCCAGCAGGTCGAGCAGCCGCGACGTGCCGCGCTCGTCGTCGAAGCTCGTCAGCAGCGCGTTGCGCCCGTCGGCGACGTACTCGTCGTGGCCGGTCACCGGCGTGGTGACGCAGGTCGCGCCGCGGTGGAAGCCCTCCAGCGGCGGGCCCGCCATCCCTTCCACGCGCGCCAGCTTGAGCACCACGTCGGTCCGCGCGTACAGGTCGGCCATCCGCTCGGGGCTCAGCGGCCCGAGGACCTCGTCGGCCATCGCAGGCCTGGTGGCGCCGCGGTCGGCGCACACGAGCGTCACGTGCGCGGGCTCGCGCATCGCGCCCGCGGCCGCCAGGGCCTCGTCGACGCCCTTGAACGGCACGCCGGGCCGGCCCTCGACGAGCACGCGCAGCGGGCCGTCCACGCTCGGCGCCACCGCGTCGGGGACCGCGAACACGCGCTTGTCGATGCCGTTGCGGACGTAGTGCACACGGAACCGGTCCGGTCCGCCGCGCAGCTCCTCGAGCTGCTCGGCGATCCAGCGCGCCTCGGTGATCATCGCGACGGGCAGCGCATGCGTCATCGCCGCGGCGGCCCGCTGCGCGGTGTCGGGACCGTAGAAGCGGTCCTCCATCGACTGGACGAGGTACGCGTAGCGATCGGCCTCGACGTCGTGCAGGTGCAGCGTCGTCTCCCACCAGGTCGCGACCGCCACGTCGAAGCGCTTTCCGCGCATGTCGGCGAGCTCGACGACCGGCACGGTGCCGACGCCGTTGTGCTGCTGGTCGCCGCTCGCGCGGTCGGGGCGCGTCTGCACGAGCACGGCGTCGACGCCGTGGCGCTCCCGCAGCCGGCGGGCGTGCCCGACCACGACGCCGACGCCTCCGAAGAGGTCCAGCGCGGGGATGAGGAAGGCGACGCGCACCGGGCGTCAGCCCGCCGCGGGCGCCTCGACCCGGGCGAGGCGCGCCTCGAGGTAGGCCAGATCGCTCTCGCGGCGGCGCGCGTCGGCGCGCTCGGCGTCCAGGTCGGCCGCGCGCGCCAGCGAGGCGCCGGCGAGGCGCCCGGCGTCCGGGCCGAAGGCGAGCAAGTGGTGCGACGGCGGCTGCCCGGCGGCCACCGTGACGCCGCCCAGCGGCGCGCTCTCTCCGCCCGCGGCCGGCACGATCGCGGCGGCCCGCACGGGCACCTGCGAGAAGCTCACCGCGCCGGGCGGCAGCAGGCGGCGCAGCTCCTCGGCGGCGCCGGCCGACCACGCGCTCTCGCGGTGCGGGTCGTCCAGCCCGCCGGCCGCGTCGTCGGGCACGCTCAGCAGCACGGTCGCGCCGTCTTCGCCGAGGGCGAGCAGGAGGTCGACCAGCGCGGTGAAGTCCGCGAGCTGGTGCAGGACGTCGAAGCAGGTGACCACCCGCGGGCCGTCGATCCCGGCGCCGGCGATCGCCGCAGGCACCGCGGCGGCGCCCTCGGCGGTCGACAGGTCGGCCTCGACGGCGGCCGCCACCTCGGCGCCCGTCTCGCGTGCGGCCTTGTCCAGCGCGTCGGGCTCGCGGTCGACCAGGATCGCGCGGCCGGCCAGCGGCCGGCCAGCGAGCGCGGCGCCGGCGGGCACGCCGGTCCCGCATCCCAGGTCGATCCACAGCGCAGCGTCGCGCACCAGCGGCGCGGCGAAGGCGTAGCGGAGCTCGGCGTCGACGCGGTCGGCCGGAGCGGTCCCCCGGGACACACGGGCTTCCCAAGTGGGCATCGCCGCGCAGCGTAACGTATGCCCGACGATGGCCGACCGGGCGACCCCGCCGTATCCGACGCCGCCCGAGGGCGCTCCGCTGCGCCTCGCCTTCGTGGGTCAGCAGACCTACTTCCGCGCGTGCGCGCTGGACGAGGACTCGCCCCGCGTCACGACCACGTTCATCGAGTACCGCAGCGGCCGCGACCCGGCGCTGATGCGGTCGCAGCTCGCCGCGTTCTCGCCGCACGTCGTCGTCGTCTTCCGTCCCGAGACGGTCCCGGCCGGCCTGCTGGCCGACCTGCCCGCGCCGATCCTGGGGTTCCTGACCGAGCCGATCTCGCGCTCGACCGAGGGCGGGGCGCTGCACTGGGACCTTGAGGAGCGGCGCCGCGCGCTTGCACAGATGGACCGCGCCAACGTCGACCGGCTCGTGTCGTTCGACCCGCTCATCATTCCGACGGTGGACGAGGTGATGGAGGTGTGGCGCTCGCTCCCGATCCCTGTCGCCGACCGCCTCTACCGGCCGGTCGAGCGTGTCAAGGGCGTCCCGAAGATGCTCTTCGTCGGCCGCTCGACCGTGCACCGCGAGCGCTTCCTCATCGACGTCAAGCACCGCTTCGACTGCCTGCATGTCGCGTTCGGGATCCAGGTCGACGAGCTCGAGCACCTGCTGGACACCCATCAGATCACCTTCAACATCCACAACGAGCCCTACCCGAGCTTCGAGAACCGCGTGCTCCTGCACCTCGCCGCCGGCCACCTCGTGATCTCCGAGCCGCTGAGCCCGACCCACGGCCTGGAGCCGGGCTTCGACTACCTCGAGGTCCAGCATCCCGAGGATCTGCTGGCGATCGCCACCGAGGCCCGCGCCTTCCCCGACGCCTTCCACCGCGTCCGCGTGCGCGGCCGCCAGAAGGCCGAGCTCGTCCGCGCCTCGCGCGTCTGGCCGGCGCTCGTGCGGGATCTGTTCGCCGACGTCGCGGCGTTCGGCACGCACCGGACGGTGGCCGGGCGCGGCGGCGACGGCGTAGCCGTAGGCGGCGCCGCTACCGCCGCAGCAGCCGCTTGAGCGGGCGCGCGAGGCGCGCGGCCGCGCCGCGGACGCGGTGGAGCCGGCCCCGGACCTTCACCGCGTAGATCCAAGCCTTCTGGCTGGTCAGCTCCAGGGTGTAGGCCTCGGCGATCTCGGTGTGCTTCTGGCTGAGCTGGGTCTCGGCCTGGACGACGGCGAACTCGGCGGAGAGCCGCAGCCCGGCGCCGCGCGCCGACGGCGGCGGCTCGGCGACGACGCGGCGCAGCGCCAGGGCCATCCACTGCGAGGACTGGCGCCAGTCTGGCCAGGCGCGGGCGGTGCGCAGCGCGCCGACGCGCAGCTCGTGCAGGAGCCGCCGGTCGCGCGCGAGCAGGTCGAGGGCCCGCGCCGTCCCGGGCACGTCGTCCCAGCCGACCACGAGCCCGTTGACGCGGTGGCGCACGTACTCGTCGTGGCCGGTCACCGCGGTCGTCACGACGGTCGCGCCCATGTGGAACGCCTCGAGCGGCGGGCCGTACATGCCCTCGGCGCGCGACAGCTTGAGGATCACGTGGTGGTCGGCGAACAGCTCCGCCATCTCCGGGTGGCGCAGGCCGCCGACGACGCGGTCGACGCCCTCCGGCGGCGCCTCCTTCCACGGCGAGACCCAGGTCACGTGCGCCGGCTCGCGCATCGCGGCGACGGCGGCCAGCGCCTGATCGACGCCCTTGAGCGCCAACCCGCTGGAGCCCTCGATCGCCACGCGCAGCGGCTCGCCCTCCGCGGCCACCGGCGGCGCGGCGGGCCCGGCGAAGACGTCCTTGGGGGTCCCGTTGCGCACGTACAGCGCCCGCGTGCCCGGCTGGAGGTCCTCCACGATCTCGGCGACCCAGCGCGCCTCGGTCAGGAACCGCACCGGCAGCGCGGTCGTCAGCGCCGCCGCCACGCGCTCGGGCGCGCCGGCCGGGTAGGCCGAGTCCTCCAGCGCCTGGATGAAGTAGACGTAGCGCTCGGCGTGCAGGTGGAAGAGCGACGAGGTCGTCTGCCACCACGTGGCGACGCCGACGTCCCACGCGATCTCCGAGGCCGTGGCGAAGTCGAGCACGGGTACGTCCTCTAGCCCGCGATAGCGCCACCGCGCGTGCTCCTCGGGCTGCGTGAGCACGATCCGTGCGTCGATGCCGTGATGACGGCGCAGCTGCGCCGCGTGCTCGACGACCACGCCGACACCGCCCGAGAGCTGGAGATCCTGGAGGACGAACGCGACGCGCACTCGCCGCGTATCGTATGTGCGCGTGCCGCGTGTCGTCCTGCCCTACCCGTTGCCGCCGGAGGGTGCGCCCCTGCGGGTGGCGTTCGTGGGCCAGCGGACGTACTTCGAGACGAGCGCGATGGACGGCCCCGCCGCGGGTATCCAGCCGTGCTTCCTGGACTTCCGAGGCGGCACCGAGATTGCCCGACTGCTCGACGGGCTCGCGCGGTTCGCCCCCCACGTCGTCGTCTGCTTCCGCCCCGAGAGCCTGCCGCCCGGGGCGCTGGCGGGCGTGCGCGCGCCGGTGGTCGGCTTCGTGACCGAGGCGCTGCCGCGCGCCGGCAGCACGTCGCACCCGAGCCTCGACTACAACCTGCAGGAGCTGCGCCGTGTCGACCGCGGCAACGTCGACCGGGTCATCTGCGCCGATCCGCTCGGCTGGGACGCGGCCACCGAGCTGCTGCCGACCTGGCGCAGCATGCCGCTGCCGGTCGCCGACGGCCTCTACCGGCAGCCGACGCCGTCGCGGCACCCGCCGCGGATCGTCTTCGTCGGACACGCGAGCTGGCACCGCGAGGACACGCTGATCGGCCTGAAGCACAAGTTCGACGTCCCGCACTACGCCCACGCGCTGATGGGCGACCAACTCCAGGCGATGCTCGCCGGCAGCGACGTCGGCATCAGCCTGCACAACGACCGCTGGCTGCGGACGTTCGACCGCAACGTGCTGGTCCACATGGCCGCCGGGCACCTCGTGCTGGCCGAGCCGCTGGACCCGACGTTCGGGCTCGACCCGGGGATCCACTACGTGGAGGTCGCCGACAAGTACGAACTGGACCTGCGCGTCCACCAGCTCGTCGCCCAGCCCGACGCCTACGAGCGCATCCGCATCCGCGGCCACCACTTCAGCCGCCAGTTCCGCGCGTCGCAGGTCTGGCCGCGGGTCGTCGCCGACCTGCTGGCCGACCTCGCGGCCTTCGGCACCGACCGCGTCGTCGAGCCCGGCCGCCGCGCCGCCTGAGGGCGACGCCCGTGGGCCGCCACACCGAGCGCTCGACCCTCGCCGCGTGCGTCGCGCAGGTCGTCGACGCGGTCGCCGCCGACGTCCCGCTGGGCGACGACGAGCTGCGCGCCTGGCTGGGGGAGCGCGGCCTCGGGCTGGTCCCGGTCGCCGACCCCGCGACGTTCGGCTGGGCGGGATCGTGGATCGCCCGGCGGCCCGACCGCGAGACCGGCGAGCCCCGCGCGGTCGTCATGTTCGGCGTGCCGTCGGGTCCGATCTGGGATCCGGCCGGGACGGCCGATGTGATCCTCGACGGCTTCGTGATCGCCCCGCTCGAGCTGGCGACCTGGCCGCCGCGGCCCGCCGCCGCCATCGCCGCCGGCACCGTCGAGGCGCTCGTGCTGGCGCCCGACGCCACCGCACCCGTCCACGCCGTGCAGGAGGCGCGGGCGCTCCCCGGCGGGGGCCTCGACGGCGACCGCTACGCCGCCGGCGCCGGGACCTTCGCCTCCGGCCGCCCCGGCAGCGCGCTCACGCTCGTCGACGCCGAGGTCCTCGAGGCGCTGGCCGAGCAGCGCGGCGCGCCCGTCGACCACCGCCGGAACGTCGTCGTCCGCGGCACCGACCTGAACGCGCTCGTCGGCCACGACTTCACGCTCGGCGCGGTGCGCTGCCGCGGCCGCCGCCTCTGCCAGCCTTGCGCCCACCTCGACCGCCTCAACGGCGGCGAACTCCTGCGCCCCATGGTGCACCGCGGCGGCCTGCGCGCCGACATCGTCTCGGCCGGGACGATCCGCGTCGGCGACGCGCTCACGCCGCGCCTCAGCCCGCCGGCTTGACCGCCCGCGCGCAGATGACCATCTCGTAGTCCGGGTCGTGGGGATCGAGCAGCGCCGGGTCCAGCCCCGCCGCCGGGATCCCGTACAGGAACGCCGCGCACCCGGCGACCGTCCCTCCGCGAAGACCTCCACGTTCCCGGCGCCGAAGCGCTCGGCCAGCAGCCGCTGGATGGCCCGCCAGGTGAACCGCCAGTGGTCGGCGAACAGCTCGCCGTCGGGCTCGGCCTGGTGCGAGATCCCCGGCACGGTGAGCAGCAGCACGCCACCGGGGGCCAGGGCCGAGTACGCCGTGTCCAGGGACCCCGCGAAGTCATAGGTGATGGAGATCGTCTGCGTGCAGATGAAGCAGTCGAAGGCGTCCACCGGGACGCCGTCCCCGGTCTGGAGGTCGCCGCGGATCGTCGCCGCGGCGTTGTCGGGATCGAGGTCGAGTACCTCCGCCCGCGCCACCGCCGCGCCGCCGAAGCGCCGCGTGTAGGTCGCGTCGAGCACCTCCAGCACGCGCCCGCCGATGTCCGCCGACCGTCCCGCGAGGAACCGCTCGATGTAGAAGCGATCCACCGGCTGACCGATGCGCAGCCCGTAGCGGCGGTGCACCGGCGCCCCCGGCAGGCGCGGCTGCGACCGCGCGATCCGCACCGAGCCGGGCGCCGCCCGCGCCAGCGCAGCGTCCGCAGTCCGCCAGGCGGCGGCGTGCCACCGGCCCAGGGCGAAGCGTGCGCGACGGAGCAGCGACGGCATGTCCGCGCAACCCTAGACGGATCTGGCACTCTGCCCGCCGTGCCCTTCGACCTGATCGACACCCGGCTCGACGGCCCGCTGCTCCTGCAGCCCAAGGCCTTCGGCGATGACCGCGGCTTCTTCGTGGAGACCTACCGCCGCAGCGACCTGATGGCCATCGGCATCCAGGAGGAGATGGTCCAGGACAACCACTCGCGCTCCTCGCGCGGCGTCCTGCGCGGCCTCCACTTCACCGTCGGCCGCGGCGCGGGCAAGCTCGTGCGCTGCGCGCGCGGCCACGTCTACGATGTGCTCGTCGACCTGCGCCGCGGCTCGCCGACCTACGGGCAGTGGGAGGGCTACGACCTCACCGACGAGAACCTGCGCATCCTGTACTCGCCGCCCGGCTTCGCGCACGGGTTCTGCGTGGTCTCGGAGCTCGCCGACGTGGTGTACAAGCTCGACGCCTACTACGACCCCAAGACCGAGCGCGAGATCGCCTACAACGACCCGGCGCTGGGGATCGAGTGGCCGGTCCCCGACGCCGAGCTGCAGGTCAGCCAGCGCGACGTCGACGCGCCGGCCCTCGCCGACGTGGCCGCCGGCTTGCCGTTCGCGGTGCCGCGCGCCTGAGGCGCACCTACCAGCCCGCGGGGCGCGGGCCACCGCCCCGATGATCGACGAGTACGGGACGAAGAGCTTGCGTGCTTCAACGAGCCGCCCGGCTGGGCAATCCAGTGGCTGGCGATCCGCGCGCAGGACCGCGGGCTGTTCCTGCGCGTGTTCCCCGGCGCCTGCCGTTACCGCCCGGCGACGGCGACGGCGACAGGCGCCACGGGACGCTCGGCGCGGCGGTCGACCGGACCTCGCAGGCGGCGAACTATTAGCTTGTGTTCGTGCC
The DNA here is from genome assembly GCF_035318805.1 of Baekduia sp. Lineage (GTDB taxonomy): Bacteria > Actinomycetota > Thermoleophilia > Solirubrobacterales > Solirubrobacteraceae > Baekduia. Next base: position 22,070 of record NZ_DATHDY010000100.1, read on the forward strand.
CTCCGCCCCCTTAGGCCCCGCGCCCGCGCGCGTGGTGGCCACCGACGTCCTTGCGCTCCGCGGCGCCCAGGTGTTCGTCCTCGGCGATGCGCTGCTGGACGTCTACATCGACGGCACCGTCGACCGCATCTCCCCGGAGGCACCGGTGCCCGTGGTGCACGAGCGCGGCGTACAGGAGGTTCTCGGGGGCGCGGCCAACGTCGCTGCCAACATCGCCCAGCTCGGCGGAACCGCCACGCTCGGCGCGCGCGTCGGCGATGACCACGACGGCGAGCGGATACGCGCGCTCGCGACTGGGCACGGCATCCGCATCGACGCTGTCTTCACCGACGGCGGGGTCCCCACGGCGCGTAAGACCCGCGTGCGTGCCGGTTACCAACAGCTCGTGCGGATCGACCGCGAGGAGACGGAACCGGTCTCGCGCCAGACCGCTGACGCGCTTCTGGCGCGCCTCGACGTGTTCCTGGACGGCGACGGCGGCCGCGCCGTCGTGCTGGCCGACTACGCCAAGGGAGTGCTGAGCAACGAGATGCTGCGCGCGGTGGTGCAGCGCTGCCGCGCGGCCCGCGTTCCTATCATCGCCGATCCCAAGAGCGACGACCTGCGCCGCTACGCTGGGGCGACCGTGCTGAAGCCCAACCGGGCTGAGGCAGTGCGCGCCGCGGGACCGGGCGCCGACCACCACCCCGAGGCGCTGGCCGCCACGGTGCTCGCCGCCAGCGGCGCCGAGAATGTCGTCCTGAGCCTGTCCGCCGATGGGCTAATCGCCGCGGGCGCCGCTCTGGCCGCGCCCTTGCGCCTCTGCGCGCACGTCCGCCAGGTCGCCGACGTCTCCGGGGCCGGCGACACCATGGTGGCCCTGCTAGCCGCCGGGGCGGCCGTCGGACTGCCGCTGGAGCGCTCGGTCATGCTCGCCAACATCGCGTCCGGGCGGGTGTGCGAGAAGCTCGGCACCGCGACGCTGACATCCAGCGAGCTGCTGGAGGCGTTCAAGGAGGAAACCGAGGATCACCAGCCCGAGAAGTGGCTGCCCGACCGCGAGACGGCCGCGAGGATCGTCGCCGCCCAGCGGGCCGATGGCCGGCGCGTGGTGTTCACCAACGGTTGCTTCGACATGCTGCACGCCGGGCACGTGCGGCTGCTCCAGGCGGCCCGCGCCCTGGGCGATGCGCTGGTGGTCGCGGTCAACAGCGATGACAGCGTGCGGCGGTTGAAGGGACCCTCACGCCCGGTCAACGCCCTCGACGACCGCGTGGCGGTCCTCAGTGCCCTGGCCTGTGTGGACTTTGTGTGCGCTTTCGACGAGGAGACGCCGCTGGAGCTCATCCTCGCAGCGCAGCCCGACCTGATCGTCAAGGGCGGCGACTACGCGCGCGAGGACGTGGTGGGAGGTGCGCAGGCCGCCGCCTGGGGTGGCCGGGTCGAGATTGTCCCCCTGTTGAAAGGGCGCAGTACGACCCGGCTGCTCCAGGCCGGGGCGTCCTAGCTCAACGCCGGGGAGGGGCGCACGTCGGCCAGCGGGTCTAGCCGGTGGCAAGCCAGGTCGTTGCGCGTGGGGGGCGTCTGGCCGAACAGCGTGCACGGCTGGCACCACAGGCCGCTCGTGCGCACGATCTCGGAGCCCTGCGCCAGCGGGGCCCACTTCGCCTCGCGTCCCGACGTGAAGATCGTCCGCGTGGGCGTGCCGTAGTAGCTGGCGATGTGCACCGGCCCGCCGTCCATCGTCAGCAGGCCCTCGGCCGCGGCGATCCGGTAGCACAGCGCGTCGAAACCGTGGTCTTCGCGGCCGGCGCGGTCGCCCAGCCGATGCGCCAGCGCGTCGGCGAAGTCGCGGTCGACCGGGGCAGCGACCACCGTAACCGCGCGCTCTCCAGCCCAGGCCGCCGCGACGGCGGCCCAGCGTTCGACGCTCAGCGTGCGGGTCACCGACTGACGGCCGCTGATCGCGATTAGCAGCGTGCCATCGGAGGGTGTGCTGCGCGGCCGCGGCTGCGGCCGGGCGCCGGACGACACCGGGACGCCCCACGCGACACCCAATATCCGCCGGAAGGCGACCGTCTCATGCTCGTCGTAGACGTCGTAGGGCACCGCCAGGGCGAACCGCGCGGCGCGGTTGGTGGCGAACGCCAGCGCCCGCCCGCCCCGGCGGCGCGCGGCGACGGCCAGCGCCTGGGACAACCCGAAGAGCTGCTCGGTGTTGACGACGACTGGGTGCCGGCCCGCCAGGCCACGCAGCACCCCGACAGGGTCGGCGTCGTAGGCGAGATGGTCGAGGCGCTGATGGCGCGCCCAGGCGGCCGAGCGCTGCTCGACGACCCAGCGCACATCACTGCGCGGGTCGCGCCCGAGCTCCTCGACGGCGATCTGGGCCGCGACGAGGTCGCCCATCCCGCCGGGCCGCAGCACCAGCAGCCGGTCATCGGCGCCGCGGAGCAGGGAGCCGGCGGTGGCGATGGCCCCGCCCACGACGGCGCCCACCGGCGCGAGTAGGCGGTCGACGTCCTTGAGCCGCTCGGTGGAGTAGGTGGACACGGCCGGGCGGTCAGGCGTCGTAGTTGCTGGGGAACAACGACCGCTCGACGAGCTCGACGAGCAGATGGATGACTACGATGTGGAGTTCCTGCACACGGTCGGAGTATGCGCCGGCCGGTGTGCAAACTTCGACGTCTGCCGCGGCGCCCAGCAGACTCCCCGGCCGCCCGGTCAGGGCCAGAACGAACCCGCCGAGCTCGCGCGCCGCCCGCGCCGCCCGCAGGACATTCGGGCTCATCCCGCTCGTGGAGATCGCGACCAGCGCATCGCCCGAGCGCAAGTGGGCGCGGACGTAGCGCTCAAAGACGCGCTCAAAGCCGAAGTCGTTGGCCACGCAGGTTAGGTGCGCGGCATCGGCGATCGCCGTCGCGGGCAGCGGTTCGCGCTCGTCGCGAAACGAGCCCGAGAGCTCCTCCGCGAAGTGCATGGCGTCGCACAGCGAGCCACCGTTGCCCGCGGCGTACACCTTGCCGCCGCCACCCAGGGCGCTCACCAGGCCGGCCGCGCCGGCCTCTACTGCGGTCAGCGCCTGGCCGTCGCCGGCCAGCCGACCGACGTTGGCCGCCACGTCGGCGAGAGTGCTATCGATCACGGAGCGCATCCCGCGAGACCTTAGCCAGCGGCCGCCGGTGGCGGCTTGAGGCTACGCTGCGCCAGATGGCTAACGTCCGTTCCGACGTCCTTGTACCGCCGGACCGCCTGCACGCCACGTGCCCGGTCTGCGACGCCGACAACCCGCGGCCGCTGCTGGCCCTAGCCGATCACCTGTCGGCCGACCGCTTCGCCGCCGTGACCTGCGGCGCGTGCGACACCGTGTATCTGGTCGACCCGCCGACGCCCGACGGGATCGGCCGCTACTACGACACGAGCGCCGGCTCGGCAATGCACGTCAAGCCCGGTCCTCTGTTCGTCAAGCTCCGCGACCGCCGTATCGCCGCCGACCTCGCCCCGCTGCTCGCGCGCCTGACGCCTGATGCACCGGTGGCCGATCTGGGCACAGGCGACGGTTCGGTTGCCGAACACCTTCACCGCCACGGTCATCGTGCCGTCGGCCTCGACATCTACCCGCGCGCCGAGTGGACGCATGACGGCGTGCCCTACCGCCAGATCTCGTTCAGCGGCGGCGGCCCCACCGCCGAGGACCTCGCGGGGGCCGGCGCCGCGGCATGCGGCGCCGTCATGCGCCACGTGCTCGAACACGTCCACCGCCCCGCCGAGACGCTCGTCGGCCTGCGCGCGCACGGCGTCAGTCACGTGCTAGTCATCGTCCCCAACGTCGAGTCACGCCTGGCACGGCGGTTGGGCGCCAACTGGTACTACTGGGATCCGCCGCGTCACCTGACGTTCTTCTCGGCCGACAGCCTCGGGCTCTGCGCGGCCCGCGCCGGCTACCGCCTGGACTTCCTGCGCACCTACGGGCTCGATGAGCTGGCGACGTCGGCCCACCGAGCGCTCCTGGTGCGCGGGGGCAAGCGCGCCCTATGCGCCGCCCGCGCGCTCCGTCCCACCGGCCTGATCGCCGGCGCCGCCTCGGTGGCGCAGGCGCAGTTCGGCGACACCGTCCTACATGCTGTCCTGACGGCCGATGGCCGCTGACCCGCCCGTGCCGCTAGTGGTCGACATGGACGGGACGCTTTTCTCCTCAGACTCGACGGCGCTCATGACCGCCCGGCTGCGCGCCCGGCGGCCCCACCGACTCCTGGGGCTGTGGCGCGCCCGCCGCAGCGGCGACAAGGCCGAGATGAAGCTGTACCTGTACCGCCACGGGGCAGTGCCCGTGCAGCGCTTCACGCCCTACGCGCCGCTGCAGGAGTGGCTGCGCACGCAGGAGGGCACCCGTCCCATCTTCCTTGCCACCGGCGCCCCGCAGGCGCTGGCCGACGAGGCGTCCCACGCCTCCGGCCAGTTCGCCGGCGTCTTCGGCACCCAGCCTGGGCACAACAACACCGGCGCGCGCAAGGCCGCGCGGCTCGTAGAGCGCTTCGGCGAACGCGGATTCGACTACGTTGGCAACTCCGAGGCCGACCTGGCGGTGTGGCGCTGCGCTCGGCGCGCGATCGTCTGTAATGCCCCCGTCGGCCTGGCGGAGCGTGCCGCTGAGCTCTGCGACATCGAGCTCGTCCTATAACTGTGACCGCGACCACCGGGATCACGCGCCGCCGGCTGCCGCTGCTTGTCGTGCAGACGATGCGGCCTCGGCAGTGGATCAAGAACAGCTTCGTGCTGGCCGGCGTGCTGTTTAGCGGCCGCCTCGATGACGCGGACGCGCTGGGCAACGCAGTGCTGGTCACCATCGCGTTCTGCCTGGCCTCCGGGGCTTCCTATCTGCTCAACGACACGCGCGACGCCGAGACCGACCGGCTGAACCCGCGCACGGCGACCCGGCCGATCGCGCGCGGCGACCTGCCGGTCAACATGGCGTACGCAGCTGCCGTGGTGACCTTACTGGCCGCCGTCGGCCTGGCGATGTCGGTCAATGCCGCGAGCGCGGCGGTCGTGGCAGTCTTCCTGGGCCTGCAGTTGGGCTACTCGATGGGCCTCAAGCATGTGCTGTTCGTCGACGTGATGGTCATCGCCGCGCTATTCGTGCTCCGGGCGTTCGGGGGCGTGATGGCCGTCGACGCGGAGATCTCCCCGTGGCTGCTGCTGGTGACCGGGCTGCTGGCGTTGTTCCTGGCGCTCAGCAAGCGCCGCGGCGAGGCGGTCGCGATCGGCGGCCAGTCCAACCCGCAGCGACCGGTGCTCGATTTCTACTCTGTGAGCCTGCTCGATGAGCTCATTGGCGTGGTGACCCCGTCGGTGGTCGTCGTCTACGCGCTCTACACCGTGCTCGGCGCGCGGACCGACACGATGCTCGCCACGCTGCCGTTCGTCCTTTACGGCATCTTCCGCGTGCTCTTCCTCATGCACCACCGCGACCGCGCCGGAATGACCGAGGAGGTCGATGCGCTGGTCTACCGCGACGCGCCGCTGCTGGTGTGTGTGGTGCTCTGGGGCGTGGCCTGCGCGGTCATCACACTGACGGCCTGAGCCCGGCGGCCGACCGCCAAGCGCGCATGTACCCGAGCCCCTCATGGATGCTCGGGAACTCCTGGACCTCGTAGCCCGCGGCGCGCAGGCGCAGCTCGAGCTCGCCATGGTCACGACCGGGGCCGTCGTGGTACTCGAGGACGATCCGGTCGATGCGCGCGAGCGTCTCGTCGGACGCGCCAAGCAGGATCGGGAACTCCGCGCCTTCGCAGTCGATCTTGGCCAGGTCGCAGCGCGGCATGCCGGCGCGGTCGAGCGCGGTCTCCAGAGCGATCGACTCGATCGCGTCGGGAGTGGCGGGGCCGGCCGGTGCGACGGCGTGCTCGCCGGGACCGCGTCCGAGGTCGGCATAGCGGACGAAGCCTGGCTCGCCGATGGCCTCGGGGCGCACCTCGGCGCCCTGGATGCCGTTGGCGGCGCGGTTTCGCTCGTACAGTTCGCGAGAACCGGGGAACGGCTCGTAGGCGACGACGTGCGCGTCAGGGTGCTCGTGGGCGACAAGCAGCGCGTAGTCGCCCAGGCCGCCCCCGATGTCCAGGACGCTCCAGCCCTGGCCGACTAGGAACCCGTAGATCTCGTAGTGGCGGTGGAGCGTCGTCTCCTGGACGGCCCAGACGTCCATGCGGTCGCGCACCTGCAGGCGCAGGCCGTTATCGCGCAGTGTGATCGGCCGCGGTGCGGTGGCGCCGGCCAGCGCGCCGATGGCGCCCAGCGGACGGCGGAAGCCGCGGAGCATGCGGGGCACGGCCGCCGCGTAGTACGTGAGTCGTCGGGGGCTCAGCGCGTTGTTCATCGTGGGCACCGGGCCCACTCTAGTATCGGTCAACGGCCATCCGCGTCCACAGGCTCAGCGCGACGGCAACCGCGACGCCGCAGCCGGCCAGCGTCCAGGCAAGTCCCAGCGCGCTGCGGGGCAGCGACGACAGCAGCACTACGACGCCGATCGCTATCAGCGCCATGAACAGGGGGCTGAGTCCCTGGCCGCGGCCGAAGGCGTAGTGGAACACGACGAAGGCCAGACCGAACAGCATTTGCCCCAGGACACACGGCGCCAGGAGGTTGGCCGCCGCGTCGTATTCGCTTCCTAGCGACAGGTGGAGCAGCACGCGCGGGATCAGCGCGCACAGCACGGCGACCGGCAGCGTAAGCCCGAACGCGATGCCAACGGCCCGCAGCAGCAGGTCCTCGGCGCCGCGGCCCTGTGCTACGCGTTGGGCGACCTCCGCGATGAGCGCCGATCCGGTCGCCAGCGGGACCAGCAGCGCGATCTTGCCGAAGAACGCACCCGCGGCGTACAGGCCGGCAGCCCGGTTGTCGAGCACGATGCGCGCGACCAGCACGTCGGCGTTGGTCATGCACGCGAAGGCAAGGTAGAACCCGAGGATCGGCCCGTCCGACGCGCGGCCCAGTGCCGTGTGCGCCGTGCCGGCTGCACGCGCAACGTCGCGCAGGCTAGCGGCGCCCACCAACGCTGAGAACCCCGCAGCGATTGGCACCGCCGCGCAGGCGAGCCCGACGTCCTTGCCTGCTAGCAGCGCCAGCCCCACGACCAGCACACGGCCCACGCCCTCGGCGGCCAGCGCCACGCCGACACTGCGGTAACGGCCTAAGCCGAGCAGCACCCCACGCGTGGTGGTCGCGAGTAGTAGCGGCAGCACCGCCGTGGCGGTGACGGCAAACGGCACCCCCCCGGGCAGGTGGAACAGGTCGGCGGCCAGCGGGCTGGCGGCGAGCATCGCGGCGGTGGCCGCGCCGCCGACCAGCGCGGCCGAACGCGTGCGACGACGCAGCACGCTGCCGACCGCCGCGAGCGATCCTGCCGCGCCGCGCGGCGCGACCGCGGCGACCTCGCGAGCCACCATCGCCTGCAGCGCCAGGGCAGGGAGCGTCAGCAGCACCGCCATCCCTAGCATGGCGGCCACTACGCCGTAGTCATCGGGCCCCAGGCCGCGCCCGGCCACCACGCTGGCCAGGAACATGAGGGCGCTAGCGACCAACGAGGCGACGCTATAAAGGACGATCGCGCGCCCTTCGGAAGGCCGAGGCGGCGCCGCGGTGGGCGAGGACATGAGCGTGCAGGTTAGTTCGCGGTGGCCCGGGCAGCCCCGCGCGCGGGCTGCCAGGCGGCGCAAGTCCGTAGGATGGCGCCGTGCTGACTTCACGGCTGCAGGGGGCGGCTGAGCCCGGTCGCCCGAACGGTCAGCGCGCAGTGTGGCTCGAGCTGGGGATCGCCGGTCTGGTGCTGGCGGTGCTCATGGCGGTCGCCTACGCGCGCTACGCCCGCGACGCCGGATTCATCGCCGACGACTGGGCGACGGTCGCCCGCGCCCACTTCGCCGACAGCACCTGGCAACTCCTGCAGGATGTCTTCGACGATGCTGGCAAGCGCCCGGGCCTCGTCCTGTACTCGGTGCTCACCACGCGCGCGTTCGGCATGCATGGCGGCGCCTATGTCCTGCTGGGCATGGTCTGGATCGGCCTCAGCGGCCTCACCCTGTACGCCTTGCTGCGGCGCCTGGGCCTCTCAGCCATCACCGCGCTGGCCATCCCGTTCCTGGCAGTGGTGTTCCCGGCCTGCACGTCGCTGCACCTGTGGTTGGCCAATTACTACGGCAACCTCTCGCTCGCGGCCGCATTCGGCGGGCTGCTGGCGGCCGTCGCGGCGTTCGACGCGGGCCGCGGGCGACGCGGACGCATCGGCCTGCACGCCCTAGCGTCAACGCTGTTCGTCATCTCGGCAGTCACCTACGAGGTCGCCGACGCGCTCATCGGCCTGTCGATCGTGGTCTACGCCATCGCCGGGATCCGCCCGCTGCCCTGGAAGCGCTGGGCCGCCGACGTTGCGATCGTCGGCTTCTGTGCATGGGCGTTTACCACCAACCACCTGGTCACGGACCGGCAGGCGGGCCTAAACAACCCGCGCGGCTTCGACGTCATCCGCGACCGGGCCCAGATGTTCCTCGACCAGACCGTGACCGTGTTCAACCGCACGGTCCCGTTCGAGGGTCCCCACACATGGCTCGTGCCGCTTGTGATAGCGCTCGTCCTCGGCACCGGCGTCGGCGCGCTGCGCGCTGGACGCCTCGCCGGAGCCCGGCAGGCCAGGCTCCGGGAGGGGGTTGCAGTCGTTCTCGGTGGCATCGTGCTGCTCGCGCTGGCCTACGCGGTCTTCGTGCCGGCGGATGACTTCTATGCGCCGGCGAGCCCGAACCTTGGCGACCGGGTCAACGCACTCGCGATGTTCGGCTATGTCGCCGTGATCTACGGCACAGCGCTGCTCGCCGTCCGCCTGGTCGGCGTGCTCCTCCGTCCGGACGTGCAGACGCCGCGGGCGGGCGCCTACGCATGGGCCGTGCCGGCCGTCCTGGTGGCGGTCCTCCTCGGCCTAGGGGCCTGGTATACGGCGCGGACGCGCAACGAGGTCGACCTGTACGTGCAGTCGGCGCGCATCCAACGCGACGTGCTGGCCGGCATCACCCAGGATGTGCCTGACCACCCCGACGGCACTGCGATCTACACCTGGGACTATCCCGTCGAGGTGGCCCCGCAGCTGCCGGTCTTCTACGCCAACGACCTGCGGTCGGCGCTGCAGCTCAAATGGAACCAGCGAGCGATCACCGGCGGGCCGGTTCGCGACCTAAATGCACTGCAGTGCACCGCCCACGGCATCGCCGAGCCGGTCGCTGGGCCGGCCCCGTACGGCCCCCACACCTACTTCGTCTCGATCAACGACGGGCGGGCCGTCCCCATCACCTCCCAGGCCCGCTGCGAGCGCGCCCGCACCAAGCTGGGCTTGCGCCCGGTCTATCCTATGGACCGGCAGGGTGGCAGCGAGGGCGCCTAGAGTTCTTCGGCGATGCTCGGCGTCAGCCGCGTGAACACGAAGATTCCAATCACCGCGACCCCGAGTGTCACGGCAATTGGGATCATCACGCGCCAGTCTTGGCCCAGCGCAGCGGCGGCGCCGAGGTGGCTGGGATCGACGAACGCGTGGCGTGTCTGCTGCATGATCGCCGCGAAGGGGTTGGCCATCAGCAGCCGCGGGACCCACTGCGGGATGCTCTGGTCGTCCAGAATCTTCTGGATCGGGTAGATGATCGGCGACGCGTAGAACAGGATCTGCATCGTCACGTCCCAGATCGGCTCGACGTCGCGGTAGCGCACGAACAGCGACGAGAGCAGGCACACCAGCCCGAAGGCGAAGAGCGCCAGCGCCAGCATCAGGAACGGCACCTCGATCCATGAGACCATCGGCCTGCCGCCCGACAGCAGCAGGAACCCCGTGATCGGGATGAAGTTCAGCACAAGGCTGAACATCGCGGTCAGCACCGCGGCCAGCGGCACCGCCAGCAGCGGGAAGTCGATTTTGCGAACCAGCGACTCGCGCTGCAGCAGGCTTCGCACGCCCATCTGGGTCGCCTCGCCGAGGAACTGGAACATCACAATGCCCAGTAGCAGCGCGACCGGCTGGTACTTCGCCGTGGCGCCGAGATCGAACAGGACCGCGAAGACGAAGTACAGGACGCCGAAGAGCATCAGCGGGCGCATCAGCGTCCACAAGTAGCCCAGCGCCGAGCCGAAGAAGCGCAGCTTGAAGTCGGTGACCGCCATCGTCCACGCCAACCGCCACAGGCGCTTGGGGTCGTCGCCGAAGGCGTTCGGGCCCCTGATCGGCTTGCCCATCTCGGGCGGGATCTCGAGGCGGCTCTCCTGCACTGTCGCGCCCAGTGGCACCGTGGTCGCGCTCATGACGCCACCTGCTGTGTCGTGCCGTGGCGTTGGAGCTCCAGGCGGTAGGGGAGGTCGACGATCGAGCCGGTCGGTCGCAACGTCGCGCTGACAATGGAGAACATCCGCTCTCGGAACTGCAGGTGCCGGCCGCCGGCCAGCGAGACCGCACAGCTGACCTCATAGCGGTCGGGGCCGAGGATGTTCTGGAACCATGCGCGCCAGACGATCTCCTCGCCGGCAGGGAACAGGCCGGGCGTCGGGTCAGTCCACACCGACGCTGCGCCGAAGAGCTGCTGCCAGGCGCTGTTGGTCATACTTACTGCAAACAGCGGGTTCTCGATGTCCTTGGTGAACTTCACTCGCATCGCGAAGGCGTAGACTTGGTTGCTATTGAGCGTCAGCTGCGGCGCGCCGTCCTCGTCCTCGAACCAGGACTCGGTGATGTCGACGCCGCCCTCGCCCAACACGACCTCCTCGCTCTCGCTCAGCACGATCGGCTCAGCCGGCGGCGGCGCTTGGCCGCTGGCGACGGCGTGTGCGGCGGTCTGCATCTGCTCCTCGGCGGCGGCGCGCTCAGTCGCGCGCGCCTCCTCGGAGAAGTTGAGCTGGAGGTAGCGTAGACCGACGTCCTGCGGGTTGCCTTCGGCGATCAGCCGACCCTTCTCCAACAGCACCGCTCGGTCGCAGAAGCGACGGATAGCCCCCATGTCGTGGGTGACGAAGAGCACGGTCTTGCCGCTGCGACGGATGCGCTCGAACTCGTCGTAGCACTTCTGCTGGAAGGCAGCATCGCCAACGGCGAGCACCTCGTCGATGATCAGGACCTCGGCGTCGACCTGGATCATCACACTGAAGGCCAACCGCACCATCATGCCCGAGGAGTAGTTCTTCAGCTTGAGATCGGCAAACTCCCGCAGCTCCGCGAAGTCCAGCACCGAGTCGATTCGCAAACGCGAATCCTTCGGACTCAACCCGAGCATCGTCGCGTTGAGCCTGATGTTGTCGGTCGCCGGAAGATCGGGGTTGAAGCCGACACCGAGCTCGATGAATGTCGACACCTGGCCCTTGACGTAGATGTCTCCGACGGTGCTGCCGTAGATCCCGGCCACGCACTTCAGCAGCGTGGACTTGCCGGAGCCGTTGCGGCCGGCGATACCGAAGAACTCGCCCTTGCGCACGTCGAAGCTGACGTCGCGCAGGGCATGCAGTGTGTCCGTCTGCGCGGACCGCAGCGGATGGAGGAACCGTTCCTTGAGGGTATGGACCTGCTCGCGCGGCAAGTCGAACTGCTTGGACACGCGATCGACGGCGATTGCCATCTCCGCGGGGCGGACGTCGCTCACGGGGCTTGAGGGTACGCGGTTGCGATCTGCGGCACGCTCCAGTCCCCAACGAACGGCCTGGCCAAGAGTTGCGGTGGCTCACGCACGGCGCGGCAGCCGGCGCGCGAGGCGCAGGGCGCGTCGGAGGACCGTCTCGCCACCCGGCTGCGCGAGCAGGCCCGCGAGCTCGTCCTGCAGACCGTCCCTGAGCAGGCCGAGTTCGGGCTGGACGAGCGCCCAACCCGGACCCCGGACTAGGTCGCGGACCTTCCAGAAGTCGTGCTCGGCGCGAGCGAGGTCGTCGGCCAGCCGCGCGGCGCGGGGCGCCGGCAGCCGCACGGCATCGCGGTAGGCGGCGATGAGCGCGTCGCCCGTCGCCGTCCAGGTCAGCGGCGCTGCGGCCGCGCGCAGCGCGGCCACGTGCTCCTCGGCGGCGGGACCGCCGCGCAGCACGTCGATCGCCGCGGCGGCGCTGGCTCGGGCGTCCCACGGGGCGAGCAGCGCGGCAGCTGCGGGCAGCGTGTCGCGTAGCGAGGAGACGGGCGCGAACAGGCAGGGCGTCCCTGCAGCGGCGGCCTCGAACGGGATCAGGCCGAAGCCCTCGTAGGTGCTCGGGTAGACGACCGCGGCGGCGTGCTCCAGCAGCCACGCCTTCTCGGCCTCGTCGACCACGCCGGCCTCGCGCACCGCGGCGGCGTGCTCGGGATGGCGCAGCAGCCAGGCGGCCTCCTCGGCGGTGGCTGAGCCGTGCAGGACGTCGGCGCCGGCGAAGACCAGCTCGCCGTCCCAGCCCTGGTCGGCGCGCAGCGCGGCCAGCAGGCGCAGGGCGAACGCGCCGTTCTTGTGGCGGAACCGGTTGCCGAGCATCAGCAGGAACGGGCGCTGCATGCCGTCCAGCACACGCGGGCGCCGCGGCGCCGCCCCCGCGCTCGCGACGTGCGACGCGTCGCTGCCGAGCGCGACGACCCGCGCACGCCCCGGCTCCACGAGGTCCTCATCGGCGGCGTCGGCCGCCGCCCGCTCGGAGAAGAACAGGACCATCGCCGCCAGGGCGAGGGCGTCGCCGGTGATGCGGCGGTACTCCAGCCACGCCTCGGCGTCGGCGAAGACCGCCGGCGTACGGAAGGCGATGAGATCCTGGTTGGTAAGAAGCGTCCGCTCGCCCAGCGCGTCGAGAAAGGCCATGTCGCCGACCGCGGCGACCTGCCATGGCCTGTGCACGACGTGGGTGCGCGCCACGCCGCCGCGGGCCTGGTCCTCGCTGAGCCGCTCCACCGCATGCAGGCCGTCGAGCGCCGCCGCCGCGGCGTCACCCATCCGGGCCGGCAGCACCGCCCGCACGCGGACGTCATCGCGGGCGGCCAGCGCGCCCAGAAGCTCGACGATATGCATAGTCGTACCGGTGACGCCGCCCGCGAGGGCGCGGGCGTCGATCGTCACCGAGAGCGGCTCCAGCGCCACGGCCGCCGACAGCAGCGCGCGGGCCAGCGCGGAGTGGCGGTCCTCGGCGGTCGCGCGCACGGCCGCCGGCAGCGCGGGATGGCGCTCGCCGGCCGCCCCAGGCCATGCGCCCGGGCCGATCGACGGCGCGTCGGGCTCCGCCCTGCGATGGGCGACGAAGACGCCCACGGCCACCGCGTGGTGCAGCCCGGCGGCGCCGGCGCGCTGGCAGAAGTCGGCGAGCGCTTCGCGGTCGTCGCCGAGCCCGGGGTCGAAGGCGCCGATGAGGTCCAGCGCGGGTCGCGCGATGAGCGTGGCGTGCGGCAGGGCGGTCGGCACGCGCGGCACGACGTCGGGCGCGGCAGCGCGGACGCGGCGGGCGGCCTCCGCCACGGGCTGGCCGGTGGTCAGCAACGGCCATGGCAGATTGCGGCGCGGCACGCTGAGGAACGCGGCGTCGTTGCTCAGTGCGGTGGCGGTCGCCACGTCGCCGGTCTCGCCCAGCGCGGCGCGCAGCCCGTCCAGCCAGCCGTCGGCGACCTCGGTCGCGCCGTCGAGGAGCACGAGGTCGTCGGCGGGTGCGAGCGCGGCCGCGGCGTTCCAGGCGGCGGCGCCGTCGGCCTCCAGCCAGCGCACGGCCTCGGCGGCGGAGCCGAGGCGCTCGGCGGCGGCCCAGGCCTCGGCCGTTCCCCCGGCGAGCACCGGGACGCCCTCGGGCAGCGTCGGCAGCAGCGCCCGCAGGCAGCGGGCGGCGTCGTCCGGCGAACGGAGGAGCACCACGACGGTGAGCGCCACGCGAGGCAACCTACAAGCTCGGCCGTGCGCGACCCATGGCGGGCGCCACGATCCAGGCCTACTCGACGCGGTAGGCGAGCATCCGCGCTCCGCGCGTCGCCAGGGCATTGAGCGGCTGCGCCCGCTGCTCGAGGTCGGGCCGGACCGTGGCCGCGTCGACCTCGACGCGCGCCGGCGCCAGCCCGGCCGCGAGCACGGCATGCTGAAGCTCGTCGAGCCCAGGCGAGCCGTTGGGCGGCACGCGCAGCAGCACGTGGGCCTGTGGAGCGAGCAGGCGCCGCACCTCGCGCAGGACCCGTACGGGGTCGCGACGGGTCCCGATGTCGCCCCACCACACCGCCAGGTCGTAGCCCCCGGGCTCGCCCGGGATCTCGTAAGGCCGCGTGCCGACGAAGCGCAGGTGGGCGGGCAGCTGCGCCGAACCCGAATACCACCCCGCCCAGGTCGCCAGGGTGACGGTGTTGCAGCCCTCGTCGTCGAAGCCGGCGACCTGCGCGGCCCCCAGCCGCTGCGCCAAGCCCAGCGCGAGGATGCCGTCGCCGCTGTCGATCACCGCGACGCGACGGGCCGCCACGGCGATCCCGTCGACGCCCAGGAACGCGTGGATCGCGTCGACGTCGTCCACGTAGGACGCCCGCCAGCGGCGCTGGTCCTCCAGCGACCCCTCGAGCTGCTGGCGCGCCGGCATCTAACCCACCCCTCCGGTCGCCGGCGGCAGCGCGGGGCGGTCGTCGGCGTGTTCGAGCTCGCGCAGGGTGACGTCGCCACCGCCGTTGGCGCTGCCGTTGCGGCCCCCGCGGCCTCCCATGCGTCCGAGCAGCCGCAGCGCCTTCAGTAGGGGCCCGCGCGTCGCTGAGCGCCGCGCGAGGGCCGCGATCGTGCGCTGGGCGTCGGGCGGCAGCAGAGGGCCCTCCGGGTTGTAGGGCCCGACGAGCGACATCCCGGTCGGGCCGATCTGGTGGCGGAGCGTCCAGTAGCGGGCGTCGGCGGCCAGCCCGCCGCCCGCGGCGCGGGCCGCCGAGCGGGCCGGCATTGCGAGCGCGTCGCGGTAGGCGGCCAGCAGGCCCTGGGCGGTGCGGTCCCACGTGAGGCTCCCCGCCGCGGCGTACACGCCGTCGACAAGGGCCTGCGCACGGTCGGGATCCGACAGTGCGCCGATGACCCGATCCGCGCTCGTGTCCGCGTCCCAGGGCACCAGAAGCGCCTGCTCGGGGTCGAACAGCTCGACGAGCGACGCCTGGTGGGCGAACAGGCACGGCCGTCCGTGGTCGGCGGCTTCGAAGGGCACGAGGCCGAAGCCCTCGTAGGTCGTCGGGTAGAGGACCGCCGAGCAGCGAGTCAACAGCCATGCCTTCTCGACCTCGCTGACCGCGGGCAGGTCGACGACCGCCTCGGCGAGCTGCGGCCGGGCCGCCAGGAAGGCGGCCTCATCGGCCGAGGACGAGCCGTACGCCACGCGCGGCCCGGCGAGCACGAGCCGCCCGGGCCAGCCATGGCGCTCCCGCAGCGACTCGAACACCCGCAGCGCGAAGACACGGTTCTTGTGGCGGAAGTCGGTGCCCAGGCAGAGCAGGAACGGCCGGTCGGCCAGCTCGCGCGCGGGCGGCTGCGGCGCGGGCTTCTGGACGGAGACCTGGTGGTCGGTGCCGATCAGCACGACACGCGCCCGGTGCTCGGGCACCAGCTCCTCGGCCAGCGCCTCCATGCAGGCGTGCCGGGAGAAGAACAGGACGACGGCGCCGAGCGACATCGCCTCGGCGGCCAGCGCGCGGTAGCCCAGCCACGCGTCGGCGGTGGGGAAGTAGGACGGGTTGCGGTAGGCGATGAAGTCCTGCTGGGTGAGCACCATGTGCTGCCCGAGCCGGCCGAGCAGCGCGAGGTCGGAGACGTCGCCGACCTGCCACGGGCGGTGGACGATGTCGTCGGGCTCGGCGTTGTCGGCGTCGTGGGGATGCAGCAGCTCGACGCCGGGCAGCCCATACAGGGCGGGCGCGACGTACTCGCCGACGTCGTGGGGTAGCAGCACGCGCACGCGGGCCTCGCCCGTGCGGGCCAGCGCGGCGACGAGCTCGAGCGTGTGGACCTGCGTGCCGGTCAGCGCCGGGCCGAGCGCGCGGCCGTCGACCGTCACGCGCAGCCCGCGCAGCGCACGCGACGCTGTGCTCAGCGAGCGGGCCAGCGGGGTCTGGGGATCGCCGGCCGTCTGGGTGATCACTCGCGCGTAGTACGGGTAGCGCGTGTCGATGATCCGCTCGTGCTCGATCTGTGTCTCGGAGCGCTGACCGAGGGCCTCGAAGGAGCCGCCGCCGTGATGGGCGACGAAGACGTCGTCCGCGACGACGTGCTGCAGGCCCATCGCGAGGCAGCGCTGGGAGAAGTCGACCTCCTCGCCGTAGCCCGGGGCGAACGCGAGGTCGAAGTCGCCGACGAGGTCCAGCGCGGATCGGCGCACGTAGAGGCAGTGGCCGATCGCGACGGGCAGCCGCGGGCGCAGCCGCACCGAGCGGCGGCGCACGCGCTCGGCGGCGTCCTCGAGCGTCAGGTCCATCGGCAGCCTCGGCTGCGGGTTGTTGCGGTGCGGGACCGACACGATGGTGCCGTGGTTGGTCAGCGCGGTGGCGGTCGCGATCGTGGAGTCCGAACGGACCGCGTCGTGCATGCCCTCCAGCCAGCCCATCGCGACGATCACGTCGGAGTTGACGATCACGACGTCGGCGGGCGCCGCGGCGGCGAAGGCGCGGTTGACGTTCTCGACGAAGCCGACGTTGTGCGCACCGCGCATCCACGCAACCTCGTGGGTCAGCGCGCCGGACCGCTCGAGCTCCTCCACGAACGCGCGGCTGGCCGGCTCCGGCGTGCAGTCGTCGGCGACCAGGATCAGCACGGACGCTGGCGTGTGCGCGAGGAGGCTGTACAGGCACCGCACGAAGTGGTCGTGACCGCTGTAGAGCGGGATGCACACCACGACGTCCCCGCGTTCGACATCCAGGTGCGCCCCGGGGGCGAGGTCCACGAAGGCCATTGCCCGCAGGCTAACGCGGGCCGGTACCGTTGCGCTCCGTGAGCGAGGATGCCCAGCCCAGCGGCTTCCGGTTCCTGCGGGAGGCCCAGCAGACCGGCGAATGGCCGTGGTTCGACGAGCACTACCGCGAGGCGCCCCAGCAGATCGTCGACTTCCTGGCCGGCGACGGCCTGTCGCTGGAGGGCAAGCACGTGGCCGACATCGGCTGCGGCGACGGGATCATCGACCTCGGGCTCTACGAGCTGGCTCGGCCCGCGAGCCTGACCGGGTTCGACCTCGAGGAGACCGACACGGCCGCGCTGCTGGCCGACGCGCGGCGGGCCGGGGTCGCCGGCGAGGGTCTGCCCGCTGGCCTGCGGTTCCGCGCCAATGCCGGAACCACGCTGCCCGCGGACGACGCAAGCTTCGACGCGCTCGTCTCGTGGTCGACGTTCGAGCACGTCGCCGAGCCGGTCGCGCTGCTACGCGAAATGCGCCGCGTGCTGAAGCCGGACGGCCTGCTCTTCCTGCAGATCTGGCCGCTGTACTACTCCCAGCACGGCTCGCACCTCTGGCCGTGGTACCCGGACGGCTACGCCCAGCTGCTGCACGACGACGACGAGATCGCCCGGCACATCACCGAGGCCGAGGCCGAGGCCGGGCGCGAGGCCGACGTGGCGTTCATCGTCGACGAGTTCCGCCACCTCAACCGCATCACCGCCGACGGGCTGCAGCGGGCGATGCTCGCGGCCGGGCTGTACATCACGAAGTTCGAGTTGCTGACCGGCGCGACGCGCATCACGCGCTCGCTGGCCCGGCGGCCGCTGAGCGAGCTGGGCGTCGCGGGCATCAAGCTCGTCGCGGTGCCCGGCGATCCGGGGTAGCGCGCCGAGGGCAGCGGGGCGGGAGTAGGCGCCTGGACCTCGACGCGCATGGAAATGGCGTCACTGTGACGGCGCTGCCGGGCAGGCCCGAGGCGCCGGCCGACAGCGACTGCAGGTTGCTCAGGCAGGCCACGGCGACCAGAACGCCGGCGATGCCCGGGTTGCGGCCGCGCAGCGCCAGGCCGGCCGGCCACAGCTCCAGGCCGGCCAGCAGCGCAGCGGTCCACCGGGTGCTGCGCGTCGGGGGACGCCGAACGGTGCGCCGGAACTAGCATGAGCCGCTGTGCTAGGTCATCGTCGCCAGGACAACACGCGGGATCTCGCCGCATTGCGCGACGAGGTCCGCGTACTGCACGCTGAAATCGCCGAGTTGCGCGCCGAGCAGCGCACGGCCGCCGAGGACCTGGACACGCGAGTGCAGCACGCCCACGGCCACCTGCTCAGCACGCTGCAGGTTCTCGTCGACGACGAGGCGGCGAACCGTCGGCTGCTCGCCATGGCCCGCACCGCGCCCGGCTACGACGTCCCCTTTACCGAGGCCGACCCGCTCGTCTCGATCGTTATCCCGACCTACACGAACGTCGAGGGCCTGCGCACCCGCTCTGTGCCGTCGGCGCTCGCGCAGACGCACCGCAACGTCGAAGTCATCGTCGTCGGGGACCTCGCGCCGCCCGAGACCGCCGAGGTCCTGACTGGGTTCGGTGACACCCGGCTGCGCTACGAGAACCTCAACCGTCGCGGCCCCTACCCGGAGGACCGCGACGGCCTCTGGTTCACGGCAGGGACTCAGCCTCTGAACCGCGCCATCGAGCTCGCGCGCGGATCCTGGATCGCGGTGCTCAACGACGATGACGAGTTCCGACCCGATTTCGTGGCGGAGCTCCTCACCGTCGCGCGTGAACGACGGGCCGAGGTCGCCTACGGCAAATTGCTGTACCACGAGCCTGACAAGCCGTCCTGGGAGCTCGGCACCTTCCCGCCGAGCCATCACCAGTTCGGCTGGCAGATGGCCCTGCAGCACCGCGCGCTCAAGCTGTACGAGTACAAGTTGGCCGCGCACCTGTTCCACGAGCCCGGGGATTGGAACCGCGCCCGGCGGATGCTGCGCACGGGCGTGCGGTTCGAGTTCCTGGACGAAGTCGTCGGCGACTACTGGCCCGGCCGCCTGTGGGAAGGGCGTGCATGATTCGCTTCCAGCGTCCCGAGATCCCGCCGGCGGCGGCCATCGAGGCGTATTACCACCGGGCCGAGGACGCGCGCTGGTACTCGAACTTCGGCCCGTGCCATACGCTGCTGGAGGAGCGCCTGGAGGCCTACGTGGGCCGCGGCATGCATGTCGTGCCGCTGGCCAACTGCACGCTCGCCCTCATGCTCGGGCTGCGGGTCTTGACCGCGGACCGCCGCGGGGACGAGGTCCTCATGCCCTCGTTCACGTTCGCGGCCACCGCCGGAGCGGCGGTGTGGGCAGGCCTACGACCGGTCTTCGTCGACGTCGATCCAGAAACCTGGATGCTCGACCCGGCGGCGCTGCGCCGCGCGCTGCAGGTGCGGCGCGATCGCGTCGCCTGCGTCCTGGCGTGTTCGACGTTCGGGACGCCGCCGCGCAAGGAGACCGCGGCCGCCTGGACCGCCGCGGTCGCTGACGCCGGCGTGCCCCTCCTCGTGGACTCCGCCGCCGGATTCGGCGCCCGCGATGCCGACGGCCTGCCGCTCGGCGCGCTCGGCGACATGGAGGTCTTCTCGCTGCACGCGACGAAGCCGTTCGGCATCGGCGAGGGCGGCCTGGCCTGCACCGCCGACGCGGATCGAGCCGCGGCTCTGCGCCGGCTTGCGAACTTCGGCTTCGAGGACGGGATGGTCACCGACGCAATCGGCCTCAACGCCAAGCTCGCCGAGTGGCCCGCCGCCACCGCGCTGGCGGTCCTGGACCGCCTCGAGGCGATCCTCGGCGCGAGGCGGACGCACGTGGATGCGCTGCGGGAGGCGCTTCAGCCGGCCGGGCTCGAGTTCCAGGCGTCCGACGGCCAGTCGACGTGGCAGTTCCTCCCCACGGTGGCGGCCGACGCGGCGGCCCGCAACGTCGTGCGCGACTCCGCGATCGCCGCCGGGGTGGAGGTGCGGACGTACTTCGACCCGCCGCTGCACCAGATGCCGGCCTTCGCGGGCATGCTGCGCGCCGACGAGCTCGCGGTGACGACCGACCTCAGCAGCCGGGTGCTGTCGCTGCCGATGGCCAACGACCTGACGCCCGACGAGATCGGGACCATCATCGCCGCCGTGGGCGCCGCGCTGCGAGAGGTCGCCCTGCCGTGAGCCGGTTCGACGGACGCCGGTTCGCACTCGCCGCCTGCGGTGACGACGTCACGATCTACGAGTGGGTCCGCGTCCTGGATCCCCAACGCATCGAGGTCGGCGATCACGTCATCGTCGACGACTTCGTGTTCCTGGACGGCGGCGCGGGCCTGCGCATCGGCTCCCACGTGCACGTCGCAGGCTTCGTGTCGATTGTCGGCGGCGGCACCTGTGAGCTCGGTGACTTCGTCGGCCTAGCGGCGGGATGCCGTCTCATCACCGGCACCGACCTCATGGATGGCTCGGGCCTGACCGGGCCGACGATTCCTGCTCCCCAGCGCGCCGTGCACCGCGGCCGCATCCGGATCGGCGCACACGCCGTCATCGGAACCAACGCGGTCGTCCACACCGACGTTGAGGTCGGCGAGGGCGCCATCATCGGCTCGGGATCGGTTGTCACGCGCGACGTGCCGCCGTGGACGATCAGCGTCGGCGTACCGGCCCGGCCGGTAAAGGAGCGTTCTCGCGATCGGATCCTCGAGTTCGAGCGTGTGGTTCGCGCACGGGACGCGCGAGGGTGAACCAGGCTGAGTTCGCCGCCGCCTACGGGGCCCCATGGCGGACCCCGCCGCAACAGCTGCGGTACGCCCGGCGCGCCGCGGGACGGCTGTGCTCGGCCATCGGCGCGCTACGACGCGCGCGCCGCCGCCGACTGGCGTACCTCGACGGGCATTTCCCCTGGGCGCGCAGCGGCTTCCGCTACGGCGACGCCATCGCACTGCACGAGCTGCCTCCCGACACGGTGTTCTTCTCGATGTACGAGATGACCGACGACTTTCCCGAGCCGGTGCAGCCGCTCGCGGATTTCCCGCGCCTCGCGCCGCTCCTGGGGATCACCGACGCGTACGGCACCTTCCTGGACTTCGGCCTCGGCCTCCTGGGCGTCCCCAGGCCTGACGGGTACCCCGCCGGACCCATCGACGGACTGGACATCTCCCGGTCCTGGCGCGCGAGCGGATCCGACTGCACATCTCGCTGACGCCGGGTGGCGGGTTCGTGCACACCGCCGGGTCGATGGCGCGCGTCGGCCAACTCGTGGAGCGCGCCGACCAGGTGCTCTCGTGGGTCCCGTCGGCGGTCGAGCAGGTTCCCGGCATCGTGCCGATCGATCCCGGTGTAATCGACACGGCGTTCTACTCGGCGGGCCGCCGCGACTTCTCGGCCCGGCCGGTCGACTCCTGTTCGTGGCCGACGCCAAGGCGCGCAAGGGGCTCGACGTCGCGCTCGCCGCGCTGAAGCTCCTCGAGGTCGACACCGACGTGCACCTGCACATCGTGGGGCCGAACGAAGCGTGGCGCGATCGCGCCGGGCCCAACGCCACGTTCTACGGTTGGCAGGGCCGCGAGCAGCTCCGGGCCCCTGCATGCCCGATGTCCGATCTTCGTTTCGCCGGTGCGAGCCGAGCGGCCCGGCGAGGATGACGGCGGGATCATCGACGGCTTCCCCACCGGCGGCGCGGCGGAGGCCATGAGCTCGGGATGCCTGCTGATCACGAGCAACCCGGAGCGCGACCATCGGATCATGCGCCCCGGGGTCGATCTCCTCGAGCGGCCGCCGACGCCCGAGGCCTTCGCCGAGGCGGTGCGGTATGCGCTGGCCGATCCCGAGCGGGCGGCGGGCATCGCCGCCTCGGGGGCGGCGCGCGTCCGCGAGCGCATGGACGCCCGGCACGGCGTCCGCCAGCGCCTCGGCCTCATCGGACTGGCGTGCTGACCGGCGCGCTACACGCGCTGGCCGGCGACCCGGTCGCCCTCCGGGGCGACGTCCTCGCCGGTGATGTCCGGGGGCTCGACTCCCTCGGGCTCTTCGACGTTCATCAGGCCGACCTCCTGCACGAGCGCCGTGAGGCGCCGTTCGAGCGAGCTGATGCGCACCGAGAAGTGCAGCAGCAGCACGAGGCTGAACAGCAGGCCGAAGAAGAAGAGCGTGCTCGCCGGCGAGATCGCGCCGATCGCGTTCGTCACCTTGCTCAGCAGCGAGAACCAGATCGAGACGAGCAGGATGAACACCGCGGTGAACACCCAGAGGACCGAGTACTCCTCCTTGAGCTTGCGGCGCCGCACGAGCTCGATGACCATCAGGAGGATGACGAACGCGCCGCCGATGGTCAGGATGCGGATGCGGACGTCCATCAGGCGCGCTTCTCCGCGGCGGGACGCAGCATCGTGACGAAGATGGACAAGAACATCTTGTAGACGTAGTAGATGCTCTTGTGGCCGGCGTGCATGGACTTGCCCGTCGGCATCCGCATCTGCACGGCGACCTCCGCCACGCGGAACCCGGAGCGGTGCAGCAGGATCAGGATGTCGGCGTCGGGGTAGTCGGCCGGGTAGACGTCGGAGCAGAAGAACCGCGCCACGTCGTAGCGCATCACCTGGTAGCCCGACGTCGGGTCGGTGACGTGCTGGCGCATGATGCGCGACGCCATCGAGCTGAAGATGGACATGCCGATCTTGCGGGCCCGCGACGGCTGGTAGTGGCCGTCCTGGTCCAGGAAGCGCGATCCGATGACGATGTCGGCGCTGCCCGAGTCGACCTGCGCCAGCAGCTGCGGCATGAACTCGGCGCGGTGCTGGCCGTCGGCGTCCATCTGGGCGATGATCGCGTAGCGATGGCGGACGGCGTACTTGTACCCCGACTGCAGGGCGACGCCGTAGCCGGAGTTGACCGGCAGCCGCAGGACCTTGGCGCCGGCGCGGCGGGCGATGGCGGCCGTGTCGTCGGACGAGCCGTCGTCGACCACCAGCACGTCGAAGGCGGGCAGCGCGCCGAGCACGTCGGCCACCACGGAGGCCACGTTGGCCTCCTCGTTGTACGCCGGGATGACGACTAGGTGGTTCGACACGATCGAGGGCGCTTCGCGCGGCAACGGCACATCGTGGACTGAAACGGGCCTCCGTCCAAGAGGTTGCGCAAGTGCCGCAGTGTACCTGCGCTGGGCCTCGCGAACGTGTTCCGGGCATTCGCCCATGACGATCGGCAGGGAGGCCCGGGCGGTTTCTGCGACGCTTCCCCGTCGATGCGGATCTGCCTGGTCTACGACTGCCTGTTCCCCTGGACCGTCGGGGGCGCCGAGCGCTGGATGCGCGCCGTCGGCGAGGCCCTCGCGGCCGCCGGACACGAGGTGACCTACCTCACGCGGCGCCAGTGGGAGGACGGCGACGAGCCCGACGTCCCGGGCGTGCGGGTCATCGCCGTCGCGCCGGCCGAGGAGCTCTACGGCGCCGACGGGAACCGCACGATCGGCCAGGCGCTGCGCTTCGGGCGCGGCGTCGCACGGCATCTCGCAACCCACCGCGGCGCCTACGACGTCGTGCACGTCAGCGCGGCGCCGTTCTTCGGGCTGCTGGCGGCGGGGATGGTCCGCCGCGCCGGGCGCTACCGCCTGGCGTCGGACTGGTTCGAGGTCTGGAGCGACGCCTACTGGCGCGAGTACCTGGGCCCGGTCAAGGGGCGCGTGGCGGCGGTCGTCCAGCGGACATGCGCACGCCTGCGCCAGGAGGCGTTCTGCTCCAGCCGGCTGCACGCGCAGCGGCTGCGCGACCTGGGCCTGCGCACCGAGCCGACGGTCGTCCGCGGGATGTGGACGGGGTCCACCGACCGCCCGACGCCGCGGCCGGCCGAGCCGCTGGCGGTGTTCGCCGGGCGGATGATCCCCGAGAAGCACGCCCCGGCGATCGTGCCGGCGGTCATGGTCGCCCGCGAGCGCGTCCCGCAGCTGCGGGCGACGATCTTCGGCGAAGGCCCCGAGCTGGACGACGTCCGCGCCGCGATCGTCGCCCAAGGCGCCGAGGGCATCGTCGACGCTCCGGGCTTCGTGGACGAGGACGTGCTGAAGGACACGATGGCGCGCGCGGCCTGCCTGGTGCTGCCGTCCACGCGCGAGGGCTACGGCCTCGTGGTCGTCGAGGCCGCGGCGATGGGCGTGCCGAGCGTCCTGGTCGACGCGCCCGACAACGCCTCGACCGAGCACATCGTGCCCGGGGTCAACGGCTTCGTCTGCCCCGACCTCTCGCCGGCCGCGCTGGCCGACGGGATCGTCGCGACCGTGGAGGGCGGCCCCGCGCTGCGGGAGTCCACCGCGGACTGGTTCGCCGAGCACGCCGACATGCTGAGCATCGACACGGCGCTGGCGCAGGTGCTCGGCCGCTACGGCCGTCCCGCGGCGGCGGCAGCGGCGGCGGTCGCGCCGCGCCCGTAGGCCGCGACGTCGGCGGCTAGGTCGGCCAGCACGCGAGGCCAGATCGCCGAGGCGCGAAACAGCTCCATGCGGGCGCGACCGCGCAGGCAGGGCCGCAGCCGGGAAGGCGGCGCGACCGCACGGGCCAGCAGCGGGTCGGTGGTCAGCACGCGGTCGTAGCCCTCGGGCAGCGCGGGGGCTTGGGGCAGCGGCGCGGCACCGACGTCCCAGACGTCCTGCACGCCCGGCGCCACGTGCTCCTCGTCGACCACGGCCAGCGTCAGCGCACCGGTTTCGGCGAGCGCCTCGCCGGGCACGTCCCGCGGCGAGAGCGCGACGACGACCTCGGGGTCGGTGGCACGCACGGCGGCCAGGAGCGCGTCGGCCGAGGCGCCGTCCGGATGCGGCACGAACGTGGGCACCACGTCGCCGGCCGGCGCGCCGAGGACCCACGGCCGGTGCTCGATCTCGCGGCCGAGGAACGTCACGCGCATCGCCCCTAGGATAGTCGGATGGTCATCGCCTGGCTGCTGCCAGACCTGACGCTCTCCGGCGGTGCCGGCATCGTGATCGAGCACGCGCGGCAGCTCGCGCACGACCACGGCATGCCCGGCACGCTGGTCCGCACGAGGCCCAAGACACACGCCGACTGGGCCTATCGCGGCCTGGACGAGCTCGAGGTCATCACCGTCGAGGAGGCGCGGGAGCGGCGCTTCGACGTCGCGGTCGCGACCTGGTGGGAGACCGCGTTCGACCTCTTCTCGCTCGACGCCGGGCGCCACGCGCACTTCCTGCAGCTGCTGGAGGACAGCCACTACCCGGCCGGCAGCGCGAACCGCCTCGGCTTCGCCCAGGTCTACGGGCTGCCCGTGCGCTTCATCACCGCCGCGGGGTGGATCCGCGACATCGTCGAGCGGATGCAGCCGGGCAACCGCGCGTTCTACGTGCCGTCGGGCATGGACAAGGCGACGTTCGCGTCGCCTTCGCGGGCCGAGCCGCACGACGGGCCCCTGCGCATCGTCGTCGAGGGCGGCCTGCATCTGGCGCGCAAGGGCGTGCCCCATGCGCTGGAGGCCGTGGGCCTGATGCGCGAGCCGCGTCGCGTGACGCTGGTGACGCCCGGCGCGCCCGAGACCCTGCGCGCCGACGTCGACGAGCACGTCGGCGGCATTCCCCATGCGGCGATGGCCGACCTGTTCGCGCGCCACGACGTGCTGCTGAAGCTCTCGCGCGCCGAGGGCATGTACGGTCCGCCGCTGGAGGCGTTCCACATGGGCTGCACCTGCGTCACCAACCCGGTCACCGGCCACGAGGAGTACGTGCGCCACGGCGAGAACGCGCTCGTGGTGGACTGGGACGACCCGGTCGGCACGGCCCGCGCGCTGGACCTGCTGGCGCGCGACCGCACGCTGCTGCACCGGCTCCGGGAGGGCGCGCTGGAGACCGCGCGGGCCTGGCCCGACTGGGAGACCTCGTCGGCGCAGATGGCCGAGGTCATGCGCGCGCTGGTCGCCGAGCCGCCGCCGGCGCCCCAGCCGGCCGGCCGCCGCGCCGCCGCCGGGGCGCAGGCGATGATCGCCGCCCTCGATCTCGCCGAGGTGCGCGCAGGCGAGGACCGGCGGCGCTACGCCGAACTGGAGGACGAGCTCGCCGGCGCCCACGACGAGCACGCGGCGTTCCGGGCCCAGCTCGCCGTGCGCGCCGCGCTGAAGGTGCGCCGCCACGCCGATCCGCTGCTGTCCCGCGTCGGGCCCCGCCGGGGCCGGCCCGCCCGCTGAGCCGTGTCGACGACCGCGCCCAGCCCGCCCACCGGCGGGGACGTCGCACCGCGCCCCCGCGGGCCTCGCGCCTACGCTGTCGCGCTGATGTCACGCGTCCGTGCCCGGCTTGCGCGCGTCCCAGCCCCCCTCGCGCTGCTGCTGGGGGTCGCTGCCGTGCTCGCGCTCAGCTGGTCGCTGGCCACCGCCCCGCTGCAGGGTCCCGACGAGTCCGAGCACATCGGCTACGTCGCCCACCTGGCCGAAACGGGGCACATCCCGTCGGCCAACGGCGGCGGCAAGGGCGCGTACGGCGCGGACGAGGCCGGAGCGCTCAGCGAGTTCGGCTACGGAGCGCTGCTGCGCAATCGCCAGGCGCGCCCGCCGTGGACGCCGGACGCCGAGCGGCGCTTCCGCGCCTTCGAGAAGAGCCTGCCCGCCGGCGCCCCGGGCATCGGCGACGGCCCGACGTCGGTCGGCAAGAACCCGCCCTTGTACTACGCCTTCGAGGCGATCGGCTGGCGGATCACGCCGGGCGGGCACTTCTTCGGGCGCGCCTTCATGCTGCGGGCGTTCAGCGGGCTGCTGCTCCTGGCCTTCGTGGCGTTCACGTGGCTGCTGGCCGGAGAGATCTTCGGGCGCCGGCGCTTCGCGCAGACCGTCGCGGCGGGCTTCGTGGCGCTGCTGCCCATGGACGGCTTCATGGCCGGGATCGTCAACACGGACATCATGCTGGCGGCCGAGTGGACCGCGTTCGCGTGGCTGGCGCTGAGGACGGTGAGGCTCGGCCTGACGTGGCAGCGCGCGGCGGGCCTGACCGCGGTGTCGGTCGCGTCGATCCTGACCCACGGGCGCGGGCTGGCGATCGTCCCCGCGCTCGGCGTCGCGCTGCTCGTGGCGTGGCTCGTGCACCGCAAGTCGCTGCGCGAGACGCTGAAGGCCGCCGCCGGCAGCGTCGGCGTGATGGTCGCGGGTCTCGTCGTCTACCGCCTCGCGTTCTCGACCGCGGTCGGCAGCGGCTCGCTGTACGGCGGGGAGACGAACCTGGGCCACACGGGCAAGTTCAACGTCCGTCAGATGCTGACGTCGATCTGGGAGTTCTACCTCCCGCACCTCGACTCGTTCGCCGGCCGGCTCGGGCCGGGCATCGGCTATCGCCAGATCTTCGTGCAGCAGTACTTCGCGGGCGTGTTCGGGTCCTTCGAGGTGTACTTCCCCTACTGGGTCTACGACACCGTGCAGGTCCTCGCGGCGGTGATCTTCATCGCGCTCTACACGGCGGCCGCGATGCGCTGGCGCACCGTCCGGGCCAACTGGCCCGTCGTGGTGATCCTCGGCGCGCTGGTCGTCTCGCTGATGGCGCTGCTGCAGATCGCCTCGTACCGGTCGCTCCTGGAGACCAGCGGCGAGAACCCGCTGATCGTCGGTCGCTATCTCGTGCCGCTGGGTGGGATCTTCGGCGTGGCGATCGCCGCGCTGACGCAGTGGCTGCCGCGGCGCGCGGGCGTGGTGGTCGGCACGCTGGTCCTCGTCGGCGTGCTGACGCTGTCGATCGCCGGACTCGCCCTCAGCGTGGAGCGGTTCTATGCGTAAGACGCCCCTGATCCTGGTCGTCGTGGGCTTCGCGCTGTGGTTCGCGTGGAAGGGCAAGCCGTATCTGGACAGCGCCCGCCCACAGGTGTTCTCGACGCCGACCGTCCAGCCCACCGGGCCCGGCGACCTCGGCAACGTCGCGGTCAAGCGCCACGGCCGCGTGTGCATCGACCAGCTCGACTTCGGCCCCGGCGCGCGCTACGCCGTGGTCACCGCGATCACCGACCAGCCGACGGGCCGCCTGCGCTTCGAGGCGCGCGCACCCGGCTACGCCGCCGACGCGGTGGCGCCCCCCGGCACCGGCAGCAACCAGCAGATCGTCGTGCCGCTGAAGCCGGCGGCCCGCGACGTCCGCGGCGGCACCTTGTGCATCACCAACGAGGGCCAGCACAAGGTGGGGTTCTACGGCGTATCGGCCGGCGGCCGCCAGGGCACGGCGCCGCAGACCAAGATCGACGGCTCGCTGTCTGACCTCGACCTCAGCCTCACGCTGCTGACCAGCCCGTCGAAGACGCTGGGCAGCCGCCTCGGCACGACCTTCGACCACATGGCCGCTTTCAACCCCATGAGCGGCTGGTCGGTGTGGGTGGTGGCGCTGCTGGCGCTGATCGGCGTGCCCGTTGCCGTGGGCGTGGCGCTGGGGCGGGCGCTCGCGCAGGACGACGAGGCGCCGGGCGGCTCGTAGGGGCGCGGGCGCGGTTGGCGCGGTTGGCGTTCGGTGCGGACGCTTTTTGGGCCGCGGGGCGTGGTTCGGGGGCAGTGACGAGAGCGAGCGCTGGCGGATGGTGCCGGCGCCCAGGACGTCCGCCGGCGCCGGGGCGCGGGAGGCAGCACCGGCGCCCGGAGGCGTCCGCCAGGGTCCGGGTCGATTTACCGTTGAGATGCAAGGGAAAGTCGACCCGGGTCCCGCGAGGGTGGCAATTCATGCCCGAACGATCCCCACCCGACGCCGGCGGCAGACCGCGGGCGCCGGCGCCCGCTCGAACCTCCGTCGTCACTGCCCCACGAGGCGCCCGCGGCACCCGAGCGCCCGCGCGGAACGCCACCGGCGACCGCGCAACCCGAGGGCAGGGGCGAGCGAGCTTGGCGTTCCGCTCCACCGTTCGCGCGGCGCGCGGCGTGGTTCGGGGGCAGTGACAGGGAGGTGAGAGGAGGCGCCGACCTCCTCGGTCTCCGCGGGCGCCCGGGAGCGGGTCGTCCGAGACGGATGGCGAATAGGGGTCGATATGCGACCCCAAGTCGCCATCCGTCCCCGCCGGCGGGCAATTCACGCCCGAACGATCCGTTCTCGCCACGAACGGCACCTGGACGTTGACATCCAACGTCTAGGTGCCGCTCACCGATGAGGCGGGCCTCGGACGGCAATTCACGCCCGAACGATCCCCGCGAGGCCGGCGGCAGACAGCGGGCGCCGGCGCCACTCGCAACCTCCCTGTCACTGCCCCCACGAGCGCCCCGCGGCACCGCCCAACGCCCGCACGGAACGCCACCCGCGCCCGTGCCGCCCCGCGGCACCACCCACGCCCGCACGGAACGCCAGCCGCGCCCGCGCCGCGGCCCCCCTACCCCAGCGCCCGCCGGTACGACCCCACCGTCTCCGCCGCCGCCCGCTCCCACGAGAACTGCGTCACCCGCTCGCGGCCGCGCTCGACGAGCCGTGCCCGCAGCGCGGGGTCGTCCAGCAGGTGCCCGACCGCGCCGGCGATCGCGTCTACGGACGTGGGGTCGAACAGCAGCGCTGCGTCGCCGGCGACCTCGGGCAGCGAGCTGACGCCCGAGCAGGCGACCGGGAGGTCGCGGGCCATCGCCTCGAGCACCGGCAGGCCGAACCCCTCGGCGAGGGACGGGAACGCGAGGCAGGTCGCCGCGGCGTAGAGACCCTCGAGCTGCGCGTCGCCGACCCAGCCGCACTGGTGCACGCGGTCCTCGACCCCGTGGCGGCGCGCGATCTCGCGCAGCTCGTCGTCGTAGGCGCCGGGGTAGCCGGGCAGCACGAGCGCGGCGTGCGGCAGGCGCGCCATCGCCTCGATCAGCCGCGCGAGGTTCTTGTGCGGCCGGCGTGCGGAGACGCTGAGCACGAGCGGCAGGTCGCCGAGGCCCAGCTCGGCGCGCAGCTGCGCCTCGTCCATCGGCGCCACCGCCGGCGGCGCGCCCGGGCCGAGCGGCACGACGTCGACCTTGCCGGCGGGCACGCCGAGCAGCTCGTCCAGGTCGGCCGCCGTGGCGGCGGAGTCGGCGATCAGCCGCGTGGCCGATCGCGCCACCGCCGGGACCAGGAGCGCCAGCCCGCGGGCCAGCACGTTGGTGGTGGTGTCGGTGTGGCGCAGGAAGATCAGGTCGTGCATCGTGACCACGCGACGTCGCGGACCGGTGAGCGGTCCCGTGTTGCCGAGCGAGTGCAGCAGGTCGACGCCCGCCCGCACCGCCGCGCCCGCCACCATGGTCTGCTCGGCCGCGGTGCGCACGATCCGCGTCGCCGACGACACCGGCAACGCGACCAGCCGGACGTCGGGATGCCACGGCGCCCGCCGCCACTCCTCGGTCAGCTCGCGCCCCGCGAACGCGGTGAACCGCGCGCCGGGGAACGCCGCCGGCAGCCGCGGCACCAGGGCGCGCGCGTAGGTCTCCATGCCCCCGGTGTCGCCGGGCGCGAGGTACAGCAGGTTGAGGCCGATGTGCGGGGTCATGCGACCGGCCGGCGCAGCGTGACGACGCCGCCGGCCCGTCCGCGCTCGGCGTAGCCCGCGCGTGTGAACGCCCGCAGCGACGTCGCGTTGGCCTCGCGCACCTGCGCGACGAGCTCGGTGGCGAAGCCGTCCGCGGCGACGGTGAGCAGCTCCAGCACGCGCGCAGCCAGGCCGAGCCCGCGCGCAGCCGGATCGAGGGCGATCGAGACCTCCGCGGCGCCGCCGGCCTCGCGGTCGAGCCGGACCGAGCCCGCGGGGCGCCCGCTGTCCTCGACGACCCAGAGCGCGCGCGCCGGGTCGCAGAGCACGCGGTCCAGCCAGGCGCGGTGCTCGTCCTCGCCGACCTCCGCCGTGGTCAGCGAGCCGGCCACGGCGGCCGGGTCGTTGCGCCACGCCCGCAGCCGGTCGGCGTCGCCGGCGGTCGCGCGACGCAGGGCCGGGCCGATCGGCACCCGCCGGCCGGTCGTCGCCGACGCACGCGCGGCGTCGACGACCTGCAGCGCGTGGTGGCCCTCCTTCGGCGTGGCGCCGGCGACCGCGCCGCCCGCGACCGCCTCCAGGAGCGCGGCCAGCTCGTCGCGGTACGTCGGCGCGGCGTCCGCGGGCGCCGGCACCGAGCGCCGCAGGCCGTCGCCCCCGTGCACGACGACCTCCTCGGCGGTCCACTCCCAGGCCGCGGTCGCCTCCGCGCCCACGACGCGGCAGCCGCGGTGGTAGCCGCGGTCCAGATAGTCCAGCGTGATGGTCGCCGGGACCCCGGAGGCCAGCTCGAGCTGCAGGAGCGCGACGTCCTCGACGTCGATCTCCAGGTCGGACACCTGCGGCAGCAGCGCCGAGACCGACCGCACAGGGCCGAGCAGCCAGGTGAGCTCGTCGATCTCGTGGATGGCGTCCAGCAGCACGCCGCCGCCCAGCGCGCGCCGGGCGCTGTAGCCCTGGCGGTAGTCGGCGCCGGGACGCCAGCCGGGCAGCCACGAGCCGCACCACGCGGCGGCCCGCAGCGGGCGGCCGAGCTGCGGCAGCGTCGCGCGCACGCCCTGGACGCCCGGGTGGTGGCGCAGGTTCATCGCCACCGCGATCGGGACGCCCGCCGCAGCCGCGGCGCGCCCCACCCGCTCGGCGCCCCACGCGTCGCGCGCCAGCGACTTCTCGACGAGCGCCGGGACGCCGGCGGCGACGCAGCGCAGCGCCTGGGCCTCGTGCTCGGACGTCGGGCTGGCGATCACCGCGGCGTCGGCGCCGCGCAGCGCCGCGGCCTCGTCGGCCGTGTCGGCCTCGGCCAGCGGGTCGAACGACACGACCTCGGCGCCGAGCTCGCGCAGCAGCCCGGCGTGCCGGCGGCCGATCGAGCCCTGCCCGAGGACCGCGACCCTCAGACCATGTCCCACGTGATGATGTCGTCGAACTCGATGTCGACCCGCGCGACCCGGCCCACGACGTGGTCGAGCTCCTTCGGCGCGATCCCGAAGCCCGGCCGCTTGATCGTGAGGTCCTCGCGGCGGATCGCCGTCCCGGCCTGGATCGGCCGCGCCGCGATGACCGACCGGCGGGCCAGCCGGTGCATCTCGGCCTCCTCCGCGGTCGGGCCCTCCAGCCGCCCGTTGCCCATGGCCGACTCGACCTCGCGGACGCCGCGCACGAGCGCGCGCAGCTCGTCGGGCTCGATCGCGAACGGGTGGTCGGGGCCCGGCATCGAGCGGTCCAGCGTGAAGTGCTTCTCCAGCAGGTCCATGCCCAGGCCGGTCGCGCCGAGCGGGACGTGGATGCCCTCGCTGTGGTCGCTGAGCCCGACCGGCACGCCGAACGCGGCGCGCATCGTGCCCATGGCCCGCAGGTTCATGATGTTGGCCGGTGCGGGGTACTGCGCCGCGCACCGCAGCAGCGCGATCTCGGTCGCCCCGCCGGCGACCGCTGCGTCCAGCGCGTCCTCGACCTCGCCGTAGGTCGCCATGCCGACCGACAGGATCACGGGGACCCCGGCCTCGGCCACGCGCCGGATCAGGTGCACGTCGATCAGCTCGTAGTTGGCCACCTTGTAGGCGGGGACGCCGACGTCGGCCAGCTCCTGCACCGCGGCGTCGTCGAACGGCGCGGCGAAGAACGCGATGCCCGCCTTCTGCGCGTGCTCGGCCAGGTCGGGCAGCCACTCGCGCGGCGTCTCGATGTCCTCCAGCAGCTGCTGGGTGTCCTTGTCGGCGACGCCTTCGAGGTAGGTGAAGCGCGGCGTCTTGGACGAGTACAGCGTCTTGCCCGAGTAGATCTGGAACTTGACCGCGTCGGCGCCGGCGTCGGCGGCCACGTCGATCAGCTCGCGCGCCAGCCCGAGGTCGCGGTTGTGGTTGGACCCGGCCTCGGCGATGACGTAGCACGGCGCGCCGCCGCCGATCCGCCGGCCGGCGATCGCGAACGTCGGCGCGAGGTCCCGCGCGCTCATGAGACCGCCCGGAACACGGTGCCGACGGGCTCGCCCTCGAGGTGGGAGGCGACGTCGTCGGGCAGGGCGGCCGCGAGGCGCTCGAAGGCGCCGCCGTAGGCCGCGACGACCTCGTCCACGTCGGCGTCGTCCCAGGCGTAGGAGATGAAGTTCGAGCCGTTGTAGAGCACGCCGCGGCGCAGCATCTCCTGCTGCAGCAGCGACTTGGCCGGCAGGCCCGCGCCGCCCGGATGCGGCTCGCGCACCAGCACGAGCGTCCACGGCGCGGCGCCGCCGACGGTCACCCACTCCTGGAGGCCGTGGCGGGCGACCTGCTCGCGAACGCCGTCGGCCAGCCGCCGGCCGAGGCGCCAGAGGTGCTCGTGCACCGGCTCCTCCTGCAGGACGTCGAGCGTGGCGCGGGCGGCCGCCAGGCTCAGCGCCTCGCCGCCGTGGGTGCCCGAGAAGAAGACATCCTCCAGCACCTCCATGACCTCGGCCCGCCCGGCGAGCGCGCTGATCGGCATGCCGTTGCCCAGCGCCTTGCCGAACGCGGCGAGGTCGGGCACCGCGCCGTAGCGTTCCTGCGCCCCGCCGAGCCCGACGCGGAAGCCGGAGATCACCTCGTCGAAGACCGCCAGCGCGCCGTGCTCGTGCGCGAGGTCGATCATCGCCTGCAGCTCGCCCTCGCCCGGCTCGCGCGTCCCGATCGGCTCGACCACCACGCAGGCGACCTCATCGGTGTGGGCGACCAGCGCGGCGCGCAGCGCCGCGAGGTCCCAGGGCGCGACCGTCGTCGTCAGCGCCTTGACCGCCTCGGGCACGCCGCGCCGGCGCGAGGTCGAGCCGACGTACCAGTCGTGCCAGCCGTGGTAGCCGGCGACGATCACGTGGTCGCGGTCCGTCGCGGCGCGCGCGATGCGCACCGCGGCGCTCGTGGCGTCCGAGCCCGACTTGCCGAAGCGCACGCGCTCGGCGCAGGGGACGAGCGCCTGGATGCGCTCGGCGACTTCGACCTCGAGCGGATGAGGCAGCGTGAAGGTGATGCCGTCGTCGAGCTGCGCGCGGACCGCGGCGTCGACGCCGGGGTGGCCGTAGCCGAGGATGATCGGCCCGAGCGCGGCCGGCAGGTCGACGTACCAGCGGCCGTCGGCGTCCTGGACGCGGGCGCCGCGCGCACGCACCACGAAGCTCGGCGCCACGCCCTGGACCCACTGGGTCGGGCCCTTGGACATCGTCTGCGACGCGCCGGGGATCACCGCGCGCGAGCGGGCGAGCCAGCGCTGGGACTCGGTCAGGTCCGAGGTGTCGGTGCGAGCGGCCACGGCTTCACCATATGGCCTGCGTGAGCGGCGCCTGCAGCAACCGCCGGACTTCCCGCGCCACCCGCTCGACGTCGCCGTCGGTCAGGCCGGGGAACATCGGCAGCGACAGCGCCTGCTCGTAATAGGCCTGGGCCTCGGGCAGCTCGGCCATCGTCGCATCGCCGTAGCCCAGCGAGCGGTAGAGGCCGTGGCGGGGGATCGGGATGTAGTGCAGCTGTGTCCCCACGCCGACCTCGCGCAGCGCGTCGAACATCGCGCGGCGCCGGCGCGCCCCCTCGGTGAAGCGCACGACGAACAGGTGCCGGCCGTGGACCTCTCCCGCGCGCGGCTCGGCCGGCAGCTGCAGCCCGGCGGTGCCGCCCAGCAGCTCGTGATAGCGCGCCGCGATGCGGTTGCGTGCCGCGACCCACTGCGGCAGGCGCTCGAGCTGGCTGAGGCCCAGCGCGCACTGGAAGTCGGTGATGCGGTAGTTGAAGCCCAGCGTGTCGATGTCGTAGTGCCACGGCCCGAGCAGCGGGTCGTCGGGCTCACTGCGCCGGACGATGCCGTGCGTGCGAAACGTGCGCAGCGCATCGGCCAGCTCGGCGCTGGCCGTCGAGACGATCCCGCCCTCGCCGGTGGTCATCGACTTGACCGGATGCAGCGAGAAGCACGTCATGTCGGCCAGGCCGCCGGCCCCGACCGGCTCGTTCGCGCGCCGGGCGCCGACCGCGTGCGCGGCGTCCTCGATGATCGCGACGCCGCGGTCGCGCAGCCCCTGCAGCGGCTCGAGGTCGACCGGCAGGCCGGCCAGCGAGACCGCGACCACGGCCTTGACGCCGTCGGCGTGCCCGTCGGCCACCGCCCGCGCGGTGTCGAGGTTGGCCGTGTGCGGATCGACGTCGGCGAAGCGCGGGCGCGCGCCGACGAACAGCGCGCAGTTCGACGAGGCGACGAAGCTCAGCGGCGTGGTCAGGACCTCGTCGCCCGGCCCGAGCCCGGCCGCGGCGGCGGCGGCGTGCAGCGCGGCGGTGCCGTTCGCGAACGCGACCGCGTGCGGCGCGCCGTGGGCGTCGGCGAACGCGCGCTCGAACGCATCGACGCGCGGGCCCTGCGTGATGAAGGGGTCGCGCAGCGCCTCCACGACGGCGGCGACGTCGTGGTCGTCGATCTCCTGCCGGCCGTAGGGCAGGAACGGCTCGGTCATACCGCGGTCTGCAGCGTCGGCAGCATCGCCCGTAGCTCGTCGGCGGTCAGCCACTGGGTGTTGTTGTCCGACGAGTAGCGGAAGAGGTCGGGGACGCCCGGGCCGTGCCCGTAGGGCTCGGTGCGCCAGAGCGGGAACTCGGGCACGATCGCGTAGCGGTCCTCGAGCTCCTGCGTGTGGCGCGCCTCGTCCTCGGTGACCATGACCTCGTGGAGCTTCTCGCCGGGCCGGATGCCGGTGATGACCCGCTCGGCGTCGGGCGCGATGGCCTCGGCGATGTCGGCGACCGTCATCGACGGGATCTTGGGGACGAAGACCTCCCCGCCCTCCATGATGTGCAGGCTGGAGAGCACGAACTCGACCGCCTGGGGCAGCGTGATCCAGAACCGCGTCATGCGGTCGTCGGTGATCGTCAGGCGCCCGGTCTTGGCCTGCTCGAGGAAGATCGGCACGACCGAGCCGCGCGAGCCGACGACGTTGCCGTAGCGGACGTTGGCGAAGCGGGCGTCGGTGTCGGTCGCGTAGGTGTTGGCCTGCGTGACGATCTTCTCGGCGGCGAGCTTCGTCGCGCCGTAGAGGTTGACGGGGTTGACGGCCTTGTCAGTGGAGAGCTGCACGACGCGCTGGACGTCGTTCTCGATCGCCGCGGCGACGACGTTCTCGGCGCCGATGATGTTGGTCTGGACGGCCTCGAACGGGTTGTATTCGCACGCCGGGACCTGCTTCAGCGCCGCCGCGTGGATGATGAGGTCGACGCCCTTGGTGGCACGGACCAGCCGCTCGCGGTCACGCACGTCGCCGAGCAGGAAACGCACGCGGTCGTCGTCGCGGTATTTGACCTGCAGCTCGGACTGCTTGAGCTCGTCGCGGCTGAAGATGCGGACCGCCTTCGGCTCGTGCGCGGAGAGCAGCACGTCAAGGCAGGCCTTGCCGAACGAGCCCGTCGCGCCCGTGATGAGGATGGTCTTCCCGGTGAGGTCCATGTCGCGGCGAGACGTTACCGGGACCCCGGCCCGGTCAGCCTCCTTGCGCCCACCAGCGCCGTGCCAGAGCGGCAGCCGTCCGCTCGGCCCCGCGCCCGTCGACGGTGGCAGGTCCGGCGTCCTGCAGGCGCGCGCGCACGGCGGGGTCGGCCAGGTGACCGACGGCGGCCGCCAAGTCGTCGCCCGCCAGCGCGAACCCGCTGCGCCGCGCGCCGTCGACGACACGGCGCTGGTTCTCGGCGACCGCGACGACGACGGCCGGGACGCCCGCGGCGGCCAGCTCGTAGGCCGTGGTCCCCGCGGCCGAGACGGCGACGTCCACGGCGCCGATCGCGTCCAGCAGCGTGCCCGGGAACGGGAGCGGCTCGGTCCCGTCGCACGCCACGCCGCCGGCGGTCAGCACCCGCGCCTCGGGGAACGTCGCGCGCACCGCGGCGACCGCCGCGGCCGCCAGCGGACGCCCGGCACTGCCGCCGCCCACGGTGACCAGCACGGTCCGCACCGGGCCCGTCCGGTCGCGCCGGGCCGTCGCGAAGGCGGGGTCGACGAGGGCGAAGTCCGGACCGGGCAGGAGGCGGTCGGTGGGCGCCTCGCCGCGCCGGTCGAGGTGCGGGTCGACCAGGACGCCGCGGCGCTCGCAGCGGTTGGCCTCCCCGATCGTGGCGACTGGCAGGCGCTGCGCCACGGCGCAGATCTCGGGCTCGGACATGGTGTAGGAGTCGATCACCGCCGCCGCCCAGGGGCCGTCGTCCAGCGCCGCGCCGGGCGCCACGGGCAGGCCGGATCGCTCCAGCAGCCACGCGGCCAGCCCGTCGTACTCGCCGCAGAACGCCGGCCGATGACCGCCGGCGGCGAGCGCGGCGGCCAGTGGCAGGCACCGCGCGACGTGCCCCGCGCCGACGCGCTCGCCGCCGTCACAGCGGAAGGCGACGCGGCGGGCCGGAGAAGATCCTTCGGAGTTCACGCGCCGTATTGTGCGCGCCATGCTCGACGACCGCCGTACGCCCGGGTGAGCGAGCCCGCCCGCCCCGTCGTGGCCATCGTGCAGGCGCGCATGGGCTCGACGCGCCTGCCCGGGAAGTCCCTGGCGCCGGTGGACGGCCGCACGATGCTCGAGATCATGCTGCAGCGGCTCCGTCGCGTCGGCGCGCTGGACGCCGTCTGGGTGGCGACGACCACCGCTGAGCGCGACGACGTGGTCGCCGCGGCGGCGGCCCGCGCGGGCGTTCCCGTGTTCCGCGGCAGCGAGGACGACGTGCTCGGGCGGTACGCCGGCGCCGCCGCCGAGGCCGGCGCGGGCACCGTCGTACGCCTGACGGCCGACTGCCCGCTCATCGGCGCCGAGCCGATCGAGGCGGTGCTCGCCGCCTTGCGCGAAGGCGGCGCCGACCTCGCGACCAACGCCCCGCCGGCCGGCCGCACCTGGCCCGACGGCCTGGACGCCGAGGCGTTCTCGCGCGCCAGCCTCGACGCGCTGGACGCCGCGACGACCGACCCCGCGCTGCGCGAGCACGTGACGCTCGGCTTCCACCGCGACCCGCGCTGGCGCGTGCGGACCGTCGACCTCGACCGCGACCTCGGCGATGTGCGCATCACCGTGGACACGCAGCAGGACCTCGACCTCGTGCGCTCGCTCCTGGAGGAGCTGCTGGCCGGCGACCCGGCGTTCGGGCTCGCGGACCTCCTCGCCGCGCTGGAGCGCCGCGACCTCCTCCCGGAGCGCGCGTGACGGCCCCGGTGCGCCTGCATCGCGGCACGGCAGGCCTCGACGCCGCTGTGCTGCGTCCCGGCGCCGACCTCGTGCTGGACCCTTCGCCGGAGCACGGGCTCGCGCTGCCCGCCGGGGTGGCGGTCGACGACCACCTCGACGACGCCGCGCGGGCGGCGGCGGACCGCGACGCGTTCGCCGCCATGGCGGCTTGGCGCGCCGCGCGCGCCACGTCGCTGACGGTCGACGGCGTGGACCTCGGCTTCGCCTGGGAGATCGAGCTGCTCGCCAGCTGCTTCCTGCCGGCGACGCGGCTGCGCCACGCGCTGACCCGCGCGGGGGTCACGGCCGTCGAGGGCGCCGGGCTCAGCGAGGAGCTCCTGTCAGTCGTCACCGAGGCCGGGATCGACGCCCGCACCGGCAGCGGCGCGGGAGCCGCGCCCGCCCTGCCCAAGGCGCCGCCGGCGCCGTTGGCGCGCCTGGTGTCGGACGTGGGCGTGCCTCCGCGCGTCCGCGGCGAGGTGCTCGCGCTCTCCTACTGGCATCTCGAGCCGGTGTGGCGCCGGCTGGCCGCGCAACGCCGGCCGCAGCTCGTGCCCGCGGGTGTGCTGCTGCCGGGCGTCGGCCGCGCCGGCGCCATGCGCGCCGGGCTGCACGGCGGCTGGGGCGGCCACCCCAACGCGGCGGCGCGACGCCGCTCCGCCGAGCGCCTGGCCGCTGTGCTCGACGGCGCCGGGCCACCGCTCGACGCCCTCGACGCGCTGGCCCTGCGCATGCTGCGCGACCGCGCGCACGACACGCTCGCCCGCGCCGCGCACTGGCGCCGCGTGCTCTCGGCTCGGTCGCTGCGCCTGATCGTGCTGCCATTCGACTCGCCTGAGGACCAGCGCATCCTGCTCGGCGTCGCGCGGGAGGCCGGCCTCCCGTCGCTGCTGGTCCAGCATGGCTTCGACTCGCAGCTCAACGACCCCGACAAGTCGCTCGCCGACGACGTCGCGCTCTGGGCCGAGCGCGACGTCGCTCCCGTGGCGGCACGGGCCTCGGGCGCCCTGCACGTCACGGGCAACCCGGGCGCCGCACACCTGGCGCAGCCTCCGGCGCGCAGTGTCCGCGCCGGCGCCGCGGCGGGGCCCACGGTCGTCCTGGTGGACTACCACACGCGGATCTCGGCGCGCATCGACGCGCGCATCAGCCAGCGGCACGTCGCCACTGCGCTGGACGTCCTGCAGCGGCAGCGGCCGGGGACCGACGTCATCGTGCGGCCCCATCCGTCCGACGTCGCCCCGGCGTCCTATCTCGCGCTCGCCACCGGCCGCGACCTGCACGTCACGGTCGATGCGGTCACGCCCATCGAGACCCTGCTCGCAGACGCCGG
Organism: Baekduia sp.; assembly: GCF_035318805.1. Classification (GTDB taxonomy): domain Bacteria; phylum Actinomycetota; class Thermoleophilia; order Solirubrobacterales; family Solirubrobacteraceae; genus Baekduia. The sequence goes on from NZ_DATHDY010000100.1 coordinate 61,364, forward strand.
CGCGTGCGTCGGGGCGCTGTCGACCGCCACGCTGCAGGCCGCGGCGCTGGGCGTGCCCACCACGTTCCTCGACGTCACCTCGACCCCGCGACCGTGGCCGTTCGACGGCTCGCCGGACGGGCTCCCCCGGATCGCCGACGTCACCGGTGAGCTTGCCTCCTCGGCCGCCGACGCTCCGGCGCGCGAGGCGCTCGGCGCCCGGACCGACGCGATCGAGCGCGTCTGCGACCTCGTCTCGTCGCTGGCGCGGGCGGGCCGTGCCTGAGAACGTCTTTCAGAATCAGCGTGCGGGCTGAGCGGCGCGCATTCGGGGATGCCGCAGGCCCTGGCCGCGGCGAGTCGTGCTGGTGGCCCGGCGATCCGCGGCCAGGGACTGCGGCGCCGCGAGGCGCCCCGCTCAGACCGTGCTCTTTCTGAAAGACGTTCTGAGCTGGCCAGCGCCGATCAGGCGCGCGGGGCCAGACCCGGCACCATCGACGCCACCAGGCGCCGCTCGCCCGGGGTGAGGAAGCAGAACCACAGCACGCCCCAGCCCAGCGCGAGCGCACCGACGGCGGATGCGACGAGGCTCAGCAGGTTCTGCGGCTCGGCGAACAGCCGGATCGGGACGAGCACCAGGGCGACGACCGCCGCGGCCGTGTAGGCGGGCGCCAGCGCGCTGCGGACGAGCGTTCCCAGCGAGACGCCGAAGCCATGGCTCGCCTTGACCAGGAACCAGGGCTGGGCCAGCAGGTAGGGAACGGTCGTGCCGAGCACGACGCCGTCGAGGCCGAGCGACGGGGTGAGCGCCAGCGACACCGCGAGGTTGGAGATCGCGACGACCCACGCGTACCGCGCGAGGAACCGAACGCGCCCGGCCGCGACGACCATGGAGGCGAGCACGCCCGTGGCGCAGCCGATCAGCCAGTAGCTCGACAGCAGCGCGAGCGCCAGCGCCGCCGTGCGGTATCGATCCCCGAGCCACACGTCCAGCAGCGGCGCGGCGAGGACGATCAGCACCACCGTGGTGGGCGCGACGATGGCGGCCACGTAGCGCGTGCCGCGGACCAGCAACTCGCGGAGCCGCACGTCGTCGCCCTCGGCGATGTAGCGCGAGGCGACGGGCACGACGGTCAGCACGAGCGTGCCGTTGAGCTGGCGGATCAGGTTGTGCGGCCGGGCGGCGCCTTCGTAGAGGCCCACGCTCGCCGTGGAGCGGAACGCGGCGAGGATCACCCGGTCGAGCGAGTAGACGACCAGGTCGGCCAGCCCGGCCACGAACAGGTAGGCCGACACGCGGAGCATCCGGCGCGCCAGCGGCCACGAGATCTCGGACCAGTGGAAGCGCAGGCCGACGCGGAAGACGCGCAGCGACACCAGCGCCCAGAGCCCCGTCATGACCGCCAGCGACCCGCCGATCGCGACGATCACCCAGAGGGGAGCATCCAGCAGGACGGCGGCGGTCATCCCCGCCGCCATCGTCCCGTACGCCGCCATCTCCGCCGCGGCCGCCGCGCCGAAGAGCTGCATCCCGCGCAGCGCGTCCTGGAAGGCCTTGAACGGCCAGCCGATCACCGTGATCGCGGCCAATGCCAGGACCGCGTGCCGAGCGTCCTCCTGCAGGTCGTCGGGGATGCCGAGGACACCCACCAGCGCGACGCCGGCGGAGGCGACGAGCGCGGCGGCGACGACGCCGCCAACGGCGTAGATGGCCATGGTCGTCGAGAGGACCTCCGCACGGCGCGACGGCTCGACCTCGGCCTCGGAGAGCATGCGGACGGCCGCGCCCTCGACGCTGACCTGGACGGTGACCAGGTAGGCCACGAGCGAGATCAGCAGCCCGTAGACGCCGAACGCGTCGAGCGACAGCCGGCGGCCGAGCAGGGTGGCGACGAGCAGCATGCACGCGGTGCCCCAGACCTGGGAGGCCTGCTGCAGGAGCGCGCCGCGGGCGATCCGCCGCTCGTCAAAGCCTTCTCCGCCGCCGCCCGCGCCCGCGCCGACCTCGCCGAGGTCGGGCTCCGGGAAGACCTCCGGGCTGCTCATACGAGCGCCTCGTCGATGGCCGCGAGGACCTGGCCGACGCCGAAGCGGGCCTCCAGGTCGGCGACGTCGGCGCCGGCGCGGTGCGCCAGCGCGGCCGCCAGCTGGGGCGGGTCGTCGTAGGCGAAGACGGGCAGGCCCGCGAAGTCGGCCGACATCATCGGCCGGCGGACGACGACGGGCGCGCCGGTGGCCAGCGCCTCGAGGATGACGGTCGGCTGGCCCTCGCGGCCGGTGCTGGGGACGACGAGCGTGTCGATCGCGCCCAGGTACGCCGGGACATCGTCGACGGCGCCGAGCAGGGTGACGCGGTCGGCGAGTCCGGCCCGCGCCGCGCGCTCCTCGATGTGGCGGGCGTAGCCCTCGTCCTGCCGCGCTCCGGCGACGCGCAGCTCGGTCCACGCGCCGCCGGCGGCCGCCAGCTCGTCCACCAGCTCGGCGATGCCCTTCTCGGGGATCAGCCGCGCCAGGACACCGAGCACGCCGCCGGTACGCGTGCGGCGCACCCCGGCCAGCGCGGCCAGCTCGTCGCGGGCCAGGAAGTTGTTGACGGCGATCACGCGCGCCCGCGGCAGGGCGGCGCGGTAGGTCTGCGCGCCGATCGCGCCGACGGCGAGCACGCGGCTGCGCCGCAGCGCCAGGCGCACCGTCGGCCGCGCGGCCGAGTCGCGTTCGTGCAGCAGGTGGACGACGGGTCCCCGGATGCGCGAGAGCCCCGCCACGAGCGAGGCGCGGATCGCGCCGCTGACGACCGCGGCGTCGGCCGGCACCACCGCGCTGAGCCGGCGAGCCGCGGCGCGCAGCGCGCCGGCCTGCGCCGGATGGGGCGCGGGGAACGGGACGTCGACCCACGGCGTGCCCTGGGCCGCGGCGGCGCGCGCCAGCGGCGAGCCCGCAGGGCACGCGAGCACCACAGGCCGATCGGCGCTGCGTGCGAGGCGCAGCGCGAAGAGCTGTCCACCGCCCAGCACGGCTCCCCCATCGTCGAGCAGCCAGAGCGGACGTTGTGCCAGGCTTCGCTGACCCATGGCCGACGATGGCATCCAGGCGGCAGCGTAGGGCAATGCCCCGCGTCTCGGTCATCACACCGGCCCACGACAACGCGGCGACGATCGATGCGACGATCGCGTCGGTGGTCGCCCAGGGCTTCGCGGACTGGGAGCTCGTCGTCTGCGACGACGCATCCCACGACGACACGCCGCAGCGCGTCGAGACGGCCGCCGCGGCCGACCCGCGGGTGCGCCTCGTCCGTGCGCCGAGCAACCTCGGCCCGGCCGGCGCGCGCAACGTCGCGCTCGCCGCGGCGACCGGCGAGCTCGTCGCCTTCCTGGACGCCGACGACCGCTTCGCCGCCGAGTACCTCGAGACGATGGTCGCGCGCTACGACGCCGAGGCGCCCGGGGTCGGGATCGTCTGCTGCGACGCGTGGCTCGAGGACGCCGCCGGCACGCGCCTCGGGCGCTACCGCGATCGCCAGGGCGGCGCCGGCGGCGCCGGCGTGACCGAGGTCCTGCGCGACAACCCGATCCTGATCGCCTCGCTCTGCCCCCGCGCGGCGGTCGACGAGGCCGGCGGCTTCTCCACCGAGTGCTGGGGCTCGGAGGACCACGACCTGTGGCTGCGGATCGTCGAGGCGGGCCAGCGCGTGGTCTACGTCGACGAGCCGCTCGTGTTCTACCGCGTCGCCGAGGGCTCCATCTCCTCCAGCCGCACGCGCATGGCGCGCACCGATCAGGCCACGTTCCGGCGCGCGCTGGACCGCGGCCGGCTCGACGGCGAGCAGACCGTGATCGCCCGCGACCGGCTTGCCCTCGCGCAAGCCGCCGAGGCCGTGGCGCGCGGCGCCCGTCCGCGCGACGTGGCCGTGCTCGCGCGCGCCGTCGTGGCCCGGGCGCGGCTGCGCAGACGCGGTACGGTCGAGCGATGAGCGACACGCCGGTGGGAACCGGGGGCGACACGCTGGTCGAGAAGGAGTTCTGGGAGCAGGAGTACTACTGGGCCAACGTCCAGCCGCCGTGCCTCCCGGACCTGGACATGCCCTTCGACCAGTCGATGGCCCACGCGCTGGAGCGCCTCGCGCCCGCGCAGAAGGGCGAGCGCGTCATCGAGATCGGCTGCGCGCCGGCCAAGTGGCTGGCCTATTACGCGCAGCGCTTCGGCGTGATCGCCGACGGCGTGGAGTACAGCGAGAAGGGCGCGAACCTCTCGCAGGCCAACCTCGACTCGCTTGGGCTCGAGGGCAGGATCCACCACGCAGACTTCTTCACCACCGAGGCGCAGCGCTACGACGTGGTCCTGTCCTTCGGGTTCATCGAGCACTTCGCCGACCTCGAGGGCGTCTTCGCCCGCCACCTGGACTTCGTCAACCCCGGTGGCCGCCTGGTCGTCGGCGTCCCGAACTTCCGCGGGCTGAACAAGACGCTGCAGCGCTGGTCGGACCCCGCCTACCTCGCGCTGCACAACCTCCGGGCGATGGACCCGGCGCTCTACCGCCGCCTCGGCGACGAGCACGGCCTCGAGCGCCTGCACCAGGAGTACATCGGCGGCCCCGACCCCATCATCATCAAGATGGGCAAGCCGTGGGTGACGCCGCTCGTCCTCGCCGAGGCGCGCTTCCGCCGGCTGGGCTTCACCGAGAAGCTCAACAGCGGCTTCGCGAGCCCGTACCTGCTGACGGTCTTCCAGACGCCGGCGGGCTAGGAGACTGTGTCGCTATCGCGACTGGGGACCCACCTCCGGCGGCGACGGCTGGCCATCGTCGGCCTCGGCCTCGCTGGCCGCCTACGGCACCCCTAGCGCCGCCCGACGAGCTGCTCGTAGAGCGCGACGTGCGAGGACACGAGCGCCTCGGGCGAGAAGAGCTCGCGCCAGCGCGCGTGGCCGGCGGCGCCCTGGCGGGCCAGCAGGTCGCGGTCGGCGTCGGCGGCCCGCAGCAGCGCGGCCAGCGCATCGACGTCGCCGGGCGCAAAGAGCGCGCCGGTGACGCCGTCCTCGATCGCCTCGGGCGTCCCGGAGAGCCGCGAGGCGACGATCGGCTTGCCCGCGGCCATCGCCTCGAGCATCACGAGCGGCATCGCCTCCTCCTTGACCGACGGCATCACGAGCACGTCGATCGCGTGGTCGTAGGCGTTGACCGCCGGCACCGCGCCGATCAGGGCGAGGCGCTCCTCGACCCCGCGGTCGCGGATGCGCTGCTCCAGCGGGGCGCCGAGGTGCGGGCCGACGAGCACGCCACGGACCCCGGGCACCTGCGCCAGCGCGTCCACGAAGACGTCGTAGCCCTTCTCGGGGACGGCGCGCGCCGACACCATGCCGACCAGCAGCTCGCCGTCGGGGGCCAGGCGCGCCCGCAGCTCCTCGGCGCCGGCGGCGTCCGGCATCCGGACGCCGTAGCGGAGGTGGCGCAGCAGGCCGCGCGGCATGCCGCGGCGCGCGATCGCGGCCTCGGCGACGATGAGCGACGGGAACAGCGCGGCGTCGATCGCCGACCACACGAAGCGATCGGCGGCCGCCTGCACGCGCGAGCCGCCGCGATCCCACGGCATCGAGTTGATGGTCATCACCCGTGGCCGCGGCACCAGGCGCGGCGCCACGCGGCAGAGGTCCGAGCCGGGCAGCCCCCCGTTGTTGACGTGCAGCAGATCGCCGCCCGCGCCGCGCAGCGCGCTGCGCAGTCCCGGCAGCCCGCGGGCCAGCGCGACGGCACGGCTTGCGCCGCCCGTGCCGTGGTAGGACCGATCGCCGGCGCGGCGCACCTCGACGTCGGTGCTCGTCGCCCGGACGAACTCGAGCAGCTCGTCCTGCGGCGCCAGCAGGAGGACGTCGTGCCCCGCCGCGGCGACGCCCGCTGCGAGGTCGGCCACGTGCCGCTCGGCGCCGCCGATCTGCTCGGTGTCGGTGAAGTAGACGATGCGCATGTCAGGCGGCAGCGTACGAGGTCGCTCTCACCCGGCGGCGTAGCAGCGGCTCGCCGCGATAGCGTCCCCGCCCACATGGCTCCACGACGCGCGTTGATCACCGGAATCACCGGTCAGGACGGCTCCTACCTGGCCGAGCTGCTGCTCGACAAGGGCTACGAGGTCCACGGCATGGTCCGCCGGGCCTCGACGGAGAAGTTCGACCGGATCGAGCACCTGCGCGACCGGATCACCCTGCATCAGGGCGACCTGCTGGACCATCGGTCGCTGACCGACGCCCTGCGCCACTCGGCGCCCGACGAGCTCTACAACCTCGCCGCGATGAGCTACGTGGCCGTGTCGTGGATCCAGCCGACCCTGACGGCCGAGTTCACCGGCGTCGGCGTGACGCGCGTGCTGGAGGCGATGCGCGAGGTCTGCCCCGAGGCGCGCTTCTACCAGGCGTCGTCCTCGGAGATGTTCGGCAAGGTGCTGGAAGTCCCGCAGACCGAGAGCACGCCGTTCTACCCGCGCTCGCCCTACGGCGTGGCGAAGGCCTACGGGCACTTCATCACCGTCAACTACCGCGAGTCCTACAACCTGCACGCCACCAGCGGCATCCTCTTCAACCACGAGTCGCCGCGCCGTGGCCTGGAGTTCGTCACCCGCAAGATCACCTGGCACGCCGCCGCGATCAAGCACGGCCTGCGCGACCACATGTCCCTGGGCAACCTCGACGCCGAGCGTGACTGGGGCTACGCCAAGGACTTCGTCGAGGCCATGTGGCTGATGCTCCAGCAGGACAAGGCCGACGACTACGTCATCGCCACCGGCCGCACCAACACGGTGCGCCAGTGCGTGGAGATCGCGCTCGACGAAGCCGGCCTCACCGGCGACCCGGAGCAGTACGTCAAGCTCGACCCGCAGTTCCTGCGCCCCGCGGAGGTCGACCAGCTGATCGGCGACCCCGGCAAGGCCAAGCGCGACCTCGGCTGGGCGCCCCAGACCACGTTCGAGGAGCTCATCCGCCTGATGACCCGCGCCGACCTCGAGCTGCTCAAGCCCTGAGGGCGCGCCATCTGCCGGGCTGTCAATGGCTCGGATGGAAGTGGTGAGCCGGCCGGAGTAGCTTCGCGCCAGAGCCACCATGACCCCGAGCGTCGACGTGATCATCCCGACCTGGTGCCGCCGCGAGCTGCTGGATCGGTGCCTGCGCACGCTCGCGACGCAGGACGTCGAGCACACGGTCGTCGTCGCCGACAACGCGTCTGGCGACGGCACGGTCGCGATGCTCCGCGCCGACCATCCGCACGTGCGGGTGGTCGAGTTGGAGCAGAACGTCGGCTTCGGCCGCGCCGTCAACGCCGCGGTGGCCGCCGGCAGCGGCGAGATCCTCGTGCTGGTCAACAACGACGTCGAGGTGGAGCCCGGCTTCCTGCGAGCCATCGTCGCCCCGTTCGACGAGCCGGTGGTCGGCATGGTCGCCTCCATGGTGCTGGCTCCGGGCCGGCCCGAGCGCGTGGACTGCCTCGGGCTGGCGATCGACCGCACGCTGCTGGTGCACTGCCGTCTGCGCGGGCTGCCACCCGACGCCGACGTGGCGCTGGAGCGCCTGGCGGGACCGAGCGGCTGCGCCGGCGCCTACCGGCGCGCGGCCTTCGAGCAGGTCGGCGGCTTCGACGACGCGCTGTTCGCCTACGGCGACGACATCGACGTCGCGCTGCGAATGCGGGCCGAGGGCTGGCAGGCGCGTGAGGCGCGCGGCGCGCGGGCCATCCACGTCGGCGGGGCCACGGCGGGCATCGACTCGCCGTGGCAGCGCGAGATGGCCGGCTTCGCGCGGGGCTACGGCCTGCGCCGCTACGGGGTGCTGCACACCGCCGCGGCGCCGCGCACGCTCCTGCTGGAGTCGATGGTCGTCGGCTGGGGCCTCGTGCGCCACCGCACGACGATCCCGCTGAAGTCCCGCGTCCGCGGCTGGCACACGGCCGCCGGGCGTCCGCGCCTGGCGATGCTGCCCGCGGCGGTCGACTCGTCGATCACGCTGCGCGACACGCTGACGCGCGTCGCGGGCGGACGCTGACGCCTATTAGGGGTGCCGTAGGCGGCCAGCGAGGCCGAGGCCCACGACGGCCAGCCGTCGCCGCCGGAGGTGGGTCCCCAGTCGCGACAGCGACACGGTCTCCTAGCCGTCGCCGGCGGCCCGCAGCTCCGCCAGGTCGGTCGCGACCATCTCGCCGATCATCGCCTCGAAGGTGATCTTCGGCGTCCAGTCGAGCTCGCGGCGGGCGCGGGAGGCGTCGCCGATCTGCGGCGTCGGCTCGGCCGGGCGGACGAAGGACGGGTCGACGCGGATGCGGCCCTCGGGCGAGATCCCGGCCGCCGCGAACGCCACGTCGACGAGGTCGCCCACGGTGCGCCCCGTGCCGGACGCGAAGACGAAGTCGTGCGGCGTCGCTGCCTGCAGCGAGAGCCACGCGCCCTGCATGACGTCGGCGGCGTGCGACCAGTCGCGCACCGCGCCGAGGTCGCCGAGCACCAGCTCGTCCTCGAGCCCGAGGGCGATCGCCGCCGCCCCGCGCGTGACCTTGCGCGGCAGGAAGTGCTGCGGGCGGCGAGGCGACTCGTGGTTGTAGGTGATGCCCGACACCGCGAAGGTGCCGAAGCGCTCGCGCAGCGCACCGACGAGCCCGTGGGCGGCGAGCTTGGCCACGCCGTACGGCGAGCGGGGCCGCATCGGCGAGCGCTCGTCCTGGGGCGCCTCGCCGGCGTCGCCGAAGATCTCGGCCGACGTCGCGACGAACATGCGCATCTCGGGGTCCAGCGCCCGCGCGGCGCCGAGCAGGTCGGCGGTGGCGCCGGCGATGGCGTCGAGCACGGCGCGCGGGTCGTCCCACGACGTCGGCACGAACGTCGGCGCGGCCAGGTGGTAGAGCTCGTGGGGCCGGACGGCGCTCAGCGCGTCGGCCAGCGTGCCGGGCTCGTGCAGGTCGCCGGGCAGCAGCGACAGGCGGTCGCGGACGGCCGCCAGGTTGGGCAGCTCGCGATCCACCGGATCGCGGACCACGCCGCTGACGTCATAGCCCTCGGCGACCAGCAGCTCGGCCAGATACGAGCCGTCCTGGCCCGAGATCCCGGTCACGAGCGCGCGCCGCGGGCTCACGCCTTCTGCCACACTGGTCCGGACCGTCGCACCGCGCGCAGCCTACGGGACTCCGACCGGCGCCCGGGTTACGGTGCCGTCCAGCCTGGGAACTGGACGCGTGTCCTACCGACTCGCGAAACCTTGCGAGCGTTGGAGCGTTGTAACAGCCGCATGCCCTCCTCCACCCCCGCACCCCTGGACGACGCCCGGACGGCCGCTGCCGCCGATCTCTCCGTGCCGCCACCCGCCACCAACGTCCTCGGGGTCCCACTCGCGCTCACCGACTACGAGCGCACGATGGACTGGATGGACGCCACCGTCCAGGCGCAGGGCAAGGGCTACATCTGCGTCGCGGCGACCCACACGGTGGTCGCCTGCCAGGACGATCCGGAGCTGCGCGCGGCCGTGCTCGGCGCGTCGCTCGTCGTTCCCGACGGCCAGCCGCTGGTCTGGGCGATGAACGCGCTCGGCCACGACCTGTCGCACCGCGTGTACGGCCCAGACCTCATGGCGCACTACTGCGAGCGCAGCGCGCTCACCGGTGCGCGGATGTTCCTCTACGGCGGGCGCAACCAGGGTGCGCTCGTGCAGCTGGCGCTCAACCTGCGCCGCCGCTTCGCCGGCCTGCAGATCGTCGGTGGCTACTCGCCGCCCTTCCGCGCGCTGAGCAGCGAGGAGATCGACGCCGTCGTGGCCGAGATCAACCACGCCAAGCCCGACGTCGTGTGGGTCGGCATCGGCGTGCCCAAGCAGGAGAAGTGGATGGCCACGCTGCGCGACCGCATCGACGCGCCAGTGCTCGTCGGCGTCGGCGCCGCGTTCGACTTCCACGCCGGCCTCGTGCCGCAGGCCCCGTCGTGGATGCAGGCCGCCGGCCTGGAGTGGCTCTTCCGCCTCTCCAAGGAGCCGCGGCGGCTGTGGAAGCGGTACCTGACCTACAACCCGCGCTTCGTGTTCGGGTTCGCCCGCCAGTACGCCCGGCACCGCCGGCTGCTTGCCCGCCGCGACCCACGCTCCTAACCGACCGCTAGCCTCCCGGGCGATGAGCCCCGCCGCCAGAGAGCCCGGGAACGAGCCCTCTGGGCGAGCTTCCCGGAAGATGACCGAGCCCTCTGGGCGAGGGTCCGGCGCATGAAGGATGTCGCCGTCATCGGCCTGGGCAGGGTCGGACTGCCGCTGGCGCTCGCGTTCGCCGACGCGGGCCTGGAGGTCATCGGCGTGGACATCGATCCCGCGCGCATCGGTGCGCTGCGCGAGGGCCTCATGCCGTTCGAGGAGCCCGGCGCCCAGGAGGTGCTCGACCGCGTCGCCGGCCGCCTGGAGCTGGCCGAGCACGCCGCCGACGCGCACCGGGCTCGCCACATCGTGCTCACGCTCGGCACGCCGGCGATGTCGCACATCGAGATCGACCTGCGCCAGATCCGCGCGGTCCTCGACGACCTCCTGCCGCACCTGCGGGAGGGCCACGCGCTGCACCTGCGGTCGACGATCGCGCCCAACACCACCCACTTCGTCGCCGGCTACCTGCGCAAGCACCGCGGGTTCGACATCGGCACCGACGTCTTCGTCGCCCACGTGCCCGAGCGGATCGCCTCGGCGCGGTTCTTCGAGGAGATCTCCACGCTGCCGTGCATCGTCGGCGGGGTCGGCGAGCGCTCCGGCGAGGTCGCCGCCGAGCTGTTCGAGCGCCTCGGCGCGCCGATCGTGCAGACCACGCCGGTGCAGGCCGAGCTCGCGAAGATCTGGACCAACATCCTGCGCTACACGACGTTCGCGCTGCCGAACCTGCTGATGGTCGACTGCGAGCAGTACGACGCCAACGTCTTCGAGGTCATCGACCTCATCAACCGCGACTACCCGCGCGGCGGCATGAGGCTCCCGGGCCTCACCGCCGGCACCTGCCTGCGCAAGGACTTCGCCTTCAGCGAGGAACGCTCCAACGCTCCCGGCATGCTGCTGGCCGTCAGCCGCGTCAACGAGTCGGTGCCGCTGTTCCTGGTGCAGGGCCTCAAGCGCCGCGTCGGCTCGCTGGAGGGCAGGAAGGTCGCCGTGCTCGGCCTCGCGTTCAAGTCCGACACCGACGACGAGCGCGACTCGCTGTCCTACAAGCTGATCCGCATGCTCGAGCGCGAGCTGGCCGACGTCGCGATCCACGACCCGCGCGTGCCGACGCCGACGCAGTCCCTCGAGGACGCGGTGGCCGACGCCGACGCCGTCGTCGTCGCCACCAACCACCCCGAGTTCTGCACGCCCGAGGCGCTGGGCCAGATCGTCGACGGCGCGCGCACCGACGCGCTGCTCGTCGACCCGTGGAACTGCTGGGGCGCCGCCACGGTCTTCGCCCACACCGACGAGGTCGTCGTGCTCGCCGGCCTCGGCGCCCGCTGAACCCCCACCCGAGCCGTCAGGAACCCCTCGCAGACCATGAACCGCGTCCTCGTCACCGGCGGTGCCGGCACCATCGGAGCGGCGGTCGTCCGCCGCCTGCTCAGCGATCCTCGCTACGAGGTCCGCGTCAGCGACCAGCGCGAGGCGCCGCAGTGGATGCGCGAGGGCTGCGAGGTCCACCACGGCGACCTCCGCGTCCTCGCCGAGGCGCGCACCGCGACGCAGGGCTGCTCGCACGTGATCCACCTCGCGGCGATCGTCGGCGGCATCGGCAACTTCCACAAGCTGCCCCACACGCTGACCGAGGTCAACAACGCGCTCTACAACGGCGTCGTGCGCGCCGCGCTCGATCACTCCGTCGAGCGGTTCGTGTACGTGTCGAGCTCGATGGTCTTCGAGCGCGCGACCGAGTACCCGACCACCGAGGCGCACATCCACGACACGCCGATCCCGGCGAGCGCCTACGGGTTCTCGAAGCTCACCGGTGAGGTCTACGTGCGCGCCGCCCACGACGAGCACGGGTTCCCCTACACCATCTGCCGCCCGTTCAACGCCTACGGCCCGGGCGAGATGCCCGAGGACGAGCCGGGCATCGCGCACATGGTCCCGGACGTCATCAAGAAGGTCCTCGCGCTGCCCGAGGGCGCGCCGCTGCCGATCTTCGGCGACGGCACCCAGACCCGCACGCTGACCCACATCGACGACATCGCCGACGGCATCGTCACCGCGATGGCGTCGCCCGCCGGCCTGCACGAGGACTTCAACATCTCGGCCGCCGAGGAGATGACGGTCGCCGAGATCGCGCGCGTCATCTGGGAGGAGTGCGGGCGCGATCCGGAGGCCTTCGCGCTCGAGCACCTGCCGACCTATCCGGTCGACGTCGTGCGGCGCTGGCCGAGCGTCGAGAAGGCCGAGCGCCTGCTGGGCTGGAAGGCCCAGATCGGCGTCCGCGACGGCGTCCGCCAGACCGCGGAGTGGCTGCGCGGCGTCGTCACGCCCTCCTGAACGCCGGCCGCGCAGGGCGTTTGCGTGCCCGAAGGCCGGGTAGCGCAAGGGGCATGCCTCATCTCTCCATCCGCCGCAAGCCGTCCAGGAAGCAGCGCGCGCTGAGCATGGCCGGCACCGCCGGTTCGGCCGCCGTCACGTTCGCCAAGGCGCGGATCGCCTGGCTGGCCGGCAAGAAGGCCGCCAAGGTCGCCGCTCCGGCCGTCGCGGTCGGCACCGCGGCCGTCGTCGTCAAGAAGCGCAGCGGCCACAGGCACGACGAGCGCGCGGCGCCGGCCGGCGTCAACTCGGTGCCGCCGGCCCCGGCGGGCGTGGCCTAGGAGCGCGTGCTCAGAGCGTCGCCTCGAGCGTCGCCCGCAGCCCGTCTCGCAGCGAGGTCTGGGCTTCGAAGCCCAGCGCGTCGCGCGCGCGCGTGACGTCGAGGCAGGAGCGATCGATCTCACCCAGGCGCGCGTCCTCGAAGCGCGGGTCGAAGGTCCTGGCCGCCTCGGGCACGAGCTCCTTCATCACCGCGACGATGTCGAGCACGCTGCTCTCGCGACCGGTGCCGACGTTGACCTCGCCGGTGATGTCGGACTGCCCGGCCGCCAGCTGGGCCCGGACGACGTCGCCGACGTAGACGTAGTCGCGCGTCTGGCTGCCGTCGCCGTAGATGGTCGGCGCCTCGCCCGACTTGACCTTGCCGCAGAAGATCGCGATGACGCCGGCCTCGCCCAGCGGGTCCTGGCGCGGGCCGTAGACGTTGCCGAGACGCAGCGTGACGTTGCTCTGGTCGTACAGCCGCCCGTACCAGCCGAGGTAGCGCTCGGCGCAGAACTTGCTCTGGCCGTAGGCGGCCATCGGCAGCGGCGTCTCGTCCTCGGGCGACGGGATGCGCTGCGCGTCGCCGTAGATCGCGCCGCCGGTCGACGTGTTGACCACGCGGCGCACGCCGGCGCGGCGGGCGGCCTCGAGCACGTTGATCGTGCCGACCACGTTGACGCTCGCGTCGAGCGCCGGATCGTCGATCGACTTGCGCACGTCGATCTGGGCGGCGAGGTGGAAGATCACCTCGGGCGCGGCGTCGGCGACCAGCGCGTTCAGCGCCGGCGCATCGGTGATGTCGATCTCGTGCAGGCGGGCGCCGCGCTCCAGCGCGCCGGCCTCCAGGTTGCTCCGCCGGCCCGTGACGAGCGTGTCGACGATGTCGACCTCGGCGCCTTGCGCCAGGAGCGCGTCGACGAGGTTCGATCCGATGAAGCCGGCGCCGCCGGTGACGAGTGCACGCATGGGCGCCGCAGGCTATAGGGCACGTCGAGGCCCACGACGACCGCTCAGGGTCCTCGGTGGGCGCTCAGCCGCGGGCGACGCGTTCGTAGACGTCGGCCAACTGCGGAGCGACGACGTCGGGCGCGGCGCGCCGGCGCGCGGCGGCCAGGGCGCGGCGTGGCGCGCCGGCGTCCGCGACGACCGCGAGCGCGGCGTCGGCCAGGGCACGGGCATCGCCGGGAGCCACCAGCGCGGCGTCCGGCGCCAGCTCGGCGAGGGCGCCGACGCGCGACGCCGCGACCGGCACGCCCGCCGCCATCGCCTCCAGCGCGGCGAGGCCGAACGTCTCGGCGGCGCGCGAGGGGACGAGCGCGACGGAGGCGCGGGCGCGCAGGCGCTGCAGCTCCGGGGCGCTGACGCGACCGGCGAAGGTGACGTCGGCGCCGGCACGCGCGGCGTGGGCGCGCAGCTCGGCCTCCAGCGGTCCGTCGCCGCAGATCGTGAGCGGGAGGCCGGCGAGCGCGCATGCGTCGATCGCGACCTCGACGCCCTTCTCGCGCGCCAGCCGCGACGCGACGATGGCCGACGGCTGCGCGGGGCGCGGGGGCGGCGCGTCGGCGAGCTCGCGCACGACATGGCCGACGACGTGCGCCTCGGTCGACGCCGCCGGCGGCGCGCCGAGCACGATCAGGCGCTCGCGGGCCGCCGCGCTCGGCACGACGACGACGTCGGCCAGCGCGACCAGCCGGCGCTGCCACAGCGCCAGCGCCGCGCCGTAGGCCACCGCCTCGGCCCGCGACCCGCGACAGTTCAAGCGCACGCCGGGCCGGGTGTCGCGCCCGTGACAGCGCGTGCAGTCCGCGCCGGCCGGGTCGACGCAGGTGCCGACGGCGCAGACCAGCCGGTAGTTGTGGAGGTGCAAGACCGTGCGCGCGCCGGCCTCCCGCGCGGCGGCAAGCGCGCGCCAGCCGAGCGCCGGCGTGAGGTTGTGGGCGTGGACGATCCGCGCGCCGCTGCGCCGCACCGCCGCGGCGACCTCCTCGGGGTCCAGGCCGCCGCGCAACAGCCCCGCCGTGGCGCGCGCGCGGCCGAGCGCCGCGCTGTCGCGCTCGAGCACCTCGGCGTCCTCGCCGAGCCGCTCGCGCACAAGCCAGGCGAGGTCCTCGACGACCCGCTCCTCGCCCCCAGGCGTGCGATAGCGGTTGTGCAGGAAGAGGATCACGCGCCGCGACGCTACCTCGTAACGGGGCCTGACCCCGCAACGACCTTCGCCACCCGTAGCGGGGCCTGACCCCGCAACGACTTCGCCACGTCGTAACGTCCTCCCGTCCGTGCCCGCGCCCGCCGCCGTCATCCTGCCCACCGCCGGGCGCCCCGGGTACCTCGACGTCGCGCTCGCGTCGATCGCCCCGCAGGCCGCCGCGTTCGGTGCCGAGGTCCTCGTCGTCGACGACGGGCCGAGCGACGCTACCCGCGCGGTGGCCGCCCGCCACGGCGCCCGCTACGTCGCCCACGACCGCGGCCGCGGCCTGAACGCCGCGCGCAACACCGGCGCGCGCGAGACGACCGCACCGCTGCTGGCCTACGTGGACGACGACGTCGAGGTGCGGCCCGGATGGCTCGCCGCGCTGATCGTCGCCGACGCCGCCCAGCCCGCCGGCGTCGGCGTCTTCACCGGCCCGATCCGCGCGCGCTTCGACGGCCGTCCGCTGGCCCTCTGCGGCCGCGAGGACCCGCCGATCACGCACCTCGACCTCGGCCCCGGCGACCGCGACTGCGAGCACGCCTGGGGCGCGAACATGGCGGTGCGGCGCAGCGCGCTGGAGCGCGTCGGGCCGTTCGACGAGACGCGCGAGCTCTACGGCGACGAGCAGGAGTGGCAGGCGCGCCTCAAGGCCGGCGGCGGCCGGATCCGCTACGTGGCCGGCGCCGCGCTGGACCACCGCCGCGCGCAGGACGACGCGCGCATCGCCTCGCTGGCCCGTGCCGCGTACGCGCGCGGGCGCGCGAGCCGCCGCTTCGACGTCTTCAAGGGCACGGCCCCGGCGCCCCGAGAGGAGCTGCGGATCCTGGCCGGCTGCCTGCTGCACGGGCCGCGCTTCCGCTGCGCCAACGGCCCGATCCTGAGCGCCCATTCCCTCGGCCGCCTGCGCTCGCTGCTGGACGAGCGCGTCGCGCTGCCGGCCGTGCCGCCCGCCACGCCGGGCGTCGACGACTTCCTCTCGGGCCGCAGCGGCTTCGTCGCCGGCCGGCGCGGCCGGCTGCTCCGCGCGCACGACGCGCTGCTCGACCTCGCCGACCTCCCGGCCCGGCCCCGCCGCGCCCGCGCCGCGCGCGTCACGCCCCGCCGCCGGGTCCTGGTCGTCGGGATCGAGCGCCTCGACGTCGCCAACCTGATCCCGCACGCGCGCGCCGAGCTGGCCCGCTCGCGCCACGACGTGACGGTCGACATCGTGCCCGCGGGGACGCTCGGCAAGTTCGAGAACCTCGACGTCCTGCTCGGCCACCACGACCTTCCGTCCTTCGACTGGACCATCGTGATGGACGACGACGTGGCCCTTCCGCGGGACTTCGTCGACACGTTCGTCGCGTGCGCCGAGGCGGGCGGCCTGCGCGTGGCCCAGCCCGCGCACCGGCGCCACTCGCACGCCGCGTGGGACGTGACGCGGCGGCAGGCCGGCGGCGACTGGCGCGAGACGACGTTCGTAGAGATCGGACCGGTCACCGCCTTCGACCGCGAGGCCGCCGCCGTGCTGCTGCCGTTTCCCCAGAACCTCAAGATGGGGTGGGGCCTGGACGCGCACTGGAGCGCGGTGGCCCGGCAGCGCGGCTGGCGCATCGGCGTGGTCGACGCGACGCCGATCGGCCACACCATCCGCCCTGCGGCCGAGGGCTACCCGCGCGCGACCGCCGCGGCCGAGGCGCGCCGCTTCCTCGACGGCCGCGCCTACGTCCCGCGCGGCGAGGTCCGCACGCTGAGCAGCCACCGGATCGGCGAAAGAGCGACATGACTGACGCCGCGGCCCTCCGCCGCCGTGCGAGCGAGCCCCTGGGCGAGCTCGCGCCCGCGAAACGAGCCCCCTGGGCGAGGCTTCGCCCATGAAAGTTCTGGTCGTCGCCGAGTTCTACCCGCGGGTCGCCGACCCCGTGCTCGGCGTCTGGGCGCACCGGCAGGCGCTCGCCACGCGGGACGCCGGCGCCGACGTGCGCGTCGTCGTCCTGCACCGCCCGATCGCGCCGGCCGCGCGGATCGGCGACCCGCAGGCGTGGCGCGAGGCGATCGCCCAGCCCGGCCGCGCCGAGCTCGACGGCCTCGACGTCCGCTACGTGAAGTTCGTCTCGCCACCGCGCGGGCGCAGCTACCCGTACTGGGGCGCGTTCGCCGCGCCGGCGCTCGCGCTCGCGCTGCGCCGCATCCGGCGCACGTTCCCCTATGACCTGATCCACGCCCATTACGCGCTGCCCGCGGCCGACGCCGTGCTGCGCACGCGCCCCGGCGTCCCGCTGGTCATCTCCGAGCACGGCGGCGACGTCTTCCACACCGCGCGCCTGCCCGCCGGTCGCGCCAAGGTGCAGCGCGCGTTCGGCGCCGCCCGCATCGTGCTGGCCAACTCGCTCGGGATCGAGCACGCGGTCCAGGACCTCGGCGCGACCGAGACCCGCGTCGTGCACCTCGGCACCGACCTGACGCCGATGGAGCGCCGCCCGCCGGCGCAACCGACGCTCGTCACCGTCGGCCAGCTGATCGCCCGCAAGCGCCAGGCCGACGTGCTGCGCGCGATGTGGGTGCTGCGCGACCGGCGTCCCGACCTGCGCTACCGCCTGATCGGCGACGGGCCCGAGCGCGACGCGCTCGCCCTCCTGGCCGCGCAGCTGGACCTCGGCGACCGCGTCGAGTTCACCGGGTCGCTCAGCCACGAGGAGGCGATGCGCCGCGGCCGCGACGCGTCCGTGTTCGTGATGCCCTCGACCGACGAGGCGTTCGGCGTGGCCTACGTCGAGGCGATGGCCGCCGGGCTGCCGGCGATCGGGTCGCGCGGCGAGCCCGGGCCCGAGGACATCGCGCGCCTCGGCCACGGGATGCGGCTCGTCCCGCCCGGCGACCCCGAGGCGCTCGCGGCCGAGATCGACACGCTGCTCGACGGCGACTGGGGCGCGCGCATCGGCGCCGCCGCCCAGGCGACGGTCACCGCGCACTTCACCTGGCCGGCGTGCGGCGCCGCGACCGTCGCGGCCTACCGCGAGGCCCTCGACGGATGAGCGCGGACACCCGTCCGGTCCTGGTCGTCACCGTGACGGCGGACCGCGAGGTGCTGCGCGGATGAGCGCGGACACCCGTCCGGTCGTGGTCGTCACCAACCACGTGCCACCCGATCGCGCCGGAGCGTTCCGGGCGCTGCACGAGCGCGAGGGGATCGAGCTGGCCCTGTTCGGCGGCCGCTCGCACCACGCCACCGGCGCCGTGGACGACCCGGGCGTCCCGCACCGCGCGATCACCCAGCGCGAGGCCTACGGGTTGGCGGCGTCGGGCGCCTACCGCGCCGTGATCGCGGGCACCGCCGGGCGCACCGCGCTGCCCGCGGCGTGGCGCGGCGCCCGCCGCGCCGGGGTGCCGTTCGTCCTCTGGTCGGCCCTCTGGTCGCACCCGCGCACGCCCGCGCATGTGCTCGCCGGCGTGCCGCTGCTGCGCGCGATCTACCGCGGCGCCGACGCCGTCGTCACCTACGGCCCGCACGTCAGCGCGTTCGTCGCCGCGCGCGGCGCGCACAACGTCCACGTCGCGCCCCAGGCGGTCGACGTCGACTTCTGGAGCGCGCCCGCCGGCGCGCCCCACCGGCCGGCGGGCGCCGAGTTCGTCGCGCTGAACGTCGGGCGCCCCGCGCGCTACAAGGGCCTGACCGAGCTGCTGGCGGCCTGGAAGATGTCCGGCTTCGGACCACCGAAGGAGGCGCTGGAGCTCGCCGGGGAAGCCGAACCGGACCGCGACCCGGTCCCGGGCGTGCACGCCGCCGGTCGCCTCGACGCCCCGGCCCTGCGCAACTTCTACGCCGGTGCAGACGTCCTGGTGATGTCGGCCATCGCCACCCGCGAGTTCCGAGAGCCCTGGGGCCTGGTCGCCAACGAAGCCATGCATCAACGACTGCCCGTCATCGCCACCACCGCCGTCGGCGCCGCCGCCGGGGGCCTCGTGCGCCACGAGCGCAACGGCCTGGTCGTCCCCGCCGGGGACACCGCCGCGCTCGCCCGCGCGTTGCGCACCCTGCGCGACGACCCCACGCTGCGGGAGCGCCTCGGCGCCGCCGCCGCGCAGGACGCCGCCGCCCACACGTTCGCCGCGTGGGCCGCCGGGTTCTCGGAGGCACTGGTGAGCGTGGGCGCGGGCCACGAAGGGGATCGCTAACGTGTCTTTTCAGCAGGGACTCCAGCTTCACGAACGCCATCCCGGAGGCCCGCGTCGCGCCATGCGCCTCCGCCTCCTCACTGCCCTCGCCCTCGTCTTCGCGCTCGCCCTCCCGGCGCTCGCCCACGCCAGCGGCTCCGCGCTCATCAGGGACTGCACGCTCGACGGCGTGATCAACAAGACCTACTCGGCCAAGGACTACGCCGACGCGCTGGCCAACCTGCCCGCCGACGTCGACGAGTACAGCGACTGCCGCGATCAGATCAAGCGGGCGCAGCTGGCCGCCAGCGGCAGCGGCGGAAGCTCCAGCTCCGGCGGCGGCGGCACCACCGGCGGGGGCACCACCGGCGGCGGCACCACGGGCGGCAGCGGCGACACCGGCACCGCGGGCGGTGGCGCCGTGGATCCGCTGGCGACCGCCTCGCCCCAGGAGCGCGCCGCGTTCCAGAAGGCCGTCGTGGCCGGCAACGCGCCCGTCAAGCTCGACGGCCGGCCGTTGACGCCCGGCACGCTCGGTGGCGCGAAGTCCAGCAGCATCACCGATCTCCCGACCCCGCTGCTCGTCATGCTCGCGCTGCTCGCCGCCGGCGCGGTGTGCGCGGCCGCCCTCGGAACGAAACGCCTTGTCGACGGTCGCCGCACCGCCTAGCACCAGCTTCCTGGGGGAGCGCCGGGCGCCGCGGCTCCCGCGCGCCGAGCTCCTCTTCGGCGCGGCGCTCGCCGTCGCGCTCACCGCCGTCGGCCTCCGGGCCGGCGGCGGGCTGTCGCTGGGCTCGACCACCAAGGTCGAGATGCCGCTCGACGTGCTCGGCGGGCTGCTCGCGGCCCTCGCCGCGCTCGCCGCCAGCGGGCGCCGCTGGTGGGGCGGCCTGAGCATCGGCCTCTTCGTCGCCCTGGCCGCCGTGACCGCGCTGTCGATCACCTGGGCGGTCCAGCCCTCCGACGCGTGGCTGGAGGCCAACCGGACGATCTCCTACCTCGCCGTGTTCGCCGGCGGCGTGGTCTTCGCCCGGACGGGCGGCGCCTGGTGGAGCGCGGCCATCGGCGCGATCGTGGTCTCGACGACCGCGATCTGCATCTGGGCGATCCTCACCAAAGTGTTCCCCGGCGCGCTGGCCGGCGACGAGATCTACGCCCGCCTCCGCGAGCCGTTCGGCTACTGGAACGCCGTCGGCCTGACCGCTGCGCTCGGCGTCCCGCCCGCGCTGTGGCTGGGCGCGCGCCGCTCCGGCCACGCCGCGATCAACGCGCTCGCCTACCCCGTCATGGGGATCCTGCTGCTCACCGTCCTGCTGGCCTACTCGCGCGGCTCGCTGCTCGCCGTCGTCGTCGGCTGCGTGTTCTGGTTCGTCGTGGTGCCGCTGCGCCTGCGCGGCGTCGCGGTGCTGGCCGGCGGAGCGATCGGCGCGCTCGCGGCGACCGGCTGGGTCTTCGCCCAGGACACGCTGACCAAGGACAACGTCCCGATCTCCGAGCGCGCGACCTCGGGCCACGAGCTCGGGCTCGTCGTCGTCGTCATGGCGCTGCTGCTGCTGGCGCTCGGCCTTGCGGTCGGGTTCGCCGCCGCGCGCCGTGCGCCCTCCGAGCCGGCCCGCCGGCGCGCCGGCGCCGTGATCCTCGTCGGCGTCGCGCTCGTCCCGGTCGTGCTGGTCGTGGCGCTGGCGATGTCGTCCAAGGGCCTGGGCGGCTCGATCTCCAGCGGCTGGAAGTCGCTGACCGACCCCAACGACCAGACGCGCATCTTCAACGACCCGAGCCGCCTGACCTCGGTGGGCAGCGTCCGCGCGCGCTACTGGAACGAGTCGCTCAAGATCTTCGACGCGCACAAGCTCAAGGGCGTCGGCGCCGGCGGCTACAAGACCGCGCGGCTGCGGTACCGCACCGATCGCCTGACGGTCACCCATTCCCACGGCTACGGCGTGCAGACCGCCGCCGACCTCGGCATCATCGGCCTGGCGGCCAGCGGCGCGCTCCTGCTCGCCTGGCTCGTCGCCACGGGGCGTACGCTCGGCTGGCGCATCCCGCTGCCCGGTCCCGCGCGGCGCGCGCTGCGGCGCCCCGCATCCGCCGCCGGTCCCGACCCGCGCATCACGTTCGGGCCCGAGCACGTCGCGATGGCGACGCTCGCGACCGTCGTGCTCGTCTTCGGCATCCACTCGTTCGTGGACTGGACGTGGTTCGTCCCCGGCACCGCGGTGATCGCGCTGCTGGCCGCCGGCTGGGTCGCCGGGCGCGGCCCGCTGGACGAGCGCGCGCCGGACCCGCGCCTGCTCGGCGGCCGCCTGCGCGAGGGGATCCGCTCGCCCTGGCGCGTCGCCGGCGCCTGCCTGGCCGTCGCGCTCGGACTCGTCGCCGCATGGACGGCGTGGCAGCCGCTGCGCTCGGTCTCCGCCGACAACCAGGCGATCGCCGCCGCGGCCAAGGACTACCCCAAGGCGCTGACGCTGACCGGCGCGGCCCGTGCCCGCAACCCGCTGTCGATCGATCCGCTGCTGACGCTCGCCGTCGTCGAGAGCTCCCACCAGCACCCCGACCGTGCCCGCGCCGCGCTGGTCGCGGCGGTGCGACTGCAGCCGTCCAACCCGTCCACGTGGGAGTACCTCTCGCGCTTCGCGCTGGACCAGGAGAACGATCCGAAGCTCGCGCTGCGCCTCCTGGGCCCCGCGCTGTATCTCGATCCGAAGTCGCCGACCGGCGCCCAGGACTACCTCGACGCACTGCGGCTCCTGCAGCAGCAGGCCCAGCGTAAGGCCGACGCCAAGGCGAAGGCCGACGCCAAGGCGAAGGCCGAGGCCAAGGCGAAGGCCGACGCGCAGGCAAAGTCCAAGAAGCAGCGCCGCAAGGCCGGCTAGGCGCCCCCTGCCGTGAGGCTGCTCGCCGTCTGCCAGGTGGACCGGCCCGGGGGCCCGGAGATCGGGCTCCTGCGCCTGCTGCGCCGCCTCGAGGCGCGCGGCTGGGAGATCACGATCACGTCGCCCGGCGAGGAGGAGACCGCGCTCGCCGACGCGGGCTTCCCGTGGGAGCCGCTGGAGGTCGGTGGCCTGGCCCACGGCGCTGGCGCCCGCGCCGTCGCCTCGTGGCCGCGCGCCCGCCGGCTGTCGCGCGACACCGACGTCACCTACCTCAACGGCACGGTCGCCGGGCGGCTGCTGCCGGCGCTGCGCGGGCACGTGACCGCGCTGCACGTCCACGACATCGTCGAGCGGGTCCCGCGCCACTGGCACGGCGCCGACCTCGTGCTCGCCGACTCCAAGGCCGTCGGCGGCCGGCTCCACCCGCTCGACGTCCACGTCATCGGCTGCCCGGTCGAGCTCGACCCACCGCGGGCGCCCGCGCCGTGGCCGACCCGCGAGGACGGCGGCGGCCCCGTCGTCGGCTTCGTCGGCCGGCTCGTGCCTCGCAAGGGCGCGCTCGACCTCGTCAAGGCCGCGCCCGCGATCCGCGCCGCGCGGCCCGACGTGCGCGTCGTGGTCGTCGGCGACGACCCGTACGAGGACGAGGACTCCGACTACGCCATCGCCGTGCGCGCGTCGGCCGACGTCCACCACGTCGGGCGCGTCGCCGAGGCCGCGGGCATCCTCGCCCACCTCGACGTGCTCGTCCTGCCCTCGCGCCAGGAGCCGTTCGGCACGGTCGTGGCCGAGGCCATGGCCGCGGGCACGCCGGTCGTCGCCACGCGCGTCGACGGCCTGCCCGAGCTGGTGACCGACGGCGTCACCGGCGCCCTCGTCGAGCCCGGCGACACCGCCGCGCTGGCGGTCGCGGTCCTCCGCGTGCTCGACCAGCGCGACGTGATGGGCGCCGCGGCCCGGCAGGCGGCCGAGCGGTTCGGCGGCGACGTCTACGCCGACCGCATGGAGGAGCTGCTGCTCGAGGTCCTGCCGGGCGAGCGCGCCGAGCTGCGCCGCCGCGGCCTGCACGACGGCACCGCGACGTAGCGCCCGCGCGTCCCACGTGCAGGCGGCGCCCGCACGGGCCGCTAGCATCTGTGTTCGGGTGCCCTAACACGGGGCGCCCGACCGCTTCCCATGGCCCTCACTCGACGCGCACTCCTGGCCTCCGGCGGCGCCGCCGGACTCGCCGCAGCCGCGGCCGGCGCCGGCTTCGCCGCCGGCCAGGACCACGAGGACGGCTCGCCCCCGGACGCCGACGCCCACGTCGTCGCCTTCCACGGCGAGCACCAGGCCGGCATCGTCACGCCCGCCCAGGATCGGCTGCACTTCGCCGCCTTCGACCTCGAGCCGGACGTCACGCGCACCGACCTGCGCGACCTGCTGCGCGCGTGGACCACGGCGGCCGCCACGATGGCGGGCGGCGACGCGATCGGCACCGGCGCCGCCGGCGCCCAGCTCGCGCCGCCCGACGACACCGGCGAGGCGCTGGACCTCACGCCGGCGCGGCTGACCACGACGTTCGGCTTCGGCCCGACGCTGTTCGACGAGCGCTTCGGCCTCGCCGCCCACCGCCCCGCGGCGCTCTCCCGGCTGCCGGACCTGCCCGGCGACGCGCTGGACCGCTCGCGCAGCGACGGCGACCTCTGCGTCCAGGCCTGCGCCGACGACCCGCAGGTCGCGTTCCACGCCGTGCGCAACCTGGCGCGCATCGGCCGTGGGGTCGTGACCGTCCGGTGGTCGCAGCTGGGCTTCGGGCGCACGTCCTCGACCAGCCGCGCGCAGGCCACGCCGCGCAACCTGATGGGCTTCAAGGACGGCACGAACAACCTCAAGGCCGAGGACGCCCGCGCCCTGGCCGCGCACGTCTGGGTCGGCGACGCCGCCGCCGAGCCGGCCTGGCTGCGCGGCGGCAGCTACCTCGTCGCACGCCGGATCCGCATGCTCATCGAGGTGTGGGACCGCGCGTCGCTGGCCGACCAGGAGCAGACGATGGGCCGCACGAAGGTCGCGGGCGCGCCGCTGGGCGGCACCGACGAGTTCGCCACGCTCAAGCCCGGCACGCTGCCGGCCGACAGCCACGTGCGCCTCGCGCATCCCTCCAACAACGCCGACGCCCGCATCCTGCGCCGCGGCTACTCCTTCACCGACGGCCTGGACCACGAGCTGGGCCAGCTCGACGCGGGCCTGTTCTTCCTGGCCTACATGCGCGACCCCGCGGCGTTCATCACGCTGCAGAACCACCTCGGCGCCCACGACGCGCTCAACGAGTACATCAAGCACGTCGGCTCCGGGCTCTGGGCGATCGCGCCGGGGGTGCGGCGGGGCGGCTACGTCGGCGACAGGCTGATCGACGCGGTCTAGTGGGTCGCGCGGGAACGTTCGCCGGGGGATCCGGTGAGACGTTCCCGCGTGGCCCATTAGCATCGGAGTCGTGCGCCGTCGCGCCGCCGCCCTGCTCACCGTCTTCGTCGCCGCAGCGGCCGCGCCGGCCGGCGCGCAGGGCCCGCCGCACGTGCCGCCGCTGGCGTTCCGCAGCGCGACGCTCGTCCGGACCGACCGGACGATCGAGGTGCGGCTCAGCGCCGCGACCCAGGTCGCCGTCCGGGTCGTCGTCGCGCGCCGCGAGCTCCGCCTCGGCCAGGCCCACGGAGCGCTGGATCGGGGCACCACGGTCGTGCCCGTCCGCATCGGCCCGCGCGGGATCAAGCCGCTGCGCAAGGGCCTGCACGTGGACGTCGCGATCTACTACGGCGACCGCGAGCCAGTGCGCGCGCACGCAGCGCTGCTGCTCGGCGACGGCGAGCCGCAGCCGGTCACGGCCTAGGAGGTCCCTCATCCGCAAGGGAACCTGGCCCTCTGGGCCAGTGTTCCCCGAGCGCTCAGAACGCGCCGCGGCGCGTGAAGACCGCGGGGACGGTCTTGACCAGGATGGTCAGATCGAGGAACACCGACCACCGCTCGAGGTAGAGGAAGTCGAGCCGCACGAGGTCGTCGAAGTCGAGGTCCGAGCGGCCTGAGACCTGCCACAGGCCGGTGATCCCCGGCAGCACGAGGTAGCGCTTCTTGTGCCAGTTCTCGAGGCGGTCGAAGTCGCGCTGCGGCAGCGGCCGCGGGCCGACGAGCGACATCTGCCCGCGCAGCACGTTGATGAGCTGCGGTAGCTCGTCGAGCGAGAAGCGGCGCAGCATGCGGCCGACGCGGGTGACCCGCGGGTCGTCGCGCATCTTGAACAGCGCGCCGGTGGCCTCGTTGCGCCCCTCGAGCTCGGCCTGGCGGCGGTCCGCGTCGTGGTACATCGTCCGGAACTTCAGGCACGGGAACGGCACGCCGCCGATGCCGGGCCGCCACGAGCGGTAGAAGATCGGTCCCCGCGAGGTGAGCCGAACGGCCAGCGCCATGGCGAGCAGCAGCGGGCTGAGGACGAGCAGCAGCACCGAGGCGACCGCCACGTCGAAGGAGCGCTTCAGCGCGAAGTCGATGCCGTCGAAGACCGGCGGCTTGAGCTCGAAGAGCGGCACCGACTGGCCGGGGACGAACTCAGCGCGGTGGATCAGGATCTCCATCGTCGACGGCGCGATGCGCACGACGACGCCCTGCTGGTGGCAGGTGTCGACGAGGTCGACCGCCTGCTGCTGGGGGAACGCCGGGTCGGCGATGATGACCTCGTCGGCCTTGTGGTCGGCGACGATGGCGCCGATGTCGGCCAGCGCGCCGAGCGACCGCAGGCCGTTGTCGGGGCGTGGGGTCAGCGAGATGAAGCCGATGACCTGCACGGGGCTGTGCCCGCCGGAGGCCAGCAGCGCGTGCGCGACGGCCTCGATCTGCTCGCCGCTGCCGACGAGGATCGCACGGCGCTTGTAACCCGCCGCCCGGAGCATCAGGCCCGTCAGCTGCTCGTAGGCGAAGCGCGCCGTCGAGACGTAGGCGACCGCGAAGAACAGCGTCCCGTAGAAGATGTAGTAGCTCGAGAACTCCTCGCCGTTGACGACGGCGAAGATGAGCGCGACGAGCGTCGTCTGGAACAGCGACGCCACGATGCGCGTCAGCCCCGGACGCTGCGCGCGCTCGGCGTACAGCCCGGACCGCGCGAACAGCAGCGATGCGACCAGGAACGCGAACGGCACGTAGTCCTTGGCCTGCGCCCACGAGACGCTCGGCTCCCAGGCGTCGCGCGCGGCGGCCTTCAGGCAGAGCGCCGTGAAGATCGCGAGGATGATCGCCCCGAGATCGAGGGCGAGCAGGGAGACCACTCGGGCGCCACGCCGAAGCGTCGACCAGCGGAGGAGGAAGCTCATGCCCGGCGGCCGCTTGGCGCGCATGTCCTTGTCGGGCAGCGCGGCGTCCAACGGCGGAAGATCCACCGGCTTCAGGTCCGCAGGCTTCAGATTCGGCATCTCCCCTTCCTCAACGTGTGAGGGTGGCAGATGTCGCGGGTTCGTCATGCGAGATGTGTTTCAGGACCGGTCCCGTTTGGGACCGGCACCCGTGACGCTAGCGTGCTGGGCCGACGAGCACGTCTGCGCCCGACTCGTCGAGCGTGCGCTGCAGGCCCTCGCGGAGCCCGATCGTGGGCTCCCAGCCCAGGATCTGCTTGGCCAGGTCGATGTTCGGCTGGCGGATCTTCGGGTCGTCGGTGGGCAGCGCCTCGTACACGATCTCGGAGTCGCTGCCGGTCACCTCGATGACCGCCTCGGCGAGCTCCAGGAGCGTGAACTCGTTGGGGTTGCCGATGTTGACGGGGTCGTGGTAGCCGGACTCCGCCAGCGCGATCATGCCCGCGATCAGGTCGTTGACGTACGTGAAGGAGCGCGTCTGGCTGCCGTCGCCGAAGACCGTGATCGGCTTGGCCGACAGCGCCTGGCGCAGGAAGGTCGGGATCGCGCGGCCGTCGTTGGGGCGCATGCGCGGGCCGTAGGTGTTGAAGATGCGGATGATCGCCGTGTCCACGCCCTGCTGGCGGTGGTAGGCCATCGTGAGGGCCTCGGCGTAGCGCTTGGCCTCGTCGTAGACGCCGCGCGGGCCGATCGGGTTGACGTGGCCCCAGTAGCTCTCGGGCTGCGGATGGACCTGCGGGTCGCCGTAGACCTCGGAGGTCGAGGCGATCAGGAAGCGCGCGCGGTGGCGCTTGGCGAGCCCGAGCGTGTGGTGCGTGCCGTAGGAGCCGACCTTCAGCGTGTGCAGCGGCAGACGCAGGTAGTCGATCGGCGACGCGGGCGACGCCAGGTGGTAGACGACGTCGACCTGCTCGTCGACGAAGTACGGCTCGACGATGTCGGCCTGCAGGAACGTGAGCTCCGGCTGGCGGATGTGGGCGATGTTCGCCAGCGACCCCGTCTCGAGGTTGTCGACGCAGATGACGCGATGACCGCGGCGCAGCAGCTCGTCGCACAGATGCGATCCGAGGAAGCCGGCGCCGCCGGTGACGAGAGCGGTAGCCATGCGCGACAGCGTAACCACATGGCTGACCGGTGGGCCGGGCGCGGGCGTCGCCGCTCACCCCTGCGCGAACGTCACGTGCACGTGACGGCCGCGCTCGAGCAGCACCACGCGGCCCGCCTCGCGCAGCGCGAAGAGCGCGGCGCGCTCGGGGATCGAGAGCTCCGCGTCGGCCGGCGGCGCCGCGCCGGCCTCGACGTAGCGGCGCTCCAGCGCCAGCGCCTCGGCGTCCAGCAGCGGGGGCGCGACCTCGGCGTCGTCGCCGAGCACCTCGCCGCGCTCCAGCGCCGAGAGCCGCACGAGCGCGTCATTGGTCGGACCGTGCCGCGCTGCGTCGGGGTCGAGCACGGTCGCCTCGCCGAGCAGCTCGTCGTCGCGCAGGCGCCGGATCTCGACCACGTCGCCCTGGCCGACGCTCAGCGGCTCGGTGCACTGCAGCTGATGGAAGCGCCCTCCGAGCCAGCCGACGCGCGCCTCCGCCTCGGCCTGCCCGAGCACGACGAGCACGCGCCCGCCGTGCTCGAGCCGGGCGTCCACGGCGACGTCAAGCACGGGGCCCGCGGTCGGCGGGTCGTCGTCCGGCGCCCCGGCCGCGGGCCCCGGCGCCGGCGCCTCGGTCGGCACCGTCCCCGCCACCCAGCCACCGTCCTCCTTCTTCCAGATCGGCGCCTCGGCCTTGATGCGGTCGATGATCTCGCGGGCGCCCGCGAAGGCCTCCGGGCGGTGCGGCGCGCTGGCCGCCACGACGACCGACGCCTCGCCCAGCGCGACGCGCCCGACCCGGTGGTCGGCCGCCGCCGCGCACAGCCCGTGGCGCTCGACGGCGTCGGCGACGATCCGCTCGATCTGCTCTGCGGCCATCTCGGCATAGGCCTCGTAGTCGAGGAACCCGACGTCGCGCGTCGTCCCGCTGAACGTGACGATCGCGCCGGCGCGCGGGTCGGCCACGCGCGCCGCGACGTCGTCGACCGACAGCGGGCCGTCGAGCACCGCGCCGCCGCTCACCGGTGGGACGACCGCGAGCTCGTCGCCGGGCGACAGCACCACGTCGGGGTCGGCGTACTCGCGGTTGACCGCGAGCACGAGCGACACGCCGGGCGCCAGGTGCTCCACCTGCGCCAGGGCGTCGGCGACCCGGGCGCCGTCGGGGAGGTCGAGCTCGAGCTCGTCCCGCCCTGCGCGCTCACGCAGTCCCGCGAACAACCGCACACGCACTCTCACCCCCGAAGAGAGTACGGAGCGCCTCCGGTGCGCGGCTCCCCGCCGCGCCGCCGCCGGACCAAGGCGCAGGGCGCCGCCGGATCGCCGCGTCGTAACCTTCGCCACATGGCGACGACTCCTGCACAGGAGCGCTTGACGGTCGCGCCCATCGTGGGCCCGGACGACCCGAGGCGCTTCACCGACTCCGGCATCGAGGTCAAGGCGCTCTACACCGCCGAGGACCTCCCGGACAAGCTCGAGCTCGGCGAGCCCGGCGAGTTCCCCTACACCCGCGGCCCGCACCGCGAGATGTACCGCAAGCAGTTCTGGACGATGCGCCAGTACGCGGGCTACGCCAGCGCCAAGGAGTCCAACGAGCGCTACCGCTACCTGCTCTCCAAGGGCGGCACCGGCCTGTCGATGGCCTTCGACCTGCCCACGCAGCTCGGCCTGGACTCCGACAACCCGCGCTGCCTCGGCGAGGTCGGCCGCACCGGCGTCGCGATCGACACGATCGACGACATGCGCACGGCGTTCGACGGCATCCCGCTCGACCAGGTGTCGACGTCGATGACCATCAACGCGCCCGCCGCCTGCCTGATGCTCCTCTACGAGCTGGTCGGCGAGGAGCAGGGCGTCGAGTCCCAGAAGCTGCGCGGCACCACGCAGAACGACGTACTCAAGGAGTACATCGCGCGCGGCAACTACATCTACCCGCCCGTGCCGACCATGCGGTTGACGACCGACCTCTTCGCCTACTGCGCCGAGAACATCCCGAAGTGGAACACGGTGTCGATCTCCGGCTACCACTTCCGCGAGAAGGGCTCGTCAGCAGTGCAGGAGGTCGCCTTCACCCTCTGCTCCGGCATCGCGTACGTGCAGGCGGCGATCGCCGCCGGCCTGGCGGTCGACGACTTCGCCCCGCGCCTCGCCTTCTTCTTCAACGGCCACAACAACGTCTTCCAGGAGGTCGCGAAGTTCCGCGCCGCCCGGCGGATGTGGGCGCACATCATGCGCGACCGCTTCGGCGCCAAGGACCCCAAGTCGATGACCCTGCGCTTCCACACGCAGACCGGCGGCGTGACGCTGACCGCCCAGCAGCCGGAGAACAACATCGCGCGCGTCGCCCTGCAGGGCTTCGCCGCGGTCGCCGGCGGGACGCAGTCGCTGCACACCAACGGCTACGACGAGGCGCTCGCGCTGCCGACCGAGAAGGCCGCCAAGATCGCCGTGCGCACCCAGCAGGTCATCGCGCACGAGTCCGGCGCCACCGACACCGTCGACCCGTTCGCCGGCTCGTACTTCGTCGAGTCGCTGACCGAGGAGATCGAGTCGCGCGCGCAGGAGCTGATCGCCAAGGTCGACGAGCTCGGGGGCTCGGTCAACGCGATCGAGTTCATCACCGGCGAGATCGACGAGTCGGCCTGGGGCTACCAGGAGCGCTACCGCCTCGGCCAGGACATCGTCGTCGGCGTCAACAAGTACGAGGAGGACGAGATCGAGGTCCCGGACCTCCTCCGCGTCGACCCGGAGTCCGAGCACCAGCAGGTCGCGCGCCTGAAGAAGTTCAAGGCCGACCGCGACCAGACCCAGGTCGACTCGCGTCTCGACGCGCTGCGCACCGCGGCCGCCGGCACCGACAACCTCCTGCCGTTCATCAAGGACGCCCTGCGCGACCGCGCGTCGCTCGGCGAGGTCTGCGGAGCGATGCAGGACGTGTTCGGGAAATACGCGCCCACGTTCTAGCGGCGGGGGCCACCCGGCCCATCAACTAGGGTCCGGCGGATGCTCGCCGTGGACTTCACCAGCGTCGTCGTCGCGATCCACGTCATGGCCGTGGTCGCGGCCTTCGGCGTGACGTTCGCCTACCCCGTGTTCCTGCCGTACCTGCGGCGCAACCACCCGCAGGTGATGCCGGCGGTGCACGAAGCCCAGGGCCTGGTCAGCAGCCGGCTGATCATGCCGGGCATGGCCGTGATCCTGATCGCCGGCATCTACCTCGCGAGCAAGCTCGACGTGTGGTCGGAGGTGTGGGTCACCGTCCCGCTCGTGATCCTGCTGATCATCGGCGGCCTGGGCGGCATGTTCTTCACGCCCAACGAGCGCCGCCTCACCGAGCTGGCCCGCCGCGACCTCGACGCCGGCGGCGAGCTCGGCCCGGAGTACGCCGCGCTCTTCAGCCGCGTCGCGATCGTGGCCGCCGCGTGCAGCGGCCTCGTGCTCGTCGCGATCTTCTTCATGGTGGCCAAGCCCGGGGCCTAGGCGGCACAGGAGGTCGCGCCGCGCTGCGAGAGGCTCACCGGCGGACCTTCCTGACCGTGACGGCCATCGTCATCTCGGGGTGCTCCGTGCAGTAGAGCTTGAACGTCCCGGACTTCTTGAAGCGGTGCGTCCAGCTGCCGCCGGCCTGCGTCGGCGAGTTGAACTCCTCGGGACCGGACTCCGTGTAGACGTCGTGCAGCGCGAAGCCGCTGGAGTGCCAGACCCACTTGATGCGGTCGCCGACGTGGATGGTCGTCTTCGGCGGGTCGTAGTAATCGGTGTAGACGCCGACCGTGCGGGTCTTGCCGGTCGCGGCCTGGTGGCCGGTCGGGGCGGCTGCCGGCGCGAGCGCCGGCAGCGCGGCCGCCGCGCTCCCCGCCACGAGGGCGGAGAGCGCGACGGCCAGGCGGACGGGGTGCGTCATGACGCGGCGGTGATCTTCCCGGTCATGAACGGGTGGATGGCGCAGAAGTACGAGTACGTGCCGGGCGCGCTGAACGACACGGTGAACTTCTGCGGGAACACGGTCTTCGGGTCTCCGTCGAGCACGCCGGAGTTCAGGTACCCGTCGCCGTGGTTGCTGCCGTCGTAGCTCACGGGCGTCCCGGGAGCCTCGCTGGGGAACGCGTACTTGGGGTCGAACGCCAGCGTCGGCGGACCGGTTCCGGGCAGGGGCGCGACGAACGTCTTCTCCGCCTGCTTGCCCGCGGCCTTGACGTCCTTGGCGAACGTGAACGTGTGGTCCTCGGTCGTGCCGGGGGTCATCTCCAGCGTGACCGGGGTGCCGACCTTCGTGGTCAGGGACGCCGGGGTGAAGCGCAGCAGCACCGGACCGGGACCCCTGGTGTCGGGACCGGCCTCCACGGTGTTGGGATCCGCCGGGCCCTTGGCCTTGTCGAGCTTCTTGAGGGTCGCGATGTCCTTGTCCAGCTGGGTCTTGGCCCGGGCGGCGTCGACCTTGGCGGACGGCACCGGCGTGCTCTTGGACACGACCGACACCGAGGCCTTCATGCCGGGATGCACGGCGCAGTAGTAGGTGAAGCTCCCGGCCTTCGGGAACTTGACGACGAACGGCTTCGGCGGACCGGAGCCCGACGGCAGGCCCGAGCCCACGGCCGCGGCGCCCGTGTAGGCCTTCCCGCTGCCGGTCCCGAGTCCGACGATGGGCGGGATCACCGGCGTTCCCTGGCCGTTGAACCAGAACGGGGCGCCCGCCGCGTCGTTGACCGCGGAGATCGGGCGCGTCGCATCGGGCGCCGCGAGCGGCGGGGAGCCCTCGCCCTTCTTGGGGAAGTTGATCGTGTGGAAGCCCGCGATCGTGAACCTGACGCTGTCGCCGGCGTGCACCTTGATCGACTGCGGATAGAACCGGTTGACGTCGGCGTCCTTCGGAACGCCGGGCGGCGGCTTCTTCAGCGGCGGACCTGCCGACACGGCCTTCGTCGCGGCCGACGCGGCGCCGGGCAGCGCGAGGCTGCACAGGGCGAACGCGAAGGCGAACTTGGAGCTGCGGTGCATATCGACTCCCAACGCTTGAGTTACAGGGGCTTTGGACCGGACCCGCCCCTGCAGCTGGGTGCCGAGCGAGGAACCTAATTCCGGGTGAAGCGTGCGTGAAGGGGGGCTGTCCGTACATCGGGGAGATCCCTGGTTCACCCCGGACGTGCGGATATCCGCACTTGGAAGACCCCTCGGGCGGGACAGCGGTTGCAGGCCTTCGACCACGGGAAGGGATCGCCCTGGGCCGGGGCGAAACCCGACCTGATGTCCGAGCCCCGAGTGCAGCGCACCCTGGTGAAGTCCCCGCCCGAGCTGTGGGCCGAGATCAGCGACGTCAGCACCCTGGCGCGCCACCTCGGTGAGTTCGGCGAGATCCGCATCACCCGGCTGGAGAACGAGACCACCGTCGTCTGGGAGGGCGACCGCGCATGCGGCACAGTGGAGCTCGAGGCGTCCGGCTGGGGGACGAAGGTCACGATCACGGCGGCCGCGGTGGAGGCTGCAGAGCCCGAGCCAGAGCCGGCCGCCGTGGTGGAGCCCGAGCCCGAGGTGGTCGAGGTGATCGAGCCCGAGCCCGAGCCGGTCGCGGTGGTCGAGCCCGAGCCTGTCGCGGTGGCCGAGCCCGAGCCTGTCGCGGTGGTCGAGCCCGAGCCGGAGCCCGAGCCCGAGCCCGAGCTGGCGCAGGTCACCGAGTCGCTCGCCGTCCTGGAGCTCGATCCGGCGCCCGCGGATTCCCGCCGGGGCCTGTTCGCCCGGCTGTTTCGCCGGCGCGCCGCCGCCACGGCCCGCGTGGCCGAGCCGGCCCCCGAGCCTGAGCCCGTCGCGGTGATCGAGCCCGAGCCGGAGGCCGAGCCGGCCCCAGAGCCCGAGCCGGTCGCGGTCGTCGAGCCCGAGCCCGAGCCCGCTGCGGACCCCGAGCCCGAGCCTGAGCCCACTCCGCCCGCCGTCGCGTCCCTCGACGACGAGCACCTCGAAGCCGTCCTCGTCGGCGTCCTCGACGACCTCGGCTCCGCGCACCACCGCCCGTTCTCGCGCGGGTAGGCGAAGGCAGCAGACCGGCGCGCGGCTTCGCGAACTATCGTTCGCCGCCGCCCATGACCCAGCGCCAGCACAACCCCGAGACCTTCGACGAGAAGCTCGCTCAGCTCAACGAGCTGCGCGAGGCGGCGATGCACTCCTCGCCCGAGGCCGAGGAGAAGCAGCACGCACGCGGCAAGCTGACGGCGCGCGAGCGCATCGAGAAGCTGCTGGACCCGGGCTCCTTCCAGGAGCTCGACACGTTCGTCCGGCACCGCACGAGCGACTTCGACATGCAGAAGAACCGGCCGTGGGGCGACGCGGTCGTTACCGGCCACGGCACCATCGAGGGCCGGCGCGTCTGCGTGTTCTCGCAGGACTTCACCGTCTTCGGCGGCTCGCTCGGCGAGGTCATGGCCGAGAAGATGTGCAAGATCATGGACCTGGCGGCCAAGATCGGCTGCCCCGTGATCGGCATCAACGACTCGGGCGGCGCCCGCATCCAGGAAGGCGTGGTCTCCCTCGGCGCCTACGGCGACGTCTTCACTCGCAACGTCAAGTGCTCGGGCGTGATCCCCCAGGTCAGCCTGATCATGGGCCCGTGCGCGGGCGGCGCGGTCTACTCGCCGGCGATCACCGACTTCATCTTCATGGTGAAGGAGTCGTCGCACATGTTCATCACGGGTCCCGACGTCATCAAGACGGTCACCGGCGAGGAGGTGGACTTCGAGTCGCTCGGCGGCGCGATGACCCACAACACGAAGTCCGGCGTCGCCCACCTCGCGGCCGACGACGAGGAGCAGCTGCTCGAGGACACGCGCTTCCTCATGGGCTTCCTGCCGCAGAACAACCTCGAGATGCCGCCGCGCATCCACCCGACCGACGATCCCGACCGCCAGGACGCCGAGCTCGACACCGTCGTGCCCGACAACCCCAACAAGCCGTACGACATGCGCAACGTCATCCGGCTGGTCGTCGACGACGGCGAGTTCTTCGAGATCCACGAGCACTTCGCCAAGAACATCGTCTGCGGGTTCGCCCGCCTGGACGGGTTCTCGGTCGGCGTGGTGGGCAACCAGCCCGCGCACATGGCCGGCGTGCTCGACATCGACGCCTCGGCCAAGGCCGCGCGCTTCGTCCGAACCTGCGACGCCTACAACATCCCGCTCATCACGTTCACCGACGTCCCGGGCTTCCTGCCGGGCACGAGCCAGGAGTGGGGCGGCATCATCCGCCACGGCGCCAAGCTCCTGTACGCCTACACCGAGGCCACGGTCCCGAAGATCACGGTCATCACCCGCAAGGCCTACGGCGGCGCCTACGACGTCATGGCCTCCAAGCACCTGCTGGCCGACTTCAACTTCGCCTGGCCGCAGGCCGAGGTGGCGGTGATGGGCCCCGAGGGCGCCGTGAACATCATCTACCGCCGCGACCTCGCGAGCTCGCCGACGCCCGACGAGCGCCGCAAGAAGCTCATGAACGACTACAAGGCGCGCTTCGCCAACCCCTACAGCGCGGCCGAGCGCGGCTACATCGACGACGTCATCGTCCCGCACGAGACGCGCACCAAGCTCATCAACGCGCTGCACACCCTGCAGACCAAGCGCGAGCCCGGCCCCAAGCGCAAGCACGGCAACATCCCGCTGTGACAGTTGCGCGACGCAACCCACTCGGGTAGCGTCGCGCCCATGCCCGACGTCGTCATCGCCGGCGGCAGCGTCGCCGGCTGTGCCCTGGCCGCCCTGCTGGGCCGCCAGGGCATCCGCACCACCGTGCTGGAGCGCAGCACCAAGCCCGACCACTACAAGGTGGTCTGCACGCACTTCATCCAGGCCGGCGCCACGCCGGTGCTGGAGCGCCTCGGCCTCGCCGCCGCGATGGAGGAGGCCGGCGCCGTCCGCAACGGCCTGGAGGTGTGGACCGACGCGGGCTGGGCGACCCCCCGCGGCGACACGTTCGGCTACAGCCTGCGGCGCGAGAAGCTCGACCCGATGCTGCGCGAGCTCGCCGCCGAGACCCCGAACGTCGACGTCCGCCAGGGCGTCACCGTCACCGAGGTGCTGCGCGACCACACAGGCCGGCCGAGCGGGCTGGGCGGCCGCACCGCGGCCGGCGAGGACGTCGAGGTCCGCGCGCCGGTTGTGGTCGGCGCCGACGGCCGCGGCTCGGACGTCGCCCGCCTGGCCGGGATCCCCGGACGCGTCCAGCCCCACGGCCGCTTCGGGTACATGGCCTACTACGAGGACCTGCCGCTGGAGGCCGGCGAGCGCCGCTCGCAGATGTGGCTGCGCGGCCGCGACGTGCTCTACGCGTTCCCCAACGACGACGGGCTGACCATCGCCGCCGTCTTCCTCACCAAGGACCGCCTGCCCGCCTTCAAGGCCGACAAGGAGGGGGAGTTCGTCCGCGCGTTCGACGGCCTCTCGCGCCGTCCGAAGCTCGAGCAGGCGACCCGCGTGTCGCCGCTGATCGGCAAGATCGAGCTGCCGAACGTGCGCCGCCCGGCGGCCCGCGCGGGCATCGCGTTCGTCGGCGACGCGGCCCAGGCCAGCGACCCCGTGTGGGGCGTCGGCGTCGGCTTCGGCCTGCTGTCGGCGTCCTGGCTGGCCGACGAGATCGCCGGCCCCCTGCAGGCGGGCACCGACGTCGATCCGGCGCTGGAGCGCTACCGCCGCCGCCATCGCCGCCAGCTCGCCCTGCACCACCTGCAGATGTCGGACTACGCGCGCGGCCGCGGGCCCAACGCGCTGGAGCGCACCCTCTACCGGGCGGCCACGCGCGACGAGCGCACCGCGGAGCTGATGCACGACCTCGCGGCGCGCGCGGAGCCGCTGGACCGCATCATGCGCCCGCGCCGCATCGCGCGCGCGGCGGTCGTGGCGGCGGTCGGGCGATGAGCCTGCGGACGGCGGAGGTCACCGTGGCCGGCGTGCGCTCGCCGGTGTTCGAGACCGGGCCCGAGGGCGCCGAGGAGGCCGTCGTCTTCGTCCACGGCAACCCCGGCACCGGCCGCGACTGGGCGCTGCTGATGGAGCCGGCCGGGGCGTTCGCGCGCACCGTCGCGCTCGACATGCCGGGCTTCGCCGGCGCCGACAAGCCGGCCGGCTTCCCCTACACCGTGCCCGGCTACGCGGCGCACCTCGGCGGCGCGCTGGACCAGCTCGGCGTCCACCGGGCGCACCTCGTCCTGCACGACTTCGGCGGGCCATGGGGCCTGCAGTGGGCGGCCGACCATCCGGACGCGCACGCGTCGACCACGCTGATCAACACCGGCGTGCTGCTGCGCGAGGGCTGGCACGCGCTGGCGAAGGTGTGGAGGACGCCGGGGCTGGGCGAGCTGTTCTTCGCCGCCTCGTCGCGCCGTGGCACCCGCGCCTTCATGAAGCGGACCAACCCGCCGACGTTCCCGCAGTCCTTCGCCGACCAGATGTTCGACCTGTACGCCGACAAGGGCACGCGCCGCGCGGTGCTGCGGCTCTACCGCAACACGCCGATCGGCCCGCACGTCGAGGCGATCGCGCCGAAGCTGCGCGAGCACCCGCGGCCGGCGCTCGTGGTGTGGGGCGCCAAGGACCCGTACCTGAAGGTGCGGCTCGCCGAGCGCCAGCGCGAGGTGTTCCGCGACGCCCCCGTGACGATCCTCCCCGCCAGCGGCCACTGGCCCCTGGCCGACGACCCCGCCGGCGTCGCGAGCGCCGTCCTGCCGTTCCTGCGCGAGCAGACCGCACGCGCCGCAGCGGCCTCGTAGATTGGCGCGATGCTCTGCCAGCTGCGCACCTACCAGGTCCGTCCCGGCGCGATGGACGAGTTCGTCGCCCTCTGGCGCGACCACCTCGTGCCGCTGCGCGAGTCCCACGGCTACCAGGTGCTCGGCGCCTGGAACGACCCCAAGAAGGGGACGTTCGCGTGGGTCGTCGGCCACGAGGCGCCCGACGGGTGGGACGCCGCGGAGAAGATCTACTACGACGACCCGGCACGATCCGCGCTGCCGCGCGACCCCAAGGACCTCCTGCTGAGCGCGGACACGCAGGTCCTGCAGCCGGTCGCGGCAGACCGCCTGCAGCACTGAGGGAACTTCACACTTTCGGCCGGCTCCACCGGTAGGTTCGGCCGATGCAGACCCGTCGCCAGTTCGTCGCCCGCGCCGGGGGCGCGGCCGCCACCGTCCTCGTGCCCACCTCGCTCGCGGCGCCGCTGGCGGCGGCGCGCACGCGTCCGTTCGCGTCGGGGCGCTTCCCCGACGGCGTGATCTCCGGGGATCCGACGCCCAAGGGCATCAGCCTCTGGACGCGCCTGGATCCGTCGGGCGGCGGCGGGACCGGCACGGTGGAGCTCGAGGTCGCGACCGACAAGGCCTTCAAGAAGGTCGTCGCGCGCAAGAACGTCACGACCGGCGCGGCGTCCAACCACGCGGTCAAGGCGCGCGTGACGGGGCTCAAGGCCCACGAGGAGTACTACTACCGCTTCGCGACCAAGGGCACCGACAGCCCCGTCGGACGGTTCCGCACCGCGCTGCCGGCCGACTCCAAGGAGGACGTGAAGTTCGCGTTCTTCTCCTGCCAGGACTACACCCACGGCTACTACAACGCCCTGGACGTCATGGCCGACGGCGACTACGACTTCGTCGTCTGCCTCGGCGACTACATCTACGCCGAGGCCTACCACTCGGTCAAGGGCGGGACCGGGGTGCGCGACGACCACGTCGGCCGCGAGAACCCGGACAATCCGGGGATCGTCCGCGAGTCCGTGACGCTCGCCGACTACCGCGAGAAGTACCAGCTCTACCGCTCCGACCCCGCGCTGCGCGCGGTCCACGCCAAGTTCCCCATGGTCATGCTCTGGGACGACCATGAGGTGCAGGACAACTACGCCGGCAAGGAGCCCGACGGCGGCCTTCCGCCCGGCAACCACTTCAGCGCGGCGCGCAAGAAGGCCGCCCGCAAGGCGTTCTTCGAGTCGATGCCGGCGTTCGCCACCGGCGAGCGGCTGTACCGCACGCTGCGGTTCGGCTCGACCGTCGAGCTGATCGTCATGGACCAGCGCTCCTACCGCGCCGACCAGCCGTGCGACGACGCGGTCGTCGCGCCGTGCGCCGACTACGACCAGCCGCGCGACTTCCTCGGCCGGCCGCAGATGGACTTCGTCAAGGGCGCGCTGAAGAAGTCGACGGCGACGTGGAAGATCATGGCCAACGAGGTGACGGTCATGCCGACCCGCGTGCTCGGCGGCGCCAACCACACGTATGACAACTGGGAAGGCTACCCGCGCGAGCGCGAGGAGCTGCTGACCTACATCCGCGATCAGCAGATCAAGGACGTGGTCTTCGTCACCGGCGACATCCACACGTTCATCGCCGGTGACGTCCGCACCGGCGACGGCGCGACCGGCGACACCGTCGCCACCGAGCTGGTCGGCGGGTCCATCACCTCCCAGTCTCTGGGCGAGACCGACCTCGACGCCGGCGGCGGCACGATCATCAAGGGCAACGACGCCAACCCCGCGACGCCGCCGGCCCTGATCGACTCGCTGCGCGGCATCAACCCCCAGGTCGACAACGCCGATTTCGACCACCACGGGTTCGGCTCCGTCGTCGCCAAGCCGTCCGGTCTGTCGTGCGAGCTCGTGCGCCTGCAGACCATCAAGAAGAAGACCACCAAGAAGCTGCCCTCCGCCGACTGGACCTACCACATCACCCCGGGCCAGCCGAGCATCAAGGGCCAGCACGGGCCGGCGGCGTAGGGGGCGGCCGCGGCGCCGGCGGCTGCCGGGGCCGGCGGTGTAGGGGCCGGCGGTGTAGGGGCCGGCGGCGTAGGGGCCGGCGGTGCCGCGGCGCGTGGTCGGCGGTGCCGCGGCGCGGTCGGTCGCGGCGTTCCGCTCGGGCGCCGGTGGTGCCGCGACGCGCGGTCGGTCGTGGCGTTCCGCTCGGGCGCCGGTGGTGCCGCGGCGCGGGGTCTGTTGGCAATGACAAGAGCATGCGCGCGCGGGCACGAGGCGGGGCCGGTCGTCCGCGGGCGCCCGGGAGGGAGGGTGGGCCCGAACACCGCGGTCAGACCGCGCCAAACAGGCCCACCGCCCCCGACCCACCGCCAACGCCCCACGGTGGGCCCGAACACCGCGGTCACACCGCGCCAAACAGGCCCACCGCCCCCGGCCCCGACCGCCGCGGACGACACGACACGCCAGCGGCCGCCCCCACGCCCGTTCCCGTCGCCGATCCCCGACCGCCTCCCGCACACCGACCCCGTCGGAGCGGAACGCCACACGCGCCCGCCCCGCGACCCTCCTCCAACGGCCTACAACCTCATCGTCGCCGCCTCCACGCGCCCGTCGCGCCACGCCGCCAGCGCCGCGGACGCGATCGCCAGGTCCTGGATGGCCAGGCCGGTCGAGTCGAACATCGTCACGGCCTCGGCGCCCGGGCGGCCGGGCGCCTCGCCGGCCAGGACGGCGCCGAGGTCGGTGACCTGGTCGCGCGTCACGAGGCCTTCCTCGACCGCTCCCGTCAGCTCCCCGCCGTGCGAGGCCTGCGCCCACTCGTCGCAGAACAGCGCGCACGCGGCGACCGCGTCGATCGAGGCCTCCGCCTTGCCGGGGCCGTCGGCGCCGAGCATGTTGTAGTGCTGGCCCGGACGGAGATCGCCGGCGTCGACGACGACCTCCCGGCCGGGCGTGATGCAGCACACGACGTCGGCGTCCAGTGCCTCCTCGCGCGTTCCGGCGCGCCAGCCCAGCTCGGCCGCCAGCGCTTCGGCGACCTCCGGCCGCGGGTCGAAGCACACGCCCGGGCCGTAGCCGTCGGCCGCCAGGCAGCGCGCGGTCCAGGCGCCGTGCAGGCCGCAGCCGACGATCCCGACGGTGGATGCGCCCTCGCGCGCCAGCGCCCGCGCCGCGACGGGCGCGACCGCGCCGGTCCGCAGCGCGGTGACCGACCGGGCGTCGACGACGGCCAGCGGCTCCGACGTCGTCGCGTCGCTGACCAGCAGCACCCCCATCACCGTCGGCAGGTCGAGCGCCGGGTTGCCGGGAAACGACGAGATCCACTTCAGGATCGCCAGCCCGTCGCCGAGCGCCGGCATCGCCCGGAAGTCGCCGTGCGGCGGCGCTTCGAGGTAGACCTTGGCCGGCATTCGCCACTCGCCGGCGCGATGGCGCAGGAACGCCTCGCGCGTGCGGTCGATGGCCTCGCGCGGCGACACCGCGGCGAGCACCGCATCGTGGTCCAGGACGGGGACGGCTGGCATGGCCGGAAGACTAGGAGACTGTGTCGCTGTCGCGACTGGGGACCCACCTCCGGCGGCGACGGCTGGCCATCGTGGGCCTCGGCCTCGCTGGCCGCCTACGGCACCCCCTAGGGCGGCACGTTCGGGCACGAGTAGCGTTAGCGGAACGAGATGACCCAGGATCCGCCCCCCTTCGACCTCAAGCACGCCCGCGAGGCGTTCGCGACCTCCGCCCGCCTGCACGGCGAGGCCACGCGCCGCGGCGCCGCCGCGCTGACACCAGACGACTTCGACCGCCTCCGCGCCGCCGACGCCGCCCACGTCGCCGCGCTGCGCGAGGGCCGCATCGAGGACGCCATCCACGCGGACGACGACTTCCACCGCGTGCTTCTGGACGCCGCCGGCGATCCCGACCTGCGCGTCAGCGTCGACCTGCTGCTGCCCCGGCTGCATCGCATGGACCTCTGGATCTTCACCCGCAAGGCGTTCTCGGCCGGCGACAACACGCACCCGGAGATCATCGCCGCGCTGCAGGCCGGCGACGTCGACACCGCGGTCGACCTCGTGCAGCGCAGCCACTCCGAGGCCGGCGAGGCGCTCTCCGCGGCCCTGGAGCGCACGTGACCGAGATCGACCATCTAGGCTTGCCGCGTGCCCAACCGCCGTCCGAAGCTGGAGATCGTCGCGCCGTCGGCCTCCCCCGAGGAGGCGGCCGCCGTGGTCGCGGCCCTCGAGCGGTTCATGCGGGACTTCGCGCCCGTGGTCGTCGAGGAGGCGCCGCGCGCCAACCCCTGGCAGCGCGCCGCGCTGCTGGAGGGCACCGGCCGCGAGCCCGACGCGCCCTCGCCCTGGGGCGACCCGGTTCCCTGGGGCGGCTGACCGCGGGCGGCGCCGGCCGCCACACGAGTGGCAACGCGCCACGTTTGCCTCGAGCGCGCAGAAGGTGTCGAATCGGTCGCACCCTGGCCGTCGAGTCCTCGAACGGCCGGATACGCCGACCGAGAAGACGACCCCACGGAGGCCACCATGCAGTACATGATGCTCATCTACACGCCGGTCGAAGGCGGACCGGCTCCGGAGCAGCTCGCCGCCGAGTACCCGCGCTGGATGCAGTACACGCAGGACCTGCAGGAGTCCGGCGTGCTCGTCGCCGGCGACGCCCTCCAGGGCCTCGACACCGCCACGGCGGTGCGCGTCCGCAACGACGAGACGCTGGTCACCGACGGCCCGTTCGCCGAGACCAAGGAGATGCTCGGCGGCTACTACCTGATCGACGTGCCCGACCTCGACACCGCGCTGGCGTGGGCGGCGAAGATCCCGAGCGTCGGCTACGGCAGCGTCGAGGTCCGCCCGATCATGGTCTTCGACCAGTCCTGAGCCGGAGGCCGCCGCAATGAAGTTCATGCTGTTGCTCTACGTCCCCAAGGAGGTGCGCGACGATCCCGACGCGCGGGCCTCGATGGAGGACTGGATGGCCTACGGCCGGTCGCTGACCGACGCCGGCGCCCACCTCGGCGACAACGCCCTGGAGGGCCTGGAGGCCGCGACGACGGTCCGCGTCCGCGACGGCGAGACGCTCGTCACCGACGGCCCCTTCGCCGAGACCAAGGAGATGCTCGGCGGCTACTACGCCATCGACGCGCCCGACCGCGAGGCGGCCGTCGCATGGGCGGCGAAGGTGCCCAACGCGCCCTACGGCACGGTCGAGGTCCGGCCCGTCATGGAGTTCGACCAGCCATGACCGACGCGGCGATCGCCCGGGCCTTCAGGGAGGAGGGCCCGGCGATCCTCGCGACGCTGATCCGCCAGGTCGGCGACTTCGGCCTGGCCGAGGACGCGCTGCAGGACGCGTTCGCCGCCGCGGTGGCGACCTGGCCGCGCGACGGCGTGCCCGACCGCCCGGGGGCGTGGATCACCACGACCGCGCGCCACCGCGCGATCGACCGCCTGCGCCGCGAGCGCGGGCTGGCCGACCGCATCGAGCGGCTCGCCGCGCTCGCCCGGCGCGACACGGCGGCGGGCGCCCACCCGGGCGCCGACCCGGAGGCCTTCGGCGACGAGGACGATCCCCTGATCGCCGACGACCGCCTGCGGCTGATCTTCACCTGCTGCCACCCGGCGCTCGCGCTCGAGGCGCGCGTCGCCCTCACCGTCAAGTGCCTCGGCGGCCTGACGACCGCCGAGGTCGCCCGCGCGTTCCTGACGACCGAGGCGGCGATGTACCAGCGCCTCGTACGCGCCAAGGGCAAGATCGCCGCCGCCGGGATCCCCTACCGCGTCCCGCCGCCCGAGCTGCTCGGCGCCCGCATCGCCGGCGTCTGCGCCACCGTCTACCTCGTGTTCAACGAGGGCTACGCCGCGGCCGAGGGCGACCGCCTGGTCCGCGGCGAGCT
Organism: Baekduia sp.; assembly: GCF_035318805.1. GTDB lineage: Bacteria > Actinomycetota > Thermoleophilia > Solirubrobacterales > Solirubrobacteraceae > Baekduia. Next base: position 104,391 of record NZ_DATHDY010000100.1, read on the forward strand.
GTGCGCCGAGGCGATCCGCCTGGGCCGCCTGCTGGTCAACCTCGTCGGCGACGACGCCGAGATCCTCGGCCTGCTCGCGCTCATGCTGCTGCAGGACGCCCGCCGCGACGCGCGCACCGACGACCACGGCGCCTACGTGGCGCTCGACCGCCAGGACCGCTCCCTCTGGGACCAGGGCCGCGTCGCCGAGGGCACCCGCGCGCTGAACGACGCGATCGCGCTGCGCTGCCCGGGGCCCTACCAGCTGCAGGCGGCCATCGCCGCGCTGCACGCCACCGCGCAGAGCGCCGAGCAGACCGACTGGGTCGAGATCGCCACGCTGTACGCCGAGCTCGACCGGCGCGCGCCGTCGCCGGTCATCCGCGTCAACCGCGCCGCGGCGCTGGCGTTCGCCGGCGCGCCCGAGGCCGGCCTGCAGCTCGTCCGGCCGCTGCTCGACGACCCGCGGCTGGACCGCTACGCGCCGCTGCACGCGGCGCACGCCGAGCTGCTGCGCCGCACGGGCGCCGCCGACGCCGCGGCCGCCGCCTACGACCGCGCGATCGCCGCCACGGGCAACGCCGTCGAGCGCGCCGAGCTGCAGCGACGCCGCGCCGCCGTCTGAGCCCGGTCGACGGGCCGTATTCCCACCGAAATCGTGTGAAAACGGCTTGGCCAAGCGGCAGAGCTAATAGGTGGATTTGCGATCGGGTTTTGCTACCTTGCCCGCATGGAGCCCACCACGCTCGGCCGCAAGGGGACCCTCAAGAACCCCGAGGTCTACGAGAACGTCCCCGGCCACATCATCCCCGCGATCACGCAGGAATTCGATGACTTCGACAACGAGGCCGAGAAGTTCCTCGACGGGCAGACGCCCGAGAACGAGTTCATCGGCTTCCGCCTGAAGCAGGGCGTGTACGGGCAGCGCCAGCCCGACGTCCAGATGATCCGGGTCAAGCTGCCGTTCGGCGGCATCACGCCCGACCAGATGGACGCGTTCGCGGACGTGGTCGAGAAGTACGCGCCGCTCGACAAGGCGCACATCACGACGCGCCAGAACATCCAGATCCACCACATCCCGCTGCGCCACGCCGCCAAGGCGATCCGCGAGCTGGCCGACAGCAACCTGTCGAGCCGCGAGGGCTGCGGCAACACGGTCCGCAACGTCACCGGCGACCCGTGGGCCGGGATCCTGGACGGCGAGGTCTTCGACCCGACGCCCTACGTCGGCGCCTACGTCCGCTACTTCGTGCGGCACCCCACGACGCAGCTGATGCCCCGCAAGATCAAGACGGCCTTCGAGGGCACGCCCGGCGAGGACCGCTCGATCACCGGCATCCACGACATCGCCTTCATCTCCAAGGTCGACGCCGCGGGCAACCGCGGCTTCGAGGTCCGGGTCGGCGGCGGCACGTCGATCATGCCGCGCATCGCGCCCACGCTGTACGACTTCGTCCTGGCCGACAACGGCGACTACCTGAAGGTCGCCGAGGCGGTGTTCCGGATCTTCGACGCCCAGGACTGGCTGCGCGTCAACCGCGCCCGCGCGCGCATCAAGGTCTTCGTCGACAAGTTCGGCATCGACGAGCTGCGCAACCAGGTCGACGAGCAGCTCCGGGCCGACTGGGTCGCCGAGCGCGACTTCTCCGTGGCCGCCCGCCGCTTCGATGTCGACGAGGAGGCTGCCGCCCCGGCCGTCCCGGCGTCCTTCGGCTCGCCCAACGGCGACCTTTCGGAGTTCGAGCGCTTCAGCGAGTCCAACGTCCGCGCCCAGAAGCAGGCCGGCTTCAACGCGGTGGAGGTCAAGGTCTACCGCGGCGACCTCACGCCGTCGCAGTTCCGCGACCTCGCGCAGATCATGCGCGACTTCTCGGGCGGCTGGGCCCGCACGACCGTCGGCCAGAACCTCGTGCTGCGCTGGGTGCGCGACGAGGCGGTCTACGACGTGTGGCAGCGCCTGACGGCGATCGGCCTCGGCGAGGCCGGCGCGCAGGAGATCACCGACAACGTCAGCTGCCCCGGCACCGACTCCTGCAAGCTCGGCATCACGAGCTCGATGGGCCTCAACGCGGCCATCAACGCCAAGCTGCTGGAGATGGACATCCAGGACCCACTCTCACGGCGGATCCACATCAAGAACTCCGGCTGCCCCAACGGCTGCAGCCAGCACCACATCGCCGACCTGGGGTTCTACGGCGCGTCGATCAAGGTCGGCGAGCACACGATCCCGGCGTATGTCGCGCACGTGGGCGGCACCTACGAGAAGGGCGCGGTCGGCTACGGCGCCCGCCTGAAGGTGCGCCTGCCCGCCAAGCGCGTCCCGGTCGCCGTCGAGCGCTGGATCCGCATGTACGAGGCGGAGCGCACCGAGGGCGAGACGTTCAAGCAGTACGCCGACCGCGTGGGGACCATCCGGTTCGAGCAGGAGGTCAAGCACGACCTCGCGCTGCCGGTCGAGTTCGGCCTCGACACCATGAACATGTTCCTGGACTGGGACCGCAGCGTGCCGTTCCAGGTGATCCGGGGTGAGGGCGAGTGCGCGGTCTGAGCGACCAGCTCACCGAGACGCTGAAGACGGCCGCCCAGCACGAGCGGCTCGTCTTTCTGTGCTCCTTCCAGAAGGAGGAGTCGGTGATCCTCGACGAGCTGCTGGCCATCGCGCCGCAGGTTCGCGTCGTCACGATCGACACGGGCGTGCTGTTCCCCGAGACGCTGCAGACCTGGAAGCGCTTCGAGGAGCACTACGGCGTCCATGTCGAGGTCGAGGACGCGGCGAACCCCGAGCAGCCCTGGACCGGTCCCGAGCACTGCTGCACCCCGCTGAAGGTCGCGGGGCTGGAGCGGGCGCTCGGCGACGCCGACGCGTGGATCACCGGCGTGCGTCGCGACCAGGCCGCGACCCGGGCGACGGCCGAGCTGGTCGAGGTCGACCCCAAGCGCGGGATCGCCAAGTACAACCCGCTGGCGTTCTGGACCGAGAAGGACGTCTGGAGCCGCATCTTCGAGCGCAACCTGCCGTACCACCCGCTGCACGACTCGGGCTACGCCTCGATCGGGTGCGCGTGCTGCACCCAGCCCGGGGACGGCCGCGCCGGCCGCTGGGCCGGGACCGACAAGACCGAGTGCGGACTGCACGTGGTCTGAGGTCTCGTGGACCCCCTCGTCATCGTCTTCGGCCTCGGGGTCGGCGTCCTCATCGGCATGACCGGCATCGGCGGCGGCTCGCTCATGACGCCGCTGCTGATCCTGTTCGCCGGAGTGCACCCGACGGTGGCCATCGGGACCGACCTCGCCTACGGCGCGGTCACCAAGACGCTCGGCGGCTGGCGGCACCTGCGCAAGGGCACCGTCGACCTCGGCGTGTCGAAGTGGCTGGCGTTCGGCAGCGTGCCGGGCTCGGTCGCGGGCGTGATCCTGCTCGAGCTGGTGCTCAAGCACTCGCCGTCGATCCTGCTGACCGGCGTGGCGTGTGCGCTGCTGGTCGTCTCGATCTCGATGCTCTTCCGCGCGCTGTTCCTGCAGGCGGCGATCGAGCGCGAGCGCCACACGGTCGAGCTGACGACGGGCACCAAGGTCCGCGCCGTCGGCCTCGGCGTCGTGCTGGGCTTCCTGCTCGGGCTGACGAGCGTCGGCTCGGGCGCCCTGATCGGCCTGGCGCTGATCCTGGTCTTCCGCCTCACGCCGCACCGCGTGGTCGGCACCGACGTCTTCCACGCGGCGATCGTGCTGTGGGCCGCCGGCCTGGCGCAGCTGGTCGCCGGCAACATCGACTTCGCCCTGATGGGCACGATCCTCGTCGGCTCGCTGCCCGGCGTGCTGATCGGCACCGCGCTCAGCAGCCAGGTGCCGGCCATCGTCCTGCGTCCCGCGCTGGGCTGCGTCCTGCTGGGCTCCTCGCTCGGCGTCCTGACCAAGGCGGGCGTCGACCTGCCGACCTGGACGATCGTGGGCGTGCCCGTGATCGTCGGCATCGTCGTCGCGCTGATCCATCGCGTCCAGGTACGCCGCCATCCCGCCCGTCCCCTCCCGGAGGCCCTCCCCGCATGAGCACCCACACGCTCACCCACCTGCAGGCCCTCGAGGCCGAGGCCATCCACGTCATGCGCGAGGTCGCCGCCGAGCGCGAGAAGCCGGTGCTGCTGTTCAGCGGCGGCAAGGACTCGATCGTCCTCGTGCGCCTCGCCGAGAAGGCCTTCCGCCCGGGCCGGTTCCCCTTCCCGCTCATGCACATCGACACGGGGCACAACTTCCCCGAGGTCCTCGAGTTCCGCGACAAGATGGTCGAGGAGCTCGGCGAGCGCCTCGTCGTCGCCTCGGTGCAGGAGTCGATCGACCGCGGCCGGGTGACCGAGGAGACCGGCCCGCGCGCCTCGCGCAACCGGCTGCAGACGACGACGCTGCTCGACGCGCTCGCCGAGCACGGCTTCGACGCGGCCTTCGGCGGCGCGCGCCGCGACGAGGAGCGCGCCCGCGCCAAGGAGCGCATCCTCTCCTTCCGCGACGACTTCGGCGGCTGGGATCCCAAGGCGCAGCGGCCCGAGCTCTGGAACCTCTACAACGCCCGCGTGCGCCGCGGCGAGAACGTCCGCGCGTTCCCGCTGAGCAACTGGACCGAGCTCGACGTCTGGCAGTACATCCAGGACGAGGACATCGAGGTGCCGTCGATCTACCTCGCCCACGAGCGCGAGGTCTTCCGCCGCGACGGGATGCTCTACGCCGACTCGCCGTTCATCGGGCGCGACGAGCGCGACTCCGAGCCGTTCACCGCCTCGGTGCGCTACCGCACGGTCGGCGACATCTCGTGCACCGGCGCCGTGGCCTCCGAGGCCTCCACGCTGCAGGCCGTCGTCGCCGAGATCGCCGCCACCAACGTCACCGAGCGCGGCGAGACCCGTGCCGACGACCGCGTGTCCGAGGCGGCCATGGAAGACCGCAAGGTCGCCGGGTACTTCTAGGACCCCAACTTCATGAACACGACCCTCCTCCGCCTGGCCACCGCCGGCTCCGTCGACGACGGCAAGTCGACCCTGATCGGGCGGCTGCTCTACGACGCGAAGTCGTTGCACAGCGACGCGTTGGAGGCGGTCACCCGCGACGGTGAACCGGACCTCGCGCTGCTCACCGACGGCCTGCGCGCCGAGCGCGAGCAGGGCATCACGATCGACGTCGCCTACCGCTACTTCGCGACCTCACGGCGGACGTTCATCATCGCCGACACCCCGGGCCACGTGCAGTACACGCGCAACATGGTCACGGGCGCCTCGACCGCCGACCTCGCGGTGATCCTGGTCGACGCCCGCCGCGGGCTGACCGAGCAGTCGCGCCGCCACGCCGCCCTCGCGGGGCTGCTGGGTGTGCCGCAGGTCACGGTGTGCGTGAACAAGATGGACCTCGCCGGCTTCTCCGAGGAGCGCTTCGACACGGTCGTGCGCGAGTTCCTGTGCTTCGCGAACGAGATCGGCCTGCAGAACCTGACCTTCATCCCCGTCAGCGCGCTGCACGGGGACAACGTCGTCGACCGCTCGAGCG
>NZ_DATHDY010000101.1:0-49815 GCF_035318805.1 Baekduia sp.
TGCCCGAGAACGGCCTGGTGTACGCCGCGGCGCGCGACGTCACCGAGAACCGCGTGCTCACCCATGAGCAGGCCGCGCTGCGCCGCGTCGCCACCCTGGTGGCCCAGGGCCACGACGCCGACGAGCTGTTCGACGCCGTCGCGGTCGAAGTCGGCCGGCTCCTGACCGCCGATGCCACGCGCCTGCTGCGCTACCACGACGAGGACGGCACCGCCTCAGTCGTGGGAACCTACGGCGCCTCGGACGCCGAGATCGGCGTCGGCACGCACCTGAGCCTCGACCGCGACCGGCTTTGGGGGCGCGTCGCGCAGAGCCGGGGCCCGGAGTGCACCGATCCCCTCCGGGACCGGTCCGACGCCCTCGCCGAGAACCTGCTCGCCGTCGGCATCGCCGCCGCGGTCGCCGTGCCGATCGTCGTCTCCGGGCGCCCGTGGGGCGCGATCGTGGCGGCCTGGAAGCATCCGGACATGGCCGGCAGCGACACGGAGATCCGCCTGGCGCAGTTCACGGAGCTGGTGGCGACCGCCGTCGCGAATGCCGAGAGCGGCGCCGAGCTCGCCGCGTCCCGCAGGCGGATCGTGGCGGCCTACGATGAGGCGCGCCGGCGCATCGAGCGCGACCTGCACGACGGCGCGCAGCAGCGCCTGGTGAGCGCGGTGGTGGTGCTGAAGCTGATGCAACAGGAGCTGGGCGACGCCAACGGGCCGGTGGCCAAGCTGGCCGAGGAGGCGCTCGCGAACGCCCAGGGCGCGGTCGACGATGTGCGCGAGATCGCGCGCGGGATCCATCCCAGGATCCTCTCGTCCGGTGGCCTCAGGCCCGCGCTCGAGACGCTCGCTCGCCGCTCCCCCGTCCCCGTGACGGTCGAGATGCAGACCGGCGCGCGGTTGCCCGAGAACGTCGAGGTGACCGCGTACTACGTCGCCTCCGAGGCCCTGACCAACGCGGCCAAGCACGCTCACGCCTCGGAGGTGCGCATCACCGTCGAGGTGGATGACCGGTCGATCGCGCTCACCGTCTGCGACGACGGCGTCGGCGGTGCCGATCCCTCCCGAGGGTCGGGCCTGATCGGTCTCCAGGACCGCGTCGCAGCGCTGGGCGGAGTGCTCGCGGTGCACAGCGAGCCGGGTGCCGGTACGGTCTTGACCGTTCAGATCCCCTTCGCGACGCCCACCGTGACGGGAGCCGACGCCTAGCGACCCCATATCCGCTGGTAGACCGCGCGGTAGCCGCTCGGCGGATCGAAGACCACGCCGTCCGGCACATCGGCGCGGGTGATCAGCCGCGGTGGAGGGACGTAGCCCGACGGGGGCCGCCCCGCACGGGCGCGGTTCAGCTCATCGACGATCTGCCAGCCCTGGAGGTACAGCGGCTCGGCGATCGACGCCGTCTGATGATTCCCCGAGCGGACCCGCTCGAAGTCCGAGGCATCGCCGTCGCCGGCCCCGATCGCGAACGGCGGATCGTCCCCGCGCCTGCCCGCGCCGACGAAGGCCGCGAGCGCCCCGCCGATGTAGATGCCGTTGATCGCCAGCATGTACCGGAACCGCGCCCCGAAGCGGACCAGGAGCGAGGACACGACGGACGGCATCTGCTGCTGGGCGAGGCCGATCGGGGAGTCGACGACGTCGAGTACCGCGCAGCGACGGCACCGTCTGATCTCCGCCGCCATGACGTCCGCCTTGTAGGCGGCGATGGGGTATCTGCGGTCGGTGAAGATCACCGCATGCGCCGTCCCGTCGGAGTCGGCGATCGCGTAGTCAGCGGCCAGGCGCGCCACGGACGCGGGGCTCGTCGACACGTTGGTGAAGAGGCCGGCGCGCCGATCCGGGCCAGGCCGCGTGCCGGCGTGCCAGCCGACCGCCGGAATGCCCAGCGCCCGCGCGCGTCGCAGCGCGAGCGTCTGCGCCGTAGCGTCGAAGCCGCCGAGGACGATGCCGGTGGGCCGGAGGCGCAAGGCGGCGCGCAGAACGCTCGCCTGTCCCGCCGTGCTCCCGCGGCCGTCGAGGATCTGCAGTTGCCAGCCGATCGCACCGGCCGCCTGCTGGACGCCGAGGGCCGCGCCGGCGATGCCGCCGTTGGTCAGGTCGCCGGCGACGAAGACCACCAGACCGCCGCGCTGGGCGCGAGGCCCGCGCGCTGGTCCCCGATAGCCGGTCGGCGACGAGCGAGCGCTCGCGGCCACCGCGGCCTGCGCCTGCCGGACCGTCGGGTCGGTCGGTGGTGCGTCGCCAACGCGCGTTGCACCGCACCCGATGGCCAGGAGCCCGGTCGTCACGACGCCCGCCAGCACGTGCTTGCGACATCGAGCCATCGCGTACCACGCGCGGAGGAACCTGGGGTTCGCCGACACCCGCTCATTATCCGCCCGCCGAGGTGGCGCCGGAGCCGCCTGCGGAAGTCCCGGCTGCCTCGACCGCCCGCCCGTTGGTCTGACCGCAAAGCCTCGCGGTCACCGAGGCCGGAGTTGGTCAACGGGATGGTCTGACCAAGCCGCGCGGTCAGAGCCCGGTGACGTCAGCGGCGAGCCGCCTGCGCCGCGTGGGCGATCACGCGGTCGCCCCAGTAGCGCACGTGCCGGTTTGCGAGGTCGGCCGCCTTCGCTGCGTCGCCGCGGCGGATCGCGGCGAGCAGCGCCCGGTGCTCTCTGACGATGCGCGGTCGCACGTCGGTCCAGCGGGACTCGAGGAACCCGACGTCGGTGACGATCCGGCGCAGCGTGCTGCTGAGGCCGCCGGCCAGGAGGTTGACCAGCCGGTTGCCGGCCGCCTGTACGAGCATGTGGTGGAACTCGGCGTCCAGGGCGTGGAACTCGCCGTGGGCGATGTCCTCGCGCTCCATGGCGCCGAGGATCCCCTCGAGTCCGGTCAGCGCCTCCGCGTTGGGGTGCTCGGCGAGGCTCCGGACGGCTCCGGATTCCACCGTGGCGCGGAAGTCGACGATCTCCACGAGGTCGATGTGGCGCAGTGCCGCGAGCAGTCGCACGATGGTCACGAAGGCGTTGCCGGGGTCGACGACGAGCACCGCGCCGTGCTCGGAGCCGCGGCGGGTCTCGACCACGCCCAGGGCCTCGAGCACGCGCAGGGCCTCGCGTACCGACGTGCGCGAGACGCCCAGGTTGCCGGCCAGCTCCCGTTCGGACGGGAGCCGGTCGCCCGCGCTCAGCGCACCCTGGGTGATCGCGGACTCCACCTGCTCCAGGATCGCCTCGAACGTCCGTCGTGATGCGGCGGGCGCGCCTGCCGCATCACGGGCGACGGTGTTCGCGCTCCCGTCGTGGGCCGGCCGCAGAAGCTGCGGATGCGCGTCGGCGACCGGGTGCCGGCCGCCGTCTCGCGTACGTGCGCCCGTCGCCAGCTCGAGAACCTTCGCGCCGAGGTGGTAGTGCCCGGTCGCCGGATCCTGGGCCGCGTATCCGCCATCGATCAGCGCGGCCAGCAGCCGATGGGCGGTGCTCGGATGCAGCCCGACGCGGCGGGCGATCTCCACCACGCCGGCGTCGCCGAGCTCGGCCAATGCCTCGAGCACGGTGAAGGCGCGGGCGACCGTCTGCACCGGCGGTGATGGAGGTTGCGTTTCCACGATTAGAAAAGTTTAGGGACCGAGCCCTTGACGCGTATTTCGCCCAGTGGAACGATGGTCGTACCAACACTTTCCGCCCTATGAAAGCAGGAGGCTCGGTCTCATGATCCAGGTAGACACGGACTGGACACAGGATGCCCAGTATTTCGAGTACACGAAGGCGGCCAACCCCATCGGGGCCGGCCTGATCAACAAGGTGCCGCTGGCCTCGTTTCCGGGCCGCCTGCACGAAGAGGGACCGTCGCGGATCATCCCGTTCGACCTCAGCTCGCAGCTGGGCTCCAACGGCCCGGCGACGAGCCCGTCGCTGTGCGCGAGCTTCGTCCGCATCCGTCCGGACGAGCACGTCGAGACGAACCCCAACGCGACGTCGGAGGTGTACTACGTGATCCGCGGGCGCGGCCGGAGCCGCCTCGGCGAGCGCGACCTGCGGTGGGAGCAGGGCGACTTCTTCGCACTCCCGGCCGGCAGTGCGGCAGCGCATCACGCGGAGACCGACTCGGCGCTCTACTGGGTGCACGACGAGCCGCTGTTGCGGTACCTCGGGGCGAACGCGAGCACGCCCCGCTTCGAGCCGACCCTGTACCCGCGCGAGCGGTCGCTCGCGGCGCTGCGCGAGGTCGAGCAGGATCCGGTGGCCGCGCGGCGCAGCCGCGTCAGCGTGCTGCTGGCCAACCGCAACTTCCAGCAGACGCGCACGATCACGCACGTGCTGTGGACGATGCTCGGCGTGCTGCCCGAGCGCGCCGTCCAGCTCCCGCACCGCCACGAGTCGGTGGCCCTCGACTTCATCATCGACTGCGAGCCGGGCTGCTACACGCTGATCGGCCGCGACCTCGACGACGAGGGCAACATCCGCTACCCGCGACGGGCCGACTGGGAGCGAGGGTCGGCGTTCGTGACCCCGCCCGGCCTCTGGCACGCGCACGTCAACGAGTCGGGGGCGCCCGCGCACCTCATCCCGATCCAGGACGCCGGCCTGCACACGTATCTGCGCACGCTCGACATCCGGTTCTTCCACGAGCAGTGATCGCGCGGTCACGCCGGCTGCGGCGGTGCGATCAGCGCAATCACGCGTTGAGTCGAGCCGCCGGCGGCGCGGGCGTCGACCGCGCCCTCCGCGTCGAGTCCGGTCGGCCGTTGCCGGTGATCTCCGCGGCGAGCCTGATCAGGGAGCGGACGACCGGGTTCTCGTCATCGGAACGCCAGACGAGGCGCGTCGAGACGAGCGGCCCGTCGCTCAGCGGGATGGCGAGGACGCCCGGATGCGGCATGGCCTCCGCGAGGGTTGCGGGAATCGTGGCGATCGCCCGGCCGGAGGCGACGACCGTCAGCTCGTCGTCGGGGTTCTCCACGCGATCGCTGGTCAGGAGCGCGGCGCCGCCGCGTTGCTCGTCGAGGGTCCAGAACGCGCGCCATTCGGGATGGACCGTCGGGCTGCCGGGAAACGGCTGATCGAGGACGTCGGCGACGTGCAGGTCGTTGTTCTGCGCGAGAGGGTGGCCGACTGCGACGAGAACGAACATCGGGCTGGTCTCGATCGTCAGCGCGCTGAGGCCCGGCTCTCGCGGCGGTTCCACGAACAGCCCGACGTCTGCGGTCTCGAGCAGGAGGCGTTCCCACGTGGGAAACGCCGTGCGCCGCCATTGCAGACGTGTGTCGGGGTGCTGCCGGCGGAGCACGTGGAAGAGCGGGCCCCAGCGGCCCAGCGGCAAAGCGTCGAATGCGATCCTGAGCGACTTCATGTCATGCCCTCACGCGACTCGTGGCCACCGGCTTCTGCGTCATCTGCCCTACGTGCCTGTAGGGCGGCCGGGTCTCATGTCAAGCCGCGCGACGCGGGGCCCGATGGTTCGCCGTCTTGTCGAATGAGTCGTCCGGCCTATCCCGCCTGAAGCAGTCCCGCGTGCGACCAGCGACCCGCGGCTACGCTGAACCACATGGCGAGCAAGACATGGTTCATCACCGGAACCTCGCGCGGCTTCGGCCGCGAGTGGGCCAGCGCGGCGTTGAAGCGGGGCGATCGGGTCGCCGGGACGGCGCGCGATCCCAGCACGCTCGACGACCTGGCGCAGGAGCACGGAGACACGCTGCTGCCCATGGCGTTGGACGTGACCGACCGCGAGGCCGTGTTCGACGCCGTGCGGCGCGCGCACGAGCGCTTCGGGCGGCTCGACGTCGTGGTCAACAACGCGGGCTATGGACAGTTCGGAATGGTGGAGGAGCTCAGCGAGCAGGACGCTCGGGAGCAGATCGAGACCAACCTGTTCGGTGCGCTGTGGGTGACGCAGGCCGCGTTGCCGTTCCTGCGTGAGCAGGGGTCAGGGCACTTCCTGCAGGTCTCGTCGATCGGCGGCATCTCGGCGTTTCCGGGCATCGGGATGTACCACGCGTCGAAGTGGGGGTTGGAGGGCCTCAGCCAGGCGCTTGCGCAGGAGGTCAAGGGCTTCGGGATCAACGTGACGCTGATCGAGCCAGGAGGCTTCTCGACCGATTGGGGCGGCTCGTCGGCTCGGCACGCCGAGGCGCTCGACGCCTACCGGGAGGCCCACGAGGCCTCGCAGCAGCGGCGAGCACATGGTGCGCAGTCGGCCGGCGATCCGACGGCCTCGGCCGAAGCCGTCATGCGCATCGTCGATGCCGAGGAGCCGCCGCTGCGCGTCTTCTTCGGCAGCGCCCCGCTGGGCATCGCCGAGCAGGACTACGACAGCCGCCTGGCGACCTGGCGCGAGTGGCAGCCGGTCTCGGAGCTGGCGCAGGGCGGGAGCTAGGGGAACACTGGCCCAGAGGGCCAGGTTCCCTTGCGGGTCTTCGCCCAGGGGGCGAAACCCGCGCCGGGTCAGGACCCACGCTCCTAGTGCCCGGTGGACGAGAAGTGCATGTAGTCCTTCGTGTTGCCGGTCCAGGCGCCGCCCCAGCCCCAGCCGATCGCCCGGAAGGCCTCGATCACGCGGCGGGTGACCATCCCGCGGCGGTGCTCGGAGCGGTCCCGGTATCGCTGGGCCGCGGGGTCGCGACTCTGGCCGCAGCCGACGTAGGGGTTCTCGACCGGGTTGAGGTCCACGGCCAGGCCGTAGGCGTGCATCGACCACGTGCCGGTCCCGCTCCCGCCCGTGCAGGGCGACGGGACCGCCTGCCGGCACTCGAACGAGCCGCTGACATCGCCGTCCTGGGGGCGGTCGCGGCTCGGTCCGTAGACGTCGGCGAGACGCAGGTGACGGATGGGGAAATGCAGGCGGTACAGCTGCCGGAACACGCGGGCGAGCGGACCCGCGGCGCTCTGGTTGACGATGAGGCGCCCGGTGTGGGCGCGCCCGTCGAAGCCCCAGTGCGAGACCGTGAGCACTCGCAGGTCCGACAGTCCGACCGGGCAGCCCTGGTGCCAGAAGCCTCCGGCCCTGAGCTCGGCCCGGACCGGCTCGGACAACGGCGTGGCCGAGGATTGGAACGACCCGAGCGCGAACAGCACGGCTGGGAGTGCGAGGACACCGATCACGGCGCGTTCAGTCTACGTTCGTCGCGGACGCCGCGCCGGAGTCCTCGCGCGCCGCCCGTCAAGCCTGGCGCATCGCCTCCACGACGCGCGCGACGTTCCCGCGCCAGACCTCCTGCGGGGTCGGGGGCAGCACCTCGTCCCAGATCTCGGCCATGCTGCTCGCCAGCTGCGGCAGGCCCGCGGGCCGCGCGATGAACCACCAGTGCAGATGCGCGGCGCCCTCGCCCCAGCGGCCGATGTGGACGCGTCCGATCTCGCCGACGGAGAGCACGGCGCGCTCGATGCGGCCGAGCATCATCCCCTGCTCGCGCGCGAGGTCGTCCGGGAGGTCGGCGGGACCGTCGTGGTGGGAGCGCGGCTCGAGGATCAGGATGATCGGGAGGCCGCTGGGCTCGAGCGCCATGAGCCGCCAGTTGTCGTCGGTCCACACGTAGTCGCTGTCGGGCTTGGCGCAGGCGGTGCAGTCGACGCCGCCCTCGCCGTCCCGGTGAGGCTCGGGACCGGGCGCCGACAGCGGGTGCGGTCGCACCGGCCCCTCGAACGGCCAGGTGGCCCACTCCTGGACCGCGGGGGCGCGCAGCGCGTCGACGGCGCGGGCGTGGATCTCGTGAGCGCTCTCGGGCATGGACCGGATCCTACCCTCGGTAGTCTCGTCCGGTGCAGTGGCCTGAGCAGTTCTACGCGTGGCGCGCCGGCGACGGGTGCCCGGCGTGCGAGGAGGGCCGGCCCGAGGCCACCCCCAGCGGCGTGCGCTTCTTCTCGGGCGCGGTGTCCGACGCCTACCTCGTCCGCGCCGACATCCAGCGCGGCCTTTCCATGGTCGTCTGGCGCGGACGCCACGTCGCCGAGCCGACCGAGCTCACCGACGCCGAGGCGGCCGCCTACGGCCGCGAGGTGCTCCAGGTCGGCCGCGCGCTCGAGGCAGTCCTGCAGCCGGTCAAGCTCAACTACGACCTGCTCGGCAACACGGTCCCGCACCTCCACACCCACATCGTGCCGCGCTACGCCGACGACCCGCGGCCCGGCTGGCCGTTCCCGTTCCCCGATCCGGACTCAGGTCCGATGCCGGACGATCGCCTGATGGCCGATGTAGCGGCGCTGCGGCGGGCGGTGGAGCACGGGCGATGATCCGGCGGCGACCGGTGAGCATCGGGGTACGGCAGTGAGCGTGGGCGCCGTCCATGCCGAGCCCGGCAACCTGCGTCTGCGGCCGCTGCGCCCCAGCGATGAACGCGAGGCGCAGAGGGCCCACGCCGAGTTGGCTCCCGAGGGATTTGCGTTCCTGCTGGATTGGGATCCCGAGCAGGCGTGGTCGGGGTATGTCGAGATGCTCGCGCAGCTCCGGCATGGTCGTGCCGTGCCGGCAGACCGTGTGCCCGCCACGTTCCTGGTGGCGCAGGTCGACGACGACCTGGTGGGACGCGTCTCGATCCGCCATCAGTTGAACGAGTACCTCGCGGAAGTCGGCGGCCACATCGGGTACGGGGTGCGGCCCGACCACCGGCGCCGCGGATACGCCACGGAGATGCTCCGCCAGGCGCTGGTCATCGCCCGTGCGGAGGGGGTGGAGCGCGTGCTGGTCACGTGCGACGTCGACAACGCCGCATCTGCCGGCGTCCTCACCCGACTGAACGGGACGTTCGAAGACGTACGCCTAGATCGCGACGGCACTCGTAAGCGCCGATACTGGTTCGACTGAGCAGGGGAGAGCAGGTGCGGACTTCAGGCGATCACACCGTCCAGGCCAACGGAGTCGACCTCTGCGTCGAGACGTTCGGTGATCCTGCCGACCCCGCGATCCTCCTCATCCACGGGGCGGGCAGCTCCATGCTCTCGTGGGAGGAGGAGTTGTGCGGCCGTCTCGCGGCTGGCGCCCGCTTCGTCGTGCGCTACGACCTGCGCGACGCCGGCCGCTCGGTGACGTACGAGCGTGGTGCCCCGCCGTACGGACTCCGCGACCTGGTAGCGGACTCCGTGGGCTTGCTCGACGCCCTCGACGTGGGGAACGCCCATGTCGTGGGCATGTCGCTCGGCGCGGCGATCGGCCAGGTGCTGGCCCTCGATCATCCCGATCGGGTCGCCACGCTGACCCTGGCCTCGTCGACGCCTGGTGACCCGAGCCATGAGAGTCCCGACCTTCCCGGGATGTCGGAGGAGCTCCGGGCGTTCTTCGCCGACGAGCCGCCGGAGCCCGACTGGGCTGATCGCGCGGCCGTGATCGAGTACGTCGTCGACGCCGAGCGCCCGTTCGCAGCCCGTTCGCGCGCCTTCGACGAAGCGGCCATGCGCGATCTCGCGGGGCGCGTCTTCGACCGCAGCGTCGACATCGCGTCAAGCCTGACCAACCCCTTCATGTTGGAGGCAGGCGGTCCCTGGAGGCGACGACTCGGAGCGGTGGCCGCTCCGACGCTCGTCGTGCACGGCACCGAGGACCCTTGCTTCCCCTACGCGCACGGGCGCGCGCTGGCGCAGGAGATCCCCGGCGCCGAGCTGCTCGCCCTGGAGCAGACCGGGCACGAGTACTTCCCACGAGCCACGTGGGACCTCGTCGTCCCTGCCATCCTGCGGCACACCACCGGCCGGTGACGGTCGCCTGACGCCGTCATCCGTCCGGCCCCGAACCTATCCTGAGGTCCTCCCGTGTTGCACCTCCATCGCGCTGATCGCGCAGATCGCCTGATCGGCGCGCTCGCCGAGGTGCTCGGTGTGCCGCTGGCCGATCCGTTTGCGCAGGAGGTCGTCGCCGTTCCGACGCGGGGGGTCGAGCGGTGGCTGACCCAGCGGCTGTCGGGCCGGCTCGGCGTCACCGCCGGCCGGGCGGATGGGATCTGCGCGAACGTCGTGTTCCCCTCGCCGCGGCGGCTCGTCGACGAGGTCGTGGCGGCCGCGTCCGGGTTCGACCCCGACGAGGATCCGTGGCTGCCGCAGCGCGCCGTCTGGCCGCTGCTGGAGGTCGTCGACGCGAACCTCGGCGCGCCGTGGCTCGAGCGCCTCGCGGCCCATCTCGACCAGCACCGCGGCGACCGCTCCCGGCGGTTTCGCTCCGTCCGGCACCTCGCCGGCCTGTACGACCGCTACGCCCGCTTCCGCCCGCCGCTGCTGCAGGCCTGGCACGACGGCCTCGACGACGACGGCTCGGCACGGACGCTCCAGCCCCACGACCGCTGGCAGGCCGAGCTGTGGCGCCGGCTGCGCGAGCGGATCGGCCGGCCGGGACCCGTGGAGCGGCTGGCCTCGGCGTGCGAGCGCCTGGTGGTCGACCCGGAGCTGGCGGCGCTGCCTCCGCGGGTCTCGCTGTTCGGCCTGACCAGCCTGCCGACCCGGCACCTCGAGATCCTGCGGGCGCTGGCCGACGGCCGCGACGTGCACCTGTTCCTGTTGCAGCCCTCCGACGCCTCGTGGCGCCACGTCGCCGCCGCGGCGCACCGGCACGGTCCCGCGCGCTCGCGCGCGAAGCTCGCCACGGCCTTCCTGCCCGCCAACCCGCTGCTGGCGTCCTGGGGCCACGACGCCCGCGAGCTGCAGATGGGCCTGGCGCGCGTCGGCGACGCCGCGGTCGACGATCACCACGGCGTCGACTCGCCGGCCGGCGACCGCCTGCTCGCGCGCCTCCAGGACGAGGTGCGCGCCGACCGCATGCCCACCGGCGGCCCGGACGCGCCGCTCCTGGACGCCGGCGACACCAGCCTCCAGATCCACGCCTGCCACGGCGCCGGCCGTCAGGTCGAGGTGCTGCGCGACGCGATCCTGCACGCGCTCGAGGACGACCCGTCGCTCGAGCCGCGCGACGTCATCGTCATGTGTCCCGACATCGAGACGTTCGCGCCGCTCATCCAGGCGACGTTCGGCGCGGGGGACGACCTCGGAGATCCCCTGGAACGCGACGGCGACGGCGACCCACACGTCGCCGGCGCCCACCCGCCCGGCCTGCGCGTCCGCCTCGCCGACCGCGCCTTGCGCGAGACCAACCCGCTCCTGGGCGTCGTGGCCCGGCTCCTGGAGCTGACCACCGCGCGCGTCACCGCGTCCGAGCTCCTGGACCTCGCCGACCGCGAGCCCGTGCGCCGGCGGTTCCGCTTCGGCCAGGAAGACATGAGCCGCCTCGAGGAGTGGGTCGCCGCGATCGGCGCGCGCTGGGGCTTCGACGCCGCCCACCGCGCGCCGTTCCGGATGGACGACGTCGCGCAGGGCACGTGGCGGGCGGGTCTGGACCGGCTGCTGACGGGCGTGGCGATGACCGAGGACGAGCCGCGCCTGCTCGCCGGGGTGCTGCCGTTCGACGACGTCGACAGCTCCGCCATCGACCTGGCCGGCCGCTTCGCGGAGTACGTCGATCGCCTGCAGGCGACGGTCGCCGCCTTCGGCGCGGTGCAGCCGGTCGACGCGTGGGCGCGCGCCATCGCGGAGGCCACCGATGCCCTGACGGCACCGGCGCCGCGGGACGCGTGGCAGCGCTCCGAGCTGCAGCGCATCCTCGCCGACGTGCTGGACGAGGCGACCACGGACGGGACGGTCGCGCCCGCGCTGCTCGACGCCGCCGACGTCGCGGCGCTGCTGGAAGCGCGCCTTGCCGGGCGGCCGACGCGCGCGAACTTCCGCACCGGGCACCTGACGGTGTGCACGTTGCAGCCGATGCGGTCGGTGCCGCACCGCGTCGTCTGCCTGCTCGGCCTCGACGACACGGTCTTCCCGCGCCGTTCGCCACGCGACGGCGACGACCTGCTGCTCGACGATCCCCACATCGGGGATCGCGACGCGCGCTCCGAGGACCGCCAGATCCTGCTCGACGCGCTGATGGCCGCCACCGACCGGTTGATCATCACCTACACCGGCAACGACGAACGCACGAACGCGCCGCGGTCGCCGGCGGCCCCGGTGGGGGAGCTGCTCGACGTCGTCGAGCGCACGGTGCGCGTCGCGACGGACGGCGCCGTACGCGACCGCGTCGTCATCCGCCATCCGCTGCAGCCCTTCGACGCCCGCAACTTCGAGCGCGGCGCGCTGGTTGCGGCCCGGGCGTGGAGCTTCGACGCCGTCACGCTCGCGGGCGCCCGGGCGCTGGTCGGCGAGCGCGCGCCCCGGCCGCCATTCCTGCGCGGTCCGCTGCCCGCCGTCGATCGCTCGCTGGTCGAGCTCGAGGAGCTCGTGGCCTTCCTCGGCCACCCCGTGCGCGCGTTCCTGCGCGGGCGGCTCGGGATCGGCGCCGGCATCCGCGCCGACGAGATCCAGGACGGGCTGCCGGTCGAGCTCGACGGGCTGACGACCTGGGCCATCGGCGGTCGCCTGCTCGAGGCGCGGCTCGCCGGCGCCGACGAGGCCGTCGCCCTCGCGGCCGAGCGGGCGCGCGGCGCGCTGCCGCCGGGCGCCATCGGGGCGGACGCGCTGCGCGGCATCGAGCCCGTGGTCGACGCCGTGCTGGCCGCGGCGCACGCGGCGATCGACCTCTCGGTGCAGCGCCACTCGGTCGACCTGCGGCTCGCGCTGGACGACGGCCGGACGCTCGGCGGCACGGTCGCCGGGCTCGCCGGCGACGTGGTGCAGGTGGTGACCTACTCGCGGGTGAGCGCCCGCCAGCGCCTGGGGGCGTGGGCCCGCGTGCTCGCGCTCACCGCGGCCTTCCCGGAACGGAGCTTCTCCGCGGTGACGGTCGGGCGTGCCCGGCGCGGCGTCGCCCGCTACAAGAAGGTCACCGTCGCCCGCGTGCCCGCGCCGGCCGGCGAGCCGGAGCTGCGCCGCGAGCGAGCGCTGGCGCAGCTCGCCACGCTCGTCGACCTGTACGACCGCGGGATGCGCGAGCCGCTCCCGCTCTACTGCGAGACGTCGGCCGCGTTCGCCGCCGGCGGCCGGTCGGCCGAGGGCCGGGCGCGCGAGGCCTGGACCTCGGGCTTCAACAAGCCCCGCGAGGATCGCGACGACGAGCACGTGCGCGTCCTGGGAGTCGACAAGCCGTTCGACGAGCTGCTGGCGCAGGCCCCGCGCGCCGACGAGGCGGGCGCGGGCTGGGCCGGCGACGCGCAGCCCACGCGGCTGGGTCGCTACGCCCATCGCCTGTGGGACGGCCTTCTGGCCGTCGAGCAGCTCGAGGACCGATGAGCATCGCCGACCGTACGAGCGACTTCGACGTCTGCGGCCCGCTGCCACAGGGCGTCACGGTCCTGGAGGCGAGCGCGGGCACGGGCAAGACCTACACCATCGCCGCGCTGGCCACGCGCTACGTCGCGGAGGGCACGCCGCTGGACCAGCTGCTGCTGGTCACGTTCACGCGGCTGGCGACCGGCGAGCTGCGCGACCGTGTGCGGCAGCGGCTCACCGTCGCGCGCCAGGCGCTCGACGCGGCGCTGGCCGCAGTCGATCCCCTGGCCGGCGGCGATGCGCTGCGGCGCCACGTCGGCGCCGACGAGCTGCTGCGCCTGCTCGCCGGCGGCACGTGGGCCGACGTCGAGGCGCGCCGCGACCGCCTCGCGATCGCCCTCGCCGACTTCGACGCGGCGACGATCACGACCACGCACGGGTTCTGCCAGGAGGTCCTCGGAGGCCTTGGCGTCGCCGGCGACCTCGACCGGGGCTACCGGTTCAGCGAGGACGCGCGGGACCTCGTAGAGGACGTCGTCGACGACCTGTATGTCCGCGACTTCCTGACCCGAGGGCCGGGCTTCGCCCGCGCGCAGGCGCGAGAAATCGTGCGCGCGGCCGTCGACAACCCGACGGCCCCGATCGCGCCGCCGGCCGCGCCGGCCGGCGACATGGTGGAGATCCGCCACGACCTCGCGGAGACCGCGCGGGCCGAGCTCGACCGGCGTAAGCGGGCCCTGGCGCTCATGACCTACG
Organism: Baekduia sp.; assembly: GCF_035318805.1. Taxonomy (GTDB): domain Bacteria; phylum Actinomycetota; class Thermoleophilia; order Solirubrobacterales; family Solirubrobacteraceae; genus Baekduia. The sequence goes on from NZ_DATHDY010000101.1 coordinate 13,907, forward strand.
ACGACCTCGTGACGCGGCTGCGCGCGACGCTGGAGGGCGAGGGCGGCGCGGCGATCGCCGCGCGGCTGCGGGCGCGCTACCGCGTCGCGCTCGTCGACGAGTTCCAGGACACCGACCCCGACCAGTGGGCGATCATGCGGCGCGCGTTCGCCCATGAGGGCACCACGCTGGTGCTCATCGGCGACCCCAAGCAGGCGGTGTACGCGTTCCGCGGCGCCGACGTGTACGCCTACCTCGACGCCGCGCGCGCGGCCGACGCGCGGCCGACCCTGGGGATCAACTGGCGCAGCGACCAGGACCTGATCGACGCCTACGACGCCCTGTTCGGCGGCGCCCGACTCGGCCACGAGGACATCGCCTACCGCCCCGTCCGCGCGGCCGACGGCAACCGGGCGCCGCGGCTCTCGGGCGCGCCGGTCGACACCGCGCTGCGGATCCGGGTGGTGGCGCGCGGCACCCCGTCGGTCCGGCAGACGGCCACGGGGTTCTCGTCGGTGCCCTCCGCGCGCGAGCACGTCGCCGGCGACGTCGCGGCCGACGTCGCGGCGCTGCTCGCCTCGGGCGCGCAGCTGGAGTCCCGCGGCCCGGATGGCACGTCGCTGGGCCACGTCACGCTCGGCCCGGGTGACGTCGCCGTGCTGGTGCGCAAGAACGACCAGGCCCGGGCCGTCAAGGCCGCGCTGGAGATGGTGGGGGTCCCCGCGGTCGTCAACGGCGCGGGCAGCGTGTTCGCGACGGACGCCGCGCGCGACTGGCTGCGGTTGCTCGAGGCGCTGGAGCGGCCCGAGTCGCTCCCGCGTGCGCGCGCCGTCGCGCTCACGCCGTTCCTGGCGTGGCCGACCGAGGACGTCGCCGGGGCCACCGACGATCGCTGGGACGCGCTGCAGCAGCGGCTGCACACGTGGGCCGGTGTGCTGCGCCGCAACGGCGTCGCCACGTTGATGGAGGCCATCACGGTGCAGCAGCAGCTTCCCGAGCGGATGCTGGCGGTGCTGGGCGGCGAGCGCGACCTCACCGACCTGCGCCACGTCGGCGAGCTGCTGCACGCCGCGGCCGTCGACGGCCGGCTCGGGATCACCGCGCTGGCCGGATGGCTGCGCCGGCGGATGGCCACCGACGATCGCGACGCGGGCGCCGAGGACCGTGCCCGCCGGCTGGAGTCCGACGCCGAGGCCGTGCAGGTGCTGACCGTGCATCGCAGCAAGGGCCTCGAGTTCCCGGTGGTCTACTGCCCGTACCTGTGGGATCCGCTCTGGATCTCCAACGAGCCGTCGCCCGCGATCTACCACGACGCCGACCACGGCGACGTCCGCACCGTCGACGTCTCGCTCGATGCCCGCGACGCCGCGTACGTCCAGCATGCGGCGAAGGACAAGGACGAGCAGCTCGGCGAGGAGCTGCGCCTGGCCTACGTCGCGCTGACCCGCGCCAAGCACCAGGCGGTGGTCTGGTGGGTCAGCTCGTACACCAGCCGCGAGTCGGCGCTCGGGCGCCTCGTGTTCGGCGACGACGCCGAGCAACAGCCCGGATCGGGCCGCCGGAAGGACGCCGGGGAGGTCGCCGGGGCGGCGTCCGAGCGCTTCGCGGCCCTCGCCCGCGCCGCGCCGGGCGCCATCGCGCTGGAGCGGTCGCTCATCGCGCCGAACGCGCGGTGGAAGGCCGCGGAGCCGGCCGCCGCCGACCTGACGGCGGCTACGTTCGATCGCTCGCTCGACGGCCGCTGGCGTCGCATGTCCTACAGCTCGATCACCGCGGGAGCCTACGAGGCGCGTGTGGCCAGCGAGATCGAAGCGGCCGCGGGGGACGACGACGCGCCGGCCGAGCGCCCCGTCGCGCCCCCCGACCGCGCGGACGCCGAGGACGCCGGCGCGGCGGCCCTGCGGGCGGTCCCGGCGCCGCTGTCGGCCACGCCGGCCGGCACCCGGGTGGGCACGTTCGTCCATCACGTGCTGGACGCCGCGGACTTCACGGCGGCCGACCTCGCCGCCGAGCTGGGCGGCCACGTCGCCGACGCGCAGCGTCGCCGCGCGACCGACATCGGCGACCCCATCGTGTTGGTCGACGGGCTGCGCGCCGCGATCGAGACGCCGCTCGGCCCGCTGGTGGCCGACCGGCGTCTGCGCGATCTGGGCCGGGGCGACCGCCTGGACGAGCTCGCGTTCGAACTGCCGCTCGTCGGTGGCGACGCGCCCACGGGGGAGCTGACGCTGGCCGCGATCGCCGCGGTGCTGCGCGCGCACCTCGGCGCGGGCGATCCGCTCGCCGGCTACGCCGACCGCCTCGACGATCCCATGTTGAAGGCCAACCTGCGCGGCTACCTGACGGGCACGATCGACGTCGTGGCGCGGATCGACCCGGCCGCCGGCGCCGCGCGGTTCGCGATCATCGACTACAAGACGAACCGCCTCGCGGCTGCCGGCGAGGAGCTGACCGCATGGCACCATCGCCCGGCGGCGCTCGCCGAGGAGATGCAGCGCTCGCACTACGCCCTCCAGGCGCTGCTGTACGCCGTCGCGCTGCACCGCTACCTGCGCTGGCGGATGCCCGGCTACGACGCCGACCGGGACCGTCCCGCCGTGCTGTACCTGTTCCTGCGCGGGATGACCGGCGTGGGCACGCCGCGCGTCGACGGCATGCCGTGTGGCGTGTTCGCGTGGCGCCCGCCGGCCGGCCTGCTCACGGCGCTCAGCGACGTCCTGGACGGCGGGGCGCGCGCGTGACCTCGCTGCGCGAGCGCGACCCGTTCGACGTCCGGCTCGCCCGCGACGCGCCCGCGCCGTTGCGCGCCTTCAACGACGCGGGCGTGATCTCGTCGGCCGACGTCCAGGTGGCGCGCCGCCTGGCCGCGCTGGGCGGCGTCGAGGATCCCGCGCTGCTGCTCGCGCTCGCGCTTGCCGTGCGCGCGCCGCGGCTCGGGCACGTCCTCGTCGATCTCGCGACCATCCGCACGACGGTGGCCGTGGACACCGAGGAGCCGGTCGACCTCGACGGCCTGCCGTGGCCCGACGCCGAGGGATGGGTCGCGCGGGTGGCGGAGTGCGCCCTGGTCGCCGTGGGCGACGGCGGCGGCCCGGCCGACCGCCCGCTGCGGCTCGTCGGCACGGCGCTGTACCTGGACCGCTACTGGCGCGAGGAGCGGCAGGTCGCGGCCGACCTGCGGGCGCGTGGCGCCGACGAGCTCACCGGCGTCCGGCTCGACGTCCTGGCCGCCGGGCTGCGCCGGCTCTACGGCGACGAACCCGGCGACGCGCGCGGGCCGATGGCCGCGGCTGCCGCCGTCCTGCGGAGGCTGTCGGTGGTGGCGGGCGGTCCCGGCACGGGCAAGACGTCGGCCGTCGCGCGCATCGTCGCGCTGCTGGTCGAGCAGGCGGCGGCCACGGGGGCGTCCGCGCCGCTGGTCGCGCTCGCCGCCCCGACGGGCAAGGCGGCGGCGCGGCTGGAGGAGGCCGTCAACCACCAGGCGGGGACGCTGGACGTCGACGAGTCCGTGCGCCGGCAACTGCAGTCGATCCCGGCGTCGACCCTCCATCGGCTCCTGGGCTGGCGCCCCGACAGCCGCAGCCGCTTCCGCCATCACCGCGGGAGCCGGCTGCCGCACGACGTGATCGTCGTCGACGAGACGTCGATGGTGTCGCTGACGCTCATGGCCCGCCTGCTGGAGGCCGTCCGGCCCGACGCCCGGGTCGTGCTGGTCGGCGACCCCGACCAGCTGTCGTCCATCGAGGCGGGGGCGGTCCTGGGCGACGTCGTCGGCCCGGCGACCACGCGGATGCTCATGCGCCCCGCGTCCCGGGCGCGCCTGGCGGACGTGACCGGCGCCGACGTCCCCGCCGACCCCGCCGCGGAGGACCTGGCGATCGGCGACGGCATCGTCGTGCTCGATCGCGTCTTCCGGTTCGGCGGCGCCATCGCCGCGGTCGCCGACGCGGTGCGGCGCGGCGACGCCGATGCGGTGGTGGCGGCGCTCGGCGCAGGGGCCGACGGCGTGACGTGGATCCCGGTCGACGCTGCCGCGGAGCACCGCGACGCGACGATGGCGCCGGTGCGCGACGCCGCGGTGGTCGCCGGGCGGGCCGTCATCGCGAGCGCGCGCGACGGACGGGCGCGCGAAGCCCTCGACGCGCTCGGCACGTTCCGCCTGCTGTGCGCCCACCGGCGCGGCCCGTACGGCGTGTCGACCTGGATGCCGGCGGTGCAGCGCTGGCTCGCGCCCGAGATCGCGGCGGCCGCGGGGCCGGCGCGCGACTACCCCGGCCGCCCGCTGCTGGTCACCGCCAACGACTATGACTTGAACCTCTTCAACGGCGACACGGGCGTCGTGGTCGCCATGGCCGGCGGCCGCGTCATGGCCGCGTTCGAGCGTCGCGGCGGCGTGTCCCTCGTCCGCCCCAACCAGCTGGGCTCGGTGGAGACCGTGTACGCCATGACGGTCCACAAGAGCCAGGGCTCGCAGTTCCAGACCGCCGCGGTCGTCGTGCCGCCCGCGACGTCCAGGATCCTGACCCGCGAGCTGCTCTACACCGCCGTGACCCGCGCGCGCCGGCAGCTGATCGTGGTCGGCACCGAGGACGCGATCCGCGCCGCGGTGGCACGGCCGGCGGCGCGGGCGTCGGGGCTGCGCACGCGGCTGTGGGCGACGTGACCACGCTCGGACCCGATGGCGACCGGCAACACGGCAGCGCAGACGTGCACGGTGACCGGGACGGCCCGGCCGGGCGACGGCGGCGCGCTGAAGATGAGCGCCGGGGCCGCGCCAGCTATCGTCGCCGCAACGGCGACAGGAGGCGGGGCGGGCATGGCCGGTATGAAGTGGTCGGGGTGGGGAGACGAGGACGTCCGGTTCACGGCGCAGGACAAGCCGGCGCTCGGACCGTTCCTGGAGCGCCATCTCGGCCTGGACCTCGCGCACGTCTCGACGCCCCCGGCGCGGTTCGCCGACCTCGACGTCCCCGAGCCCACGCTGGAGCCCGAGCTCCTCGCCGCGCTGGAGCAGGCCGTCGGCGCCGCCCACGTCTCGATCGACGGGCTGGACCGCGTCACGCACGCGCGCGGCAAGAGCCTGCGCGACCTCGTCCGCCATCGCCGCGGCGAGATCGGGCGCGTGCCCGACGTCGTGGTGCGCCCGGCCGGCGAGGACGAGATCGCGGCCGTCCTGAGCGAGGTCCTCGCCGCCGACGCCGTCGTGATCCCGTTCGGTGGCGGCACGAACATCTCCGGCAGCCTCGAGGTGCCCGACGACGAGTCGCGCACGGTGATCTCGCTCGACCTCGGGCGTCTCGATCGCGTGCTGGAGATCGACGAGGCGTCGCGCCTGGCGCGCGTCCAGTCCGGCGTTTTCGGACCGCGCCTCGAGCAGCAGCTCAACGCGCGCGGCTGGACGCTCGGGCACTTCCCCGACAGCTTCACCCACTCGACGCTCGGCGGCTGGATCGCGACGCGCTCGTCGGGGATGCAGTCAGACAAGTATGGCGACGTCGCCGACCTCACCCGCGGCCTGCGCGTCGTCACCCCGGCCGGGATGCTCGCCGTGCGTCCGGTCCCCGCGACGTCCACCGGGCCCAGCGTGCGCGAGATGGTGCTCGGCAGCGAAGGGCGGCTGGGGATCATCACCGAGGCGACGGTCCATGTCCATCGGCTGCCCGAGCAGCGCACGATCCTCGGCTACCTCTTCCCCGACTGGAGCGCCGGGCTGGCCGCGATGCGTGACATCGCCGCGAGCGAGGCCGCGCCGTCGATCACCCGCGTGTCCGACGCGCCCGAGACGCTGTTCTCGTTCGCCACCAAGAAGGGGAGCTCGATCGTCGATCGGGTCAAGTCCCGGGCGCTGCGCGAGTTCCTGGAGCGCCGGCGCGGCTTCGACGTCAGCGCCATGTGCCTCGCGTTCATCGGCTACGAGGGCAGCGAGCAGCACGTCACCGCACAGCGCAGGCTGACCGGCCGGATCGTCGGCGAGCACGGCGGCGTGTGCATCGGCCGCGGCCCCGGGGAGCTGTACGACCAGAAGAAGTTCGACACGCCCTACATCCGCGACTACCTGCTCGACCGCGGCGCGCTGGCCGACGTGTCGGAGACCGCCGCGCCGTGGAGCCGGCTGACCGAGGTGTATGACAACGTGATGGGCGCGGCGCGCGGCCGGTTCGACGCGCTCGGCGTCAAGGGCTACGTCATGAGCCACCTGTCGCACTCCTACCACTCGGGCGCCTGCCTGTACTTCACCTTCGCCTTCCAGCCGGCACCCGGCCGCGACGGCCTGGAGGACTACGCGGCGATCAAGGCCGCGATCCAGCAGGCGTTCGTGGACTGCGGCGCGACGCTCTCGCACCATCACGCGGTCGGCACCGAGCACGCGCCGTGGCTCGAGCAGGACGTCTCGGCTCCGGGCGTCACGATGATCCGGGCGCTGTTGCACAGCGTCGATCCCGGAGCGAACCTCAATCCGGGCAAGATCGTGGGCGCCGAGAAGCCCGCCGCGACCACGCGGTGACGCACGGCCCTATGCGCTCGCGCCGTGCAGGCGTATCGTCGGTGGTCAGGAGACATCGACATGACCACCCTCGGGTTCGCGCTTCTGCTGATCGGCGCCATGCTGGTGGTCGCCGAGGCCCACGTGCCCGGCGGCGTCTTCGGCGTGTCCGGCGGCGTGGCCCTGATCGCCGGCGGAATCCTCGTCATCGCCGCACTGGGTGGCGGCGCCGCGCTGGCGGTCCCGGTCGCCGTCGGGCTCGGCCTGGCGACCGTCGGCTGGGCGCTCCTCGTGACGCGCAAGGTGGCTGGCGCCCAGCACGGGCGCATCCGGTCGGGCGCCGAGAGCCTGTGCGGGTCGGTCGGCACGGTCCGCGGCTGGAGCGAGCCCGCCGGGCAGGTCTTCGTCGGCGGCGCGCTGTGGCGCGCGCGCCGATCCTGGGGCGACGTCGACGACGCCGTGCCGCTGCACGAGGGCGATGCCGTCGTCGTGGAACGCGTGGACGGGCTGACGCTGTCGGTCCGCCCCGCCGAGGAATGGGAGCTGATCGCATGATCGTCGCCGTCGTCGTGGCCCTGCTCGTCCTGCTCGTCGCCGCCGCGGTGCTCGCCGGCGCGTCGGTCCGCGTGCTGCGCGAGTACGAGCGCGCCGTGGTGTTCCGGCTCGGCCGGCTCACCGGGCAGCGCGGGCCGGGGATCATCTTCCTGATCCCCGCGGTCGATCGGATGGTGCGGGTGAGCCTGCGCACGGTGACGCTGAACATCCCGGCGCAGGAGATCATCACCCGCGACAACGTGCCGGCGCGCGTCACCGCGGTCACGTACTACCGGGTCATCGACCCGAACCGGTCGGTGGTGGAGATCGAGAACGTCCTCGCCGCGACCTCGCAGATCGCGCAGACGACGCTGCGCTCGGTGCTCGGCAAGGCCGAGCTCGACGCGCTGCTGGCCGAGCGCGAGCGCCTCAACGAGCACCTCCAGCAGATCATCGACGACCAGACCGAGCCGTGGGGCGTGAAGGTCAGCACGGTCGAGATCAAGGACGTGGAGATCCCCGAGCGCATGCAGCACGCGATGGCGCGCCAGGCCGAGGCCGAGCGCGAGCGGCGCGCGAAGATCATCAACGCCGAGGGCGAGTTCCAGGCCGCGGCACGGCTCCACGACGCCGCCGACGTGATCAGCCGCAACCCGGTCACCATCCAGCTGCGCTACCTGCAGACGCTGATCGAGGTCAGCAGCAACCAGAGCTCGACGATCGTCTTCCCGCTGCCCGTCGACATCCTGCAGCGCCTCGTGCCCGCGGCCGCGGGCGCCGCCGCCGCCGGGGAGGCCGACGAGCCCGAGCAGACCGACCCGGCGCGCCTCGAGGAGGCGGCCTGGGGAAGTGCAGCGCTGAACCGGGGGACCGCGACGGCGCGTGATCGGGGCCCGGTCAGCCCCTAGCGGCGAACGCCGCCAGCACCGCCGCGTCGCCATGGGCGTGCAGGGTCGCGACGAGGCCGGCCTGAGCGTCGACGTCGAGGACCAGCAGGCGGTGAAGGCGGCCGCTCGCACCCGGCTCGCTCAGCGCGACCGCGGGCCGGCCGTTGGCCCAGGTGGCGCGGGCGACCAGCGGCCGGGGGCCGCCGCAGGCGCGCGTGGCGAAGAACGCGGCGATCGCGGCCGCCCCGGCGATCGACGGCTGCGGCGGCATCGACAGCACGGCGTCCTCGCGCAGCAGCGCGACCAGCGCGTCCATGTCCGCGCGCTGCCAGGCGTCGACGTAGCGGCGCAGCAGCTCGCGCTCGGTCTCGCGCCGCGGCGCCGCCGATCGCGCGGGCACCACCTGCTCGATCGTCGCGCGTGCGCGCTGCAGCGCGCTGTTGACGGCGGCGACCGTGGAGTCGAGCAACTCGGCGGTCTCCTGGCTCGTCCACCCGAGCACGTCGCGCAGGATCAGGACCGCGCGCTGGCGCCCGGGCAGGCGCTGGATGGCGGTCAGCAACGCGAGCTCCATGCCCTCGCGGAGGGCGTAGCGCGCGGCCGGGTCAGCGTGGGGGACCGCGGCGTCCGGCTCGAGGCGCTCGTCGGGATACGGGTCCACGGTGGGCTCGGGGCGGCGCGGGCGGCGCTCGAGCTCGTCGAGGCAGGCGTTGGTGGCGATCCGGTAGAGCCACGTCTGGACCGACGCGCGCCGCTCGAAGCGGTCGAGCGCCCGCCAGGCGCGCAGCAGCGTCTCCTGCGCGACGTCCTGCGCGTCGTGCAGCGAGCCGAGCATCCGGTAGCAGTGGACCTCCAGCGCGCGGCCGTACGGCTCGACCAGCGCGCGGAACGCCCGCTCGTCGCCGGCCTGGGCTGCCGCCACCAGCGCGCGCTGGTCGGCGATGTCGACCGTGAGGGAGGCCATGTGCGTTAGACCCCGCCGGCGCCCCGAACTCATCGATGGATCTGCGCGGCGCCGCCGGTCCAACCGGACATGACCGACGACAAGCGCACGCAACGCTGGGTCCTGGGCCTCGCGGCCGTCGCCTCCTTCATGGTGGCCTTGGACACCCTCGTGGTGTCGACCGCGTTGACCACGATCCGGCACGACCTCGGTGCGAGCATCGAGGAGCTCGAGTGGACCGTCAACGCCTACAACCTGAGCTTCGCGGTGCTGCTGATGACCGCGTCGGCGCTCGGCGAGCGCTTCGGGCGCCGGCGCCTGTTCGCCGCCGGCGTGCTCGGGTTCGCCCTGGCGTCCGCCGCGTGCGCGCTGGCGCCGGGGACCGGCGCGCTCATCGCCGCCCGCGCCGTCCAGGGCGCGGCGGCGGCCTTCGTGCTGCCGCTGGCGCTGGCGCTCGTCGGGGCGGCGTTCCCGCCGGAGCGCCGCGGCGCGGCGATGGGCGCGCTGCAGGGGCTGACCGGCCTGGCTGTGGCCAGCGGGCCGGTGATCGGCGGTGCCGTCGCCGAGGGCGTGGCCTGGCAGTGGATCTTCTGGATCAACGTGCCGATCGGGCTGCTCGCCGTCCCGCTCGTGCTCGCCCGGATCCCCGAGAGCGCGCGCGTCCGGCGGGCGCTGGACCTGCCCGGCCTCGCGCTGATCACGACGGCGGCGCTCGGGATCGTGTGGGGTCTGGTGCGCGGCAACGGCGCCGGATGGGGCAGCGCGGAGGTGGTGGCCTCGCTGAGCGCCGGCGTGCTGCTGCTCGGCGCGTTCGTGGCCTACGAGGCGCGCACCCCCGCGCCGATGCTGCCGCTGACGCTCTTCCGATCGCGCGCCTTCTCGGCGGGCAACGGCGCGATGTTCCTCACGCTCGCCTCGCTGTTCGCCGCCGTGTTCTTCCTCGCGCAGTTCCTCCAGACCGGCCTCGGCTACGGGCCCATGGCGACCGGCCTGCGGCTGCTGCCGTGGACCGGCACGCTGTTCTTCGTCGCGCCGCTGGCCGGCGTGCTCGTCGACCGCTATGGCGAGCGCCCGTTCCTCGTCGGCGGGCTGGCCCTGCAGGCGGCGGGCATGGGGTGGATCGCGCTCATCGCCGATCCCGGCATGGCCTACGGCGAGCTGGTCCCGGCGTTGATGGTCGCCGGATGCGGCGTGTCGATGGCCCTGCCGTCCGCGCAGAACGCCGTCGTCAACGCCGTGCGCTCCGACGACCTGGGCACGGCCACCGGCATCAACAGCACGGTGCGGGAGCTCGGCGGCGTCTTCGGCATCGCGATCGCCGTCGCGGTCTTCGCGGGCGGCGGCGGCTACGCCTCGGCCCAGGCGTTCACCGACGGCTTCACGCCCGCGATCGCGGCGTCGGCCGCACTGGCGCTGACGGGCGCCGTCGTGGGCCTGGGCGTCCCGCGCCGTCGCCGCGAACGGGGGAGCGCGGTCACGGCCACGCGGCCCCTCGTCGAGGCGAGCGCCGTGCCGGCCGGCAGCGATTGACTGGGTCTCGCGGCCGGCGTAGCGTCGGCGGTCCCGAGCGAAGGGACGAACCCGATGTACGCACGCGTGGCGAAGTGGGAAGGCGCGGAGGGCGACGCGCTCCGCCGTTCCGCCGACGAGATCAACGCCGAGTCCGACGCGGGGCCGCCGCCGGGGGTGCCCGCCAAGGGCTTCATGATGCTCATCGATCCCGAGACGGGTCGCAGCATGGCGGTCGCGCTGTTCGAGACCGAGGAGGACCTGCGCCAGGGCGACGCGGCGCTCAACGACATGAACCCGAGCACCGACGACGTGGGCCACCGGACGTCGGTCGAGACCTACGAGGTCGCGGTCGACCTGCGGATCTAGCGTCTACGCCGGCTCACCGACGGGCTCGGGCTTCCCGGCCCGCATGAGCAGCACCGGCAGCGGGCTGTCGTGCAGGACGCTGCGTGACACCGATCCGACGAGCGCGTGGTGCAGCCGGCCGTGACCGTGGAAGCCCATGACCACCAGGTCGCAGCGCGCGTCGCGGGCGACCTCGAGGATGCGGCGCGCCGGGGAGCCGTGGCAGAGCCGCGTCTCGACGCCGACGTCCTGCGGCAGCCCGTCCGCGGCCGCGCGCAGCGTGTGCGCGAACGTCGCCTCGAGGTCGATCAGCTCGGTCGCCCCGGCGACCGTCACGAGCTGCGGCGGCGCCGCCGGGACCACCGTGAGCAGGATGAGCTGCGCGTGCTGGTCGCGCGCCAGCGTCGTCGCGTGGCGCAGCGCGGCCTCCGCGTCCGGTGACCCGTCGACCGCCACGAGGATCCGGTGGTAGCAGCCCATCGCTCGCTCAGGCGGCGTCCGTCGCCAGGGTCTGGGCGACCAGCAGGCACACCAGCCACGCCGACAGCAGCGCGGCGCCGGCCCAGTTGATGCGGCCCGGGACCTTCACCGGCGACTCGGGCATGAAGATGATGGTCATCACCGTGGCGATCATCACGAGGACCAATGGGAACCAGAAGAGCCAATGGTAGGAGAACGCGTCCACGATCGGGCCGTCCAGGACGATGCCCAGGCCGCCGCCGATGGGGAAGATGGCGCCGGCGAGGGCCAGGACGGCGAACGTCAGCCCGTAGTGCTGGCGGTGGGGATCGCCATGCGCCGACGCCGGGGTGGTAGTGTCAGCGGGCGATGTCATCAGCTGTTGACAATTCTAGCAAGCCGAGCCGGCGACGCCACGACGCCCGTGCCAGCCGGCAGGCCCTGCTGCACGCCGCCGGCGTGCTGTTCGACGAGCGCGGCTACGACGCCGCGACCGTCCGCGACATCGGCGAGCGCGCGGGCATCGACCCCGCGCTGATCGCCCGGTACTTCGGCAGCAAGGAGGGCCTGTACCTCGCGGCGATGGCGCAGGACGACCGGGCGCCGCTGCCGACCGACCTGCGCGACGCGCTGGAGACGATGCTCGCCCGCTCCGCCGAGCAGGGCATCGGGCCGGTGCCGCGCGCGATGGCCGATCCGACCCTCACCGACGACATGCGCGAGCAGGTGCGCGCGGTCGTCGGCCGCCGCGTCGTCGAGCCGCTGACCGCGGCGCTGGAGGCGCGGGGCGCCGCCGACGCGCGGCTGCGCGCCGAGCTGCTCGTCGCGCTGGCGATGGGCGTCTCGCTCACCCGCGCCAGCGGCACGCTGCCCGAGCTGGCCGGCGCGTCGCTGACCGAAGTCCTCGACGTGCTCGGCCCGGTGGCCGAGGCGTTGTCGGGCGTCGACTGACGCGTCGCTCAGCCGCGCCCGCGGTACAGCCGCACGGTGAGCGGCGCGAAGATCGCCGTCAGCGCCGCCGCCTCGCCGAAGACGAGCGCGACGTGGGCGGCCTCGGCGCCGCCGTCCATCAGCTCGCGCGTCGCGCGGACCAGATGGGAGATCGGGTTGACGTCGACGAACGCCTCCAGCCACTCCGGCAGCGAGCTCGGCGCGACGAAGATGTTGCTCAGGAAGATCAGCGGGAACAGCGCCATGAAGCCCGTGTTCATCACGGCGCTCGGCGAGCGCAGCACCAGGCCGATCGTGGTGAACACCCACGACAGCGCGAACGCGAAGACGACGACGAGCGCCATCGCCGCGACGACGCCGGCCACGCCGTTGTCGGGCCGGAAGCCCATGATCAGCCCCACCAGCACGACGACCGTCGACGCGAGGACGAAGCGCACGCTGTCGCCGAGCACGGCGCCGACGAGCGGCGCGGGCCGCCAGATCGGCAGCGAGCGGAAGCGGTCGACGACGCCCTTGGTGACGTCGGTGTTCAGGGCCACGCCCGAGTAGACGCAGGTGAACAGCACCGACTGCACGAGGATGCCCGGCAGGATGTACTGCAGGTACTCGCTCGTCGAGCCGGCGACCGCGCCGCCGAACAGGTAGGTGAACATCAACAGGAACAGCACCGGCGTGATGGTCACGTCGAGCAGCTGCTCGGGCACGTGCTTGATCTTGAGCATGCCGCGCCACCCGAAGGTCAGCGCGGCCGACAGCGGCCCCGGACGCGGCGGGCGGGCGCTGGAGGAGAGCGCGGCGTGGAGCCGCGCCGCGTCGGGCGCGACGTCGGACTCCGACGGGCGGGTGGTCGGGGACGTGCTCATGCGGCGTCGGCCTCCTCCTCGGCGGGGTGACCCGTCAGGGCCAGGAACACCTCGTCCAGGCTGGGTTGGGCGAGCGAGAAGCCGGCGAGCCCGATGCCGGTGCGCGACAGCTCGGCGATCGCCTCCGAGGCCCGGTCGCCGTCGCCGACCGGCACCGACAGCGCGGACGGGTCGGCGGCGGTGTGCGGCTCGTCGTCGAGCACGCGGGCGAGCACGCGGCGTGCCTCGTCGCGCTGCTCGGGGTCGAGCAGGCGGACGTGCAGCGCCCCCTGTCCGACCGATGTCTTCAGCGAGCCGGGGGTGCCCTCGGCGATCACCTTGCCGCGGTCGATCACCGCGATCCGGTCGGCGAGCTGGTCAGCCTCGTCGAGGTACTGCGTGCACAGCAGCACCGTGGTGCCGAGGCCGACGAGCGCGCGGACGATGTCCCACACCTGGTTGCGCGAGCGCGGGTCGAGGCCGGTCGTCGGCTCGTCGAGGAACATCAGCTCGGGGGTGACCACGATGGACGCGGCGAGGTCGAGCCGGCGGCGCATGCCGCCCGAGTAGTTCTTCACCAACTTGGTCGCCGCGTCCTCGAGGCCGAACGCGCCGAGCAGCTCGTCGGCCCGGGCGCGGGCCGGCTTGGTCGAGTAGCCCAGCAGCCGGCCCAGGAGGAGGAGGTTCTCGCGGCCGGTGAGGTCGTCGTCGACCGAGGCGAGCTGCCCGGTCAGGCTGACCAGGTCGCGGACCTCGTCGGCCTCGGCCACGACGTCGTGGCCCATCACGCGGGCGGTGCCGCCGTCGGGGTGCAGCAGCGTGGCCAGCATACGGATGGTGGTGGACTTGCCGGCGCCGTTGGGCCCGAGCACGCCGTACACGGAGCCGCGCGGGACGGCGAGGTCGACGCCGTCCACGGCGCGGGTCGTTCCGAAGGTCTTGACGAGGCCGGTGGCCTCGATGGCGAGGGTGGTGGTCACACGATCAGAGACTGACGGGTCCGGCGAAACTCATCGCGGGTCGGCGGGAACGTCCGGTGGCACCGCTCAAGCCGGGTTGTGGATCCGTCGACACAAGCCTGAAGGGCGTTTCGTCGGAGTGCCGGGCCCTCCGGGATCTCCGCGCCGCCATGACCGAGGTGGGTGCCGGATGCCGTTCGAAGAGGCGCCGCGGCCCTCCAACACCATCGTCCTCTCCGAGCGCTGGCGGCGGTACCGGACCACGCGCAACCGCGACGTCCGCGACCAGCTCATCCTGGCCTATTCGCCGATCGTGAAGTACGCGGCCGGCCGGATCGCCTCGCGCATGCCGCCGCACGTGGACGTCGCCGACCTCGTGTCCTACGGGCTCGGCGGCCTCATCGATGCGGTCGAGCGCTTCGAGCCCGAGCGCGGCACGACGTTCGAGACCTACGCCGGCCAGCGGATCCGGGGCGCGATCTTCGACGAGCTGCGCGCGCTGGACTGGGTGCCGCGGACCGTGCGCGCCGAGGCGCGCGAGATCGAGCTGGCGACGGCCGACCTGTCGACGCGCCTGCAGCGGCTGCCGACCGACGCCGAGCTGGCCGAGCAGCTCGACATGGATGCCGACCAGCTCGACGCCTCCCTGCAGCGCGTGGCCGACGCGCGGATCGTCGCGCTGGACAAGCCGTGGAACCTGGCACGGGCCGAGGGCGTCCAGCCGACGCTGCTGGAGACCCTGGCCGACCCCGCCGCGGTGGATCCCGCCGACAGCGCCGACGCGCAGGACCTGCGCGAGCGCATCGCGGCGGCCATCGAGCGCCTGCCCGCTCGCGACCAGGTGGTCCTCGGGCTGCGCTACCACCAGGAGCTGACCTTCCTCGAGATCGGCACCGTCCTGGGCGTCTCCGAGTCGCGCGTCTGCCAGATGCACGCCAAGGCGGTCCTGCAGGTCGGCGCGCTCATGCCCGACGAGGTCTTGTCGGCCTGGGGGTGAGGCCGGGCGCTCGGCGCCGCGATCAGGTCTGGTGCGTCGCGGGCGTGAGCGCCAGACCGACGAGCCGCCCGAGGGCGCGGAGGCCGTCATCGGTCCCGGGCCAGTGGCGGCGCACGTCCTCCGCGCCGGCGCGGCGCACGACCGTTCGCAGGACCAGGCTGACGACGATGACGTCGTCGGCGTAGCCGAGGACCGGCACGAAGTCGGGGATGAGGTCGAACGGCATGGCGAGGTAGGCGAGCAGCAGCCAGAGCCGGACGCGGACGCTCCGCGGGAGGCTGCGGTCAGAGCCCAGGCGCGCGACGAGGCGCAGCAGGTCGGGCAGCAGCCGCAGGGCTTCGACGAGCCGTGGACCCTTGGGGCCGGCGAGCAGCAGCGCGACGACGAGGGCGACGTAGCCGGCCAGCAGCCCGGCGATGATCGCGATCGCGACGCTCATGGGACGCCAGGATGCCACCTGCGCATCGACGACGGTCGCCTTGTCCCGGCCGGCCGGCGGCCTGGCTCGGATCCCGAGGACGTTCTCCTCGGGGACTGAGGAGGGCACATGTTCAAGGTGATCGTGGTCGGCCATGACGGGTCCGACGGAGCCCGGCGGGCGCTCGGCCTCGCCGTGACGGTGGACGTCCACCGGGCGGTCCTCGGGGGGCCGGCGCCGAAGATCCTCGACGTCCCCCACGAGGCGGGCGCGGACCTGATCGCAGTCGGCACGCGCGGGCGCTCGGTGGTCGCGGCCTGCTGGTCGGCAGCGTCGCGCACCGCCTGCTGCACCTCAGCGACCTGCCGGTGTTCGTCGTGCCGGAGAAGGTGCGCAGCTGACCGCGGTTGCGGCGCGGGCGGGGCGGCCTACCTTGGCCGCCAGGTATGACCGAGCTCGTGCACGTCCACGGCGGGGAGCCCGGCCTGCGGCGCACGCGCCGCGGCAAGGGGTTCGCCTACCTCGACGCCTCCGGCGCGCCGGTGACCGATCCCGACACGATCGCGCGGATCGAGGCGCTGCGCATCCCGCCGGCGTGGACCGACGTCTGGATCTCGCCGCGGCCCGACACGCACCTGCAGGCCACGGGCCTCGACAGCAAGGGCCGGCGCCAGTACCTGTACCACCCCGAGTGGCGCCGCCGGCGCGACGAGGTCAAGTTCGACGACATGTTGGACTTCGCCGCGGCGCTGCCGCAACTGCGGCGGACCGCGCACGAGCAGCTCGGCGCCGACGGCGTCTCGCGCGAGCGCGCGCTGGCGCTCGCGATCCGGCTGCTGGACGTCGGGCTCTTCCGCGTCGGCTGGGACCGCTACGCGCGCGACAACGGCCACGTCGGGCTCACGACGCTGCGGCGCGAGCAGGTCAGGCTCCTCGACGATGCGGCGCAGTTCGACTACATCGCCAAGCAGGGCAAGCGGCGGCGCATGACGGTGCGCGACCCGGAGACCGTGGTGGCGATCGCGCCGCTGTGCCGCCGCCGCGGCGAGCCGCTCGAGCTGCTGGCCCACCGCGGCGCCGGCGGCTGGCACCGCGTCACGGCCTCCGACGTCAACAACGCGCTCCGTTGCTGGGCGCAGGGGCCGTACTCGGCCAAGGAGTTCCGCACCTGGGCCGCGACGGTGCTCGCCGCGGTGGCCCTCGCCCGCGAGCAGGCATCGGGCCGGCCCGGCGGCCGGCGGACGGTCAACCGCGCGGTCCGCGAGGTCAGCGTCGCCCTGGGCAACACGCCGGCGGTCGCCCGCGCCTCCTACATCGATCCGCGCGTCATCACGTCCTACGAGCAGGGCACCGTGATCGACCTGCCCGCCGGCACGCCCGACGCCCCCATGCCACTGCGCATCGAGTCCGGCGGCGACGGCGTCGTGATCGAGCTGCCCACCGACGTCCCCGGCGACGCGCTACGCGAAGACGTCGAACACCGCGTCCGGACCCTGCTGACCGCCTGATGTTCCTGTTCTTCTCCAGCAACCTCGGGTGCATTGGGTCGCTGGTGCTGTCGATGGTGGGGACGGTGGTGTTGTTGGTGATCTTGGGGGTGCTGTGAGGGGGCGTCGTTGCGCTGGCGTGGTTGGCGCCCGGTGCGGGCCTCGGCGGTGCCGCGCGCGCGCTGGAGAGGGCAGTGACGACGGAGGTTCGACCGGGCCCAGGCGCCGCCGGTCTGCCGCGGGCGCTGGTGGGACGGGTCGTTCGGGCGTGAACGGTCGAGTCGGCGCGACGGATGGCGAGTTGACGTTGCAGCTCAACGGGAAAACGCCATCCGCCGGCCCGAGGCCGGCGAGCGGCACCTAGCCGTTGCATCTCAACGTCCAGGTGCCTTTCGCCGGCGGCGGACGAAGACGGATGGCGATTACGGGTCGCATCTCGACCCCTATCCGCCATCCGTCAGCCGTTCAGCCCCGAACGACTCCCACCCCGCCGCCCGCGGAGGACACCAGGCGCCGGCGCCCCCGGTCACGCACTCGTCACTGCCCCCGAACGGCGCTCGCTCGCCGCCCACGCCCGCGCGGGACGCCACGGGCCACGGGCCACGGGCCACGAGCCGCAATACCCGCCGCCCCAGGGTGAACACTGTCGCCATGCCCGAGCCGCAGCGGTTCACCGGGTTCCCGCCCGAGGCGTTCGCGTGGTTCGCCGGGCTCCGGGACGACAACTCCAAGTCGTACTTCACCGCCCAGCGGACGACCTACGACGCCGCAGTCCGCGGCGCGCTCGAAGCGATGCTCGAAGCGCTCGCCGCGGAGCTGGGCGGCGGCGGCGCCGTGAAGGTCTTCCGCCAGCAGCGCGACACGCGGTTCTCGGCCGACAAGTCGCCGTACAAGACGCGCACCTACGGCCTGATCTCCGACCGGCCCGGCACGCTCGCCGGGCTGTACGCGGAGGTCTCCGAGGACGGCCTCTTCGCCGGGACCGGCTACTACGCCTTGGCGCCCGACCAGCTCGGGCGCTTCCGCGCCGCGGTCGCCGACGAGGCCACCGGCCCGGAGCTCGAGCGGGCGATCGCCACCGCGCGCGACGCCGGCGTCGCGCTCTTCGGCGAGGCGCTGAAGACCGCGCCGCGCGGCTACCCGCGCGACCATCCGCGGGTCGCGCTGCTGCGCCATAAGTCGCTCGTCGCGGGTGGCCGCCGCGCGCCGGACGCCGGCGGCATCCCGCGCGACACCGCCCTCGCGCACGCCCGCGCGGTCTGGGACGCGTGCGGCCCGCTGAACGCCTGGCTCGATGCCCACGTGGGCGCCAGCGACGCACCGCCACCGCCGTCGCGGTACGGCGCGCGGCGCGCCCGATGAGTCGCGGTGCACGAGTTCCCCGTTCGCTGGATTTTGCGGTCTGGCGCTCCCGCGCCGTCTGGCCCCGTCGCTAGGGTCAACCGCAATGATCCCGGCCCTCGCTCCCGCATCGCCGCAGGTCGCGGGGCATCACACCGTCGGGGCGTCCACGGGCTACATGACCGCCGACCACGGCGACTGGCCGGCGCTGCTGGAGCGGGCGGTCGCGACGTCGACGCTGGCCGTCGAGCTGTCCGCGCTGTCGGAGCCCGAGCTGCCGGACCTCGTCGAGCTGCTGCAGGACAACACGGTCCTGCCGTTCCTGTTCGTCAGCGTCCACGCGCCGACGAAGGGGCGGAGGCTGTCGGAGCCCGACCTCGTCACGATCCTCAGTCGCCTGGCCGCCCGGGTCGACGCGATCGTCGTCCATCCCGACACGATCGAGAACCCGCGTGCCTACCGTCCGCTGGGCTCCGCGCTCGTCCTGGAGAACATGGACGCGCGGAAGGCCACCGGCCGCACGGCCGCCGAGCTCGCAGACCTCTTCGCCGCGCTGCCCGCCGCGGGCCTGTGCTTCGACGTCCCGCACGCCGCGTCCGTCGATCCCACGCTCGGCGTCGCGCGCGAGATCCTTGACCGGCACGGCGCGCGACTGCGCCACGTCCACCTCTCGTCGCTGGACGCCGGCTGCCATCACCGGCCGCTGACCGCCGCCGACGAGGAGCGGTTCGCCGAGCTGCTGGATCGCTGCCGGGACGTGCCGTGGATCCTCGAAGCGCCACTGGCCGACCGATAGCGAGCCCCGCCGGCGCGCTCGAGGAGCTGCCCGGCGCGCCCGGGCGGTTCCGCACGCTGGTGGCCGCGCGCGCCTCGACGGCCGCCCGCCTCGACGCGCTGCGCGAGAAGGTCGCCCACGCGGCGCTGCCCGATCGCACGGCGCTCGTGCTCTTCGGCTCCTGGGGGCGCGGCGAGCTGACCATCGACAGCGACGTCGACTGGGCGCTCGTGGTCGACGATCCCGACCTGCCGCTCGACGACCCGCGCGTGGTGCGCGCCGTCGAGACCGTCCGGCTCCTGCTCGAGGACGAGGGCGCGCCGCCCGGCGGCCAGCAGATGTTCGGCGGCGCCTTCCACGCCTGGCGGCTGGTCGAGCACATCGGCCTAGCCGAGGACGACAGCGCCAACCTCACCCGCCGCATGCTCCTGCTGCTGGAGTCCGTCGCCGTCACCGCGCCCGAAATCCACCAGCACGTCAAGCGCCGCGTGCTGGAGCGCTACCTCTCGCGCCAGTCACGGTCGCACCGCCCGCCGCGCTTCCTGCTCAACGACATCATCCGCTACTGGCGGACGATCGCCGTCGACTTCGAGGGCAAGGTCGCCCAGGACACGCGCGCCGCCGCCGGCGAGGACCGGTTCGTCATGCGCAACGCCAAGCTGCGCACCAGCCGCAAGCTGCTCTACGTCAGCGGGCTGCTGCCCGTGCTGCTGTGCCACTACGTGCGCGCGAGCGACATGGTGGACTTCCTCGACGAGCAGTTCGCCGAGCCGGCGACCGACCGCCTCGCCCGCGCCTTCCTGCATCTCGGGCTCCCCGAGCCGGGCGCGCGCACGCTCGGCGCCTACGAGGAGTGGATCGCGCTGCTGTCGGACTCCGGTCACCGCGCGGTCCTCGAGGCGCTGACGGAGGAGACGCGCGACGCCGACGCCGTCTTCGCCACGGTCCGGCGCCTGGGCAACGGGCTCGACAACGGCCTGCTGGCGCTGCTGCACGAGACCGAGCTGGGCCCGGTCACGCGGCGGTACGTGACGATCTGAGCGTAAGCACCCTCGGGAGCGTGACCCAGTCTCGCGCCGCTACGTGACGATCTGAGGGCCCGGCGCCCGGGCGCGGCTAGTAGCTGCGGCCCACCACCGCGACGAGGTCGTCGGCGTCGAGGTCGTCCGGGATGCCGCCGTCGGCCGTCTGCACGCAGCGGACCGAGACCGCCTTCTCGTTCAGGCGCCTCTCGCCCTCGGGGCCGACGGCGCTCCACGGCAGCGTGGCGAAGCCCGTCTGGGCGGCCTCCAGCGCCTCCTCGATCGTCGTGACGGCGCGCGTCAGCGAGGCGGCACGCTCGCGCGCCTCCTCGGCCAGCGAGGCCTGCACGGTCTCGAGCAGGTCGCGGGCGGCGGCGGCGGCGCCGGCGACCGGCACCGCGGCCTTCTCGCCCGTGTCGCGCCGGACGACCGACACGACGCCCTCGGCCAGGTCGCGCGGCCCGATCTCGATCCGGACCGGGACGCCCTTGAGCTCCCACTCGGTCAGGCGCCGCCCGAGCCCGGCGGGCCGCGCGTCGACGCGCGTGCGCACGCCGGCGTCGCGCAGCTCGCGGTCGATCGCGTCGACCACCGGCCGCGTCTCGTCGTCGTCCTTGACGGCGACCACGATCACCTGGATCGGGGCGACCACGGGCGGGACCCGCAGGCCGCTGTCGTCGCCGTGGCCCATGATCAGGCCGCCGACCATGCGCGTCGAGCTGCCCCATGACGTCGTCCACGCCAGGCGGCGCTCGCCGTCGGCGTCGCTGAACTCCATGTCGAAGGCGCGCGCGAAGTTCTGGCCCAGCTCGTGGCTGGTGGCCATCTGCAGCGCCTTGCCGTCCCGCATCATCACCTCGCAGGTCATCGTGTTGATGGCCCCCGCGAAGCGCTCGGTGTCGGTCTTGACCCCGACGAGCACCGGCATCGCCAGGACGTCGCGCAGGAACGCGAGGTACACCTCGAAGTGGATGCGGCGCGCGTAGGCGGCGGCGTCGGCCTGTGAGGCGTGGGCGGTGTGGCCCTCCTGCCAGAGGAACTCGCTGGTCCTCAGGAAGATCCGCGGGCGCAGCTCCCAGCGCACGACGTTGGCCCACTGGTTGAGCAGCAGCGGGAGGTCGCGGTAGCTCTGGATCCACTTGGCCATGAACTCGCCGAAGACGGTCTCGCTCGTCGGGCGGACGACGACCGGCTCGGTGAGCTCCTTGCCGCCGGCGTGCGTGACGACGGCCAGCTCGGGGCTGAAGCCCTCGACGTGCTCGGCCTCGCGCTGGAGGTGCGACTCCGGGATGAACAGCGGGAAGTACACGTTCTCGGCCCCGGTGGCCTTGATCCGCTGGTCGACCTCGGCCTGCATGCGCTCCCAGATGGAGTACGCGTACGGCCGGATGACCATCGTCCCGCGGACGGGCCCGTTGTCGGCGAGCTCGGCCTTGGTCAGGACGTCCTGGTACCACTGGGGGAAGTCGTCGGCCTGGGGGGTGAGGACGGGAGCGCGGGCCATGGGCGTCGGAGCCTAGTGGGCGGGGCGTGCCGGGGGCCGGTCAGTCGACGAAGCCCGTGCGCAGCGCCAGGGCGACGGCCGCCGCCCCGCGCGGGGTCAGCCGGTCGTCAGCGACGGCGTGACGCCGCGGACGCGACGCAGCCGGCCCCAGCGCCGCTCCTGCGCGAACGCGATGAGCCGGTGCAGGTAGTCGGAGACCGGCGTGACGCGGATCCCGCGCGGCGACAGGTGCGCCTCGGCGCCTGCCGCGTCGAACGTCGTGCGCACGTCGAGGTAGGGCAGGTAGTCGCCGAGGTTGGCGGCCAGCACGCGGCCGGCGGCGGTGGCCGAGAGCGTCTGGGCGAAGGCCTCGGCGGTCACGCGCGGCGGGGGCTTGCGGCCGGTGGCGCGGCACGCCAGGTCGGCGAGCTCGCCGACGGTGATCGCGTGGCGCCCGGCGGTCAGGTGGTAGGTCCGGCCGTCGGCCGGCGCGTCGGTGAGGCCCAGCAGGCCGTCGGCGACGTAGTCGACCGGGACGACGTCGAGCAGGCCGGCGTCCTGCTCGGGCACCGCGTCGACCGCGCCGGCCACGAGGGCGCGCAGCGGGACGTAGAGCACGTTGAACGCCGCGGTCCAGCCCGACTCGCGGTCGCCGACGACGATGCTCGGGCGCACGATCTGCAGCGGCAGGCCGGCGCCGGCGGGGCCGGTCACGAGCTCCTCGGCCTCGATCTTGGACTGCTCGTAGGTGTTGCGGAAGCCTTGGCCGATGCGGCGGTCGCGCTCGCCGAACGGCCCGGTGTGGGCGCCGGCGACGAACGCGGTGGAGACCTGCACGTAGCGGCGCAGCGGCCGGGCGGCGTGCAGGAGCTGGGCCAGCTCGACCATGCGAGCGGTGCCGGCGACGTTGACGGCGCGGGCGTCGTCGATCTCCTGGTCGAACCGCACGCAGGCGGCCGAGTGGATGATCTCGTCGATGTCGTGGCCGCCGGCGAGGATGCGCTGGGCCAGCTCGGCGGGGTCGAAGTCGGTGACGTCGGACGCCAGCGCCCGCAGCGGCGCGCGACGTGGCGGACCGTCGGCGAGCAGCGCCTCGACGCGCGCCTGGGCGGCGTCGTCGTCGCCGGCGCGCACCAGGACGGTGACGGGACGGTCGGTGCGGGCGAGCCAGCGCGCAAGGACGCTCTGGCCGACGAAGCCCGAGGCGCCGGTGAGCAGGAGGCCGCCGCGACGGGAGTCACGCATCGAGATCCTCCAGGTCGAGGGGAAGGAGCGCCGGCGGAAGCTGGGCGCTGAAGTGGACGTCGGCCGTCCGGGGCGGGTCGAGGCTGAGGCGCAGCGCCTGCTGCGGCGCCAGCGTCAGCGACCAGGTGCTGCCGCAGGACAGGCAGCTGCAGCGGGCGTCGAGGCGCTCGCCGGCCATGCCGACGGTCAGGCGCGTCCCGCCGTCGAGGCAGGCGGGGCAGCTCAGGGCCGCTCCGACGATCGCATCGGGGTCGTCGAGCGTGAACGCGGCGGCGTACCGGCCGCAGGCGACGCTCATGGCGTCACCAGGCCTTTGGGTTCCAGCACGTCTCCAGGGTCCCCCGCCGACAGCGGTTCTACGACCCCTGGTCCGTCCAAAGCACCCGATGCGGTGCAGGACCGCCGGTCCAGGTGCAGCGACCTATAACTAGGAGACTGTGTCGCTATCGCGACCGGGGACCCACCTCCGGCGGCGACGGCTGGCCGTCGTGGGCCTCGGCCTCGCTGGCCGCCTACGGCACCCCTAGGAGATCAGCCCGAGGCGCTGGGCGCGCTGCACGGCTTCGGTGCGGTTGCGGGCGCCGATCTTGCGGAACATGCCCGACGCGTGCTGCTTGACCGTGTTGGGGGAGAGGTGCAGCTCGACGGCGATCTCGGCGTTGGTCATCCCGCCGGCCACACGCTCCAGCACCTGGCGCTCGCGGTCGGTGAGCACCATGCCCGAGGGCGCCGCGTCGTCGAACACCGTCAGCCCGCGCCCGACGCGGCGGATCGCGTCGGCCAGCTCGGCGGCGTCGCGCTCCTTGGTGATGAACCCGTGCGCGCCCGCCGCGCGCGCGGCCTTGGCCGACAGCCGGCCCGCGCCCGAGTACAGCAGCGAGCGCGTGCCCGGCGAGGCCTCGTGGATCTTGCCGACGATCTCCGGTCCGGACTCCTCGCCGACGAACAGGTCCACGAGCGCGACGTGCGGCTCGTAGCGGCGCGCGAAGTCGGTCGCCTGGGCGCCCGAGCTGGCCGGGATGCAGCGCTCGACCCAGTCGAGGCGGCCGAGCATGAGGCGCAGGCCCCAGTGTACGACCTGATGGTCGTCGACGACGAGCACACGGAGGTTGCGGTCGGTCATGCGGGCTCCGGTCGGGGAAGGACGAGGCGCACGTGCCAATGCTCCGGCCCCGTGGGTCCGAACGTCAGGGATGCCCCATGTTGTAGCGCTTCGAACGCGGCGATCCGCAGGCCCATGCCGGCGCCGCCGCGCTGCGCGGCGCTCACGCCGTCGTTGGTGATCTCCAGCTCGACGGTGTCGGCGTCGCCGCGGACCGCGACCGCGATGTGACCCGGCGTCGCATGGCGGCGGGCGTTGCGGATCGCCTCGCCGAGCACCGACTGCGTCACGGGCTCGAAGGCGGTGGGGATGCTCAGGCCGTCCTGCCAGGCGACCTCGATCGCGCCGTCGGGCGCGTTGCCCTGCAGGCGCACGAGCTCGTCGCGCAGCGTCGAGGTGACCAGCCGCGTGG
Source organism: Baekduia sp. (assembly GCF_035318805.1). Lineage (GTDB taxonomy): Bacteria > Actinomycetota > Thermoleophilia > Solirubrobacterales > Solirubrobacteraceae > Baekduia. Next base: position 38,084 of record NZ_DATHDY010000101.1, read on the forward strand.
TCGCCGCCAGCGGGCGGCCCATCGCGTCGCGCAGGTCGTCCAGGGCGTGGCCGAGCTCGGCGGCGGCCCGGCGCTGGTCGGCCTCGTCCAGCAGCGCGCCGGACTGCAGCGCCATCACGACGCCGAAGACGCGCTGCACCACGCGCTCGTGGATCTCGCGCGCGAGGTCGATGCGGTCGGCGAGGTGGCGGGCGTCGGACTGCTGGCGCGTCGCGAGTCGCGCCGACAGGGCGAGCGCGCACACCTTGCCCAGCGAGCGCAGCGCCTCGCGCTCCTCCTCCGACAGCGACCGCTGGGTGCCCTCGGCGATGATCACGCCGAAGCCGCGGCCGCCGGCGGCCAGCGGCACGCACACCAGGTGCTCGAGGCCCAGCAGCGTGTCGTAGGGCGCGGCCAGCTCGTCGGCGCTGCCCTCCAGGACCTGGTCGAGGTCCAGCGCGCGGCCGGCGATCGGCGCGGTCTCGATGGCCAGGATGTGGCCGTCGAAGAGCTCGATGTCGACCTCGTGCGACCCCACGACGCGCACGCGCCGGGCGACGTCGTCGTAGACGAAGACGACCGCGCGGCGCATGGAGCCCAGCCGGCAGACGGCCTCGGCGAGGCGGTTGTAGAACGCCCCCGGCGCCTCGGGCGTGGCGTGCTCGACCTCGCCGAGCAGCGACACGAACAGGTGCAGCGAGGCGATGGGGGAGAACGGCGTGGCTCCGCCGTGCGCGCCGGTCAGCTCCATCGCGGAAGGGTCGATGGGCCGGGCACCAGAAGCGCCCGGCCCACCAGAGGAGAAGGAACGCGCTCACGGTTACCAGCGTCCCGAAGCCGGCGGGAGTCCTGACCAGATCCCATGTGAGCGGGCACCGTAGCCCACCTTGCCGGTCGGCGCGGGCGTGGGGGGAGTGCCCGGACGTCGCTGACTACCCGGATGGGGGATGCGCCGGCGCGGTCAGACACGGCGCGAGGACGACCCATCAAGTTCGGCGCGCGCAGACCGACTGCCCTCTTGATGGCGTCCACGCCCGCACCGCCTCGCCTCGTCCGTGCCTTCGGCACGGTCATCCTGGCCGCTGGGCTCGTGACGCTCGTGCGCGCCGAGCTGGCGGGGAGCTTGGTGGCGACCGGTGTCGCGGGCGCCGCCGGCGTCGTGCTGGGCGCCACGATCCTGCTGCGCGCCCGGGAGGTCACGCTGTCGCACGTCGCGTGGGTCTGCGCGCTGTGCACCTTCCTGATCGCCGTCGCGGTCGCCTCGCGCCCGACGCCCTACGGCGCGGGCTACATGTACGTGTGGATCGCGCCGTTCGCGTTCATGGCCGGGCGCCGGGCCGGCACCGTGATGACCGCGCTGGCGGCCGTGACGCTGGCCGGCGCCTTCGCCGTGCAGGCCGCGCGCGTCGACGATCCGCTCGCGTTGCAGACCTATGCCTCGTGGTGGCTGGTCGCGACCGGGTCGGTGCTCGTGGTCGGCGTCATCACGCGCGGGCTGGTCACCTCGCTGCAGGCCACGCAGGAGCAGCTCGAGCGCGGCTTCCGCCAGGGCGTCCGCGGCATGGCCTTCCTCGACCACGAGGGGCGCTGGCACCGCGTCAACCCTGCGCTCGCCGCGATGCTCGGCCGCGACGAGGCCGAGCTGGCCGGCACGCTGCCCTCCGCGGTCGGCCATCCCGACGACGCCGCGATCACCGCGGACTGGATGGACGTCATCCATCGCGAGGGCCACATCGCGTTCGAGAAGCGCTACGTGCGGCCCGGGGGCGAGATCCGGTGGGTCGCGGTCCGCGCGACGGCCCTGCAGGACGGCGGCGGCGAGCGCGCCGGCTACTTCGCCGAGTACGAGGACGTCACCGGCCGTCGCGTGGCCGAGGAGCGCATGCGCCAGAGCGAGCGGCGCTTCGAGCGCGCGTTCGAGGACGCCGGGACCGGCATGCTGCTGGTCGGGCTCGACGGCGTCGTGCACAAGGTCAACCGCGCCATGTGCGAGCTGCTCGGCGGCCCGCCGCAGCGGCTCGTCGGCGCGTGCATCACCGAGTTCCAGCACCCCGACGAGCTCGACGGCACCGAGCTCGGCGAGCTGCTGCGCGGCGAGCGCGACGGGTTCCAGCAGGACGGCCGCTACCGCGACGTCCACGGTCACGACCGGCACGGATCGGTGACCGTCGCGCTCGTGCGCGACGACGCCGGCGTGGCGCAGCACGCGATCGTGCAGCTGCAGGACATCACCGCGCGCGTGGCCGCCCGACGCCGTGAGGCCGCCCTGGCCGCGCTCGGCCGCCACGCGCTGTCGGTGGAGTCGCTGGCCGACCTGTTCGCCGAGGCGACGCGCACCGCCGCCGCGACCCTCGACGCGCCGTACGCCACGCTGCTCGAGGCCTGCGACGCGGGAGAGATCCTCGCCGCCGAGGGCTGGGACGGCGAGCCGGCCCGCGGCCACGCGGTCGCGGTCCTCGACGCGCCGGATGCGGTCGTTCTCGACGACGTGGCCGTCGCGCCGCCGGGCATCGACACCGCCGCGCTGGTTGCCGCCGGCGTGCACTGCGGCGCGGCCGTGGCGGTCCTCGGGGAGGGTGAGGCGCCGTTCGCGGTGCTGGCCGTCCATGCCCGCGGCGGCACCCGCCTGAACGAGTACGACGTCGCCTTCCTGCGCTCGGCGGCCAACGTGCTGACTGCCGCGCTGCGCCGCGAGGCCGCCGAGCAGGAGCTGCGCCACCGCACGCTGCACGACCCGCTGACGCGCCTGCCCAACCGCGCCCTGCTGGTCGACCGCGTGCGCCTCGCGCTCCCGCGCGCCCGGCGCGACGGCAAGGCGCTCGCGGTGCTGGTCCTCGACCTCGACGACTTCAAGAACGTCAACGACACCTACGGCCACGACGCGGGCGACGAGCTCCTGCGCGCGCTCGCGCCGCGGCTGCAGGGCGCGCTGCGCGCCAACGACACGCTGGCCCGCCTCGGCGCCGACGAGTTCGTCGCGCTGTGCGAGGGGCTCGAGGATCCCGAGGAGGCGCTGGGCGTCGCCGAGCGGCTGCTGGCGGCGACCGCGGAGCCGCTCCCGGTGCCGGTCGTCGGCGAGGAGGTCCGGTGCACGGCGAGCATCGGCATCGCGCTGGCGGGCGCGGGCGACGACGGCGACGCCGAGGGCCTGCTGCGCGACGCGGACCTGGCGATGCACCGCGCCAAGGCCGCCGGGCCGGGCGGCTACGAGATCTTCGAGCACGCGATGCGCACCCGTGCGCTGCAGCGCGTCGCGCTGACCAACGACCTGGACCGGGCGCTGGCGCGCGACGAGCTCGTCCTCGCCTTCCAGCCGATCGTGTCGCTGGCCGACGGCCGGATCGTCGGGGCCGAGTCCCTCGTGCGCTGGCACCACCCCGACCGCGGGCTGATCATGCCCGACGCGTTCATCGGCCTCGCCGAGCGCACCGGCCGCATCGTCGACCTCGGCCGCTGGGTCATCCGCGACGCCGCATGCCACGCCGCGCGCTGGCCGCAGCTGACGGTCGGCGTGAACGTGTCGCGCCGCCAGCTGAGCGATCCCGGGCTGGTCGGCGACGTCGCCGCGGCGCTGGCCGAGCACGGCGTCGCGGCGGAGCGCTTCTGCGTCGAGGTCACCGAGACCGCGCTGATGGACGACCCGGCGGGGGCGACGCGGGCGCTGCACGCCCTGCGCGAGCTCGGCGTGCGGATCGCGCTCGACGACTTCGGCACGGGCTACTCGTCGCTGTCGTCGCTGAGCGAGTTCCCGCTCGACACCCTCAAGCTCGACCGCTCGTTCCTGCCGTCCGAGCCGTCGCTGCGCCAAGGCTGGTCGATCGTCCGCGCCGTGCTCGACATGGCGCGCACGCTGCGCTTCGAGGTCGTCGCCGAGGGCGTCGAGACCGCCGCACAGCGCGACGAGCTCGCGGGCCTGGGCTGCGCCCTGGGCCAGGGCTACCTCTTCAGCCGCCCGATCGCGCCCGGCGCGCTGGGCGAGCTGCTCAGCACGTCGGCCAGCTCGCCAGCGGCCGCGCCGCCCCGTTGACGGCCGGGCGGCCCTCGAGCCGCCCGAGCACCCGCGCGAGGGTCGGGCGCGTGTCCGCCGGGTCGATGATCTCGTCGACCTTCATCAGGCCGGCGGCCCCGTAGGGGTCGATGTCGGCGCGCATCGCGCCGGCCAGCGCGTCTCGCTGCGCCTCGTCGCCTCCGGCGACGACGTTGGCGGCCACGAGCGGATCCATGAACGAGATCTCGGCCGACGGCCAGGCGTAGACGGCGTCGACCCCGGTGTCGTTGCCGCCGAGGCTGAAGTAGGCCAACCCATAGGCCTTGCGCAGGAGCACGGTGAGCTTCGGCGTCTCCGAGAGCGCTAGCGCGGTCTGCAACCGGATCGCGTGCTTGAGCATGCCGTCGTGCTCGACCTGCTTGCCGACGAAGAAGCCGGGCACGTCCTGGAAGAACAGGACCGGCAGGTCGAACGCGTCGCACAGGCACAGCAGCTTGACGGCCTTCTCGCACGCGGCGGGGTCCAGCGCGCCGGCGAAGAACTTCGGCTGGCTGGCGACGACGCCGACGGCGTGGCCGTCGAGGCGCCCGAGGCCGCACACGAGGCCGCGCCCGAAGCCGGCGCCGAGCTCCAGCAGCGAGTCCGCGTCGAGCACGCGGCGCAGCACCTTGTGCACGTCGTAGGCGCGGGCGCGCCGGCGCGGGACGATCTCGGCCAGCTCGGGATCGGGCGCCAGCGGTGCGCGGTCGCCCGCCGCCGTGCGCGGCGCACGCTGCGCGGCGTTGGCCGGCAGGTGCTCCAGCGCGCGGCGGATCAAGGCATATGCCTCGTCGTAGTCCTCGGCGATCAGGTCGATCTGGCCGGTCGTGCGGGCATGGACGTCGGCGCCGCCGAGCTCGTCGTTGGTCAGCTCCTCGCCGGTGGCGATCTTGGCGACCAGCGGCGAGGTGACCGCCAGGCACGTCCCGCGCACCTGGATGACGAGGTCCGACGCGGCCGAGACGAACGACGAGCCGCCGAACGAGTCGCCGACGATCACGGTGATGAACGGCACGCGCCGGCGGCGGCGGAAGAGGTTGACGTCCACGGCGACCTGCGCGAACCCGGCCGAGCCCAGCGAGTCGGGGATGCGCGCGCCGCCGGTGGCGCCGAAGTACACGATCGGGTGCCCGCACTGCTCGGCGTGGGCGAAGAGGCGGCCGAGGCGGCGCGAGCCCATCGGCGACGACGAGCCGCGCTTGACGGTGATGTCGTCGCCGGCGACCGTGACCGGGCGCCCGTCGATGGTCCCGTGGCCGCCGACCTTCCCGTCGCCGGGCGTGTCGTCGTGGTCCTCGGGACGCAGGGAGCGCACGAACGTGCCGACCTCGTCGAACGAGCCGTCGTCGAGCAGCGCGTCCAGATGCTCGCGGATGGTGCGCTCCCCGCGGGCGTGGAGGCGCTCGATGCGGGCCATGCCGCCCATCTCGGCGCGGATCCGGTCGCGCCGCTCGCGCAGCTGCGCGACGACGTCGGGCTCGATGTCGCGGTCGGGCGGCGGCGCGGGCGTCATGGCCCGGCATCTCAGCAGACGTGCGCGGTCAGGCGTCCGCTTCGGCGCCGTCGCGGTCCACGCCCGACTCGCCCAGGAGGCTGGGAACCAACCCGGCGGGAGCCCGGCCGCGCTTCTGCGGCTTGGCGCGTTCGGCGTAGAGTTCGGTGGTGAGGATCTCTTGACCGAGCCCCAGACCACGGCGGCGCCCCCCACCCGGCTCATCGTCATCGGGGCCTCGGCGGGCGGGCTGCAGCCCTTGCGCACGGTCATCGAGGCCCTGCCGGCGCAGCTCGCCGCGACCGTCCTGGTGGTCGTGCACGTCTCCGCGACCGGCACGAGCGTCCTGCCGCACATCCTGTCCCGTGCCGGGACGCTGCGGGTCGAGACGGCGCAGGACGGCCTCGCGCTGAGGCCCGGGCAGCTGACGGTCGCGCCGCCCGACCGGCACCTCGTCGTCGAGGACGGCCATGTCCGGCTGCTGCGCGGCGCGCGGGAGAACGGGCACCGCCCGGCGATCGACCCGCTGTTCCGCAGCGCCGCCGAGGGCTACGGAGCGGCGTGCTGCGGCGTGCTGCTGTCGGGCGCCCGCGACGACGGCACGGCGGGGCTGGCGGAGGTCAAGCGACACGGAGGCGTGGCGCTGGTGCAGGAGCCGCAGGAGGCGCAGTACGGCGACATGCCCGCCAACGCGATCGCCGGTGCGGCCGTCGACGCGGTGCTGCCGGCCGCCGCGATCGGGCCGGCCCTCGTGCGCCTCGTCGCGGGGAGCGGCACCATGCTGGAGCGCTCGTCGGGCCGCCGCGCCTCCGACGCGGCGGACGGCGTGGTCCTGACCATCACCTGCCCGGAGTGCGGTGGCGTGATGACCGAGCGCAACCGCGGCGGCGCGCTGCAGTTCGCGTGCCACGTCGGGCACCTCTACTCACCGCGGAGCATGCTGTCCGCGCACGCCGAGGACGTCGAGCGCGCGATGTGGACTGCGGCGCGCACCCTGCAGGACCGTGCGACGCTCCTGCGCCGCATGGCCGAGCGCGCACGATCGACCGGCAACGAGCGCACCGCGCGGCAGTTCGAGGTCAGCGCCCTGGAGGCGGTCGATCAGGCCGCCACGATCCGCGTCGCGATCGTGTCGCTCGACGACGCGGCCCTGCCGACCGGCGACACCGACACGCACACCCACGTCCCCGCCCACGAGGAGGCCACTGGATGACCGTCGACGCCGCAACGCGGACCGACCTCGATCTCGACGGGCTGCTGGAGTTCGTCAAGCGCAACCGCGGGTTCGACTTCACCGGGTACAAGCGCTCCAGCCTCCAGCGCCGCATCGGCAAGCGGATGGAGCAGGTCGGCTGCGCCGGCCACGGCGACTACCAGGACTTCCTGGAAGTCCACCCGGACGAGTTCGCCGAGCTGTTCAACACCATCCTGATCAACGTCACGTCGTTCTTCCGCGACCCGCCGCTGTGGGAGCACCTGCGCGACGAGATCCTCCCCGCGGTCGTGGCCCGGCGCGCCCCGGACGCGCCGATCCGCATCTGGTGCGCAGGGTGCGCCTCCGGTGAGGAGCCCTACACGATCGCGATCCTGCTCTCCGCCCTGCTGGGCGATGCGGCGTACACGGCGCGCGTGAAGATCTACGCCACAGACGTCGACGATGACGCCCTGGCGACCGCGCGCGCCGCGACCTACACGGCCAAGCAGGTCGAGGCCGTGCCGGCGGAGGGGCTGGACCGCTGCTTCGAGCGCTCGCCTTCGGGCTACGTGTTCCGGCAGGACCTGCGCCGCACCGTCATCTTCGGGCGCAACGACCTCGTGCAGGACGCGCCCATCTCCCGCATCGACGTGCTCTTCTGCCGCAACACGTTGATGTACTTCAACGCGGAGACGCAGGCGCGGATCCTGCGGCGCTTCCACTTCGGCCTGGATCCCGCCGGCGTGCTGGTCCTCGGCAAGTCCGAGATGCTCATCAGCCACGCCGACCTGTTCTCGCCGACCGACCTCAAGCGGCGCGTGTTCCGCAAGACGGCGCGCGCGGCGCACGACGAGCCGCTGGACTTCGCCGCAAGCCCACCGCTCGAGGGCGGGTCCGGCGAGCAGCCGGCCTCGCTGCGCGACAGCGCGTTCGACGCCGGCCCCGTCGCCCAGCTGATCCTCGACGCGCGGGGCACGGTGGTGTCGGTCAACCAGGCGGCCCGCTCGATGTTCTCGCTGGACGGCGGCAGCGTCGGCCGTCCGCTGCAGGATCTCGAGCTCTCCTACCGCCCGATCGAGCTGCGCTCCCATCTCGACCGCCTGCGGCTCGACGGCCATCCCGTGCAGCTGCGGGCGGTGCCGTGGAACATCCGCGACGGCGACGTGCGCGTGCTCGACGTCCAGCTCACGCCGCTGCGCAACGGCGACCACGCCGACGGGACGAGCGTCTCCTACGTCGACGTCACGCACGCGCAGAGCCTGCAGGACGAGCTGGAGCGCTCCAAGCACGATCTGGAGCAGGCCTACGAGGAGCTGCAGTCGACGGTCGAGGAGCTGGAGACGACCAACGAGGAGCTCCAGTCGACCAACGAGGAGCTGGAGACGACCAACGAGGAGCTCCAGTCGACCAACGAGGAGCTCGAGACGATGAACGAGGAGCTCCAGTCGACCAACGAGGAGCTCGAGACGATCAACGACGAGCTCCGGACGCGTTCGCAGGACTTCGACCAGTCCAACGCGTTCCTCGAGGCGATCCTCGCGAGCATGGGCGTCGCGCTCGCGGTGCTCGACGCCGGCCAGATGGTGCAGGTGTGGAACCGCCACGCCGAGGAGCTGTGGGGCATCCGGGCCGGCGAGGCCGTCGACCAGCACTTCCTCGGCCTCGACATCGGGCTGCCGGTGCAGGAGCTCCGGACCGGCGTCCGCTCCGCCCTGGCCGGCGAGCGCACCGAGCTCGTCGTCGTCGCCAACGACCGCCGTGGCCGCGCGCTGCGGTGTCGCGTGACGGCGCTGCCGCTCACGGTCGGCAGCGACGAGGTCACCGGCGTGATCGTGCTGATGGAGCCGGCGTTGGCCTAGATGGGTTGTTCCACGAGGCGGCAGCGGACCCGTGGAACAACTCATCTACGCGCGGTCGCGTCGGGTGGGGCGCCGCGCCCGCCGGGCCTCGATGCGCTCGCGCAGCTCGCGGCTGTGGGCGCGCGTCTGCTCGTAGCGCTGCCGGTTGGCCGCGAGGCGCTGGCCCTGCTCGGCGTGCAGCGCCCGCACCCGGCTCGCGGTGGCCAGCAGCTCGCGCCGGGCCTCCGGCTCCCACGGCTCCTTGCGGATCACCGGGGTGATCGTCGCGGCAGGGAACGCCGGCAGCCGCGGCGCCGCGCCGATCAGGCCTTCGGTCGGCAGGCTGGGCTCGGGCGCGACGAGCAGCCACGTGCGGTCGGGCCGCCGGGCGACGATGCCGCGGTCGGCCATCGCCTTGAGCGCGAGGGTGATTGTCGGCCGCCGGCCGCCGACCAGCCGCGCGAGCACCTCATGCGACAGGGGCAGCGGAAGGTGGATCCCGGACGGCGTCACGTGCCCCCAGCGGCCGGCGAGGTCCCAGAACATCGCCTCCAGGCGCTGGTCGACGCGCGGCAGCTGGGCGATCGCGGCGTGCATCGCGGTCCGCATGAGCTGTCCGCCGGTCCGCTCCACGAGCCCGAGCCCGAGCCCTGGCCAGAGGCCGAAGCAGCCCTGCAGGACACGCTCGTCGAGGATCGCGACGCGGCTGGGCACGGCGGCCGACCAGCGCACCTCGGCGTCGAGCATCTCGCTGGAGGAGCAGCCGGGGAGCACCACGTCGCCCGGGCCGAGCAGCTGCATCGCGCTGCGCGACGCGAGGCGCACCTCCTGCAGCAGCAGGCCCTCGACGACCATGAAGCCGAGCGGGCCCGGCCGCCCGCCGGCCGCGGCCAGCCAGTCGCCGGCGGGGACGTCGAGCAGGTGCATCCGCAGCTGCTGCGCCGCCTCGGCGCGGTCGTCGTCGCGCAGGCGCGAGGCGAGATCGGGCTCGACGTCGAGGAGGTTGACGAAGGCATCGGAGATCACGATGGCGCGAGGTGTCCGATCCGGCGACGCGCGGGTGCGTGGCCTCGGGAGCCTCCATGGTGCAGCAGCGAGGCGCGATGCGCAACGGCGGCGGCGTGTTGCCGCGCCGCAGCGCTCTCGCGATCGGTCAGTCGATCCGGCGGCGCAGCACGAAGTCGCCGACGATCGAGCCGACCGGCCCGCCGGTGACGAGCACCACCGCGGGGAACCACCAGCCCCAGAACGCCTGGAGGGCGCCGTTGGCGGTCAGGCCCAGCAGCGCGAGGAAGCCGAGGCCGTGGATGGGGCCGAGGACGTGGACGGCGTTGTCGCTGCGGTCGACGAACGCGAAGTAGACGAGCACGACGAGCAGCAGCGCGTCGGCGAGGCCGACGGTCAGCACGAGGTTCAGGAGCTTCTTCCGGGCGGCGGCGGGCGCAGCAGCGGGTGCGGTGGCGGGGGTGGGCACGCGCACATTCCACCAGGCCGGCGCCCGGCGGGGGTGCGCAGGGTCACACGTGGCTGCGGTCACAGCGCGCGGGCCGCGGCGAATCACCGAGGATGCTCCGTGTGGCCGATCGGGACGACGCTGCGCTGCTGGCCGCCACGGCGGCGGGCGACGAGCGCGCCTTCGAGGTGTTCTACCGCCGCCATCTGGCGGCGGTGACGGGCTTTCACCTGCGGCGCACGGGCCGGCGGGAGCTGGCGTTCGACCTGACCGCCGAGACGTTCGCGGCGGTCGTGGTCGGCTGCGACGGATACGACCCCGCGCGCGGCAGCGCGACGGGCTGGCTGTTCGGCATCGCCGCGCACAAGCTGCACGACAGCCTGCGGCGCGGGCGGGTGGAGGCCGGCGCGCGCGAGCGGCTGCGCCACGAGCCGGTCGCACTGCTGGACGCCGATCTCGAGCGGGTCGACGAGCTGGCGTCGGCGGTCGACGAGGGGCGGCTCGCGGCGCTGCTGGCCGACCTGCCGGCCGAGCAACGCGGCGCGCTGCTGGCCCGGGTGATCGACGAGCGGCCGTATCCGGAGATCGCCGCGGAGCTGCGGTGTTCCGAGGCGGTCGTGCGGCAGCGGGTGCATCGAGGGTTGCGACGGTTGCGCGGTGGAATGGAGGAACCGGCATGAGCGGATACGACGAGCTCGAGCGGCAACTGCGCGAGAGCGTCCGGGAGCGGCGGGAGGGTGCCGGCGCCCGCAGCGGCGCGGCCCGGTGGTGGTCGCGCGGTGGTCGCGGCGGGCGCCGGGGGCTGCTGGTCGTGGTCGCGGCGCTCGTGGTGGGCGGCGGGGTCGCGACCGCGGCACAGCTCGGCGTGGTCGCCGGTCACGACGACGCTCCGCTCAGCGGACGACAGGTGGCGTATCAGGCCATGCGGGCGACCGCGGCCCTCCCGACCTGCCGCATGCGGCCCGAGGGCGCCGGACCGACGTTCGCCGACGTGCCGCTCAACCCCGACCTGGGCAGCTTCCTGCCGGACCGCGCCGGTCCCGGCGCGATGCGTGCGGCGCGCCGGTACAGCCATGGGAACCCCGTGATCGACGGTGCTGCGCGCACCGTGCCGCTCGGCCACGGCGAGCGGGTCGTGCTCTTCGCCAAGGTCGGCGGCGGGTCGCTCGCCATCGTCGACCCCGTCGCGTGCCGGACGGCGCGCCTGGCGTGGGTCGCGCGCGCTCGGCCCGATCCGACGAGCCGCCTGCGCATCGAGGCCGAGGCGGTGCTGCGGGCCGCCCGCGACACGATCCCCGGCGTCCAGAGCCTCGACCTGGTGCTCGAGACGCCCCGCGGGGGCCAGGGGAGCGGCATGCCGGTCGCGCCGGGCGAGCCGGTGCCGGTCGGGGTCGTGAGCGGCTCGAGCTCCGGCGTCTACCTCGGCCTGTCGGTTCCCGGCGCGGCGCGCGTGACCGCCGACGCCGGCGGGCTGCACCGGTCCTTCGCGGTCCACGACCGCGTCTTCGTCCTGCGGCTGCCGCGCCACACCGGTCCGGTGCGCGTCCGCCAGCGCGCCGCCGACGGCCGCGTCGTGCACGCGGAGACCCTCAGGAAGTGAGCGGCGGCCTAGACGGTTGATTCCGTATTCGGCTGGGGCGGGAAGGGTCGGCCAGGGGACATAACAAGGACGTCGAAGGGTGGCGCTGCTAACGCAACGCCGACCTTGGAGGCCGTGTGCACGCCACCCTCGACGCCCTTACGACTGC
>NZ_DATHDY010000102.1:0-41032 GCF_035318805.1 Baekduia sp.
GGCGACGGCCTCGCGCTCCAGGTCGACGTACGGATCGCCGCTGACGTCGATGGCCACGCGGTTGATCGTTCCGCCCGTGAACGCCCACGGCGCCTCGCCCGGGTAGTCGCCGGTGACGGGATCGCTGCTGTCGCGGCCGACGCACAGACCCTCGCCGCCGAGCGTGAACTTGCCTGGCTGGGTCTTGATGCGACCCTCGCCGACCTTCTCGTCGCCGTGGAACAGCGAGAGCGTGCCGACGGCGACGCCGGGCGGATCCTCGCCCTCCTTCTCGAAGGCGGCGGACAGGATCAGGCCTTCGCCGGTCGGCAGCTCCGCATCCGCGACGATCTTCTGCTCGAGGCTGCCGACGAAGCTGTAGACGTAGTGCAGGCGGTTGTCCTTGACGTAGAGGGCGTGGCCGCCGAACCGCGCGCCGTGGGCGAAGAGCACGCCTGCGGCTCCGGGCTCCGGGATGTCGACCACTGCCGCGACCGCGTAGGAGCGATTGAGGATGTTGACCGATTGGGACTCCGGCACGTCGGCGAGACCGGGGTAGTAGACATAGCGGTCGCGCGACTGCGACAGCATCGGTCGCGGCGTCGTCAGGAGCTCCAGGGGGGAGCGGTCATCGAGCGGGAACGCGTCGTTGGCGCCCGCCTCGGCGTACCAGAGGTTGATCATCTCCTGCAGGCGCTCGGGCTCCTCGGCGGCGAGGTCGTGCAGCTCGGAGCGATCGACGTCGACGTGGTAGAGCTCCCACGTGTCCTTGTTGAAGGCGTCCCAGCCGCTGAGCGTCGGGTGGGTGGTGACCGCCTTCCAGCCGTCGTGCCAGATGCCGCGCGAGCCGAGCATCGAGAAGAACTGCGTGTCGCGGGCGCTGGGCAGCGGCGCGCTGTCGAAGCTGTAGCGCATGCTCACGCCGTCGAAGCGGCTCTGCTGATGGCCGGCGATCGTCTCGGGCGGTTCGACGCCGAGCGCGTCGAGGATCGTGGGGACGATGTCGACCGCGTGGTGGTACTGCTCGCGGATCTCACCGTGTGCGCTGATGCCCTTCGGCCACGAGATGATGCACGGGTCCGAGCTGCCGCCGTTGAACTCGTAGCGCTTCCACATCTTGAACGGCGCGCTGAACGCCATCGCCCAGCCGTTGGGGTAGTGGTTGTAGGTCTTGGGGCTGCCGAGATCGTCGAGCATCGCGAGGTTCTCGGCGATGTCGTCGGGGATCCCGTTGGCGATCTTGTTCTCGTTGACCGACCCGTTCGGGCCGCCCTCGCCGCTGGCGCCGTTGTCGGACACCAGGATCACCATCGTGTTCTCGCGCTGGCCCGTCTCCTCCAGATAGTCCAGCAGCCGCCCGATCTGCGCATCGGTGTGTGCCAGGAAGCCGGCGTAGACCTCCGCCATCCGGCTGAACAGCCGCTGCTCCTCGGCCGACAGCGAGTCCCACGGACGCGTGTAGTCCACTTCCGGGAACGGCTTGCCGCCGGGGCCGGTGCGGGTCTCGGGCGTGCCGATCGGGTTCAGTGGCGGCAGCTCGGTGCCGGGCGGGACGATGCCCAGCTCCTTCTGGCGCGCGAGCGTCTGCTCGCGCAGTGCCTCGTAGCCCATGTCGAAGCGGCCCTTGAACCGGTCGCTCCACTCCTTCGGCGCATGGTGGGGCGCGTGGCAGGCCCCCGGCGCGTAGTAGAGGAAGAAGGGCTTGTCGGGCGCCAGCACCTTGGCGTCCTTGACGAACTCCAGCGCCTTGTCGGTGAGGTCCACGGTCAGGTGGTAGCCCTCCTCCGGCGAGCGCGGCGGGTCGACGGGGTGGCTGTCGTAGACCAGCTCGGGATACCACTGGTTGGTCTCGGCGCCCAGGAAGCCGTACCAGCGCTCGAAGCCGCGCCCGTTCGGCCAGTTGCGCCGCGTGGAGGCGAGGTTCATCTCGGCCTCGGGGCACAGATGCCACTTGCCGACCATGTACGTGTTCCACCCCTGGGCCTCGAGGATCTCCTGGATCTGGCCGTTCTCGGCCGGGATCACCCCGTTGGCGTTCGGGAACCCGCTGGCGCACTCGGTGATGCAGGCCATGCCGTTGCGCGTGTGGTTGCGCCCCGTCAGCAGGCACGACCGCGTCGGCGAGCACAGCGCCGTCGTGTGGAACTGCGTGTACCGCACGCCCTGGTCGACGACCCGGTCGATGTTCGGCGTCTCGATCGGACCGCCGTAGCAGCTCATGGCGGAGAACCCGACGTCGTCGAGCACGATGTACACGAGGCTCGATGCGCCGTCCGGCGCCTTGGGCGGCTCGAACGGCGACCAGTCCGGCACCGAGTCGCGGATGTCGGTGCTGATCTTGCCCTTGAACGGCTTGCTCATGACGTCACTCCTTGGGGTCCGCCGCGGTTCCCGGGGCGCACCGGGCGCACCGTGGGCGGTCGGACGCACGCTCCTCGATACCGCCGCACCGCGCATCACCCCGATCGGATGACCCTCCTCACACGCGCGCGGCCGAGTCCAGTCCTAGGCGAAGCCGAACGTCAGCGCCAGCACCACGTAGACCGCCAGCAGCTGCACGCCCTCGAACCAGGTCGACTCGCCGTTGGCGGTCACGTGCGCGGCGACCAGGACGGCGATGGCGGTCGCCCCGAGCTCGAAGCCGTTGAGCACGAAGGGCATCGGCGCCGGGCCGATCACGAACGACGCCAGCACCACGACGGGGACCGCGAACAGCGCGATCTGCGTGCTCGAGCCGATCGCGATGCCCACCGCGAGGTCCATCTTGCCCTTGCGCGCGACGGTCACCGCGACCCAGTGCTCGGCGGCGTTGCCGACGATCGCGACCACGATCATGGCGATGAAGAACTCGCTGAGCCCGATCGACTTGGCGGCGTCCGAGATCGAGCTCACCAGGATCTCGGAGAGCCCGGCCACCGTCAGCCCGGCGCCGGCCAGCACCAGCACCGCCGTCCGGACGCTCCACGAGCCGTCGTCGTCCTCGTCGTCCGTGGCGCCGGCGGCCGGCGGGTTGAAGAGGTCGCGGTGCGTCTTCAGGGAGAAGACGAGCCCGAGCCCGTAGGTGACCATGAGCACGAGGGCCACCGCGACGGACAGGTGCTGGACCGACGCGTCGAGGTGCACGCGCTCGGCGTGCACGCCCGGCAGGTGCGCCCCGCGGACGAGCTCGAAGATCGCGGGCATGACAAGGGCCGCGACGGCGAGGAGCAGCATCAGCGACTGCGCGGAGGTGGCGGTGCGGTCGAAGCGCTGCCGTTCGCGCCCGAGCCCGCCGACGAGCATCGCGCTGCCCAGAACGAGCAGGACGTTGCTCAGGATCGAGCCGATCAGCGAGGCCTTGACGACCTCCTGCAGGCCCGAGTTCAGCGCGAAGAGCGAGATGATGATCTCGGGTGCGTTGCCGAACGTGACGTTGATGAGGCCGCCGATCCCGGGCCCGGCCCGGTCGGCCAGCTCCTCGGTCGCGCGGCCGATCACCGCCGCGGTCGGCACCACGCCGGCGGCCGCGACGAAGAAGAGCAGCGCCGGCCCCGCGCCCAGCACGTCGAGGAGGACGGCGAGGGGGATCGCGGGCAGCAGGACCGACGACCACCCGACCGCGTCGACGACGGCGCGGGTGGGCCGCCGCCCGCTCGAGGTCGACGGGCCGCCGGCCGCCGTCGCGCTCACGCCACCGGCGGCGCGGCTGCGACGCCGAGGATCGACGCGAGCCCCGCGGCGTCCATGAGGCCGGAGGCGACGACGAGCGCGCCGACGTCCTCACCGGTGGACAGCGCGGTGCTGGCGAACTCCGTCGCGGCGTCGTAGCCGATGACCGGGGAGAGCGCGGTGACGACCGCGACGGTGCTGTTGACCCGGTGGCGGAGCGTCTCCTCGTTGGCCTCGATCCCGCGGACGCACCGCTCGGCGAGGGTGTCGCAACCCGCGGCCAGGTGGTCGAGGCTCTCGGCGATCGCCAGGTACAGGATCGGCTCGAAGGCGTTGAGCTGCAGCTGCCCCGCCTCGGCGGCCATCGTGACCGTGACGTCGTGGCCGATCACCTCGAAGGCGATCTGGTTGACGACCTCCGGGATCACCGGGTTGACCTTGCCCGGCATGATCGACGAGCCGGCCTGCACGGGCGGCAGGCGCAGGTCGCCGAACCCGGTGAACGGCCCGGACGACAGCAGCCGCAGGTCGTTGCAGGTCTTCGACAGCTTCACGGCGATCCGCTTGGCGACGCTGGAGAGCTGGACGAAGGCGCCCGCGTCCTGCGTGGCCTCGACGAGGTCGGGCGCCGCGACCAGCGCTCGTCCCGTGAGCGCGGCGAGCCGCTGCACGACGAGCGGCGGGTAGCCGGCGGGCGCCGTGATCGAGGTGCCGATCGCCGTCGCGCCCAGGTTGATCTCGAGCAGCAGGGCGCGGGCCTCCGCCAGCCGCACGATGTCCTCGCCGAGCATCACGCCGTACGCGCCGAGCTCCTGGCCGAGCGTCATCGGCACGGCGTCCTGCAGCTGCGTGCGGCCCAGCTTGACGACGCCGGCGAACTCGTGCGCCTTGTCGGCGAACGCGCCGCGGAGCCGCTGCATCGCGTCGGCCAGCCGCTCGGTGCGCGCGATCAGCGCCAGCCGGATCGCGGTGGGGTAGACGTCGTTGGTCGACTGCGACCGGTTGACGTGCTCGTTGGGGTGCAGCGTCGCGTAGTCGCCGCGGGGGCGCCCCAGCAGCTCCAGGGCACGGTTCGCGATGACCTCGTTGGCGTTCATGTTGGTCGACGTGCCGGCGCCGCCCTGGATCACGTCGACCATGAACTGGTCGTGCAGCGCACCCGCGCGGATCTCCTCGCACGCGGCGACGATCGCCTCGGCGAGCCCGGCGTCGAGCAGCCCGAGCTCGCGGTTGGCCTCCGCCGCGGCCTGCTTCACGCAGGCCAGCGACGTGACCAGATCGGCGTCGCCGCCGATCGTGCGGCGCGAGATCGGGAAGTTCTCGATCGCGCGGGCGGTGTGGATCCCCCAGTACGCCGGGTCGGGGACGTCGCGCTCGCCGAGGAGATCGTGCTCCGTGCGCGTGACCACCCTCAGCCGAACCTTGCGCGCAGCCTCGGGAGCACGTCCTTGGTGAAGAGACTGAGGAAGCGCTCCTGGTCCTCGCCGGGGCCATGGAACACCAGCTCCTCGAAGCCGAGCCCGACGTAGGGAGCGATGCGCTCGACGACCTCGTCGGGGTCGGTCGACACGATGAAGCGCGAGCTCGCGCGCTCGGGGTGCGCGTCGGCGAGCCGCTCGAGCTCGAGGGGATCCTCGGTGCTCATCTTCTCCTCGGCGGTGAGGGCGAGCGCGCCCCACCAGTGGCAGGCCTGCTCGGCGCGCTCGGCGTCGGTGTCGTAGGACACCTTGATCTCGATCATGTTCCTGATCTCCGAGACGTCGCGGCCGGCCGTCTCCGCTCCGGCGGCCACGTTCTCGAGCAGGCTCGTGTAGAGCTCCATCGGCTTGCCGCTGGTGCAGATGAAGCCGTCGGCGACCCGCCCGACGAGCTTGGCCGCCAGCGGCCCGCCCGCCGCGACGTAGATCGGGACCGGCGTCTCGGGCCGCTCGTAGATGGTCGCTCGCACCGTCCGGTAGTACTCGCCCTCGAAGTCGACGCGCTCCTCGGTCCACAGCCGGCGCATGAGCTCGATGGACTCGGCGAGGCGGAGGCGACGCTCCTTCGCCCCGGGCCATGCCGCGCCGGTGGCCGGCGTCTCGTTCATCGCCTCGCCGGTGCCGATGCCCAGGAACACCGAGCCGGCGCTCAGGTCCGCCACGGTGGCGAAGGCCTGAGCGACGATCGACGGGTGGTAGCGCATCGTCGGCGTCAGCACGCTCGTGCCGAGCAGGCTGCCGGGTCCCAGGCCCTGGGCCACCGCGCCGAGCCAGGTCAGCGCTCCGGGGGCATGCCCGCCGTTGTGGCGCCAGGGCTGGAAGTGGTCAGACACCGCGATGGTGTCGAGGCCGAGGCGCTCGCAATCCAGTGCCAGGTCCGCCAGTCGCCGGGCTCCGAACTGCTCCGCTGACGCCTTGTAGCCATACCTCACGTGACGAGCTCCCTCTGCGGTTTTACGCTTGACTTGGACATCGTATCCGATATTCTGAAGCCAAGAGGGCCGCGGATTTCTCCGGGCCGACCATCTCGGAGGAGTTCAGTTGCAGACGACGACCGTCCGTTTCTTCAGTGACGGCCATCAACTGGCAGGGCTGTGGCGTACGCCGGACGTGGTCGATCGGCCGCTTCGCGCGATCGTCCAGGGACCAGGATGGCTGGGCCTCAAGGACGCCAAGTTGTACGTGCGTTACCACGAGGCCCTCACCGAGGCCGGCTTCGGCGTCCTGGTGTTCGACTACCGCGGCTTCGGCGACTCCGAGGGTCCGCGCGAGCTCTCGCCGGCCGCGCAGCTGGCCGACCTGCGCAACGCCGTGACCTACCTGACCACGCGCGAGGACGTCGACGCCGACGCCATCGGCGTCTTCGGCACCGGCGGGACGGGCGGCGGCAACGCCGTGCTCCTCGCGCACGTCGACCCCCGCGTCCGCGTCGCCGTGAGCCAGGTGCCGGTGGCCGACGGGCGCGACTGGCTGCACCGCATGCGCTCCGAATCGGACTGGCTCGCCTTCCTCGGCGACCTCGATACGGACAGGCGCGCACGCGTAACTTCTGGTGAGGGCCGTCGCGTGCACCCGCGCGAGGAGATCATGGTGCCGACCGCCGAGCGGCGCACCACGACGATCAAGGCCGACGTGGACGACCGCATCCCCACGTCGGTCTCGCTGGCTGCCGCCGACGAGATCCTCGACTACCGCCCGCTCGACGCCGCCAAGCAGCTCGAGACGGCGCTCATGGTGATCGGCGTGGAGGGCGACGCGACGACGCCCACCGATCACGCCGTCGCGCTGTACGAGGCCGCCCTCGGCCCCAAGCGCCTGGTGATGCAGCGGCACACCACGCACTACGCGGCGTACGACGCGTACTGGACCTCGGTCACGCCGCTGATCGTCGAATGGTTTGAGCAGTTCGCTCGTGGCGCCGACGTCGTCGTGCGCTCCGCGAGCACCCAGAACGAAGTCATCGAATTGAGAGAGGAAGACTGATGTCCATCGACCTCAGGATCGCCGGCGGCGACGTCGTGACGCCCCAGGGGCGGCGCCCGGCGGACGTGCTGATCGACGACGGCAGGATCGCGGGAATCGTGGCACGTGGCCTCGAGATCTCCGACGTCGGCGAGACCATCGACGCGGCGGACCGCCTGGTCCTGCCCGGCATGGTCGACCCGCACGTGCACACGCGCGAGCCCGGGTTCGTCCACAAGGAGGACATCACCACCGCCACGCAGGCGGCCGCCGCGGGTGGCGTCACGACGATCTTCGGCATGCCGAACCTCGAGCCGCCGACGGCGAGCGCCCAGCTGCTCGACGAGGTGCTCGAGATGTACGCCGCCAAGTCGGTCGTGGACTACAACCACAACCCGGCCGCGACGGTGCCCAGCGAGATCGCCGCGATGGCCGAGCGCGGCATCCGCGCCTACAAGGTCTTCATGGTCGTCGACACGGGGCGCACCTACCCGCATCCCGCCGGCACGGGCATGCACGACCACGGCGACCTGCTGCGGATGATGGACACGATCCGCCCGACGGGCCTGCCGTTCATGATCCACCCGCACGACCAGGCGCTGATGGACTACATCGAGGGCGAGATCCTCGCCGGCGGCGACAACACCCCGGAGGGCTACGCCAAGGCGTACGCCGCGCGTGAGGGCGTCATCTGGGACACCGCCTGCGACGTCCTGCTGCGGCTCGCCGAGGCCGCCGACTGCCACGTGCACCTGATGCACATGCAGACGCGCCGGTCGATCGAGGCCGTCCGCCGCGCCAAGGCGCGCGGGGTCAAGGTCACCTGCGAGGTCAACCACTGGGCGCTGTTCCTCGGCACCTGGGAGCAGATCCAGGAGCGCGGCCCGTACGTTCTGTCCTACTGGGTTCCCGACGACGCTCGCGCAGCCGTCTGGGAGGGCCTCGCCGACGGCACCATCGACATGCTCTCCTCCGATCACGGGCCGCACACCCGTGAGGAGAAGGAGATCGGGTGGACCGAGATGTGGAAGGCCCACACCGGGACCCCGGGCATCCAGTACCAGCTGCCGCTGCTGCTAGACGCGGTCAAGCAGGGCAAGCTCTCGCTGGAGCGCGCCGTCGAGGTCACCGCGCAGGCCCCGGCCACCATCTTCGGGCTCGGCGAGTCGAAGGGCTCGCTGACCGTCGGCCACGACGCCGACGTCGTCGTGATCGATCCCGACAAGCGCTGGACGATCACCGACGACGCCGACCTCTCCCGCTGCGGCTGGACGCCGTACGACGGCCATGAGGCGAGCACCGCCGTCGAGACCACGCTCCTGCGCGGCTCGGTCATCTACGCCGACGGCAAGGTCCTCGGCAAGCCCGGCCAGGGGCAGATGGCGACCGGTCGGATTCCGGCCACCGTCTGAACAACAAAGGAGAACAAGAAACCATGGCCACCAAGTACGGGCTGCTGCTGCCCCATTTCGGCGAGTTCGCCGACCGCGACCTGCTGCTGGACGGATCGAAGCTGGCGGAGTCGCTGGGCTTCGACTCGGTCTGGGTCCGCGATCACCTCCTCTTCGAGCCGCACGGCGAGATGGAGAAGCCCAACCGCTCCTTCTACGAAGCGCTCACGACGCTCACCGCGATCGGCGCGGTGACCGACCGCATCGAGCTCGGCACCGGCTCGCTGATCCCGTTCCGGCATCCGCTCGAGGTCGCGCTGACCGTCGCCACGATGACCCAGCTCGTCGGCCCGCGCATCATCCTCGGGTTCGGCGCGGGCACGTTCGACCACGAGTTCGAGGCCGTCGGCATCGACACCAACATCAAGCGCTGGGACCTCGTCGAGTCGACCGCCCACATCCTCCGCAAGGTGTGGACCGAGAACAACGTCGACTACCAGGACGACTTCTTCTCGTTCAACGACGTCACGATCGAGCCCAAGCCCGTCGGCGGCTCGGTTCCCTACTGGTACTGCGGCGGCACGCCGGCCTCGGCGCGCCGCGCCGTGGAGTACTGCGACGGCTGGATGCCGGGACGGCTCTCGCTGCCCACCTTCCGAGCCCGCGTGAACAAGATGCGCGAGATGTCGCAGGAGAAGGGCCGCCCGATGCCGACCGTGGCCATCATCCCGCCGACGTCCGTCGAGGAGACCCGCGAGGCGGCGCTGCGTGAGGTCAACGTCGAGGGCCTGCTGACCTGGGCCAACAACGCCAAGTACTGGGTCAAGCCGCCGTCGGGTCGCTTCGAGACCTGGGAGGACCTGGAGGGCACGCTGATCGCCGGCGATCCCGACGACGTCGTCGCCGAGTGCCGCAAGTTCGAGGAGGCCGGGTGCGAGCACCTCGTCTTCGACTTCCGCTTCAAGTTCGATCGCTTCTTCGAGCAGATCGAGCTGCTGGGCAAGCACGTGCTGCCGCAGCTGCGCGGCGTGACCGCGGAGATCGGCGCCTGATGGAGACGGCGGGCCCCCGCATCCTCGAGATCGCGGCGGGCGCGAGCCCTGCGGACCCCCTGCCGCTGTTCGTCGGCGGCAGGTGGGAGGCGGCCGCGTCGGGCGCGACGCTCGACACCCGCGAGCCCGCGACGGGCAAGGTCCTCGCACGCGTCGCCGACGGCGGCGCCGAGGACCTGGCCCGCGCCGTGGCGCGCGGTCGGGAGGCCGCCGCTGCATGGGCGAGCATCCCTCCGGCTGAGCGCGGCGAGGCGATCGCCGCGCTGGGCGCGCGGCTGCGCGACGCCGCGGCCGAGTTCGGCGCGCTCGACGCCCGCGACACCGGGAGCCCGGTCGCGGCGATGACGGCCGACGCGATCAAGGGCGCGAAGGCGATGGCGCGGGCGGCCGGCCTGGCGACCGAGCTCAAGGGCGAGACCGTGCCCGCGACGGCCGGTCGGCTGCACTACTCGACGCTCGAGCCGTGGGGCGTGGTGGGACGCATCACCGCGTTCAACCACCCGATCCTGTTCAGCGCGGCGCGGCTCGCGCCGGCGCTGGTCGCCGGCAACGCCGTGATCCTCAAGCCGTCAGAGCTCGCGCCGCTCGCGCCGCTGGCGCTCGCCGAGCTCGCCGCCGACCTGCTCCCCGAAGGCCTGCTCAGCGTGCTGGTCGGCGGCCCCGCGCTCGGCCAGGCGATGGCGCGCGATCCGGAGCTCCGGCGGCTGTCGTTCACCGGCAGCCCCGGCACCGCGCTGGCCATCCAGGGCGGGGCCGCCGAGAGCGGCGTCATCAAGACCATGACCTTCGAGCTGGGCGGCAAGAACCCGATCGTCGTCTTCGGTGACGCCGACCTGGACGCCGCCGCGGGCGCCGTCGTCCGCGGCATGAACTTCACGCGCGTCCAGGGCCAGAGCTGCGGCTCGACGTCCCGCGCGTTCCTGCACAGCGACGTGCGGGAGGCCGTCATGGAGCGCGTCCTCGACGCCGTCGGCCGCATCCGCCTCGGCGATCCGCTGGACCCCGAGACCGAGATGGGCGCCCTGATCGACGATCGTGCGGTCCAGCGCTGCCGGCGCTTCGTGGACGACGCGGTCGCCGGCGGGGGGCGGGTCCTGGCCGGCGGCGCTGCGCCCACGGACCCGGACCTCCAGGACGGGAGCTTCTTCCTGCCCACCGTCCTCGACCGCGTCGACCACGACAGCCCGCTGGCGCAGCAGGAGGTCTTCGGGCCGGTCCTGAGCGTGTTCGAGTGGACGGACCCCGCCGAGGCGCTGCGCCTCGCCAACGACGTCCGCTTCGGGCTGACGGCGTCGGTGTGGACTTGCGACCTCGACGCCGCGTTCTCCATGGCCTCCCAGCTCGAGGCCGGCTTCATCTGGGTCAACGACGTGGAGCTGCGGTACGGCGGCGTGCCGTTCGGCGGCTGGAAGGACTCCGGCACGGGCCTGGAGGACGGCCTCGAGGAGCTCCTCTCGTTCACCCGTGCGCGCTTCGTGAACGTGAGGTTCGGCTGATGGCGCGGTACGGATCTGACCTCGTCGTCGACCTGCTGAAGGCGGGCGGGATCGAGTACGTGGCGCTGAACCCCGGCGCGACGTTCCGGGCGCTGCACGACTCGCTGGCGGCCCCGGGCGCGCCCGAGACGATCGTGGTGCTGCACGAGGAGATCGCCGTCGGCATCGCGCACGGCTACGCGAAGTCGTGCGGCCGGCCGATGGCCGTCTTCCTCCACGACCAGGTCGGGTTGCAGCACGCGTCGATGGCGCTGTTCAACGCGTGGGTCGACGCCGTGCCGATGGTCGTCGTCGGCGGCAGCGGTCCGCGCGACACGGCGCAGCGACGGCCGTGGATCGACTGGATCCACAGCGCCAACCCGGAGGCCGGGGTGGTGCGCGACATCGTCAAGTGGGACGCCGAGCCCGCGTCGGTCGAGGCGCTGCCCGACGTCATCGCGCGTGCCCTGCGCATCGCGATGACCCCGCCCATGGGCCCGGTCTACGTGGCCGTCGACATCATGATCCAGGAGGCCGATGCCACGTCGGTGGCCGTCCCCGGATCGTTCACGCCGCCGCCGGCGCCGGTGACCGCGCCGCGCCACGTCGTCGCCTCGGTGGCCGATGAGCTCGTCGCCGCGCAGTCGCCGGTGATCCTCGTCGATCGCGGGAGCGACGGGTGCGCCCCGGCGCTGCTGCGCCTCGCCGAGCAGCTCGCCGTGCCGGTGGTCGACCTCGGGGGACGGTCGTTTCCGGCCGAGCACTGGGCGGACCGCAGCTCGGCGGTCGCCGACGTCCTCGGCGAGGCCGACCTCGTCCTCGGCGTGGAGCTGCGGGACCTCACCTGGGGGCTGGGCGACGTCGATCTGCGCACGCGCGCACTGCACCGCCGGGTCGCCGCCGACGCGAAGGTCTTCTCGATCGGGCTCAACGAGCTGCGCCATCACGGCACCATGGAGCTCGAGGCCTTCGACCAGACCGCGACCCCGATCGTCGCCGACTCGGCGACGTTCCTGCAGGAGCTCGCCGAGGAGGTCGCCGGGCGCGACGCCGACGCCGGGCTCGTGCAGCGGCGTCGCGCGGCGCTCACGACGGCCCACGACGCCGAGCGCGCCGCGCATCGAGCGCGCGCGGCCGGCATGGCGGACGAGGCGCCGATCGCGCCGATCCACCTGGCCGCCGTCCTCGGGTCCGTGCTCGGCCACGACGGCTGGCAGCTGGCCAACGGGCTGCTCGGCCACTGGCCCCGGCGCCTGTGGCCGATGGTCGACGAGCGCTCCTTCCTGGGACGGTCGGGCGGCGAGGGCCTGGGCTACGGGATGCCGGCGTCGGTCGGCGCCGCGCTCGCTCAGCGCGACTCCGACGTCCTCGTGGTCAACGTCCAGGCCGACGGCGACCTGATGTACACGCCGCAGGCGTTGTGGACCGCCGCGCACCACAACTTGCCGCTGCTGACCGTGGTGCACAACAACCGCACCTACGGGCGCGACGAGGTCCACCAGCTCGAGATCGCGCATGCCCGCGGCCGCGCGACCGACGTCCCGCCACGCGGCATCAGACTGGAGGCGCCGAACATCGACTTCGCGCAGTTGGCGGAGTCGCAAGGCGTGCAGGGTATAGGTCCGGTCGAGGATCCAGGAGCGCTGTTCGAGGTCCTGGAGTCCGCCGCCGCGACCGTCCGTCGCGAGCGCCGACCGGTGCTCGTGGACGTCATCACCAATCGGGATCTCGCGCGATGAGCGCACTGGTGCGCCGTATGGGTCTACGGACGCGACACCCACTCACAGACCCTTCCTTGGAGGAGGAGATCATGGACAACATCAATCGACGTAGCTTCATTCGCAAGTCCGGAGCGGCGGTGGGAGCGCTGTCATTGCCGGCGCTGCTCGCGGCCTGCGGAAGCGATGCCAGCAGCAGCCCCAGCTCGACGACGAGCACCGGCTCGCCCAAGGTCACGACGCCCAAGATCGGCCTCTCGTCGACGCCCCTGGCGTCGTACGTGACCGTGATGTCGGGCCCGGTGATCGGAGGCGCGAAGTTCGGGCTGAACGCCACCAAGAAGGACTTCACCGTCTTCGACTCGTCGACCACCGTCACCCAGTCGGCGTTGTCGGGCAAGCTCGGGATGATCGGTCAGTCGACGATGGCCCAGCTGCTGCTCATCGACAAGGGACTGCCGTTCAAGATCTTCTGCCCGTACATCCTGGTCGACGACTTCGTGATCGCGGCGCGGGGGCTGACGGACATCTCGCAGCTCAAGGACGCCACGTTCGCCACCGACTCGCCGGGCGGCGCCGGCACGACGATCGCCGACGCGATCCTCGTGGCCACCAACGCGGGCTTCCTCGTGTCCGACATCAAGAAGAAGATCGTCGTCGAGTCCTCGGGTGAGCGCCAGAGCGCGCTGGCCAACGGCGACTGCCAGGCGACGATCATCCACCTGCCGCAGGCCAACCAGATCCCGACGTCGAAGGGCAAGATCAACCTGATCGGCAAGTTGTACGGCCAGGTGCCGGACTTCTTGAAGGAGTGCTACTCCGCCAAGACCGACTGGCTCGACGGCAACCTCGACACGGCCGCGGCCGTGTGCGCGGGGCTGATCTCCAACAGCCAGGCCATGTCCAAGGACGAAGCCGCTTGGACGAGCACGGTGAAGCAGTTCGTGGATTCGCCGCCGCCGGCCGCCGACCTCAAGCAGATCTTCCCGCTGATCGGCCAGTACGGGTTCTGGCCGGTGGATCCGGACGGTGGCCTGACCGACGCCCGGGTGCAGTTCATGCTCGACCTCGGGCACAAGGAAGGCTTGTTGAAGAAGAACCTGACGGTCGACGACGTCGTGGACCGCCGCCCGTTGCAGCGGGCGGCCAAGCTGCTGGCCGGGTAGCTCGCGATGTTCCTCGAGATCGACCGCGTCACGAAGATCTTCCGGCTGCAGCGCCGGCGGGCAGTCCAGGAGCTCCGCGCCCTGAGCGAGATCTCGGTGTCGGTTCAAGAAGGCAGCTTCGTCGCCATCTGCGGCCCGAGCGGGTGCGGCAAGTCGACGTTGCTGCGGCTGATCCACGGCCTCCAGCGGCCCGACGGCGGCGAGGTGCGCGTCGCGGGCAAGCGGGTGTCGGAGCCGACGCTCGACCGGGCGATGGTCTTCCAGCACCACAACCTGATGCCGTGGCGGACGGTCGTCCGCAACGTGGAGCTGGGTCTCGAGCGGAGTGGCCTCTCGCGCAATGCGCGGGAGGCCAAGGCCCTCGAGTGGCTGGCGAAGGTCGGTCTCGAGGAGTTCGCGGGGTACTACCCCGCGCAGCTCTCGGGCGGCATGCAGCAGCGCGTGGGCCTGGCCCGGGCGCTGACGGTCGACCCGGAGATGCTGTTGATGGACGAGCCGTTCGGCGCGCTCGACGCGCAGACGCGCGTCGTGCTGCAGGGCGAGCTCGAGCGCATCTGGGAGGCCGACTCCAAGACCGTCGTGTTCATCACGCACGACATCGAGGAGGCGATCTTCCTCGCCGACCGCGTCATCGTCATGTCCGCGCGGCCGGGCCGGATCATCGCCGACATCCCGGTGGGCGCCGCCCGGCCGCGTGGCGACGCGTGGCGGGCGGCTCCCGAGTTCGCGGCGCTCAAGGGCCAGATCTGGGCGCTGCTGCAGGGGACGGCCGAGATGCGGGAGCCCACTCAGGGGGCGGCGGCTTGACCGATCTCTCCGACATGACGAACCCGGTGCCCGCCGTCACGCCCGGGCCGCCCGCCGCGGCGACCGCGCCGGAGCGCAGCCTTCTGTCGGTGGCCGCAGACAACAAGTGGGTGCAGCGGCTGGTCGTGTGGGGCGCGCTGCTGGTGGTCTACGAGATCGCGGCGGTCGCGGCCGGACCGTTCTACCTGCCGACCATCGAGAAGATCCTCGGGGGGTTCGTCGACATCGCCCAGCAGGGCCGGATCCCGACCCTCCTCAGCTCGCTCGAGCACCTCGCGGCGGGCTTCGGCCTCGCCGTCGTGGTCGGCGTCCCCGTCGGCCTCGCCATGGGGCGGTCGCCGGTCGTGGACGCCGTCGTGGGGATGTACGTGCGTGGCCTGTTCGTGACGTCGCTGGCGGCGGTGCTCCCGCTGCTCATCATGCTGTTCGACGTCGGGTTCAGGTTCCGGCTCGTCGTCGTCTTCCTGTTCTCGGTGTTCTTCATCATCGTGAACACGGCGGCGGGTGCCCGAGCGGTCCCCGAGCAGCTGATCACGACCGCCCGCTCGTTCGGGGTCTCGCCGCTGCGGCGGTTCACGACGGTCGTGCTGCCCTCGTCGCTGCCCTACGTGATCGTCGGGCTGCGCCTGGGCATCGCCAACGCGTTCACCGGCATGGTCCTGGCCGAGCTGTGGGTGTCCACCGGCACCGGTGCGGTGTTGAAGGGGCTGGGCCAGAACCGCCAGCTGCCCGAGTTCTTCGCCTTCGTGCTGCTGATCACCGCGCTCGCCGCGCTGGCGACGTTCGGCCTCCGCGTGGCGGAGCGCCGGCTGATGCCCTGGGCCGAGGAGGTTCGCAATGTGGACTAGGTCGCGGCTGATGGGAATCGGTCTTCGCATCGTGTCGATCGCTGTGGTGCTCGCCGCCTGGCAGTGGTACGGCGACGACCCCAACAACTTCGCCACGCCACCGCCGTCCAAGGTGTTCCCGGCGCTCTGGGACGGGCTCACGTCCGGCAACACGCTGTCCGCGACGGGGACGACGCTGCTGGCCGTGGCCGTGGGCGTCGTGATCTCGGTCGTCTTCGGGGTCGCCATCGGCTTCGCCGTCGCCCTGTTCCCGTGGGCCAAGAACACGCTCGACCCGCTGATCGACGCCGCCTACGCGATGCCGGTCACGATGCTGATCCCGGTGATCGGCGTGTACACGGGCCTCGGCTTCCGCGGCCGCGTGTTCATCGTCATCAGCTACGTCCTGCTCGTCATCGTGATCTCGACGTCGACCGGCGTCCGGGACGTCCCGAGGGACCTGCTGGAGACCGGCAAGTCGTTCGGCCTGAAGGGCTGGGCGCTCTGGCGCGCCGTCATCCTGCCGTCGGCCAGCTCGCACATCGCCTCGGGTGTGGCCTCCGGCGTCGCGCGCGGCATGCGCGGCGCGGTCACCGCGGAGCTGCTGCTCATCGCCGCGGGGCTCGGGGGCGAGATCCTCAGATACCAGGCGCTGCTGGACACGCCGAACATGCTGGCGACGATCCTCTGGACCCTGATCCTGGGCTACATCCTCTACGCGGGCGCCCTGGCACTGGAACGGCGTGCGCTGCGCTGGCGAGCGGCGGAGCAGGGCTGACGATGATCGGCAGCGATTTCGTCCTGCACCGCCCGGACGCCCTGGAGGACGCCGTGCGCCTCCGGGCGGAGCTGGGGGAGGACGCCGTCCTCTATGCCGGCGGCACCGAGCTGCTGCTCGTGCTCAAGCTCGGCGTCATCGACGTCGAGCACCTCATCGACCTCAAGCGCTGCGGCCTCGGCGGGATCGAGCGTACGGCCGACGCCGTGCGGATCGGCTCCACCACCACGCACCGCGAGATCGAGCGCGACCCTGTGGTCGCCGCCCACGTGCCGGCGCTCTCGGCGCTCGCTCGCAACGTGGCCAACGTCCGCGTGCGCTCGGCCGGCACGCTTGGCGGCAACCTGGCGTTCGCCGAGCCGCACGCGGACCCTCCGGCGCTGCTGGCCGCCCTCGACGCCCGCGTCGAGCTGGCGGGACCGGCAGGCCGGCGGTCGCTGACGATCGAGGAGTTCCTCCTCGACGCCTTCGAGACCGCGCTGGAGCCCGACGAGATCATGACGGCGGTCACGATCCCGCTCGCCGAGGACGGCGTGCGGGCGACGTACCGCAAGATCGCCATCCTCGAGCGTCCCACCGTGGGCGTCGCCGTCGCCGGGCGGCTCGAGGGAGGCCGCTTCGCCGCGGCACCGGCCGTGGTCGTCGGCGCGGTCGACGAGCGGCCCATCCGCGTGGAGGCCGGGATGCTGGCGGGCGCCTCCCCCGACGACGAGGACGCGGTCGCCGCCCTCGCGGCCGCCGCGCGCGACGCCGTCGACCCCGTCGACGACCTCTCCGGCTCTGCGGACTACAAACGCCACCTCACCGAGGTCTTGACGCGACGGACCGTGCGGGAGCTCGCACGGTCGGAAGGAGCAGCGTGAGCACCGAGACGTCCACCACGATCACCACGCGCATCAACGGGCGCGAGCAGTCGTTGCGGGTCGACAACGCCGACCTCCTGCTCGACGTCCTGCGCGACATGGGGCTGCGCGGCGCCAAGGCGAGCTGCGAGATGGAGGTGTGCGGCGCGTGCACCGTCCAGCTGGACGGCCTGCCCGTGAGCGCGTGCACGACGCTCGCGGTCGAGCTCGACGGCCGCAGCGTCGAGACGATCGAGCACCTCGACGCCGGCGGCGAGATGCATCCGGTGCAGGAGGCCTTCCTCCGCCACTCGGCGCTGCAGTGCGGGTTCTGCACGCCCGGCATGGTGATGAGCGTCAAGGCGCTGCTCGAGGTCGATCCCGACCCCTCGCGCGAGGACGTCGTCCACTGGCTCGAGGGGTCGATCTGCCGGTGCACCGGCTACGCCACGATCATCGACGCGGCGCTCGACGCCGCGGAGGCGATGCGCGGTGTCTGAGCCCCTGAAGGTCGTCAACCACTCGGTGCCCCGCGTCGACGGGCCCGCCAAGGTCACCGGGCGGGCGCGCTTCACGGTCGACCTCTCGGTGCCCGGGATGGCGCACGGCGTGGCGGTGCGCTCAGACCACGCGCACGCGCGCATCGTGGCGATCGACGCCGAGGAGGCCCAGGAGATGCCGGGCGTGCTGGCGGTCGTGACGGCGGCGTCGGCGGCGCCGATCGACGTCCGCTTCGGCCACGTCGCGCGCGATCATCCGGCGCTGGCCGACGGCCGGGTCCTGTACCTGGGCGAGCCGGTCGCGCTCGTCGTGGCCCAGACGCGGCGCCAGGCCTTCAAGGCCGCCCGCGCGGTCCGCGTGTCCTACGAGGCGCTGCCGGCCGTCATGGACGCGCAGGAGGCACTGGCGTCCGATGCGCCGTTGCTGCATCCCGACCGCGTGGCGCCGCTCGGTGACGCCGGCCTGGACGCCGGGGCGGACTCGCTCAGCGGCAACCTGTGCGCCGAGTCCGCGGTCGGCTGGGGCGACGTCGACGGCGCCATGGCCGAGGCGGCGCTCGTGCTCGAGGACGAGTTCCGCTATCCGATGTTGTACGGGTACGCGATGGAGCCCTACAACGCGATCGCCTCCTTCGAGGAGGGGTCGCTCGTCGTGCACTCCACCGCTCAGCATCCGTACATGGTGCGCGACGACCTCGCCCGGATGTTCGACCTGCCGCTGGCACGCGTGCGGGTGATCGTGCCCTACGTCGGCGGCGGGTACGGCACCAAGTCCTACACCAAGGTCGAGCCTCTGGCCGCGCTGGGCGCCTGGGTCACCGGCGTGCCGGTGCGCGTCGCCCTCAACGTCGAGGAGGCGATGCTCACCACGCGGTCCGACGGTGTGCTCGTACGGATGCGCTCCGCGTTCGCCGCCGACGGCCGGGTGCTCGCCCGCGACGTCGAGGTGGTCATGGACTCCGGGGCCTACACCGACAACAGCCCGGTGGTCTGCGCCAAGCTGGCCAACCGCTGCTTCGGCCCCTACCGGCTCGACGCCGTGCGCGTGCGCGTGCGGTCCGTGTTCACCAACACCGTGCCGGCCAGCTCGCTGCGGGGCTTCGGCGCTCCGCAGGGCGCGTTCGCCGGCGAGCTGCAGATGGACGAGGCGGCCGACCGGCTCGGCCTCGACCCGGTGCAGCTGCGCCTGCGCAGCCTCGCGCGCCCCGGCGAGGAGATCCTGCCCGGCAAGCGCGGCATCGACGCCGACCTGCCGCAGGACCTGGAGATGCTCGCCGCGTCCCTGGGCTGGGGCGAGGCGCCGCAGCGCGGACGCGGCATCGGGTTCGGCATCACCGCGTCGGACGCGGGCGCCCACCCGACCTCGGTGGCGATGGTGCGCCTCCACGCAGACGGCTCCGCCTCGGCCGCGGTCGGTGCGACGGAGCTCGGTCAGGGCAGCCGCACCGTGCTCGCGCAGATCGTCGCCGAGTTCCTCGGCCTCCCGTTCGACCGCGTGGCGATCGTGGCGTCCGACACCGGCGCCACGCCCTACGAGCGGACGACGGGCGCCAGCCGCACGACCGCGCTGGTCGGGCGCTCCCTGCAGGACGCGTGCGAGGACGCCCGGCGGCGTGCGCGCCAGATGGCCGCGGAGCTCGCCGCGGTCGACGCGTCGGCCGTGGCCGACGTGCCCGGCGGCGTCACGGTCGACGGTGAGCCCTGGGACTTCGCCCGCGTGATCAAGGGCTGGTTCGGCGCCGGGGGCGAGATCGTCGGCCTGGGCGAGGTCCGCCGCGCCGGCGAGTTCCAGGCGATGCCGCCGTTCTGGGAGGTGGGCTGCAGCGGCGTGGTGCTCGACGTCGACGAGGAGACCGGGATCGTCGCGCTGCGCCAGCTCACGACCGTGGGCGACGTCGGGATCGCGATCAACCCTGCCCTGGTGCACGGGCAGGATCTCGGCGCCGCGACGATGGGGCTGGGCGCCGCCCTGAGCGAGGGCCTGGTGTACGAGGGCGAGGCGCTGTCGAACCCCAACGTCGTCGACTACCGCGTGCCGCGCACCACGGACGTGCCCGAGCGCATCGAGCTGCTGCTCGCCGAGCGCCGTGACGGCATCGGGCCGTTCGGCGCCAAGGGCTCGGGGGAGGGCGCGGGCAACCCGATCGGCAGCGCGGTCGCCGCGGCGGTCGCCCGGGCGGTCGGCGTCTTCCCACGCGAGCTCCCGTTGACCCCCGAGCGTGTGTGGCGGTTGGTCAACGAGGCCGCCTCCCGTGCGGCGCGCTGATGGCGCGCTGCTGAGGCGGCGCAGCACGCACCGCGGCATGGCGGCCGCCGGCTCGTGAAGGCGCGCCTGCGCATCGCGACGCTGGTCGCCGTGGGCACGATCTACGGCGTGCAGGGCATCGCGCCGGCGATCCCGGGCATCCAGGACCATCTGGGCCTGGGCGACAGCGCGCCGGGGCTCCTGACGGCGGCGTACATGCTCCCCGCCGTCCTCTTCGCACTGCCGTTCGGGTACCTCGCCGACGTGGTGGGTCGGCGCTGGGTCTTCGTCGTCAACGTCGTGATCTGGAGCATCGCCGGCGCGGCGCAGGCCTACGCCCAGTCGTTCGTCCTCCTGCTGATCCTGCGCTGCGTGCAGGGCATCGGGTTCGCCGCGCTGATGCCGCTGAGCGTGACCATCATCGGCGACGCGCTGCACGGTGTCGCGCAGATGCGCGCCCAGGCCTCCCGGCAGGTGATGATGACCGCCGGCGAGTTCGGGCTGCCGCTGGTCGGCGCGGCGCTGGCCGGCCTGTCGTGGAACGCCCCGCTGCTCGCGCAGGCGGCGCTGCTCCCGCTCGCGGTGGTCGGGGTCTTCGTGCTCGACGACCACCGCCACGTCGAGACGGGCCTGCGGGGCTACGGCGCCGCGCTGCGCGACGCGGTGTCGCTGGTGGGCATGCCCGCCCTGCTGACCGCCGGCTTCCTGCGGTTCTGGTGCAAGTTCGCGACCGTCAGCTACGTGCCGTACCTGCTGGTCCGCCACCATGGCGCCAGTCCGGTGCAGGCGGCGCTGGTCATCGGCGCCAGCTCGCTCGTCGCGGCGGTCGTCGCCACGCAGGTGGTCGGGCTGCTGCGCCGCTTCCGCGCATCGACGCTGCTGTCGGGCTCGGTCGTCGTCGTCGGCGTGACGATGATCGGCATGGCGCTGGCGCCGGGCTGGCAGCTCGCGCTGGCGATCGCCGTGGCCTTCGGCGCCGGCGACGGCGTGCTGATGGTCGCCCAGAACGCGGTCGTGACCGAGATCGCGCCGCCGGCGGTCCGCGCCGGGTTGATCGCCGCCAACGGCATGGTGCGCAACGCCGGCAAGCTGCTCGGACCCCTGGCGGTCGGCGCGCTGATCGTCTTCATCTCGCCCGCGCTCGCCGTCGCGTTCGTCGGCGTCGCCGCGCTCGCCACGCTGCCGCTCCTGCGACCGCTGGCGAGCCTGGACTCGTCGATGGCAGACATCGTCGTCGTGGGTTCCGGGGTACTGCCCACAAACGAAAGGAACGCTGATGCGTCAAGAGTTCGCTGAGGTCGTCGTCGTCGGAGCGCCCGTCGAGGAGGCGTGGCGGGTCGTCTCCGACATCACCACGGTGCTGAGCTGGATCTCGATCGTCGAGGACGTCGCGGTCCAGGAGCCGGGCGCGCGCTACTCCGCGGTGCTGAAGGACCGCCTGGGCCCGTTCAAGCTGCGCGCGGACCTCGGGATCTCCGTCTCCGCCGACGAGGCTGCGCGCCGGATCGAGGCCCGCGCGGACGGTGAGGACCGCCAGATCGGCTCGCGGCTGGCCGTCGACGTCCGCCTGGTGGTGCGCGAGGAGGAGGGCGGAGCGGTCATCGACGTGAGCGGCGCCTACGAGGTGACCGGGCGCCCGGCGTCGCTCGGCGCGGCCTCGATCCGCAAGAAGGCTCAGCGCATCCTTTCGGAGTTCTTCACGTCGGTCGGTTCGGGCCTGGACTCGCCCGCTGAATGGGCTCATCGTTAGAGCGGAATCGGATACAATCCAAGCCAATGGTCCAAGTCGATTCCGAGTCCGGTCGGCCCAGCAGCGATCTCTTCGGCGGGATCATCGATCGCCATGAGCGGCGCTTCCGCACCGTCGGCGACATGGTGTACCACGTGCTCCGGGAGGGGATCGTCCAGGGAGTCTTCCCGACGGGGGAGTACCTCCGTCAGGATTACCTGGCCGAGGCGATCGGCGTGTCCCGGATCCCGGTGCGCTCTGCGCTGATGCAGCTCGAGGTGGAAGGTCTGATCACCTTCCACCCGTACCGCGGCGCGATGGTCAACCAGATCACCGGCGACGAGATGGCCGAGATCTACGAGATGCGCGCGCTGCTGGAGGCCACGGCGATCCGCAAGGCCTTCGCGGCCATGACGCCGGAGCGGCTCGCCGAGCTCGAGCAGGCCGCGCGCAAGCTCAACGACGTCGAGGACGCTGCCGAGTTCCTGCGGGGACGCAACGACTTCTTCGCGTCCCTCTACGACGCCGAGCACCATCCGCGGCTCGTCGCGGTCATCGAGAAGCTGCGCGAGGACGCGGGCCGCTACTGGCTGCAGCGCCACCCCCGCGACGGCTACGTGCGCCCTCCCGGTCAGCGCGACCACCAGGAGGTCCTGCGGTTCCTGCGCGCGGGCGACGTCGAAGGCGCCGTCAGCTGGCTGGAGTCGCATCTCGCGCAGGTCGCCAGCGAGCTGGTGACGATCATGCAGGAGGAGGCGTCGGCCAGCTCGGCCGAGAAGGCCCAGAAGGCTCAGAAGGCCGAGAAGGCCCAGAAGGCTCAGTAGGCCGAGAAGGCCTAGCGGTCGGTTCGTTCGCCGGGAGGGTTGGTGGCGTACTCGATGAATGGTCCGGGCTAGATCGCTCTGCGGCCGCCGTCGGCAGCGACGGTGGTGCCGGTGATGTAGCTCGCTCGTGGGGAGGCGAGGAAGGCGACGACCTCGGCGATCTCCTCGGGTTGTGACGCGCGGTGCATCGGGGTGGTCTCTCCGAGCGCCGTGATGAACTCCGGGCCTGAAGGCGACGGGGTGTAGACGGGACCTGGGGCGATCGCGTTGACGCGCACCCCGCTGGCGCTGTACTCCGCGGCCCATGCGCGCGTCATCGCCTCGAGCGACGCCTTCGTCGCGCCGTAGGCCGCGCCGCCCACGAGCCCGACGCCGCCGGACATGCTGCTGACGCTGACGATGCTGCCGTGGCCACGGGCGGCCATTGCGGGAGCGATCGCGGCGACGAGGAAGAACGGCGCTCTGACGTTGCTGGCGAACATCTTGTCGAACGCCGCGACGTCGAACTCGGCGGTCGGGCCGAAGAGCGCGATCCCGGCGTTGTTGATCAGGATGTCGACGTCAGCGACCTCGTTCGCCAGCCACTGCACGTCGGCGACGTCGCCGAGGTCGGCAGCCACGAAGCTGGCCTCGCCGCCGGCGGCACTGATCTCCTCGACCGTCTGGGCGCCGCGGGCGGCGTCGCGGCCGTGAACAAGGACCTCGGCCCCGTCCCGGGCCAGCTGCAGCGCCACCGCGCGACCGATACCCGACGTCGCGCCGGTCACCAGCGCCCGTTGCCCCGTGAGACCGTTTTGGCTTGTCGTTGACATTGCTGCTCCTTGCCGTGGCCAGCGGACATTTCGCATGTCCGTCATTTCCGTGAAGGGTGGGCCGAGTCACTGGCCGGCGCATCGCACGCACGAGTGATGTCTTGCCGGGCGCCCGGGGGAGGCTGAGTCTGGTGGCGACTACGATGGAACGCGCTGTGGCGGTGCCGCCGGCGTTGAGTCCGAGGATCCGCGGCCGGGACGCGGAACTGGCCCTGTTGGGCGAGTCGCTCGATCGTGTGCGCTCGGGTTCGGGTGCGGTTCTGCTCGTCGAGGGAGCGGCGGGTATGGGGAAGAGCCGCCTGATCGGCGAGGGCGTGAGGATGGCGCGCCGCCTGTCCTTCCCGGTTGGCATCGGCGCGGCCGAGCCTTCGGAATCCGTGGCCGAGCTTGCGCCACTGCTCAGGGCGCTCTTCGACGGCCCACAACCGTTGCTGGACCGCGCCGGGCTGAGCCGCCTCCACGCAGCACCCGAGCAGCGCTACTGGCGGCTCCAGGATCTGGAGACTCTGCTGGAGCGCGCCGCGATGGATGGCCCGCTACTCATCTTCCTGGACGACCTGCAGTGGTCCGACAGCGGCACCGTCGCCGCGTTGCGCGCGCTGCCCCCGCGCCTGGGCTCACTTCCGATCGGATGGGTCCTGGCGACACGCCCGGATCAGGGCCCGGGCCAGCTTCGGAGCGCCGTCGAACATCTCGCCGACGAGGGTGCGCAAAGGCTCGTGCTCGAGCCGCTCAGCCAAGCTGCCGTGGCGCAGGTCGCGAGCGACGTGATGCAGGCGGAGCCCGATGAGACGCTCCTCCTCATGGCCCGCGAGGCCGGCGGCAACCCATTCCTCCTGGTCGAGTTGCTCGAGGGCCTGCGGCAGGAAGGGCTTGTCCGAGTCGACTCAGGACGTGCGACCCTGACCGCCCACAGGCTCCCCGACCGGGTCCGCGCGAGCATGCGTGAGCGCCTGGCCCGGATGTCGGATTCAGCGCGTCAGGTCGCCACGGTGGCCGGATCGCTGGGGCGGACGTTCTCCTTCTCCGAGCTGGCGACGATGCTCGGTGTTCCCCCGGCCTCGCTGCTGACGTCGGTCGAGCAGCTGATCGAGTCCGGGATCATGCGCGAGCGCGGAGAGCAGCTCTCGTTCCAGCACGATCTCATCCGTGAAGCGGTGCGCGATTCGTCTGCGCCCTCCGCCCGCCGGGCGATCGATCGACACGCCGCAGATGTGATGCTCGCTGCCGGGGCGCTGCCCGTCGACGTCGCGATGCAGCTGGGCAGCAGCGCCGCGCCCGGGGACGACGTCGCGATCGCGACGCTGCTCAAGGCCGCACAGGCGTTGGCGACGACCGATCCGGGAGCCAGCGCAGATCTCAGCCGGCGCGCTCTGGAGTTAGCCCCCAACAGGCATTCGCTGCGCGGTCCGCTCGTTGTCCAGGCCGCGATGTCCCTCCACGCGGCGGGACGGATCGATGAGGCCAGGAGCTTTGCCGACAACGCGCTCCGGGACGTTCTTCCGGTCGCGGAAGAGGCGGGGGTGCGCCTCGGGATCGCCGGCATGTGGCTGGTCTCCCCGGATGTGAGAGTGCACGCCGGCCGCGAGGCGTTGAGGCTGCCGCTGCTGTCCGCGGACCTGCGCGTCGCGCACATGGCGAAGTTGGCCTACAACCTCCTGGCTGGGGGACGGACCGACGAGGCGCGGGCCGCGTTGTCGGAGGCCGTGGCTGCCGGCGGGCGCCTGGACCCGGTTGCCCGGTTCCCGCTCGCGCTGAGCGAAGGGGGGCTCGACTACGTCAGCGGACGCCTCACGCGCGCACTCGAGCGGTTCGAGACGATTCTTCGCGACGGCATCGCGGATGCACATGGACTCGACGAGCTCCTGACCCGGTTGTGGCGCGCGAACGCCCTCGTCGCCCTGGATCGGGCAGACGACGCCCTCGACGCCGCCGACGGCATCATCGCCGACGCGCTGGAGCGAGGGTTCGCCTACTTCCTCCACGTCGCCGAGATCACGCGTGGGCAGCTGCTCCTGCAGATGGGCCGGCTCGACGACGCCGCCCTCATGCTGGACGGTCGGTTCGAACCGCACCAAGCCCCGGTCGCGACCCCGATGGACGCCGCCGGGGTCGTGGCGTTCGGGCGGCTGGCGCTCCACACCGGCGACGGCCGGCACGTTCGCCAGACGAACGAGATCGCTCAGACGATGCTGAACGAGAGCACTCCGGGCGTCCGCCGTCACGCCGCGTGGCTGTTGAGCCTCCAAGCCACGGCCGACGGCGACCCTCGACGCGCCCACCAGTGGTTGGTTGCGATGGGTGAGCAGGAGCGCAAGCACCTGCTCTCGAGGCTGTGGCCGGACGTAGCCGACGAGGCGCAGATGGTACGGATGGCCGTCGCCGTCGGGGATCGCGAGCTCGCCGAGAGCGGGGCCGCCGACGCGAGCCGGCGCGCGGAGCTTTCCCCCGACGTCCCCTCCCTCGCTGCGACCGCGGCGCACGCCGGCGGGCTGCTCAACCTCGACGTGGAGGAGCTGTCGCACGCCGTGAGCCTGTTCCAGCGCAGCCCGCGGTCGATGGCGCTGGCCTCGGCATGGGAGGACCTCGGCCTCGCCCACCAGCGGAAGGGGACCGCAGACGATGGGATCGACGCGCTCACCGAGGCGCTCGTCCTCTTTGCGCGGGCCGGGGCGACGCGCGATGCGGCGAGGCTCCGCGGCCGCCTGCGAGCGCTCGGGATTCGGCGCCGGGTGGCGACAGCTGAGAAGCCGTCTACGGGATGGGCGGCGATGACAACGTCAGAGCTGGCCGTCGCTGAACTCGTAACCAGCGGCCTCACCAATCGCGAGGTCGCCGACCGGCTCTTCGTCTCGCCGCACACTGTGAACACGCATCTGCGCCGCGTGTTCGCAAAGCTCGCGGTCAACTCCCGGGTTGACCTCACGAGGCTAGCCACAGAGCGCAACACCGAGCGCGCCCCCGACATCGCTCGGGGCAGCTGACTTCTCAGAAGACGCGCTCACTTGCTCGTCCCGCGCTGAAGGACGGTGACGAGGTGCGCCAGCGTCTCGGTCGCGGCGGCGAGCGCCTCGACCTGTTCGTCGGGCATCTCGGCCAGGTAGGCGCTGAGCGCCGCGCGTGCCTGCGCGCGGTAGTCCTCGAGCGCGACGCTCCCGGCCGGGGTCAGCGTCACCAGGACCACGCGCCCGTCGCCGGCATGGCGCTCGCGGCTGACCAGACCCTGCTGCTCGAGGCGCTGGACCAGCAGCGTCATCGTGGGCTGCTTGAGCCGCTCGAGCTCCGCCAGCTCGGTGACCCGCCGCGGGCCGCCGCTGAGGGTGTTCAGCAGACCCACTTCCGTGCGCGACAGCTCGCCGCCGAGCTGGCCGGCGAGCAGCCGCGTGAGCAAGGACACGCGCGTCAGCAGCTGGCTCGAGACGTGGGCGATCCGCACCGAGCGCTCTGATCGACCACTACGTGTCGAGGCACGAGCGCTTGTCCTGATGCTGATGGCCTGCGCCGGGCAGAGCGTCGCGGCGCGGCGGACGGCGTCGTTCAGCTCGGGCGGCGGGCTGGCGTCCAGCAGCAGGACGGTCCCGTCCTCGTCCTGGTCGAACACGGCGCCGGCAGCGCGCACGCACTGGCCCGAGGCCACGCACTTGGTCTGGTCGACGATCACGCGCATGAGGTTCTCCCCTCAGAAGGTGACGGGGAGCTCGTACACCCCGTAGACGTTGGAGTCGTGCTTCAACGGGATCCGGTCGAGCGGTGCGGCCAGGCGCAGGCCGGGGATGCGCCGGTAGAGCGTCCCGTAGACGACCTGGAGCTCCACGCGCGCCAGCGGCTGGCCCAGGCACGCGTGCACGCCGAAGCCGAAGGCGAGGTGACCGTGCGCGTCGCGGTGGACGTCGAGCCGGTCGGCGCCGGGGAACGCGTCCGGGTCGCGGTTGGCCGCGTCGCCGGCCAGGACGATCCCGTCGCCGGCGTGGATCGTCTGGCCGTCGATCTCGATGTCCTGCAGGGCGACGCGGCGGCGTCCCGAGTGCGTGATCGTGAGGTAGCGCAGCAGCTCCTCGACCGCGCCGGCGATCAGCGCGGGGTCGTCGGTGTCGCGCAGGGCAGCGAGCTGGTCGGGGTGCTCGAGGAGCGCGAGCGTGCCGAGCGCGATCATGTTGGCGGTCGTCTCATGGCCGGCGACCACCAGCAACATGGCCATCAGCGCCGCGTCGTGCCGCGACAACTCGCCGGTGGCGACGTGCTCGGCGGCCAGCTTGGACAGGAGGTCGTCGGCGGGCTCGGCGAGCTTGTCGGCGATGATCCCGTCGAGGTACTCGGTCAGCTCGTCCTGGGCCGCGATCGCGCGCTCGACCGTCTGGTCGCGACTGACGAGGACCCGGGCGCGGCGCTGGAAGAAGTCGTGATCGGCGTAGGGGACGCCGAGCAGGTGGCAGATGACCAGCGACGGCACCGGCAGCGCGAACGCCGCGACCAGGTCGACCGGCCGCGGGCCGGCCAGCAGCGCGTCGATGCGCTCGTCCACGATCCGCTGGATCGCCGGGCGCAGCGCGTCGACCCGCCGGATCGTGAACGTCCCCGTCACCATCCGCCGGAGCCGGGCGTGGTCGGGATCGTCCATGTTGATGAAGCTGGACCCCCGCGTCCGGCGGGCCTGTGCGGCCGCGCTGGCGTGCGGATACCCCGCACGCCGGGCGTCGGCGCTGACCCGCGGATCGGCGAGGAGCGCGCGCACATCCGCATGCCGCGTGATCAGCCACGGGGTGCTGCCGTCCCAGAGCCGGATCCGCGAGGCCGGGGCGAGCGCGCGCAGTGCCGGCGGCGGGTCGAACGGGCATCCGGACGCCCTCTCCATCGGGTACTCCGGAACCGCTGCTGCTGGGGTGGTGGCCATGGTTCGTCTCCTGTCTGTCTTGCATCACGAACCTATATACGTGGCCAATGGAAATCGGCTGGACGACGGGACAGCTGATGCGCGACGTTGGCCGCGTCCAGTCGCCTGATGACGAGCGTCAGGCCAGCGTCCGCACCACTCGCACCGAGGTGCGCCCGGTCGCCTGCACGAGCAGGATCGATGGCTCCTCGGAGAGCACCCGGACCTTGCAGACGAAGTCGGCGAAGAGCATGGCGTTCTCGGTGTCGCGGTAGGACCCGACGCCATAGCAGAGGACGCCGAAGAGCTGCTTGCCGCGGGCCCAGGCCGATTGCCCCACCAGGGTGGTGAGATCGATGCTGCGCAGACGCGGGCGTCCGGCCGGGATCGCGCCGATGGGCACGTCACCCGACAGCTGCCCGCTCTCCACCTTTGCCACGCGCACCGACTCGGGGCCCGTGGTGTTGACGAGCACGACGCCGCGGGACTCGCCGCCGTTGCTGCTCTTGACCGTGCAGCGATAGGACGCGTAGAGCTTGCGCTTGATGATGTCACGCCGGGATGGGCCAACGCCCGTGCACGCTCCCTCCACGGCGTTCCTCTTCGCCCACGGCGAGACGTTGAGGCTGACGTCCGCGACGCCGCGGGCGATGTAGTGGCGCTGGGCGGCGGAGGCCGCAGCAGGCGTGCCGACGGCCGCAAGCGCGACCGTGAGCCCCGCGGCGTTTGAGAGCTTCATGGTCGGCACCGTAGTCCCATCGGGAACGTCGAGCGGCTCGACTCGGTGCGCTGGAGCGGGACCAACGGGGCGTTGGGCGCGAACCTGGTGTCCAACGGAGGCGTTGGCGGATGCGGCCCGCCGGGCGATCCTCCGGATCAGTGGGGCGCGGCCGCGTCGGTGGGCGCGCCCTCACCGGTCGGCGACGGGTCGGCGGGAACCTGGACGCCGCGGGGGCGTCGCTCGGTCGAGATCGCCTCGACGCGCCCCGACATCTGCACCAGCGACACGGGCCCGGTGCCCGTGCGGACGCGCTACACGTTCTTCGACGTCGGGGCTAGCGCCAGCAGGGTCCGGGTGGAGCGGCGCTTCGGCTTCTCTGCCGCCTCCATGGACTACACGTCGACCAACCTGCGCGCGTACGTGCCCCATCTGCCGGCGTCGTTCAGCCAGATCCTGCACCCGAGCGCGGCGGGCACGGCGCCGCCCATGACCCGCCAGCCGTGCTCGGGGTGCTCGACGATCGACTGGGACGGGACGTGGTTCGCGGTCAACGACCCCGTCGGGAACTCCGGCGTGGTCGTGCTGCGCGACCCGGCCTCGTCGCTGCCGGCGCGCCTGAGCCTTGACGAAGACTCCCACGGCGGGGTCGCCGCGGCGGCCGACCTGGCCAAGCCGGCAGGCGGCTGGAAGGCGCCCGTGACCGAGACGGAGTGGCTGTGCTTCTACGACGCCGGCACGTGGCCGCTCGGCCAGCGTGCGTCCGGCACGCTGCCTGCGGGCTGCACGATCCAGGCCGTGCCGATCAGCACCGTCGCGCCCACCATCGGCGGCACGGCGAGGGTCGGCGGCGAGCTCGTCGCCACCGGCGGCTCGTTCGACTACGCCACCGACGCGCGCTCGTTCCAGTGGCTGCGGTGCTCCGGTGCGGCCTGCGCGACGATCGCCGGGGCGACGGCGGACCGCTACACGGCGAGGGCGGGTGACGAGGGGGCGACGCTGCGGGTCGACGTGACCGCCACCGCACCGGGCGGAGAGACAGACACCGCGTCGGCGACCAGCGGCGTCGTGGCCCCGGGTCCGCCCACGATCACGGCGGTGCCGACGATCAGCGGCGAGGTCCGCCAGGACGAGGTCGTCACCGCCTCCACCGGGACGTGGTCAGGCGCGCCGACCTCGTTCGCGTACCAGTGGTTGGACTGCTCGGTGACCGACGCGACGAACTGCTCGCCCGTCGCGGGCGCGACCGCTCCGACCTACCGCCTGGCGCGCGACGACGCCGGGTCGGCGATGCGCGTGCGGGTGACGGCGACCAACGGTGTGGGTTCGTCGGTGCCCGCGGACTCGGCGCCGACGGGGGCCGTGCTGCCCATGGTGATCCGTGCCGCCCTGCAGCCGAGTCCGGCCACTTCGTGCACGGGACTGCGCGTCGCGCTCGACGCCGGCGGCTCCAAGACGCCCGACGGGCCGATCGTCCGCTACCGGTTCGAGTCCCAGGAGCTTCCCATCGGGGTCATCTTTGGCGCCCTGCTCGGCGGGTCGACGTACGTCGAGGACTACTTCAAGACCGCTCCGAGGACGGTCCTCTACGACGGCTCCAATCCCGCGCCGGCCATCACGTTCAACTGGAACCGGCAGCTGGCGGCGGCCGAGGTCAAGCTCCTCGCGTCCTCCAAGCTGAAGGTCGGCGACTACGTGCGCGACGGGGTGCGCATCACGGTCACGGTGACCGACAAGGCCGGCAGGAGCGCGACCAAGCTCGGCTTCGTGACGTTCGCCCAGACGTACTCGTCCCAATCCCGCGCGGGCTGCCCCAGGTCGTTGATCGAGCGGGTTCGGTCGTTCGCGGGCATCGCGCTGCACCCCACGGCGACCACGACCACGGTCACCACGGAGATCCCGTGCAAGGGCCTGGTCAACTGCGCGCTGTCGTACAAGATCTCCGCGCTCGTCCCCCGGACGGCCATCGGGCGGCGAAGGCGAAGCAGACCACGATCGCCACGAGCGGGCTCGTCGCGATTCCCGCCGGTCAGAAGAAGAAGGTCAAGACGAAACTGACCAGCGCCGGTCGCAGGCTCCTGCGCAAGCGCACCAAGGCCACCCTCGCGATCACCAGCGTGACGCCGAGCGGCAAGCGCGTGACCCAGAAGCTCAAGGTGACGCTGGGCGGCAAGAAGCGGTAGCGCGTCGTCGGGCGGGACCGCGAGCACGGCGCCGCACCTCGCCTTCGGTCCCCGGGGGTTGGGTCACGTGGTCCACCAATCGGCGACCGCCGGGCGGCCTTCGCCTCGGCGGCGCTACGTCCGCGATCAGGACGAGGGGGCGACCAGGCGCTGGGAGACGATCGCGGCAGGCGTTCGAGTGCACATCACATCTCTCCGTGGCCGCGCCGCTTACGGCGAGCCGATGACGTTGCCGCTGCCGACCGGGGGGTCGCTGGACACCACGACTGCAGTCCCGCCGTTGAAGACGTCTCCGACGACGGTCGGTCCGATGGCCACCTGTGGTGTCAACCCGCCGAAGCCAGCGGCCGGCCACGAGAAGGCCGGAAGGCTCGGAACGGGCACCAGGGCGGGGGCGCCGCTCGCGCCGGCCGCCGGGATGAGAACGCCGGCCGCGGCCACCACCGTCACCACCGTCACCGGCGCAAGGCGCTTCAGACTCAACCTCATCGACTTGGTCCTCCCTTTTCCGGACGGGCCGGTCAGGGCTCGCCCGCAGTGTGGCGCGGCGCCGGTGCGGCACGCAGCGCAGGCTGAACAGCGCCCAAGTGTGGGAGCCGCACCCGGCTCGTTGACCTGTCCCCGGGACCTGTTGCCGCTGGCCGCAGTGCCCGCGAGCGGGGTGCGAGCGTGCCCAGGGCCGGCGCTTACCGGGTCGAGCCGGTGAGCAAGATCCAGTCGCGCATCGCGGGCTGGGCCTCGGTCGTCGGCGTGCACGCGGTAGGCGGCAAGCTGATCGAGATCAAGACCGGCCCGTCGGCCTCCGGGATCAGCGTGTTCGTTGCTGGCTCGCGGTTGCCGGCGCTGGTCCCCTGTCGCGGTCTATTTCTGCGGCGCGATCCTCGTAAGCACGCGCCGGAGAGCGTTGAGATCGTCTGCGCCGAGCGCGCTGAGGGCCTCGGGTGGTGTGCCGAGAATCTCGTTGGCGCGCTTGGCGAGGTTCTTGCCCTTGCGTGTGGCCTCGACCATCTTGGCTCGCCGGTCCGTCGGATGAGGCTGCCGGCGAACGAGCCCCTGCCGCTCGAGGTCATCAACCAGCACCGTGGCGTTGGGACGGTCGATTTCGAGGGCCGCGGCCAGCTCGCCCATCGACATCGGCTGGTCGGCAACGCGCCGCACCGCTCGTGTGCGCGAGAAGCTCAGCCCGACAGCTTCAGCAACCTGCCGCCGCCGCTGGTGGTCGAGGACCAGATCAGACATCAGCGTCCAGACCTCGCGTGAGAGGTCTGACGCCGTGTCTTGGCGCGAGCCGTTGTCCTTGCGGTCCTCGGTCATGTCGCCTCCAGCCTAAGCGGCGAGGGCCT
The DNA here is from genome assembly GCF_035318805.1 of Baekduia sp. GTDB lineage: Bacteria > Actinomycetota > Thermoleophilia > Solirubrobacterales > Solirubrobacteraceae > Baekduia. The sequence continues at coordinate 32,348 of NZ_DATHDY010000102.1, forward strand.
CGGGATTGAGCTCGACCGCAGTGCGCCGTGCCGACTTGGTGGCCCGGCTGCCCGTCGCCAGCAGCCCGAGTACGAGCACGATCGCGCCCGAGGTCGTAAGGGTCCACCACGCGGGATGGGTGGCCGACGAGAGTCCGGCGCCGTTGGAACCCGCGGCGCTGGAGGCCACGATCGCGCCGACGATCGCCACGCCGATGGCCTGGCCGAACTGTCGTGATGTGGTGGCGATGGCCGCAGCGACGCCGGCCTGCTCGCGGGGCATGCCGGATACGGCAGCGTTGGTGATGGGCGCGTTGACGAAGCCGAAGCCGATTCCGAAGAGCACGTAGGCGGCGATGAGCCAGGCGAACGGGGTGTCTGGTCCGATGTCGACGAGCATGGAACAGGACACCAACAAGGCGATGCCGGCGATGACGAGCGGCTTGCGCGGCCCGCTGCGGCCGACCATGCGACCCGAGATCGGCGACAGGATGACCGTCATCAGGGCGATGGGCACGATGGTGATGCCGGCCTCGACCGGGGACAGTCCGCGTGCGTCCTGCAGGTAGAGCGTGTTGAGGAAGAGGAAGCCGCCGAAGGAGGCGAAGGCGGCCACCGAGAGCGCGATCGAGGACGAGAACGGGATCGAGCGGAAGAAGCGGAGGTCGATGAGCGGCTCCTTCCGGCGCGGCTCGTAGCGCAGCAGGCCCAGCAGTGCGATGGCGGCGGCGCCGAGGGCCACCAGGATCATCGACGAGGTCCAGCCGGCGTTTGGCGCCTCGATGATCCCGTAGGTGACCGAGGCGAGAAGGACGATGACCAGAACCTGGCCGACCGGGTCGAACCGACGCGGCTTCGGTGCCTTGGACTCAGGAACGAAGCGGAGGGTCAGCATGATGGCGGCCAGGCCGAGTGGGATGTTCATCAGGAAGATCCACTGCCAGCCGACCGAGGAGACGAGCGCGCCGCCGAGGACGGGCCCGAGCGCCATCGAAGCCCCGAAGACGGCCCCCCAGACTCCGACTGCTTGAGCTCGCTCGCGCGAGTCGGTGAAGGTGTTGGTGATGATCGACATGGCGACTGGATTGAGCATCGAGGCGCCGACGCCCTGAAGGACTCGGAAGACGACAAGGAGCTCGACGGTTGGCGCAAGGCTGCACAGCAGCGATGCCACCGAGAACACGCTGAGGCCGAGGACGAGCGTCCGCCTGCGCCCCAGCCGGTCGGCCATCGAGCCGGAGAACAGCAACAGGCTGGCCATGACGACGGTGTAGGCGCTGACGGTCCACTGCAACCAGGAGAGGCTTGCGTCCATCTGCTCGCCGATCGACGGCAGGGCGACGTTCACGGCGGTGATGTCAAGCCCGACCATGAAGAGGGTCATCGAGCAGATCCGCAGGACGTTGATGCGGCTCTTGCGACTGAGCTGGGAGCTGGCAGCCATCGGTGGCTCCTCGCGATTCGATCCTTGCGCATTCATAATAGTTATGAATCTATCACGACCTGATGGAACCGCAAGCCAGGATCGAACGAGCCGATCGGGACTCCCTGTGCGGGACGGCGCCGCACAAGGAGGCGTTCATGATCGCCCTCCTGGTCCGTGGGGCTTGGCCGGGCGGAAGGGCTGAGGCCGCCTGGTCAGCGCTCGCTTGCCGATGATGGCGACGCGGACGTGCGGACAGATCTGGGATTCATCGCCGTGTCTCCGAGGTCGGGAGCCTGTGATCGAGGTGCGGGCGCTTCTGCAGCCACTCGCGGTAGCGGCGCAGCGCACGCCGTTGCGCGCGCTGGTCGCACACCAGGGCGTGGACCGGGTGGGTTCTGCCGGTGGGGTTCTTGCCCCGCGTGATGCGGCGCATCTGGTGGCGGACGAGCGCCATGGATGCCGCTGAGGCCAGCGTCTTGTCCGACCAGGTGACCGGCTTCAGCCGCACGGCTGCCTCGAGCCCGTTCCGCCAGCGGTTCGCAAGATCCGGCGTCGCCGCGATCGCGGTGCCCATGCCGACAAGCGCGACGCCGCTCGCGAGCACCGCCTCGGCGGTCTCGCGGCGGACGATCCCGCCGGTCAGCATCAGCGGCAACGGGCTCGTCCTGGCCAGGTCGCCGGCGAGCTCCAGGAAGTACGCCTCGCGCGCCGCGCTGCGACCGTCCGTGGGGCGGCCGGCCATCGCCGGGCTCTCGTAGCTGCCGCCGGAGAGCTCGACGAGGTCGACGTCGAGCGGGTCGAGCATCGCGATCACGCGCGCCGCGTCGTCGACGTCGAACCCGCCGCGCTGGAAGTCGGCGGAGTTGAGCTTGACCGCGACGGCGAACGATGACGAGACGACCGTGCGGATCGCGCGGACGACGTCGAGCAGGAGCCGTGCGCGATTCTCCAACGATCCGCCCCACTCATCGCTGCGGTTGTTCACCAGCGGCGAGAGGAACTGCGAGAGCAGGTAGCCGTGCGCGGCGTGGACCTCGACACCGTCGAACCCCGCCTGCTCGGCCAGCTGCGCGGTCGTTGCGAACCGCTCCACGGTCGCGCGGATCTGCTCCTCAGTCATCGCCACCGGCCGGCCGAACCGCTTGCTGTGCCTTCCCAGGTCGACCGCTACCGCCGATGGCCCCCACACCACCCCCGGCATCGCGGCCTGCACCTGCCGGCCGGGGTGGCTGATCTGCATCCAAATCGCGGCGCCGTCCGCCTTCCCGGCCTGCGCCCAGCGGGAGAACTGTTCGAGCGGCGCGTGCTCGTCGAGCACGACCCCGCGCGGCCCGGTCAACGCCTCGGCGTGCACCATGACGTTGCCGGTGATCAGCAGGCCCGCGCCGCCGGCGCCCCAGCGGCGGTAGAGCGAGATCAGTCGCTCGGCGGGGAGTTGAGAGCTCCCGGCCATGCCTTCCTCCATCGCCGCCTTGGCGATCCGGTTGTGCAGGGCGCCCCCCGATGGCAGCACCAATGGGGAGAACAGCTCGGTCGACGTCAAGAGCACCCGCCTCACACTCGCTTACGAAGTTAACGGTGCTCACATTAGACGCACGGAGTGAACGCTGTCAACATCTATGTGAGCGATGTCCACGGCGAAGGCGACCTACCACCACGGAGATCTCCGGGCGGCATTGCTCCGCGCGGCCAAGGAGCTGCTCGAAGAGGGCGGCGAGACGGCGCTGTCGCTGCGCGCGGTGGCGCGCCGTGCCGGCGTGTCGCCGGCCGCGCCCTATCGCCACTACGCGGACCGCGAGGCGCTCGTCTCAGCGGTCGCGGCGGTCGGTTACCAGGAGCTGGCTGGACGCCTGGCGGCGGTGCACCCTGCGCCCGCGACGGCCGAGCAGCTCGCGGGGGTCGCCGTCGCCTACGTGCGGTTCGCCCTCGAGCGGCCCGCCCTGTTCCGGATCATGTTCGGCGAGCCGTGCGACCGCGACAACGACGAGCGCGTCGTCGCCACCGCCGCGGTCTCGCTCTACGTGCGGGGGATCGTCGAGCGAGCGTTCCCCCAGGCCGACGCCGACGCACTGGCCACAGCCGTCTGGGCGCTGGTCCACGGGCTGGCGTTCCTGCACCTCGACGGCAAGCTCGATGCCAGCAGCCCGGAGGTGGTCGCCGACCGGGTCGCCTCGGCCATCCAAGCGGTCCTGGCGGCGACCGATCCCGGCGTTCGAGGTCGTTGACGTAGGAGGAGTCGTCGGAGCCGAGGTGCGGCGCGTCGTTTCGGGCAAGGCAGGGGATTCGCCGTTCTCGGCACCGGAGCTCCTGACGACGGAAGGCCCCCTACGAGGAAAGCACGGTCAAGCAGGTGATCAGCAAGCGCATAGGCTGAATCCCACACGCTATGGACAGGAGGCTGAAGGTGGCCGAGACGACGTTGGTCGAGGTGATGACCGAGCTGGCCGCGCTCGAGGACCCGAAGACACGCGCGGTGAACGAGAAACACGGTGACGATCACGGTGTGAACCTCAGCAAGCTGCGCGCGCTCGCGAAGCGGCTGAAGACGCAGCAGGAACTCGCGCGCCAGCTCTGGGAGACGGATGACACCGCGGCGAGACTGCTGGCGATCCTGATCTGCCGCCCGAAGGCGTTCGAGCGTGACGAGTTGGACGTCATGTTGCGCGAGGCGCGCACCCCCAAGGTGCACGACTGGCTGGTGAACTACGTGGTGAAGAAGGACCCGCACTCCGAAGAGCTGCGCATGGCCTGGTCCGCCGATCCGGATCCAGTGGTCGCGAGTGCCGGCTGGGCGCTGACCACCGAACGCGTGGCGAAGAAGCCCGAGGGCCTCGACCTTGCAGGACTGCTCGACGTCATCGAGGCGGCGATGAGAGACGCCCCGGATCGCCTGCAGTGGGCGATGAATCACTGCCTGGCTCAGATCGGGATCGAGCACGCCGAGCATCGCGCCCGTGCAATCGACATCGGTGAGCGCCTGGAGGTGCTCAAGGACTACCCGACTCCCCCGAACTGCACGTCTCCGTTCGCACCCATCTGGATCACCGAGATGGTGCGCCGACAGCACGATACGTAGGAAGGTTCGCGCTCACGCTCGTGCCGCTACTTTCTCAGAAGCGCGGCACCCGATACGAACCGGCCGTGAGGGGCCTGGAGTCCAGTGACTTCCGTCGGAGACGAGGGCAGGCGACAAGAAGCGCCAGGCCGTGGAGTGCGGCATCAACCGGCTCGCGCCAAGACGCTCGGCCTCCGCCATCCTCGACGTCGCGGTCGACCACGAGATCCTGAGGGCGAACCCGGCCCGAGGTCGTCGCCGGCGGCTCAAGGCGGTCCGGCCTCGACGGCCGTTCCTCGAAGCCGACGAGGTGCAGTCGCTCCTCGCGGCGGCCGAGCAGCTCGACCGCGACAGAGTGCGACCGAGCGCGAAGGCGATGTGGGTCAAGCGACAACCAGCAGGAGATGCCTCCATGGACGCTGCGGCCGCTATCCGTCCGACGATGACGACGTGGTCATCGCAGCCTCGCGTCGGCCCTAGCCGCTGCGGGCCGACGCGGAGTCGCGGATCGGCGAGTTCATGGGAGGTGCTGCCCGTCCAGCCGGCAGAGCCAGCCTCGAACGGCGAGCACCCAGGCCCGGACGGTCTGGGCGGGTGTCTGCGCCGAGCGCGGAAGCAGCGCGACTCGGCGGTAGGTGCCGAAGAAGTCGGTAAAGACGAGAGCCTCGTCGACGCCGCCGGAGCCGTCGGCCTTGATCTGGCGCAGTGGCGCCGCCGAGCCGTCGGCCCGCACGCCGTAGGCCGTGAAGTCGCCGCGGGGCGGCAGGCCTCGCGCGGCGAAGTCCAGGAGGTCGAGGCCGTCGCCCGCCCGCACGGTGACCGTCGCCGCCCCGACGGCGCCGCGGATCGGTACGTCGAACGTCTGGACGCGGTGATGCAGCCCTTGGCGACCCAGCCCACTGCGCCCGTCTCCATGCGGCACGGCCCCGGCGACGTACACGAGCGCCTGCGGGTCCTGGCCGACGTGCAGCGTGGCGATGATCGTGTCGGTCGCGGTGTCGATGACGTCGACGCCGTCGGACTTCTGCAGTGCGATGTAGATCCGCGAGTTGTCCGGGCTCGGCCAGATGCCGTGCGGCGCCGTGCCGCTGTTGTGGATGCGCTTGACGAGTCGGGGATGAGCGCCGCCGCGGCGGTAGACCAGCGTCTGGTTCAGGCCCCCGACCGTCACGTAGGCGTACAGGCCGTCGGGCTTGGAGACAAAGTTGGGGTGGTTGGTGCGTGGCCCGGTGCTCAGCACCGCCATTGTCCGGAAGCGGCGCGCGTCGACGACCGAGGTCTTGCCGTCGAACGGATGACCGAGCCACAGCTCCCGCCCATCGGGTGAGATCGCCTCATCGGAGGACCGGGGAGCGACTCCGCGGATGCGGTGGATGACTCGGCGGTCTCGCACGCGGATGACCGTGACCTCGGAGGCGCGGACGTGGTTGACATAGGCCAACCGGCCGCCGGGGCTGAACACGACCTTCGACGGGCCGTCGGCGGTGGGGATCCTCGCGAGGAGGCGCCCAGTCCGGACGCTCAGGACCGACACGTGGGACTCCCCGCGTACGGCGACCCACAGCGTCCGGCCGTCGCGGGACACGAAGCCCTCGTGCGGGGCGCGGCCGACGTAACTGGTCGCGCGCGCGAGGCGGTTATCAGCGGTGCGGACCAGTTGCGCCGCGCCGGACGTGATGCTGATGACGTCCAGCAGCCGGCCGTTCGGCGAGAAACCCAACCCGTGCACGTTGACCTGGCTGCGGTCCAGCGGTCCGAGGACCTGGTCCAGCCGCGGCTGGCCGAGTGCCTTCGTCCCCAGCACCCGGTTGGTGGAGGGGTCGATCACCGACACCGTATTGGAGGTCTGGTCGGCGGTGTACACGCGATCGCGCGACGAGATCGGCTGCGCGTGCGCACTCAGCAGCGCCGGCGCCTGGACGATCGGGGCAGCGTGGACCGGGGACGACCCCGCCAGCGACGCCACCGCTCCGGCCAGGCCGATCGCGCCGGCCCGCGCGCGACGCGGACGCGGGAGAGGACGCAGATGCGGGCGCCGTTGCACGGCGAGACGGTCGCGGCGACGGCCGACCTCGGTGATTGCGATGACCGATGGCTCTGGCCCGATGGCCGATCACCCGAGCCGTTGGCGGCTCGACAGGTTGCTCGAGGTTCGCGAGTACGCCGGCGTGAGCTGCTCGCTCGGGCGAGGGCCGGGATCGCCGATACGCCTCTCGCATGACCCGAGTTTCGGCCAAAGCAGGGGATTTGCTGTTCTCGGCGCCGGACCCTGAACGACGGAAGGCCCCGCCAAGCAGGGCCTTCCAGGATGGGCGCGGCGGGTTTCGAACCTGCGACCTCTCGCGTGTGAAGGGAGGGCAAACGGCTGCGCTCCGCTGCGTTCTGCCGCTCAAGCCCGGAACGAAGCGGATTCCGAGTTCGTCTCACACTGGCCTGCTGCGCTCTGCTGCGGTCGGTCGTTTCCAAACCTGTTTCCAAGATCGGGCCGGCATGGGTCGCGACTCGACCGCACCGATCCAGCGGCGGACTTCGCCGGTGGGTCCGCCCAGCGCCACCCGCAGAACCGTCTGGCCGGTGACCCAGTTGTTGCCGGCCATGCCGTCGAGCTGGATGACCGCAGCAACAACGCGGTAGTCAGGCAGGGGGTCACCGCCCTCGTAGCCGTCCAGCTCGCGCGCTGCCCAATCGCGCAAGGTCTCGGAGCCGCTGCGCCCGCCCAGCGCTACGCACTTGCGCAGCGCGGTCGCTACGGAGGCGTTCTCATCGAGCGCATCGCGTTCGATCTGATCAAGCAGGCTGTCGGCCACCATCACATTCTGGCGTGCTGACCGGCGCACGACCCTGGCAGCCTCAGTCAAGTCGCGTTTGGTGGTGTAGCTCGGTTTCGTGATCCGTGAGCGGTTCGTGGTCCGAGCACGCGCGGGTCGTCAGGCGGCGAGCTGCACCGGCACCGTCTCCGGAGTGGTCGCGGTCCGCGTCAGGACCAAGCGCATCGAGGTCTCCGAGAGGTACCGGCGGCCGACCGACCATTCCTCGTGTTGCTCGAGCAGCACCATGCCGGCGAGGCGGAGCAGCGCCGCGTCGTTGGGGTAGATCCCGACGCAACCGGCCCTCGGTGTGGCCTGACCGATGATTTTTCCGCGCTCTGCTGGTCTGTACGCCGAGATACCGACTCACGAAAGGCTGACGCTATGCGGAAACTGACCTTTGGCATGAACCTGACCCTGGACGGTTACATCGCCGCCCCCGGCGACGACCTCGGCTGGAGCGTGCCGTGCGATGAGCTGTTCCAGTGGTGGTCCGACCGGGTGGCGGCGACGGGCCTGGCGCTGTATGGGCGCAAACTGTGGGAGACGATGAGCTCCCACTGGCCGACCGCCGACCGGCAGCCTGGCGCCACACCGGCGCAGATCGAGTTCGCCCGCCGCTGGCGGGACATGCCGAAGGTGGTGTTTTCCTCGGCGACCAGCGCGGTCGACTGGAACGCCCGACTGGTCACAGACGACGCTGTTCCAGAGATCGCCCGGCTCAAGACTGAGGATGGCGGTCCCATGGACATCGCCGGTGCCACCCTCGCCGCGGCGGCCATGCGGGCCGGGCTGATCGACGAGTACGCGATCGTCACCCACCCGGTCCTGGTGGGCGGCGGCACGCCGTTCTTCACGGCCCTGGACAACTGGGTGAACCTGAACCTGGTGGAGACCCGGACGTTTCCCGACGGCGTGCTCCTGACCAGGTACGAGACCAGGCGCTGAATACCCGACCTCGGATCGGCGCGGGCTCGGGCCACCCAAGGATCTCGTGGCCGTTAGGGGATCGCCTTACGGGACACCGCTGCCGCTCTTCCACCGGATGTGGGCGTCCCGGAACGCTCCCCGAAGGTTGTCGCTCGGGGACGACCAACGGAAGCGCCAGTTGGCCGGACCCGTGGAGCCCGGTGCATAGGCACCATGTCGGCGCGTGCGAACTCCCGATCGACGCGAGCCCGAGCACCGTCGCTGCCGCAATGAGGCAGAAGCAGGAGCGCGATCAAGCCGCAAGGTCGCTGCCGCAATGGACGAGCAGCGGTAGCGGGCGCCGGACAGACGCATTGCCCGGCGCCTACGACCACGCCGGGCCGCCACTCACCAACTCGGCGCTCAGCCAACTCCGGCAGCTTCAAGCGCTTCCGGCCACGAGGCGAAGTACTCGATCCGGACCATTCTCTCGCCGCGGAATGTGACGA
>NZ_DATHDY010000103.1:0-12638 GCF_035318805.1 Baekduia sp.
CGGCGACGGCATCGTGCTGATCGATACCGGCATGCACGAGCCGGGCTCGCTCGGCCACCTCGAGCGCGCGCTGGCCCAGGTCAACCTCAAGCTCGACCACGTGCGGCTGCTGATCTGCACCCACGCGCACTCCGACCACTACGGGCAGGCCGCCACGATCGTGGAGCGCACCGGGTGCGAGCTGTGGATGCACCCCAACCACAACCACATGCTGACGGCGGCGCGCGACCCGGAGGCGGCGTTCGACCGCCGCATCGAGGTCGCCCGTCAGAGCGGCGTCCCCAACGAGCCGCTGCGCCGCTACAGCGAGGCCCAGCGCGGCCGCAACTACGGCATCGCCGGGATCGTCGAGCCCGACCGCGCGTTGGTCCCCGGCGTCGAGGTCCACACCGACCTCGGGACCTGGAACGTCTACGAGACCCCCGGCCACGCGCCGTCGCACGTCTGCCTCTATCAGGAGGACCGCCGGATCCTGATCTCCGGCGACCACCTCTTGGGCCGCGTCTCCCTGTACTACGACTACGGCTACTCGCCCGACCCGGCCGGCGAGTTCCTGCACTCGCTCGACCTTGTGCAGGAGCTCGACGCGCGCCTCTGCCTCGCCGGCCACGGCCGCACGTTCACCGACGTCCAGGCCCACATCGACGCCAACCGCCTGCTCGTTCGCGAGCGCCTGGGCAAGGTCGAGGAGGTCATCCGCAGCGACGGCGGGCTCACCGCCTACGACGCCATCCCGCGCATCTACGGCGAGGCGATCACGCCGCAGAACGCGAACTGGTGGCTGTCGGAGACGCTGGCCTACCTGCGCCACCTCGAGCTGACCGGGCGCGTGCAGCGCATCGACGGCACGCCCGAGCGCTGGGCGTTCGCCGCCTGAAGTCCCTGCAAGGGAGCATGATCCCCAAACCTTGACACGACCGTGTTAGGGTTTGTCGGGCGATGCGCATCGATCAGCTGCTGGCCGGCCAGGACCCGAGCTTCTCCTTCGAGTTCTTCCCGCCCAAGACCCCGCAGGGCGAAGAGAACTTCGAGCGCGCGCTCCAGGAGCTCGCGCCGCTGGCGCCCTCGTTCGTCTCGGTCACCTACGGCGCGGGCGGCACGACGCGCGAGAAGACGGTCGAGACCGTCCGCCACATCAAGCACGAGCTCGGCCTGGAGGCGATGGCGCATTTCACGTGCGTCGGCGCGACCACCGAGGAGCTGCGCGCCACGCTGGAGGAGATCCGCGAGGCCGGCATCGACAACGTGCTCGCGCTGCGCGGCGACCCGCCGCGGGGCGAGAACGAGTGGGTGGCGTCCGACGGCGGCCTGGAGTACTCCCATCAGCTCGTGGCGCTGCTGCGCGACGACTATGACTTCTCGATCGCCGCGGCCTGCTTCCCCGAGACGCACATCCACGCGACGTCGCCCGAAGACGACCTGCGCTACCTCAAGGAGAAGGTCGACGCCGGCGTCGACTTCCTCATCACGCAGTTGTTCTTCGACAACGCGTTGTACTTCGACTTCGTCGAGCGCGCCCGCGCGATCGGCGTCACCGTGCCGATCATCCCCGGCGTGATGCCGATCACCGGCTACGGGCAGATCTCGCGCATCACGACGATGTGCGGCGCGACGATGCCCGAGCACGTGCTCGCCGAGCTCGACGCGCGCAAGGACGACGCGGAGGCCGTCGCCGAGTTCGGCGTGTCCTACGCGACCATGCAGTGCGCCGACCTGCTCGCCCAGGGCGCGCCGGGCATCCACTTCTGCACGCTGAACCGCTCGCCCGCCACGCGCTCGATCCTCAGCGCGCTGCGGCTCTGGCGTCCGTGGGACGCCGAGCGCACCGGCCTCGGCGAGCCGCGCCGGCCGCCGGCGGTCGCGTAGGCGCGGCGGAGCGCCGATGGCCACCACCTGGGGGGTCGGCGAGTACCCGCTGATGGGTCAGCGGCTCAAGCCCGCGGCGCAGCGGACCGTCGACCTCGCGCGCGTCGCGCCCGGCGACCGCGTGCTGGACGTCGCCTGCGGGACCGGCAACGCCGCGCTCATGGCGGCCGCGCGCGGCGCCGCGGTCGTGGGCGTCGACCTCGAGCCGGCGCTGCTGGCCGTGGCGCGGCAGCGGGCGATCGAGCTCGACGTCGGGGTGCTGTGGCGCGAGGGCGACGCCGAGGCGCTGCCCGTCGAGGACGGCGCGTTCGAGGTGGTCGTCTCGGTCTTCGGGATCATGTACGCCTCCGATCAGGCGCGTGCCGCAGCCGAGCTGGCCCGTGCGTGCTCGCCCGGCGCGCGGGTGGTGCTCGCCGGCTGGACGCCCGAGGGGTTCATGTCTGCCATGGGCGCCGCGCTGGCGCCGTTCCTGCCGCCGGTGACCGGATCGGCGCCGCCCTCGCGCTGGGGCGATGCCGCTGCGGTGGGCGAGCTGCTCGGCGGCGCCGGCCTGACCGCCGGCGATGCGCACACCGACCATGTCGCGCTCGACTTCGAGGATCGCCTCAGCGCGGTGGCGTTCCTGGTGCGGACCGCGGGCCACGTCGTCGCGCAGCGTCCGCGGCTGGAGGCGGAGGGGCGCTGGTCGCAGCTGCTGGCGGCCTTGGCCGCCCTGGTGACCGAGCGGAGCGCGTCGCGCGACGGCGGGGTCACGCTGCGCCTGGACTACCTGGTCGCCACAGCGACCAAGTCCTAGGCGGAAGCCTCGCCCAGGGGCTCGTACCCGCGGTCCGGTAGGGACCCGGGCTCCTGGGAGCGACACAGTCTCCTAGGACTCCTGCTCCGACGGCGCCTCGATGTCGAGGCCCTCGGCGACCATCGGCCGGCCGTCGAGCGCGTAGCGGATGTCGACCGAGTCGTGCTGGCGGTAGGTGCCCACGCCCCAGGCGCCGAGGAACCAGCGCCAGCCGCTGACCTTGTCCTTGCGCAGCTCGCGCTCGAAGACCAGCGTCCGGCCCTCCACGACGTAGTCCTCGCCCGCCTTCTGCGGGACACCGGAGAGGAAGACCTCGAACGGCTGCTGCACCTGCGGGGGGAGCCGGACGATCGAACGGGGCATCTGTCGGCATCATGGCGGATCCCATGGACCCGATCCCCGCGTCGCCGATCGTCCGCATCCTCAACGAGGACGTCCGGCGCTACCACCGCTGGTGCACGCCGTCGATCCTGCCGGGCCAGGAGCGGGTCGAGGACTTCTACGCGTCCGACGTGTCGATCTCGGCCGGGTTCTTCGGCACGCTGGTCGACCACACCGGCGTCTTCGGCGAGGCCGAGCGGTTCGCCGCCGCGGCGCAGGGCGCCGACCGCACCATGTTCTCGGTGCACGGCTCGTCGGGCTCCAACTGGGTCGTGCTGCGCATGCTGGCGATGGAGCGCCAGGACGGGCTCGTGCTCGTCGCGCGCAACATCCATCACTCGATGATGAACGCCATCAAGGCGTTCGACCTCGACTTCCGCTTCCTGCCGGCGCCGTACGACGCGCGGTTCGAGGCGCTGCTGCCGCCGAGCGTGGACGACGTCGTGAGCGCGCTGGACCGCTACCCCGAGGCGCTGGCCGTCATCTACACGTCGCCGACCTACGAGGGCCTGGCGGGCAACACGGAGGACATCGTCGCGGCGGTGCACGCGCGCTCCGACGACTGCCTGGTGTTCGTGGACGAGGCCTGGGGCGGGCACCTGCACTTCCACGAGGACCTGCCGTGCTCGGCGATGGCCGGCGGCGCCGACATCTGCGTGCAGTCCACGCACAAGCTGGCCGGCGGCCTGCAGCAGACGGGGCTGATCCATTGGCGGGAGGGGCGCGTCGACAGCGAGCTCCTCGAGGAGGCCTACCGCGAGTACGTGACGACGTCGCCCTCCTACGGGCTGCTGGCCTCGGCCGACGCGGCGGTGCGGGCGCTGGCCGCGCGCGGGACCGACCTGCTCGGCGACTCGATCGCGCGCACCGAGCGGTTCAAGGCCGCGCTGCGCCGCGCGCTGCCCCACGCCGACCTGCTCGACGACCCGCGGTGGCTCGATGCGGTGCGCCGCAACGTGTCGGGCGCCGACCTGGTGAAGACGACGCTCGGGCTGTCGCGGTTCTCGCTGACCGGCTACCAGGTCGCCGAGGCGCTCGTGGAGCGCGGGATCGTCATCGAGAAGGCCGGCGTCTCGACGATCACGCTGATCACCACGTTCCAGCTGGCCGACGAGGCGGTCGACGCCACCGTCGCCGCGCTGAGCGAGATCCTGGAGGGCCGGCAGCTGCCGGGCACCGCCCGCGCGCCGAGCCCCGGCAACCCGTTCGCAGGGATCGACGACCGGCCCGTGATCCGCCCCCACGACGCCAAGCGCCTGGCCAAGTCCATCGGCCGCGAGGTGCCGCTGCGCGACGCGATCGGCAAGGTCGCCGCCGAGGAGGTCGAGGTCTACCCACCGGGCATCCCGCTGATCCTCGAAGGCTTCCGCGTGGGCGCCGACGCCGTCCGCTACCTCGAGCAGGCCCGCGCGAGCGGCGGGTCGATCGTGGCGCGGGACACGTCGCTGGCGACGCTGCGGGTGCTGTAGGGCGGGTGCGGCCCGGGTCGCTGAGCGGTGGGCGGTCATCACTAGAGCGGTGGGGCCGGATCCGAGGGGCGCGCCGCGACCGACAGGGAGGCCAGTCTCGTCGGCACCGCGATGAGAATCGTCGGTGACCTTTTCGGCCATCATGAGCGGCCATGCTCCGACGGCAGAGGCAAGATCGAGTTCTCGCGAAGGCAGACGAACTGTTTGCCCAAGGACGGGCTGAAGAAGCGGTTCGGTGTCTCCGGGACGCCGTGCAGCGGTGGCCCACCGATCCCCATATGGCGGCTGCGCTCGGAGCCTCGCTCATCGATAGCTCGCTTGACCAGGCCGGGCAGTGGTACCTCAAGGCGGCGGAGCTCGCCTGGGACGATCCACGTGCGCTTCCTCAGGCCGCGCTGGGGCTAGCCCACATCCAAAGCTGGGACGAGGCGGAGCGCGTATGTGAGCGCATCGAAGCGCTCGCATCTCCGACGTTCGATTTTGAACCAGAGCTCGATCACGTCCGGGGCAGCATCTTGTTCGGGCGAGAAGGTGCAGCAGCCGCATTGCCACGTCTTCGCGCTGCGCACGACGCGTTGCCGACGCTTGACCATGGAGCTGTCCTGGTCGAAGCGTACGTTGAACTTGAGATGTACCGCGACGCACAACCGGTGATCGAACGCGGTCTACGTTCAAGGCCCCGGCACAGTTATTTACTGAGCATCCGCACGTGGATGGTCGAAGAGGGGCTTTGGGATTCTCACGAGTAGTGCTACGCCAGACGGGTCGCCACCGGCCGGACGTCCGAAGATGCCGGTGAAGGGCCCGGCGATTGCTGCAGGATTGACTGTGTCCGAAGAAGTCGTGCTGCTGGCCTTTGACGCCCGGCGATCGAGGCTTCGTCTAATTGGGTGGATGTGACGCAGCCAACGTACGCGCGAACTTGCGCGTATGCCTACTCGGGCCGTGTGGCCAGGGTGGTCTGAGCTGTCCAGCATGCGTGATATGGCTCAGCGATCGGCACGCAACACCGGAACGGTGCGCCCAATGGGCGTATGTCATACTCCGGACACAAAGGCATGCCCGTAGGCTCGCCCGTCGTGGTGTCACCGGAGCAACTACTCTCTCATGAGGCATCGAGATGGATCGTGTTCATCTGCCCTCTCGGCAGCGCTCCTGGCGCTCGGCGTCTTGAACCGGTTCCACGCAACGCGCCCGCGGGGCCGGTGAGCTCAGTGTCCGACCACGCCCTTGCGGTCATCGGGCGCCATGCATGGAAGCTCTTCCTCGCGCCGCTCTTCTTCGACGTGCCGATCGGGATCAGGATCGCCTGTGCGGTCGCCCTTGTCGTCTCGCTGCTGGTCGACGGCCGGCGACTCTGGCGCGGACGGCGTACGGGTGAGGCGCGCGCATGATCCGCCGCCTCGGCCATCGCGTTGGCGTGTATCTCGGGCTGAGGGAGGATCCAGAGCTTCAGCGTGCGTGGCAGACGGCGGAGGCCGATCCAGCGGTGCTCATCGTCGTCTGGGGGCTGCCGGCGGTGGCACTGGTCATCGGCCTTGGGCTCCTGCTCTGGCATCTGAGCTCGACGTTCTCGCCGGTGCGCCTCGCCGTGCGCGTCGCCGAGGGGATCGCCTTCGCGGTGCTGCTCGCGGAGGTCTTCGCCCGGTGGGTTCCTGCCGTGCGCCGGGCCATGTCCGGCGCCGGCGACGCCGACGACGACGCCCCCGACTCGCACGGCGGCTGACTCGCGGACGATCGACGTCCTGGCCGTCGGGCTGTTCGGGGTGGTCAGCTGGCGACCGAGCGCGGCAGCGGCCGAGGATCGCCTTCGCGAGGGCGTGGGTCGCGCGCTGCGGGGCCTGCAGGCAGGGGCGGACCTGCTGTAGTGAAGGGATGCCCGATCAAGGACAGCAGGCCCATCTGGCGCAGGGCTGGCAGGCGCAGAAGGCCGGCGAGCATGTCGATGCCGAGCGGCTCTACCGCGAGGCATTGGAGCACGACGAGCCCGAGGCGGGCTACTACCTCGGCGAGCTGCTCATCGAGCTGGACCGTTCGGCCGAGGCGGTGCCGGTGCTGCGGGCGGCCGTCGAGGCCGGCGACAACGACGCGCTGATCCCGCTCGGCAACGCGCTGTGGGACCAGAGCGACGTCGCAGGCGCGGAGGCGCGCTACCGCGAGGCGGCCGACCGTGGCGAGCTGGCGGCGGGCCACAACCTCGGGCTGCTGCTCTACGACGAGGGCCGGCTGGCCGAGGCGATCGCGCTGTGGCGCACGACGGTCGTCGTCGGCGAGACCGAGCATCGCCTGCTGGCCAACGCGCTGGCCGACAGCGGCGAGGTCGAGGAGGCGGAGAAGTGGTTCCGCGACGGCGCGGCCGCGGGCGACGCCGAGGCGCTCGTCGATCTCGGCGCGCTGTTGCAGGACGAGGATCGCCTGGACGAGGCCGAGGTCGTGCTGCGCGAAGCGCTGGCCGCGGGGGCGACCGAGGCCTACGTCTTCCTCGCGTCGGTGCTGCGGCTGGACGACCGGGTCGACGAGGCCGAGACGGTCCTGCGCGAGGGCGTCGAGCGCGGCGTCGGGACGGCCGAGACGCAGCTGGCCAACCACCTGAGCGACGCGAACCCGAAGTCGGCCGAGGCCGAGCAGCTCTACCGCAGCGCGGTCGCCCACGGCGATCACGACGCCTACAACAACCTGGGCGTGCTGCTCTGGGACCAGGGGCGCGTGGACGAGGCCGAGCTGGCGTTCCGGTCGGGCGCCGAGCGCGGCGACGAGCTGGCCGCGGGGAACCTCGCCGGGCTGCTGGACGAGCGCAAGGGCTGACCGAGCCGTCGGCCGGTCCGCGTAGCCTGCACGGCCGTGCCCGAGGCCGCTCCACCGTTTCAGTACACCGTCCGCCGCTCCGATCGGGCACGGCGCGTGCGGGTGCGGGTCGACCCGCGGGACGGGGCGGTCGAGGTCGTGCTGCCGCGCCGGGCGGCGGCGCGCGAGGCCGCCGCGGCGGTCGTCGAGCTGCGCGGCTGGATCGCGCGGCGGCACGCCGAGGTCGCCGTTGCGCGGGCGCGCGTGGCCTCGCGCGACGGGACGGTGCCGTTCCTCGGCGTCGACCTCCTCCTGCGGGCCGAGCCCGGGCGCACGCGCGTGCACCGGCGCGGCGACGTGCTGCTCGTTCCGGAGGGCGACGCGCGCCCCGCCATCGAGCGGTGGTACCGGCGCCAGGCGCGCGCCGAGATCGCCCCGCGGCTGGACGCCGCTGCCGCCGCGCTCGGCAAGTCCTACACCAAGCTCACGATCCGCGACCAGCGCACCCGCTGGGGGTCCTGCTCGTCGGCGGGCGCGATGTCGTTCAACTGGCGGCTGCTGCTGGCGCCCGACGCGGTGCTCGAGTACGTCGTGCGCCACGAGGCGTGCCACCTCGCCGTGATGGACCACTCGCCGCGGTTCTGGGGCCTCATGGACCAGCTCATGCCGGGCTACGAGCGACCACGGCGCTGGCTGCGCGACCACGGCGCGACGCTCGTCCTGTGACGCTCGCCGTGGTCGGGCACGTGGAGTGGGTCGACTTCGTCGTCGCCCCGCGACTGCCCGCCACCGGCGAGATCCTCCAGGCCAGCTCTGCCCACGAGGCCGCGGCCGGCGGCGGCGCGATGGCCGCCTACGCGATGCGCTCGCTGACCGGCGCGTGCACGTTCTTCTGCGCGGTGGGCGAGGACCACCGTGCGGCGTGGACCGTGCGCGGCCTGGAGGCCGCAGGGCTCGAGGTGCGTGCCGCCGTCCACGCCGGTCGCACGCAGCGGCGCACCATCACGCACCTGACCGACGACGGCGAGCGCACGATCACCGTGCTCGGGCCGCCGCTGGAGCCGCGGAGCGAGGACGACCTGCCGTGGGACGCGCTGGCGCCGTGCGACGGCGCGCTCGTGGTGACCGGCGACGCCGGCGCGATCCGTGCCGCGCGTGCCGCCCGCGTGCTGGTGTCAACACCGCGGGCACGCGCGGCGCTGCTGGAGGCCGGCGTCGCGGTCGACGCGCTGGTGGGCAGCGCGACCGACCCGCACGAGACGATCGACGACGCGCTGCGGTCGGCGACCCGTCCCCGCTACGTCGTGGAGACCGAGGGCGCGCAGGGGGGTCGCTGGCGTGCCGCCGACGGCCGCTGCGGACGGTGGGAGGCGACCTCGCCGCCGTCCGACCCGGTCGACGCCTTCGGCTGCGGGGACGCCTTCGCGGCCGCGCTGACCGCGGGCCTGGCCTCCGGCCGCTCGATCGAGGAGGCGTGCGCCCTCGGCGCCCGGGTGGGCGCCGCCGTCCTGTGCGAGCGGGCGCCGGCGGTGGGCGACCTGTCGCGCTGGTCGTGAGGCCGGAGCTGCTGGCGCGCTGGAGGTCGACGGCGACGCGCGCCATCATGGAGGGCGTGCTGCCCTCGTACCGGGAGTTCGCTGCGCCGCCGGGCCTCGGGCCGTTCGTCGCGTGCCTGTGGACGTCGCACGACGGCGAGGTGCGGGTGCTGCCGGATGCGTGCGTCGACGTCGTCTTCGGCGGCGGGCGGCTGGTCGTCGCCGGGCCGGCGACCACGGCGACGATCGCGCCCGCCACGCCCGGACAGCGGCGGGTCGGGCTGCGCTTCCGCGTGGGCGCCGCGGGCGCGGCGCTGGGGGTCTCCGCCGCCGAGCTGCTCGATCTGGGCCTCCCGCTCACCGAGCTCTGGGGCCGCGCCGGGCAGCGCCTCGAGGATCGGGTCGCCGCCGCGCCCACGACCGAGGCCCGGATCGCCGTGCTCGCGCGCGGCGTCGCGGACCGCCTGCCGCCGCCGGAAGCGGCCGACCGCGAGGTCCGCCGCGCCGCCGCGGTCCTCACGTACGGCGGCCGCGCCGGCGACGCCCGCCGCGCCGCGCACCTCAGCGAGCGCCAGCTGCGCCGCCGCTTCGACCAGGCCGTCGGCTACGGCCCGGCCACGCTGGCCCGCGTGCAGCGCTTCCAGCGCTTCCTCGCCCAGGCGCAGCGGACGCCTGCGGTGCCGCTGGCGCGGCTTGCCGCCGACGCCGGCTACGCCGACCAGGCCCACCTCGCCCGCGAGTGCCGCCGCCTCGCCGGCCTCGCGCCGACCGCGCTGCTCGCCGCCGGCGCCACCCCGGCCGGGGAGCGGCCCGAGGCGCTCGCGCCGGCCGCCACGCCGGCCGCGGCCTGACCGCCCGCGACACGGCCGAAGCGTTCAAGCGCGACGCCCCGCGGTACGGCAGGCTGGTCGCATGACCGACCTCGCCGCCGCCGCGCAGTTCGTCGCCGCCCACGGGCGCCTGCTCGAGCGCCGTCGCATCGCCCACCTGCTCGGCGACGACGGCAGCACCGCCGGCCCCGTCCTCGCCGCCCTCGAGGCCTACTTCAACCCAGACGGCGGCGTCGGCTTCCTCGAGCCTGACCTGCGCACACCCGCGAGCCAGCCGTCGGCGGTGCTCTACGCGCTCGACGTCCTCGCCGAGCTCGGCGACCCGCCCGACCCGGCCCTGACCACCCCGGCGCTCGACTGGTTGCAGACCGTCACGAACTCCGACGGCGGCGTGCCGTTCGTCCTGCCGACGGCCAAGGGCTGGCCGCACGCGCCGTGGTGGACGCCGCAGGACGATCCCGCGTCCTCGCTGCTGATGACCGCCGGGCTGGCGGCGGCCGTCCACCGGCTCGGCCTCGACCACCCCTGGCTCGCGCCGGCCACCACCTACGTCTGGGACGCCATCCCCGCGCTGACGCCGAGCGACCCCTATACCTTCCGGTACGCCATCAGCTTCCTGGACGCCGTCGGCGACCGCGCCCGCGCCGGCGCCGCGCTGGACGTGCTCGCCGAGCGCGTGCCGGAGGACGGGGTGCTGAAGGTCGCGTCGGGCATCGAGGGCGAGACGCTCGGCGCGCTGGAGGTCGCGCCGCGGCCCGACCACGCCGGACGCCGGCTGTTTGGCGACGAGCTGATCGAGCGCGAGCTCGACCACCTCGCCGAGGAGCAGCGCGACGACGGCGGGTGGACCTTCAGCTGGGCCGCGTGGAACCCCGCCGTCGCCTGGGAGTGGCGCGGGATGGTGACCGTCGAGGCGCTCAAGACGCTGCGCGCCTATGGGCGCCTCTGAGACGGTCGTCTAGGCCGCGCCCTCGAGCGTCGCGAGCTCCGCGTCGGTCAGCCTCAGGTCGGCCGCCGCGACGTTCTCCTCGAGGTGCGCGACCGAGCCGGTGCCCGGGATCGGCAGCACGACCGGGCTCTTGGCCAGCAGCCACGCCAGCGCCACCTGCCCCGCGGTCGCGTCGTGCGCGCGAGCGATCGCGTCCACCACGCCCCCCGGCTTGGCCAGCTCGCCCGCCGCCAGCGGGAACCACGGGATGAAGCCGATGCCCTCGGCCTCGCAGTACTGCAGCACGTCCTCGGACTGGCGCGTGGTCAGGTTGTACAGGTTCTGCACGGTGGTGACCGCGAAGACCTCCTGCGCGGCCTTGATGTCGTCGACCGACACCTCCGAGAGGCCGAGGTGGCGCACGATGCCGTCGTCCTGCAGCGCCTTGAGCTCGGCGAACTGCTCGCCGCGGTCGACCTTGGCGTCGATCCGGTGCAGCTGGAAGAGCTCGATCGTGTCGACCCCGAGCCGGCGCGCGCTCATCAGCGCCTGCTGGCGCAGGTACTCGGGCCGCCCGACGGGCTGCCAGATCTGCGGGCCCTGACGCGTGAGGCCCGCCTTGGTCGCCACGTGCAGGCCCTCGTAGGGGTGCAGCGCGGTGTGGATCAGCTCCTCAGAGACGTGGGGGCCGTAGGAGTCGGCGGTGTCGATGAAGTCGACGCCCAGCTCCGGGAGCCGCTTCAGCACCGCGATCGACTGGTCGGGATCCTTCGGCGGTCCCCAGATGCCGTCGCCGGTGATGCGCATGGCGCCGTAGCCCAGGCGCGTGACTTCGAGGTCGCCACCGATCTTGAAGGTGCCGGAGCCTGCTGCGGAGATCGTCGTCATGCGAACCACGCTAGTACGCGGCGTCGGCCACCACGCGCCGCAGGGCCGCCCAGGCGTCCTCTCGCTCGCCCTGGGGGATCGGAACGCGCCGTACCCGGCCCGTGAACGCCTCGGCGGAGCCGTCGCCGCGCACGTCGATGCCGGCGCGCAGCCCGCGAGGGCCACGCAGCTCGCCGCGCACCGCCACCTGCTGCACCGGCTCGTACTCGCGGCCGAGCACGCGCTCCACTCGCGGCTGCCGGCGTGTGACCGCCACGCGCAGCTCGTGCTCGAGCGCGTCGAGCGCCGCCTCCGCGCTGTCGTGCGAGGTCTTCTCGGTCCGCCCGCGCCGGCGGAGGATCACGCGATAGGTCGCCGCCATGGAGGCGGCGGAGCCTACGCGGCGGCGAGCGGGGCGACCACCTCGTCCACGCCGCGATGACCGGCACAGGAACGTAGCGTCATGCAACCGACACGCTACGCCCCACATGCGCGAGTTCTGTGACCTAGCTCCGGTCCCCCAGCGCGACGTAGTCGCGCGTGCGGTCGCCCGTGTAGATCTGGCGCGGCCGAGCGATCTTCTGCTCCTTGTCCTGCACCATCTCCAGCCACTGGGCGATCCAGCCCGAGGTGCGCGGGATGGCGAACATGACCGGGAACATGTCCATCGGGAGTCCCAGGGCCTCGTAGATCAGGCCCGAGTAGAAGTCCACGTTGGGGTAGAGCTTGCGCTGGACGAAGTACTCGTCCTCGAGGGCGATCTTCTCGACCTCGAGCGCGATGTCGAGCAGCGGGTTGACGCCCGTGACCTCGAAGACGTCGTCGCATGCCTTCTTGATGATCGTGGCGCGCGGGTCGTAGTTCTTGTAGACCCGGTGGCCGAAGCCCATCAAGCGCTCGTTGCCGTCCTTCACGCCCTGCATGAAGTCCGGGATGTTCTCCTTGGTGCCGATGCGCTTGAGCATCCGCAGCACGGCCTCGTTGGCGCCGCCGTGCAACGGGCCGTAGAGCGCGGCGACGCCGGCGGCGACCGCCGAGTAGGGGTCGACCTGCGAGGAGCCGACCGCGCGGACCGCGTTGGTCGAGCAGTTCTGCTCGTGGTCGGCGTGCAGGATGAACAGGATGTCGAGCGCGCGCTCGAGCCGGGGATCCGGCTCGTACTTCAGCTCGGTCATCTTGTAC
>NZ_DATHDY010000104.1:0-22617 GCF_035318805.1 Baekduia sp.
GATGGGTTGTTCCACGAGGCGGTCCCGTCGATGGCTGGTCCGGGCGGATGCCTGAGGTCGCACGATCTCGCAGCCGATCCTGGTCGGATCGGCAAGGGATCGGGTGGCCTCAGGCGCCGGCCGGGCCGGTCAGCGGCGGCAGCGAACCCGTGGAACAACTCATCCCGAGGGATTTCCAGGGTTCTTCCATGCCTTCCGAACCGCGGGCCGCGGTGGTTAACTCGGCCGGGCATGGCGGAGCCAGGCATGAGGTCGGACGGGCGGCGGCGGCGGCGCTGGAGCGCCGGCGAGGTGCAGGAGGCGCTCGTGATCAGCGGCGAGATCCCGCTGTGGCTGGTGGACGGGGACGACCGGATCGCGTTCGTCAACGACGCGGCCGTGCGGACGCTGGGATACGACAGCGACGACGAGTTGCTCGGCCGTCCCAGCCACGACACCGTCCACTGGAAGCACCCGGACGGGTCGCCGTACCCGGCGGAGGACTGCCCGATCACGCACGCCACCCGGCGCGGCGAGCCGATCCGCATGGAGCGCGACTGGTGGGTCCGCAAGGACGGCAGCATGGTCCCGATCTCGATCCACTGCGTCCAGATGGAGATCGACGGCCGGATGGGGACCGCGATGACGTTCCACGACCTGACCGCGAGCGTGGAGGCCGAGCAGGAGCGCCGGCGGTACGACGTCGAGCGGGCGCGCCTCGGCGAGGTCCGTGCGTCGCGGACCAGGATCGTCGAGGCAGCCGACGAGCAGCGCCGCCGGCTGGTCCGGGATCTCCATGACGGCGCTCAGTCGGGGCTCGTGCGCATCGTGCTGGCCCTCCAGCTCGCCCTCCGGGGCGGGGACGTGCCCGGCGAGGTGCGGACGCTGGTCGGCGACGCGCTCGGCGACGCGCGCTCGGCGATCGACGAGCTCCGCGAGCTGGCGCACGGCATCCATCCCGCGGTGCTCACCCGGAGCGGTCTTGCCGCCGGGGTGCGGGCCATGGCGGACCGGGCGTCGGTGCCCGTCGTGGTCGACGTCGCCGACGAGCGCTACCCGGAGCCCGTGGAGCTGGCCGCCTACTTCGTGGCGGCGGAGGCCCTCACGAACGTCGCCAAGTACGCGCGCGCGTCAACCGCCCGCGTCACCACGACGCGGACGGAGAGCCATCTCGTCCTGACGGTCGACGACGACGGCATCGGCGGCGCGCGAGCCTCCGCCGGCAGGGGCCTCGCCGGACTCGCCGACCGCCTCGCGGCGCTCGACGGCACGCTGACGGTGTCGAGCCAGCCGGGCAAGGGCACGTGCGTCCGCGCCGAGATCCCGCTGTCGACTCCGGCGCCGCCGGCCGCGGCGGCCGAGCTCGACGTGCCGCCTCACGACATCGAGCGGCTCGCCTGATCGTCGACGAAGACGTCCACGAACGCGAACGCGTCGACGTCGACGAGCCCGCGGTCGGTCAGCTTGAGGTGCGGGATCACGGGCAGCGCGAGGAAGCTCATCGCCATGAACGGAGCGGAGACCGGGCAGCCGAGCTGCCGGACCGCGGACGTCGCGGCGTCGAGCTGATCGGCCACCACCTCCGGCGCGCGGTCGGCCATGAGCCCGGCGAGCGGGAGTGCGACCGCCGCCTGCAGCTCGCCGCCCGCGACCACCGCGATGCCGCCGCCCATGTCGGCGACCGCGCGCGCCGCGGCCAGGCCGTCGGCGTCGTCGGCGGCGACGACGACGAGGTTGTGGCAGTCGTTGGCGACGCTCGAGGCCATCGCGCCGCGCCGCAGGCCGAAGCCGCGGACGAACCCCATGCCGACGTTGCCGGTCGCGCGGTGGCGCTCGATGACGCTCAGGCGCAACACGTCGCGGTCGGGATCGGCAACGGCCACGCCGTCCTCGACGGGCACCTCCTCGATGTGCGCCGTGGTGAGCAGCTGGTCCTCGACGATGCCGATGACGCGCGCCCGGCGTCCCCGCGCGGGCAGTCCCAGGTCCGCCGGCCACGCGACGCGGAAGGTGTCGGGAAGCGTCGTTGGGGGCGCGACGCTGTCGCGCAGCCGCCGCCCGTCGCGCGCGACGATCGCTCCGCCGGCGACCACGAGCTCGACGGGCAGCGCGCGGAGATCCGACGTCACGAAGAGGTCGGCGCGCCGTCCGGGCGCCACGGCCCCGCGGTCGCGCAGCCCGTAGTGCTCAGCGGGGTTGAGCGTTGCCATGGTGATCGCGGTGACCGGGTCGAGGCCGCCGCGAACGCCGAGGCGCACGAGCGCGTCGACCGACCCGTCGCGCAGCAGCTCGCCGGGCACGCGATCGTCGGTCGCGAACGCGCACCGGCGCGCGGTGTGCTCGTCCACGGCCGGCAGCAGGTCGATCAGGTTCCGGGCGTTGGACGCCTCGCGCAGGAACACCGTCATGCCCAGCCGCAGCTTCTCGCGCGCCTCCTCCGCGGTGACCGACTCGTGGTCGCTCGAGATGCCGGCGCCGGCGTAGGCCTGGAGGTCCGGGCCGGTCAGCCCCGGGACATGCCCGTCCACCGGTCGCCCGGCGAACCCGCGCAGCTTGTCCAGCACCTCGTCGCTGCCGGCCAGGACGCCCGGGAAGTTCATCATCTCGGCGAGGCCCAGCACCCGCGGGTGCTCGGCGAGCGCGACGAGGTCCTCCGTGCCGAGCTCCGCGCCCGACGTCTCCATCGACGACGTCGGGACGCAGGACGGCGCCATCACGAGGACCGACAGATCCAGTCCCTCGCTGACGTCGAGCATGTAGCGAACGCCCTCGGCGCCCAGGACGTTCGCGATCTCGTGCGGATCGCACACGACCGACGTGACACCGTGCGGCAGGACCGCGTCGGCGAACCGATGCGGCGGCAGCATCGAGATCTCGATGTGCACGTGCGCGTCGATCAGCCCCGGGCACACGTACCGGCCGTCGAGATCGACGACCTCGCGCGCCGGCCGGTCGCCGAGCCCGACGATGCGATCGCCGCGCACCGCGACCGCGGTCTCCTCGATCTCGTGCGTGAACACGTTCACCACGCGGCATCCACGCAGCAGCAGGTCGGCCTCGACCTCGCCGCGGGCCGCCCTGATGACCTCGCCGAGATCATCCACCGCACCTGAAGTACGTGCGATCCCGCTCATGCTCGCGACCGAGTTAACCACCGCCCGGGAGCGGTGAGAAGGCCTCGGTCAGGCCAGCGCCGCGATGTAGCGGTCGGCCGAGCGCAGCACCTTCCCGAGGCCCCCGGAGTCGACGACCGTGTGCCACCAGGCGCCGTAGATGCGGTCGAAGGCGAGATCGGCGACCGCCGCGCGGATCCGGGCGATCTCGCGCGCCGGCAGGGGGATGAGGTTCGGGTAGCTGTACATGAAGCTCACCCAGTCGCGGTCGGGGATGACCTGCACGACGTCGCCGCTGAGCAGCGCTCCGCGTCCCTCGGCGCCGCCGGCCCAGAGGCAGACCGTCCCTCCCTCGAAGTGTCCGCCGAGGCGCACGAGCTCGAGGTCGTCGCCCACGCGGAGGCGGTCGCCGCTCCACAGCTCGATCCGAGCGTCGGGGCGCGTGATCCATCGGCGGTCGGCCTCATGGAGCAGGATCCGCGCGTCCAGGCGCTCGGCCAGGTCGGCCATGCCCGTGTAGTAGTGAGGGTGGGAGATCGCGATGTCGCGCACGCCTCCCGCGGCCTCGAGTGCATCGACGCCGGCGTCGTCGATCATCGGCACGCAGTCCCACAGCAGCCCGCCGACGTGCAGCGCGCGCTGCCCGATCGCGAAGCTCGGCTCGACGCCGAGGCCGAGCAGCCCGGGTTCGAGCTCTGAGACGCGGCTGCGGTGGCCGGCGGCGAGCGCCTCGCCGGTGATCCACTGCTGCCCGTCGGGTCCGACGTACTGCCGGTCGTCCTCGCAGATCGGGCACGCCGCGGGCGGGGCGTCGGCCTCGGGATACTGGGCGCCGCAGGTCACGCAGTGAAACACCGGCATCGGCTCGACCTTAGGCGAGCGCGCGGACGCCCGGCTACGCCGCCTGCGCGGCGCCGGTTCCCGGGTCGGGCAGGACGTCGCGGAGCTGGTTGCGCGAGCTGATGCTGAGCTTGGCGAAGACCTTGCGCAGGTGGTACTCGACGGTGCGGGGGCTGATGAACAGCCGGCTGCCGATCTCGGGGTTGGAGAGGCCGTCGCGGGCCAGCCAGGCGATCTGCGCCTCCTGCGGCGTCAGCGCGTTGCGCGTCTCGATGGAGCGCTTGCGGGCGGTCTCGCCGGTGGTCAGCAGCTCGTGGCGGGCGCGTTCGGCGAATGCCTCGGCGCCCATCGCGCGGAACATCTCGTGGGCGCGCCGGAGGTGCTCGCGCGCGTCCAGGCGCCGGTTCTCGCGGCGCAGCCATTCGCCGTAGAGGAGGTGGGCGCGGCCGAGCTCGATGCGCACGCGCGTGCGGCCCAGGCGCTCGATCGCCTCGCGGTAGAGGTCGTCGGCGGCCGCGCCCTCGCTCAGCAGCGCGCGCGAGCGCGCCTCGACGCCCAGCGCCCAGTCGGTGCCACTGGCGCGCGTCGTCTCCGACAGCCGCCCGACGGCGTCGGCGGCGGCCTCGGCCTGCCCGCTGCGGACGGCCGCCTCGATCAGCTCGACCAGCGCCCAGTTGGGGAACAGCAGCTCCTGCGGGCACTCCCCGGTGCGCCGGGCCGCGGCCAGCGCCTCCTCGTACCGGCCGGCGCCGTTGAGGAGCACCGCGCTCGCCGAGTGGACGAGGCTCAGCCCCATGCCCTCGCCCCGGCGCATCACCTCCTTGACGGTGGCCTCGCTCAGCTGGGAGACCTCGGTGTCACGCCCCTGGAACGCCGCGAGCGCCAGGGCGCCGTAGGGCGGGAGGTGGCTCCCCTTCGCCTCGGTCGCCACCTCCAGCTCCTCGACCAGCGCCGCGGCCAGGTCGAGCTCGCCGGCGAAGAGGTGCACGAGGATGCGGGTGGAGAGAGCGACCCGGAGCGCGGGGAGCGCGCCGGCCTCGCGGGCGAGCTCGACGTGGCGGCTGGAGAGCACGTGCCGCGTCTCGTCGTCCCACATGTCCGCGGCGGCGTGCGCGGCGAGCCCGAGCCAGCGGAGCCCCTCCTCTCGGGAGGTGTCCTGGCCGCGGAACGCGCCGAGCGCCCGCGCGAGGGCCGGCGCGCCGGCCGCGTGCCCGTCGGTGATCAGCACCGCCAGGCCGTCGAGCAGGAGATCGGGCGCCCGCGCGGCCCCCGGAGAGGATCCGGCCGCCCCGGCCGCCCGCGCGGCCTTCGCCGCCTCCAGGACACCGGCGTCGCGGCCCAGCCGGCCGGCGAACAGCGCCGCGCAGAGCGCGTCGAGATACGTCTCGCGCGCAAGCTCCGCGTCGAGCGGCGCGAGCCGCCGCGCGGCCTCGAGCAGCAGCGGCGGAGCGTCGCTGCCGCGCGGGGAATGGAACGCCATGTGGCCGTGCAGCAGCTCCACCCGCGCACGCTGGAGCTCGTCGAGCGGCCCGCCCTCCGCCGCGGCCAGCAGCTGCAGTGCCGCGTCGGGCGCCCCGGCCTCGTACGTCGCCTGTGCCGCGGCCAGCGCACGCGCCGCCCGCAGCGCCGGATCGAGCGTCAGCGCGGTCGCGCGCTCCAGGAAGGCGGCGGCCGCGGCCGGGCCGCCGCGCGCCCGGGCCCGGCCGGCCGACCGCTCGAGCTCCTGCGCGACGTCCGCGTCGGGGCCCGGCGCGGCCTGCGCGCGATGCCACGCGCGGCGATCGGGATCGGCCTCGGGATCGGTCGCCTCCGCCAGCGTGTGGTGCACGCTCTGGCGCTCCTGCGGCGCTGCGGCCCGGTAGACCGCCGAGCGCAGCAGCGGATGGCGAAACCGCACGCGCGCTGCGAAGTCGCACAGGCCCGCTGCCTCGGCCGGTGTCGCCGCCTCGTCGGCGATCCCCAGCCGCTGGGCCGCGCGCCACAGCAGTCCCGGGTCGCCGAGCGGCTCGGCCGCCGCGACCAGCAGCAAGTGCCGCGTCGCTGCGGGGAGCGCCTCCAGCTGCCGGACGAAGCGCTCCTCGATCGGGCCCGACCGCGCCGGCGCGTCCGGCAGCCCGAACCCGCCGGCCAGCGCCGCCGACGTCACCCCGTAGGCCAACTCCAGCAGCGCCGACGGGTTGCCGCGCGTCTCGGCCACGATCCGATCGCGCACCCGCTCGTCCAGCGGCCCCCGGAGCACCGACCCCAACAACGCCTGCGCGTCACGATCGCCGAGACCCTCGACGACCAGCTCCGGCAGCCCCGACAGCTCGTCCTCCTCACCGGAGTCGAGCACCGCAAAGACGATCGCCAGCGACCCCGCCGACAGCCGCCGCGCGACGAACGCCAGCGCCTCTGCCGAGGCCCGATCCAGCCACTGCGCGTCATCCACCACGCAGACCAGCGGCTGCTGGCCGGCCACCTCGCCCAGCAGGCCGAGCACCGCCAGGCTGACCAGAAAGCGATCCGGCGCCTCGCCGTCGCTCAACCCGAACGCCGTGCTCAGCGCCTCGCGCTGAGGAGCCGGCAGACACTCCAGCCGATCCAGCATCGGCGCGCACAGCTGATGCAACCCCGCGAACGGCAGCCGCATCTCAGACGGCACCCCTGCGGCGCGCGCCACGCGACAGCTCGACGCCCGCTGCACCGCGTACTCCAACAACGCCGACTTGCCCACGCCCGGCTGGCCGCGCAGCACCAGCACCCGGCTCGCACCCGCGCCGGCCGCGTCCAGCAGCTCGTCGAGCGCCTGGCACTCGCTGCGCCGCCCCCGCAACGCGCGGGACCGGCCCGCGCGCGACGCTGCGTCACCCCCGCTCACCGGGGTAGGCGTGTCCATGTCTCACGGGTACCCGGCATCCACCGCCGAGTCAAACCGGCGCCCCGCAGGCAGGGAACCTCCAGGAACCCTGGGCTCCAAGAGGTTCCCGGCACCGCAATGGACGCGGGCGGTCGCGCCCCGGGGGCAGCGACCTCGGTTCAGCTCGCCCCGAACCTTCGGCCACGCACCGCCGCGCCGGCCGCCCATAGCCTCGGGAGCATGTTCGAGCAACGGCAGGCCACCGATCGCGATGCGACCTCCCCGGGCACGCGCATGGACGTCGCGGCGGCGTTCGGCGCGCAGCCGGCGAGCTTCTGGCTGGCGTCGCTGGCCTCGCTGAGCATGATCATCGGCGGCGTCGGTCCGTGGGCGACGGCGTTCGGGTTCGCCTCGCTGAGCGGCACCAGCATGCATGGCTGGCGCTCGGTGATGGTCGGTGTCGTGGGCCTCGCGATGCTGGGCCTGCATCAGCTGCGCAAGGCGCGCCTGCCGCTGATCGTGGCGGGCATCGCGGCCGTGCTCGGCGCGGTGCAGGCGGTCGCGACCTTGAGCAAGATCCACTCGGGCGGGGCCGTGACCACCATCTTCGGCCAGCAGTACCGCTACCTCGATCCCGCGTGGGGCCTCTACCTGGTCCTCGCGGGCGCGATCGCCCTCGCGTGCTGCGCATCCGCGCTCGTGTGGCGCGCGTCGCGCGTCACCGCGTAGGAGACGGTGTCGCTATCGCGACTGGGGACCCACCTCCGGCGGCGATGGCCGCCCGTCGTGGGCCTCGCCCTCGCTGGCCGCCTACGGCACCCCTAACCACCCACTCAGGCGGCGAGCTCCTCGTCGAAGGGGGAGTGCCGGATGGGGATCTGGTCGCAGCGCTGCGCCTCGGCGACGTAATCGCTGATGAGCGCATCGACTTCGGCCTCGGAGGTCAACCCGCTCTCGACGATGTAGCGGGGACCACCGCCCTCGCCGGGTGCGTCGGTGACGCGGACCAAGCCGCCGACCCGCTGGCCGTAGACGATGCGCTCACCAGCGCTGATCCGGTAGCGCGCCAGCTCGGTGCGGATGGGGGTGGGGATGGCCTGACGTAGGTGTCTTGTCATACGGGAACCTGGCTTGAGGTGTCGGCAAGCGTAGGCGTCATCGCGCCACGGGATCGCCTGTCGGGAGACCAGCACCGGCCCGACCCTCGGGACGAGGCGCACCGCCCGCCGGCACGGCGCGGCGTCACCAGCGTCGCGTCACCTGAGGCCGTTCGCATCGGGCACCTCACCAGCCTGCACCCGTGTCTCCTCCCAGGGGAGGGAAGCGGCACCGCAGCGTTCGCCCAGCGTCCGCGCGGCGCGCCCGGCCGGTGGCCGACGGCCCGGTACGCCGACCGGTGTAGCCGGCACGGCGGCTGGCACGCCTGACGTAGAGGCAAAGTCATCGCCGGGCTGACGACAAACCCGCGCCCGGTCGCCAGCATGACCTCGATGTTGCTGAACCAGACGATCTCGGGCCACGTGCCAGACCTCGCTCGGACCGCGTCCGGGGAGCTCGCATGAGCGCGCGCCTCGCCCATGCGACGCAGATGCCGCAGCCGCATCTGCGCGTCGCCGAAGCGGCGCCCGACGCGGGCCCTGGCTGGCCGGAGGCCGACTTCCGTGCGCTCGCCGAGCTCGTCAGCGCGCGGGGGTTCGAGGTTGCCGAGCGCGCGCAGGCGGCGCTCGCGCCGGTCCTCCCGCACGACGCGCTCGTGCTGGTGACGCCCGGCTCGCCCGACCTCCCGGTCCAGATCGCGGCACCGCCGGAGCTGCTCGAGCGGGTCGTAGGGTTCGACTGGTCGGCGATGGTCGGCAGCGACCTTCCGGAAGGATGCGGGGCAACACGGCTCGTGCTGCCTGACCTCGGCGGGGGCGTGCGCCTCGCCGGCTGGGTCGCGGGGGCCGGGAAGCAGGCCGTCGCGCTCATCCTGGGCGCCAGCGGACCGCTCCAGGTCAACCCGGAGCAGGAGCGCGCAGCGATGCGGGTGGCGATCCTCACGGCCGCCCGCGCGCGCAGCGTGGACCAGGATCCGTCGCCCGGCACGCTGGCGTTCTCGCTGGCCATCAACCAGGAGCGCAAGCGCGTGCGCTCGGAGATGCACAGCCGTCAGGCCGCCACGCTCTCCTCATTGCTGCAGACGCTGCGGCGAGCCGGCGGTCCGAGCGGATCTCGCTCAGTGCCTCCCGAGGTGCTCGAGGCGATCGATCTGGCGTCCGGAGAGCTGCTGGAGCTCAAGGCCGGGTCCAGGCGCGAGGAGGCGTCGACCGAGGTCGCGGTGGCGCAGACGTTCGCCGACGCCGAGGACGAGGTCCGAGGGATCGTGCGCTCCGGCGAGCTCCAGCTCGTCGTCGGGCTCGACGCGGCGGAGGACGCGCGCCTTCCGCGGGCGATCGCGCACGCGGCGCGGATCGTCACCCGCGCCAGCGCGCTCAACACCACGCATCACCCGGGCGCCGGCAAGGTCCGGGTGCAGTGGCGCCTGACCGGAGATGCGCTGACCGTCGTCGTCGCCGACGACGGCGACGGGTTCCCCGCGCACCACGACCGGCCCCGCCGGGAGCTCGCTTACATGCGGCGCCGCGTGGCGGGACTCCGCGCGACCGTCGAGGTCGACACGACGCCCCAGTGGGGAACCGCCGTCGTCTGCGAGCTGCCGCTGCACGGGCCGCCGCTCGCGCCCGAGACGCCCGCCGCCGAGCTCATCTCGCACCTGCGTGCGCGCGAGCGCGAGGTTCTGGAGCTGCTGGTCGCCGGACTGCGCAACGGCGACATCGCCGAGCGGTTGTTCATCACGGTCCGCACCGTCAAGTTCCACGTCTCGAACATCCTGCACAAGCTCGACGTGCAGTCCCGCACCGAGGCGATCGCGCTCGCGCACGCCGCCGGGATCTCAGGTCCCGACGAGTCCTGACCGTTGCGCGCCGGCGGACGCCGGCGCAACGTTACGCGGTTGCAACTCGCCGGGCGTACAACTCGGGGACCT
Source organism: Baekduia sp. (assembly GCF_035318805.1). Classification (GTDB taxonomy): domain Bacteria; phylum Actinomycetota; class Thermoleophilia; order Solirubrobacterales; family Solirubrobacteraceae; genus Baekduia. The sequence goes on from NZ_DATHDY010000104.1 coordinate 9,797, forward strand.
CATGCAGATCCCGAACGTTGTCGAACTGACCCGGAGGACAGCCCATCCGCTCGTGACGGGACGCGGAGGCTGGTCGTGATGGCCGGCGCGGCGGCTGGAGCGACGGATCTGCGGCTCGTGCCGGCCCTTGCCGAGCCGGCGCCGGTTCGCGGCGCCGACGCGCCGTCGGGCTCGGCCCGGTCCGGCGCGTCGGCGGTGCCCGCGGTCATCCGCACGCTGGTCGTCGACAGCCACCGGCTGGTCCGGGCGGGCATCCGCGCGCTCGTCGAGGACCAGCCGGACCTTACGGTGGCGGGCGAGGCGGCCACCGGCGAGGACGCGGTCGCGCTCGCCCGGCGGACGCGCCCGGACGTCGTGGTGATGGACGCCGGGCTCGGAGGCGCGGACGTGCTCCAGTCCATCCGGCAGATCCTCGCGGCGCCCGGCGAGGTCAACGTGCTGCTGTTGATGAACAGCGAGACGGACCAATGCATCTTCGAGGCGCTGCAGGCGGGCGCCCGCGGCCTGCTGGTCAAGGACAGCGACTCCTACGAGCTGCTGCACGCGGTCCGCGTGGTGGCCAACGGCGAGGCCCTCCTGAGTCCGCGCCTGATGCGCCGGGTGATCACCCGGTTCGTGTCGCTCGTGCCGTCCCTAGGGCCTGCGCCGGACCAGCTCGCCGAGCTGACGGCGCGCGAGCGTGAGGTGATGGCGCTCGTCGCGGGCGGTCTGAGCAACGAGGAGATCGCCGACCGCCTCGTGATCAGCCCGGCGACGGCCAAGACCCACGTCAGCCGGGCCCTGCGCAAGCTCGACGCGCGCGACCGCGCGCAGCTGGTCGGGCTCGCCTACGAGACGGGGCTCGTCGTATCCCAGTGCGCCTGACCGGCTGCCGCGCCTCACGAAGGACAGGACTAGGGAGATGACGGGTGGGCTCGCGGATGCGAGCGCCTTCGGCGGCTGCCACCGTTGCTGTCAGTTCTCAGGTTCTCGCGGAAGGGGCAGAGCATGGAGGCTACGGCAGCGATGCCGGATGGTCAGGTGGGGGACGTGGCGTGGCCGGACCCGTCCCGCGCGAGTGAGAGGCCGGCGTACCCGCGCGCGGTTCCCGAGACGTATTGGGAACGCTGCGTCGCCGACTTGAGTCGTCAGCTCGACGAGGTGCACGCCAGGCTCGCCTTCGCCAAGCGCCAGCTCGAGCGCGAGCAAGGCCCCGGCCCGCCCGGCGACGACGTCGCCTTGACCCGCGAGCGTCCCGAAGCGCCCGTCCGACTCGTGCATGTCCGGGGCGAGGCTGCGGTCGGCGAGCGCGACGTCACCGGCGCCCGTCCGGCCTCGCCGTGTCCGATGCTCTACGCGCTCGGACGCGAACGCGGCGCTCTGCGGGTGACCGGGCGCACGATCGAGCTCAGCCGGCGCCACACCGAGATCCTGGTGCTCCTGGCCACGCACCCGCACGGGATGACCACCGAGGAGCTTGCCGTGGCGCTGTACGGCGAGGCCGGCCGGCCCGCGAGCGTGCGCGTCGAGCTGTGCCGTCTGCGGAAGATCGCGCCGCGGATCTTCACCGAGCGCAACCGGGTCAAGCTCGAGGTGGAGGCGGACTTCCTCATCGTGCAGCGCCTGCTGCGCGCCGGTCGAGCACTCGCGGCGGTGCAGGGGTACCCGTCGGCGCTGCTCCCGCGTTCCGAAGCGCCTGGCGTCGTCGACGCGCGCGACGAGCTGGAGGCCTGGGTGCGCTCGGCCGTCATGACGTCCGACGACCCGGCGGCGCTCTGGGCCTGGCTGGAGAGCGGCTCGGGCTGGGACGACGCGCTGGCGTGGAAGCGCTTCCTGGCCGACCTGGAGTTCGCCGACCCGCGGCGCGCCCTCGCCGTGAGCCGGCTCGCCCGCCTACGCAACGCGCTGACGGTCGTCCGCTGACGTGAAGTCCGTCGGGAGGACGGCACGCAACGGCGGCGTCAAGACGCCCGCCTCGGACGGCGCAGACCGCGGGTCACCCGCGGTCCGCGTGATCGCCGACCGGATCGCGGCCGGCCGGCGCGAGCTCGCACGGCGGATGATCGACCGCTGTCGCAAGGAGATCGCCGACTACGAGCTCATCGACGACGACGAGGCGCTCGCCGACTTCTCGGCGTTCGCGCTGGAGACCGTCGACGCGCTGACGGCCAGCCTCACGAACGGGCCGGAGTTCCCCGCCGACCGGCTCGAGCAGGTCCGCTCCGCTGCGCAGCGACGCGTGCATCAGCGGGTGTCGCTGGAAGCGTTCCTGCATGCGCAGCTCGTGACGGCGCGGGTCATCTGGGAAGCGGTGCTCGACCAGGCGCGCTCGGGCCGGCCGGACGAGCTCGAAGCGGCCCTGACGATCGCCGGGCGCCTGCTGTCCAACGGAGACCTCGTCGCGACGGTCGCCACCGCGGCCTACCTCGACGAGCTCAGCGATCGGGGGCTGCTGCGCCACGACCTGCTGGATGCGCTGATCGCGGGACACGGCGACACCGAGCGCACCCGCCGGCGGGCCGGTGCGCTCCGCCTTCAGCTGGGCGAGAACTATGTGGTCGTCGTGATCCGCGCGCCGGAGATCCATGCGGGGGATGCCCGGCAGCCACCGCTGCCCGCGCAGGTGGCCCTCGATCGCCTGGTGGACGCCACCCGCTCGCAGCTGCGCCCCGACCAGGGTGCGCTCCTGGCCGGGATGCGCCACGGCGACGTCGTGGCGCTCTACCCGGTCTCCGGGGCGGCCGGGCTGGCCAAGGTCCGGCGGGAATGCACGGCGCTGATCGAGGCGCTGGCGATGGACGTCGGCGTGGGCATGAGCGGCTGGCACGCCGGGCTGCCCGCGATCGCGTCCGCCTACGAGGAGGCGCTCGACGCCGCCGACCTCGCCGTCGTCGCCGGAATCCGCGGCCGGGCCGTCGCGCTGGAGGAGGTGCTCGTGGACCACATGGTCCGCTCGAGCGCCCACGCCAACCGGATCCTCGCCGAGACGCTGCGGCCCGTGATCGACTACGACCGCGCGCACAACGCGAACCTGCTCACCACGCTGCGCACCTACCTCGAGACGCGGCTGAACCTCACGCGGTCCGCTCAGATCCTCTGCGTGAACCCGAACACCGTCTCGTACCGCCTGCGCCGCATCCGCGAGTTGAGCGGGCGCGATCCGCGCAACGGGGAGGACCTCCTGGTGCTGTCGCTCGCCGTGCGGCTCGAGCAGCTCAGAACGCCTCAGTAGTCACCCGAGCAGGATGTCGCGGTACAGCTCGGCGAAGGCCTGAGCCCCGGGCTGGTCGAGCTGGGGGTGGCGGTGGCGCAGCGTGACGTACAGCCGGCCTTCGAGCGTGGCGGCGCCGATGCCCGCGCCCAGCGGCATCCGCGACGGCGGGGAGAACCACACGGCGTCGACGGCGCCCGCGCCGTGGCCGAGCGCCGGGAACGGATCGATGACGCCGAGGCTCGACAGGCTCGCGGTGTCGACCACCACGTCTCCGGTCATCGCGATCAGCTCGGGGAGCCGGCGCTTGGCGGCGACCGAGAGGCCGGCGGACTTCGCAAGCATGTCGACCACCATCCCGGCGAGGCGCTCACGCTTGATCCGTCGGGTGTGCTCGGCCGTAGCGGCGATGGCGCGCGAGAGATCTCTCGTCTCCCAGCTGGCCAGCGAGACCGTGACGTAGCTTGCGAAGTTGCCGAGGATCTCCGTCCGCCAGGCGTCAGGCCGGAGGTTGACCGGCATGCTCAGGGCGATCCGCCACGCCTGCCGCTTCTGGCCCGCGTTCCAGCGACGGATGGCCACGGCGAGCGCGGCGAGCAGCACGTCGTTGACCGTCGCCCCGTCGGTCCGGTGGCGCGCGACGGCCGCGGTCTCCGCGGCGGAGAACGAGACGAGCTCGAAGCCGTACCCGGGCCGGGCATCGCGGCCGTGGCGAGCGAGCCGGGTGGTCGGGACGACCTGGCGCGCGGCGTGCCGTCCCAGCGCTCGCGCGCGCACGAGCCGGTCGTCGACCGACGCCGCCCCGGCGATGTCAACGAGGTCGCGGACGGCAAGCGCATCGTGCCTGGGCAGCGGATCCGGCTCGCCGGCATAGGCGCGAAGGATCGAGCGCATGAACCGGACCGACCCGATGCCGTCGCCGGCGCCGTGATGGAGGTTGAGCATGATCGAGTCGCCGGCCGGCCCGCGCGCGACCACGACGGCGAACGGGGGCGCGACCTCGAGGGCCGGGCTCGCGCCGAACAGGCGCTCGCGCGCGGCCGCGACCGCTGTCTCGTCGGCGCACGACACGATCGTCAGCGGGACGTGATCGAGCTCGTCGGCGATCTCCCACCGGTAGCGGAGATCGGTCTTCCGCCAGCTGGCGAGCCTGGCGCGCGCGATGGGATGACGGCGGGCGGCCGCAGCGATCGCGGGGGTGAGACGGGCAGGGTCGATTCGCCCGGTGACGTGCACCTCGAAGTGGACGCCCCACGGCGCGTCCGGACCGTCGAGGTTGAGGAACAGCTCGTCGAGGAGGTTCAGGGGAACCGAGAGCGGCGGCGGTTCAAGGAGCGCGGGCATGCATCCAGCATGGTCGGGCCGCATGCCGCGGGGCGCTGGGCCAAGTGTCAGCTCCTCCCGGCATGGCGGTCAGCGCGGGATCGGGGAGGGCCGATCCGGCCGTGGGACTGTCCTCTCGGCCAGCTCATGAGGCGTGCGAGCGGGCTCAGCATTCAAACGAATGACGTCCGACGTCTCTGCGCTGCTGCTCCGCGCCCGCGTACCACTGCTCGCGGTCGCGTGCTGCCTCGCGGTCGCGCTCGCCGTGATGGGAACGCCCTCCGGCGCGGTGGGCGATCCCGGCCACGGCGACCACGGCGGCGGTGGACACGGCGGCGGTGGACACGGCGGCGGGGGAGGCGGCGGCGGGGGAGGCGGCGACGGATGTGACGCTGGCTGCGGGCAGCAGGGCCAGCCGGGCGACGGCGGCGATGGCGGGGACGAGGGCGGGCAACAGGGCCAGCCCGGCGACGGCTGGCAGCCGCCGGGTGGAGACGCGCAGGGGGACGGCGGCGACGGCGGCGACGGCGGCGACGGCACGCCGGAAGCCGACGCTGCGCCGCCGCCGGCTCCGGTGGCTGCGGCCCCGCCTCCGGCGCCCGCGCCCCCGGCTCCGCCGCCCGCTCCCGCGCCCGCCCCCGCGGCGCCGGCCCCGGCCGCCCACGCGAGACCGCCGGCCGCCCACGCAAGGCCGGCCCCGCCGCCGCCCGCCCGTCCGGCACCGTCCGCGCGGGCTCCGCAGCCGCGCGGATCCGCGCAGGTGCCGGCCGCCGCGCCCACACCGGCTCGACCGCCTGCCGGGCGCCCGGCCCGGCCTGCCGCGCATGTGCCGGTGGCCGTGCGGGCGCGCCCGCGTCCGCACGGGCCGGCGCGCGTGCACGTCCGACGACGGCCGCGACGCGCCGCGCCCCCGAGCCCATCCCCGGTGCAGAAGACGCCACCGGCGATGCGCCGTCCACTGGCGGCCCCGGCGGCGCCGCCGAGCCGTCCGACGCCGGCTGCTCGGCTCGCGGCCGCGGCCGCGGCCGCGGACCCGCGCCGGGTCACCATCCTGCTGGCGCTGCCGCTCGTCGCCCTGCTGCTGCCGCTGTTCGTCCTGCCGTTCTTCGGGGGCCGGCGCCGGGCGTGAGCGGGCCGGTGGCTTGCGGCGTCCCGCTCGGGCGTGGGTGGGCGGGGCGTCGGGCCGGTGGCTTGTGGCGTTCCGCTCGGGCGTTGGTGGTGAACGAGCGGGGTTCGGGGGCAGTGACGAGTGTGTGACCGGGGGCGCCGGCGCCTGGTGTCCTCCGCGGGCGCCGGGGCGGGGGCTCGTTCGGGTTGTGGCGTTCCGCTCTGGCGTTGGTGGTGAGCGGGCGGGGTTCGGGGGCAGTGACGAGTGTGTGACCGGGGGGCGCCGGCGCCTGGTGTCCTCCGCGGGCGCCGGGGCCGGGGGCTCGTTCTGGTTGTGGCGTTCCGCTGTGGCGTTGGCGGTGAGTGGGCGGGGTCTGGAGGCAGTGACGAGTGTGTGACCGGGGGCGCCGGCGCCTTGTGTCTTCCGCGGGCGCTGGGGTGGGGGTCGTTCGGGCCTGAACGGCTGACGGATGGCGGATAGGGGTCGAGATGCGACCCGTAATCGCCATCCGTCTTCGTCCCCGCCGGCGAAAGGCACCTGGACGTTGAGATGCAACGGCTAGGTGCCGCTCGCCGGCCTCGGGCCGCGGATGGCGTTTTCCCGTTGAGATGCAACGTCAACGCGCCATCCGTCGCGCCGACCAACCGTTCGCGCCCGAACGACCCGCCCCACCAGTCCCCGCGGCAGACCGGTCGCGCCCGCACCCGGACGAACCTCCGTCGTCACTGCCCTCTCCAGCGCGCGCAGCACGACCGACGCGCGCACCGGGCGCCGACCACGCGAGCGCAACGAGCCCCCGCCCCCGCGGCAGACCGCCGGCGCCCGCGCCCGCACCGGGCGCCAACCACGCCGGCGCCGACCACAGACCACCACGACCCTCACAGCGCCAGCCGCGGGCGATACAGGTCGAGCCAGGTCGCGAGGCTCAGCGTCCACTCCAGGCCGTGGCGGTCGAGGTCGCCGGCCGCGGTCGGGCCGCAGCGCGTCGCGGACTCGAGCCAGCGGCGGTCGACCAGCGCGAACACGCTGTGGTCGGCGTTGCTCAGCAGTTCGGCCGCCTGGTGCTGGATGTCGGCGGCGTAGCGGGGGCTCTGGGTCGACGGATACGGGCTCTTGACCCGCTCGACCACCGACTCCGGCAGCAGGTCACGCGTGGCGCCGCGCAGCAGGCTCTTCTCACGGCCGTCGTAGGTCTTCAGCGCCCACGGCGCGTTGTAGACGTACTCGACGAGGCGGTGGTCGCAGAACGGCACCCGGACCTCGAGCCCAACCGCCATGCTCATGCGGTCCTTGCGGTCGAGCAGGTGGCGCACGAACCGGGTCAGGTGCAGGTAGCTCGAGATCCGCATGCGGGACTCGAGGTCGCTCTCGGATTCGAGATGCCCGATCTCGGCGAGCGCGCGCTCGTAGCTCTCGCGCCGGTACTCCGCCAGGTCCAGGATCGCCCGGACCTCCGCCGTCAGGATCGCGTCCATGGGGGCGTGGCGCCCGGGGTCCATCGCGATCCACGGGAACTCGTGGGCCTGCTGCACCCGCGGGTCGTGGAACTGGAGGTAGCCGCCGAAGAGCTCGTCGGCCGACTCGCCCGACAGCGCCACCGTGGACCGCTCGCGAATGGCCCGGCACAGCAGATACAAGGAGGCGTCCATGTCGCCGAAGCCCGTCGGGATGTCGCGGGCGGCGACCACGGCGCGGCGGACGGCGGGGTCGGCGAGCGACTCGTGGTCGAGCACGATGTCGGTGTGCTCCGAGTCGACGTGCTCGGCGACGTCGTGCGCGTAGGGCGTGTCCGGCGTCGCGCGCCACGCGTCGGGCTTGAAGTTGGCGGTCTGGCCGACGAAGTCCACCGCGAAGCTGCGCACGCGCTCGCCGTCCTGCGCCAGCACGGCCGCAGACAAGGCGGTGATCGCGCTCGAGTCCAGCCCGCCGGACAGCAGCACGCACCGCGGCACGTCGGCGACGAGCTGGCGGCGCACGACGTCGTCGAGCAGCTCGCGCACGCGCGCGACGGTGGCCTCGCGGTCGTCGGTGTGGGGCCTGGTCTCCAGTCGCCAGTAGCAGCGCTCACGCAGCCCGCCGGCGTCGACGGTCACGATCGTCCCGGGCTCCACCTCGCGGATGCCCGACCACGCCGCGTTCCCGGGCGACTTGACGAACGCGAACATCTCGCGCAGGCCGTCGACGTCCATCGCCGGTCGGATCAGCGGATTGATCAGGATCGCCTTGGGCTCGGACCCGAACAGCACGCCGTCGCTCGTGCGATGGAAGTACAGCGGCTTGATCCCCAGCCGGTCGCGGATCATCACGAGCTTGCGCTGCCTGCCGTCCCAGATGGCGAAGGCGTACATGCCGTTGAGCCGGTCGGCCAGCGCCTCGCCCCAGCGCAGATAGCCGCGCAGGACCACCTCGGTGTCGCTGTCGGTCGCGAATCGCTCGCCGGCCTGCCGCAGCTGCTCGCGCAGCTCCACGAAGTTGTAGGTCTCGCCGCTGTAGACGATCACCACCTCGCCGGCGTCGGTGCGCACCGACATCGGCTGCACGCCGCCGGGGAGGTCGATGATCGCCAGCCTGCGATGGCCGAGCGCGGCGGGGCCCTCCAGCCACGTGCCCGAGGCATCGGGCCCGCGACAGGCCATCGTCGCGGTCATCGCATCGAGGACGTCGCCCTCCGGCTCCAGGTCCCGCTCGAAGGAGATCCATCCGGTGATGCCACACATGCGTCACCTCCGTCGAAGGGCCACGTCCTCTCCCAAAACCTACCCCGGCAGCGGCCTGTCCGGCGTCGGCCATGGGTCCAGATGGGACGCGCCGCCAGGCCAGCGGACAGACGTCGCCACGCGGACGATGATCTGTCTCGGAGCACACCCCGACGAGAGGAACGGCGAGGACCATGACGTACCCCAGGCCCATCGTGGCGGCCCTCGCCGCCATCGCCCTGCTCACCGCCGGCCCCCCGGTGGCGAGCGCGAGCAGCGCCTTCTCACCCGGCGCGTGCAGCACCCCCGTCGGCACCGAGGCCCAGGGCGGAACGGCCGGCACCGCGAACAGCGTGTGCATGGGCGGAGGCCAGGTCGACATCGGCTCCTCCGTCGGCCAGATCGCCTCGGTCTCGGGCGGCTCGATCGCCGACCCGGCCGCCATCGGCAACATGGTGGTGTCGGCCGGCGACGTCGCGACCGGTTCCTGACGAGCGCTGACCGCTCAGGCGGTCGCGTCCCCGGGACCGGGAACGCCGTAGCGCGTCGCCAGCAGCGACCGGCACAGCCCGGCGTTGCCCTCGAGGCTGAGCCGGACCAGGCGCGCGATGCGCATGAAGCGCTCCAGGCCGGACGCTTCGAGCGCCGAGCCGTCGGCCAGGACGAACGCGGGCGCGCCGGTGGACGCGTCGATGCCCAGCTGCCGGCGCAACGCGATGCAGCGCGTGACGTCCGGATCGTCGTCGAGGTCGCGCAGCGCCAGCGCGGCCAGCTCGTCGAACGTCCGGCCGGCGCGCAGCCGGCGGTCGCACATCCGGCTCTGGCGCGCCGTGAACGCCTTGCGCGTGAACAGGGCGCGCAGCTCGCCGAGCCCGCCGGCGCTTTCGCCGGGGAACGCGTCGGCGAACCGTCCGCCGCCCGCGATCGCCCCGTTGATCTCACCCGAGGCGAAGTGGTCGTCGAGCGTGACCGTCGCGTCCACGACGCCCGGGAGCGCCCGTACCGCCTCGAGCGCGTCGGCCGCCATCAGGTAGGCGAAGTTCGGCGCGCAGAAGTACGTCGGCAGCCGCAGGCGGACGTCGACGCGCGAACCGTCGACGTCCACGCCGGCGACGAACCCGAGGTCGGTCAGCGGCTCGTCGATCTCCGGGTCCCGGACGCCCGCGAGGACGGCCATGACCGCATCGGCGGTGATCATGCGGCGCTCGCCGGCTGGGGGGCGACCGCGCGGGCGCCGGCGGCGGGGACCTCGAGGTCGTAGAGCTTCGCCGCGTTGAGGCCGAGGATCTTCTTCTTGATGCCGGTCGTCAGCAGGCCGAGCTCCGACTGCAGGTCCTCGGGGATCTGGAAGTCCACGAACTTCTCGATCAGCCACTTGGGCTGCCAGATCGCGTAGTCGCTGCCGAACAGGATCCGGTCCTCGCCGATCCAGTAGAGGAGCTCACCGATGATCTGGGCGAAGTAGCGGGGCCGGGTGTGGATGAACGGCAGTGCGACCGGCAGGCCGCCGTACACGTTGGGCTCCTGCGTGGCGATCCAGCAGAAGTCCTCCAGGCGCGGCAGGCCCACGTGCTCGACGATGAAGTTCAGCTCCGGGAAGGCGGTCGCCGCGCCGTCGACGTCCTTGACGTCGAAGGCGTCGCGGTCCAGCGGCCAGATCGTCGGGCCCTTGTGGACGTGGACGTTCTTGATCCCGAGCTCCTGGACCTTCTCCAGGTAGCGCGCGGTCTCCGGCGTGTCGAGCCTGAACCCGCGGGACGCGCCCTTCCACTCGGCGGTGTAGAGCTTGACGCCCTTGAGGTCGTAGCGGTCGTGCAGCGCCTCGAGCTTGGCGAGGCCGGCCTTGCCGTCGCGCGGGTCGAAGGCCCCGTTGGCGGTGAACAGGCCGGGATGCTTCTCGGCCACGGCGGCGTCCTGCTCGGTGGTGTTGAAGCCGCCGGGGAAGAAGTCGGTCAGGTACGTGGGCTGGAAGATCGCGTGGTCGACGTAGCCGATCTCGAACAGGTCGTGCAGCAGGTCGTCCTCGCTGTAGGCCTCGAACTTCTCCAGGGACCAGAGGTACTCCTCTGGCCCCAGGTTGCGGTGGTAGTCGTAGAAGGACTTGATGAAGCCCTCGCCGAACCGGTTGCGGTTCTCGGGCCGGGCGTCCCAGAAGTGCACGTGCCCGTCCACGATGAAGTAGCGCTCGCCGTCCTTCTCGTACATCGCGCTCCTCCCGCCTAGATGGCCTCGAGGTCGAAGCCGATGTGCTCGGCGGCGTCCTCGGGGTTGGCGAACAGCAGGATGCGATCGTCGAACACGACCATGCGGCCGTAGTGGGTGGACATGATCTCCTCGAAGTCGTCGTTGCCGAACTCGTCCCATCCGAGGGCCTCGGCGATCTCGGCGAAGCCGAACTCGATCTTGCCCAGGCCGTCGACGCGGATCATCGACGGAAGCTCCTGCAGCGTGATGTCGGGCTTGCCCGCCATGACCTGCGCCACGACGTGGCCGACCTGGTTGTTCATCAACGTCACGCCGGTCCGGTTCGACGAGGTGGGGTTGGCGTTGAAACGGCCGTTGGTCTCGGTGCTCATGTGGGGGTCTCCTGCGCGTTGGTGGTCGTGGTGAACTTGTCGAAGTGGATGTGCTCCTCCGACGCGCCGCGGCGCAGGAGCAGCTCCGTCGCCGCGTCGACCATCGGCGGCGGGCCGCAGAGGTACGCGTCGACCTCTGCGAGATCCGGCTCGCAGCGGTCGACCACGTCGGTGACGAGGCCGGTCTCGCCCGGCCAGTCGGCGTCCGAGAGCGCGGGCACGAAGCGGAAGTCCGGGAGGGCGGCCGCCAGCGCCTTCAGCTCGTCGAGGTGGAAGAGGTCCTGCTCCTCACACGCGCCGTAGTAGTAGACGGCGGGACGCGCGACGCCCTGGTGGGCCATCGAGCGCAGCAGCGACAGGATCGGCGCCATGCCCGCGCCGCCGCCGACGAACAGGAGCGGGCGGCCCGTGTCCCGCAGCGTGAACATGCCGTACGGGCCCGTCACCTCCAGCTCGTCGCCGACCCGTAGGCGCCCGTCGGCCAGGACGCCCGAGAAGCGGCCGCCGGGATAGAGCTTGATCATGAACTCCAGGCGGCCGTCGTCGCCCGGGAGATTGGCCATCGAGAACGAGCGGTGCTCGTCGGTTCCGGGGATCCGGACGTCGACGTACTGTCCCGCGAGGAAGGGCATCTCGCCCTCCTCGACGCAGACGACGACCCGGCGGATGTCGCGGGTGAGCGGCTCGATCGCCTCGACGCGCGTGCGCACGGTCCGCAGCGTCGTCCCGTTGCGCAGGACCTCCTCGTCGTAGTTGACGAGCTCGACCTCGAGGTCGGAGAGGGCGTGGGCCCGGCACAGCAGCGTCCAGCCCTCCTCCTCCTCGAAGTCGGGCAGCGCGAAGGTCGAGTAGCGCTCCAGGTCGACGTCGCCGTCCAGAAGGAACGACTTGCACGCCGTGCACTGGCCCTCCTTGCAGCCGTGCATGAGCATCAGGCCCTGGCGAAAGGCGCCGTCGAGAACCGTCTCGCCCTCGTCGACCTCGAACTCGATGCCCACCGGCTCCAGCCGGACGGTGTGCGTGCGACCCGTGTCGCTCCTCGCCGTCGTCATACGCCCGCGTCCGGAGCGGGGCGGCCGGCCGGCCCGCCGGCCTTGTAGTGGGCGACGTGCTTCTCGCGCTCCTCGGGCGACATCGCGTTCAAGAGCACGTTCGGGCTCAGGAGCGTGTTGCCGCGGACGTCGTCCAGCGTCCACATCTTCTTCGGGTCGAGGTCGAGGTGCGGCTGCGGGACGAGCGTCTTGCCGTCGTCGCGGACGTACCCGAGGTCCTGGATGATCTCGGCGAGGTCGTGGCCGTGGTGCAGCGTCTCCCACTCGCGCTTGCCCGCCAGCTTGCCCATCGACGGCGTCGGGCGCCCGTGGTACTCGGGGCGGAAGGCGACCTTGTCGGTCCAGTGGCAGGTCTGCGAGCAGTACGTGCGGACCTGGCCGTCGACCTCGTCGACGACCGTGTCCTGGCGGATCAGGCACGGGACCATGCAGGTCCAGCAGCGATGCGGGTACTGGTAGTCGGCGTCCTCGAACGTGATCGGGCCGTGGCCGTTCTTGCGGGAGAGCTCGCCGTAGCGCTCCCACCACGGGCCGTACTTGTCGTACCAGCCCGGGTACTTGTGCTCGAACCACTCGAAGTCGGTGTCGTCCATCGCGTCGATCCGCCAGAAGTTGACCGGCCAGCCGGTGGCGAAGAACTGGGCGACCTCGTGGACGTAGCCCTTGTTGACGATCCGGTTCCAGCTCTCCTCGACGACGTCGTGCGGGACCGACAGGCCGTACTTCTCCAGCGGGACCAGGTAGCTGCGGTAGTAGTCGTCGTAGATCCAGCGGCGCCACATCTCGGCGTAGCTGTCGCGGTCCTTGCGGCGGTCCTTGGTGCCGTACTCGATGAACGTCCCGATCGCCGCGTCCACGACGCAGTGGTTGTTCCAC
>NZ_DATHDY010000105.1:0-13374 GCF_035318805.1 Baekduia sp.
CGAGTTCGACTACTCCGGCGTGCAGGCGTGCAAGGTCCTGCGCGAGGAGGGCTACGAGATCGTCCTGGTCAACTCGAACCCGGCGACGATCATGACCGACCCGGAGTTCGCCGACGCGACCTACGTCGAGCCGCTGCTGCCGGGCCCGGTGGCCCAGGTGATCGAGAAGGAGCGCCCCGACGCGCTGCTGCCGACGCTCGGCGGGCAGACGGCGCTCAACCTCGCCAAGGCGCTGCACGAGGACGGGACGCTCGCCCGGTTCGGCGTCGAGCTGATCGGCGCCAACTACGACGCGATCAACACCGCCGAGGATCGCGAGCTCTTCCAGAACGCGATGGCCGCCGCCGGGCTGAAGATGCCGGCCAACGCGATCGCCACGACCGCGGCCGAGGCCGAGGCCGCGCGCGAGCGCATCGGCCTGCCCGCGATCGTCCGCCCGGCGTTCACGCTCGGCGGCCGCGGCGGCGGCATCGCCCGGACCGAGGAGGAGTACCGGACCGTCGTCGCCCGCGGGCTCGCCGCCTCGCCGATCTCGCAGGTCCTCATCGACCAGTCGGTGATCGGCTGGGGCGAGTTCGAGCTGGAGGTGATGCGCGACCACAACGACAACGTCGTGATCGTCTGCTCGATCGAGAACCTCGACCCGATGGGCGTCCACACCGGCGACAGCGTCACGGTCGCCCCTCAGCAGACGCTCACCGATCGCCTCTACCAGCAGCTGCGCGACCAGGCGATGGCCTGCATCCGCGCGGTCGGCGTCGAGACCGGCGGCTCCAACGTGCAGTTCGCGGTCAACCCGACGACCGAGGAGATCCTGGTCATCGAGATGAACCCGCGCGTATCGCGCTCCTCCGCGCTGGCCTCCAAGGCCACCGGCTTCCCGATCGCCAAGATCGCCGCCCGCCTGGCCGTCGGCTACTCGCTGGAGGAGATCCCCAACGACATCACGCAGGTGACGCCGGCGAGCTTCGAGCCGGCGCTCGACTACGTGGTGGTCAAGTGGCCGCGGTTCGCCTTCGAGAAGTTCCACGGCGCCAACGCCGAGCTGTCGACGCACATGAAGTCGGTGGGCGAGGCGATGGCCATCGGCCGCACGTTCGGCCAGGCGTTCATGAAGGCCATGCGCTCGCGCGAGCTGGACTCCACGCCGCAGCTCGACGCGCTCGACGCCGCCACGCTGCTGACGATGCTCGACCGGCCGACCTCGGACCGCTACGACATCCTGCTCGAGGCCTACCGCAAGGGCGCGACCCTGGAGCAGATCCAGGAGAAGACGTTCATCGACCCGTGGTTCCTGCGCGAGCTCGAGTCGCTGGCCGCCGATCCCGAGAAGCCGTTCGCCGGTGAGCGCTCCTACAAGGCCGTCGACACCTGCGCGGCCGAGTTCGCCGCCGAGACGCCGTACTTCTACTCGGGCTGGGAGCGCAAGGCCGCCCACGAGGTGCACCGGTCCCACCCACCCGACCGGCCCTCGGTCGTCATCCTCGGCGCCGGTCCCAATCGCATCGGCCAGGGCATCGAGTTCGACTACTGCTGCGTGCACGCGGCGATGACCGTCCGCGCGAGCGGGCGCGACGCGGTGATGATCAACTGCAACCCGGAGACGGTCTCCACCGACTACGACACGTCGGACCGGCTGTACTTCGAGCCGCTCACGCTCGAGGACGTGCTCGGCGTCATCGAGATCGAGCAGCCCGAGGGCGTCATCGTCCAGTTCGGCGGCCAGACGCCGCTCAAGCTCGCCCACGGCCTCCAGGAGGCCGGGGTGAACATCCTCGGCACGAGCGTCGACTCGATCGATCTGGCCGAGGAGCGTGGCCGCTTCGGCGCGCTGCTCGAGCGCCTGGGCTACGAGGCGCCGCCGTACGCGACGGCCTCGACGATCGAGGGCGCGCTGGAGGCCGGCGACGAGGTCGGCTACCCGTTGCTCGTGCGCCCGAGCTACGTGCTCGGCGGCCGGGCGATGGAGATCGTCTACTCGCGCGACGGCCTGGCCGACTACCTCACCCGGCACGCGGGCGGTCGCGACGGAGCCCGTGACATCTACCTCGACCGCTTCCTGGAGGACGCGATCGAGGTCGACGTCGACGCGCTCTGCGACGGCGACGAGGTCTGGGTCGGCGGCATCATGCAGCATGTCGAGGAGGCCGGCATCCACTCCGGCGACAGCGCCTGCGTGCTGCCGCCGCACTCGCTCGGACCCGACATGCTCGACCAGATCCGCGTGACGACGCGCGGCATCGCGCTCGGGCTCGGCGTCATCGGCCTGATGAACGTGCAGTACGCCATCCACAGCGGCCGTCTGTACGTCATCGAGGCCAACCCGCGCGCGTCCCGGACCGTGCCGTTCGTCTCCAAGGCGATCGGCGTGCCGCTGGCCAAGATGGCCGCGCGGATCATGCTCGGCGAGAAGATCGCCGACCTCGGCCTGCCCGCCGAGGACGCGCCGCTGGATCACGTCAGCGTCAAGGAGGCGGTGCTGCCCTTCGACCGCTTCGAGGGATCAGACGCCGTGCTCGGCCCGGAGATGCGCTCGACGGGCGAGGTCATGGGCGTCGCCCGCGACTTCCCCACTGCGTTCGCCAAGGCGCAGGCCGCCGCGGGCGCCGCGCTGCCCGACGGCGGGACGGTGTTCATCACCGTGACCGACAGCGACAAGCCGGCGGCGGTCGCCGTCGCGCAGCTGCTGCACGACCTCGGCTTCACGATCGTCGCGACGCGCGGCACTGCGGAGGCGATCCAGCGCTGGGGCGTGCCGGCCACGGTGATCAACAAGATCGCCGACGGCTCGCCGAACGTGGTCGACCTGATCGAGAGCGGCGAGGTGGACCTCGTGGTCAACACGCCGACCGGCTCGGGCGCGCGCACCGACGGCTGGGAGATCCGCCGGGCGGCGGTCGCCCGCGGCATCCCGGCGCTGACGACGCTCAGCGCGGGGCTCAGCGCCGCCCGCGCGATCGCCGCCGCGCGCCAGGGCGACGTCGGCGTGGTGTCGCTGCAGGAGCTGCACGCCGCCAGGACCGCCCCGGCCGCCTCGACCGTGGCCTCCGCCGGAGCCGGTTCCTGATCTGGCGGCTGCTCTTCGACCGCGTCCTGCGGCGCGTCGACGCGGAGACCGCCCACGGCTGGGGCACCGCGGCGCTGCGCCTCGGCCTCGGGACGCCGCTGGTGCGGCGGGCGGTCCGTCGTGTGCTGGCGCCGCGCGACCCGGCGCTGCGCGTCCGCGCGCTCGGGCTCGACCTGCCCAGCCCGCTGGGCCTGGCCGCCGGGTTCGACAAGGACGCCGCGCATGTCGACGCGCTGACCGCGCTGGGCTTCGGCTTCGTGGAGGTCGGCACGGTGACGGCGCTCCCGCAGCCCGGCAACGCCCGCCCGCGGATGGTCCGGCTGCCCGCCGACCGGGCGCTGGTCAACCGCATGGGCTTCAACAACGCGGGGGCCGAGGCGGCCGCCGCGCGCCTGTCGGCGCCGCGCGATCGCACCACGATCGTCGGCGTGAACATCGGCAAGACCAAGCGCGCGCCCGACGCGGCCGCCGACTACCGGGCGTCTGCCGCGCGGCTGGCGCCACTGGCCGACTACCTCGTCATCAACGTCAGCTCGCCCAACACTCCGGGCCTGCGCGACCTCCAGGCCGTCGACGCGCTGCGCGGGCTCATCGCCACGGTGCGGGAGGGGATGGAGCAGGCGCAACGCACGGTCCCGCTGCTGGTCAAGATCGCGCCGGACCTCGCCGACGACGACGTCGATGCGATCGCCGACCTCGCGCTGGCCACGGGCCTCGACGGGCTGGTGGCGACCAACACGACCATCTCGCGCGACGGCCTGCGGACCGACCCCGCGCAGGTCGCCGCCGCGGGCGCGGGCGGGCTGTCGGGCGCCCCGCTGGCCGATCGCTCGCTCGCCGTCCTGCGCCGGTTGCGCGAGCGTGTGGGGGACGACCTCGTGCTCGTGTCGGTCGGCGGCGTCGAGACGCCTGAGGACGCGTGGGCGCGACTGCAGGCGGGGGCGACGCTCGTCCAGGCGTACACGGGGTTCGTTTACAACGGGCCGCTGTGGCCCGCCCGCATGCAGCGCGGCCTCGCGCGGCTCGCGCGGGAGGCGCGTTCGGGCTCGCGATGACCGCGGTCGGCGGATTGCGCGTGTTTGCACAAGGACGCCGAGCTCCGACGCTTGGCTATGGCGGGTTGGCACACAGTGCCTGCAGGAACGCCGCAAACAGCGAGAGACGACCGTCCGGAGCTCCTCCGCACCGCTGACCGAAAGCTCGCTGACCGCGCGCAAAGTGCCTGCAAACTCCCGCGCCACCGTCAACCAGGGTGAAGAAGGGTCGACCTCAGGTGGAGGTCCAGCCGAATTGCTGGATCGCGCCTTGCTGGCGGCCCTTCGATGTGTAGTATCGGCGCCCCGATGTCGCCGGCCGCCAACTCGCCCACCAAGCACACGGCGGCACCCGAACGAAGCCTGAACCAGCGGATGGACGCCCTCCAGAAGGCGAACGTCATCCGCACACGTCGCGCGCAGCTCAAGCGCGATCTGAAGGCCGGTCGAGTGTCGATCCACCAACTGCTCCTCGAACCGCCCGAGTTCCTCGAGACCGCCAAGGTCTTCGACATGCTCTTGGCGGTCCCGAAGTACGGGCGCGTGAAGGCCAACAAGATCCTGCAGACCTGCCGGATCTCCCCGTCGAAGACCATCGGCGGTCTCTCCGACCGTCAGCGTGCCGAGCTCATCGGCATGCTCCGCAAGTAGCACCATCACATGCTGGCCGACGTCCGCCGTGCGAGCGAGCCCCTGGGCGAGCTCGCGCCCCGGAAGCCGAGCCGCTAGGCGAGGTCTTCCGCATGCCCGGGGTGTTCGTGATCACCGGCCCCTCAGGGGTCGGCAAGGGCACGCTGATCCGCCTGCTCCGCGAGCGGCTCCCGGATCTCGCGCTGAGCGTCTCGGCGACGACCCGCCAGGCGCGGCCGGGGGAGACGCAGGGCGAGCACTACCACTTCATCTCCGACGAGGAGTTCGCCCGCCACGTCGCCGCCGGCGACTTCGTGGAGTGGGCCGAGTACTCCGGCCGCCGCTACGGGACGCTGCGCGAGGAGCTCGACCGCCACACCTCCGGGGGCCGCCCGGTGGTGCTGGAGATCGAGGTCCAGGGCGCACGCCAGGTGCGCGAGACGCTGCCCGACGCGGTGCAGATCTTCATCCGCCCGCCCGACGACGACGCGCTGCGCGACCGCCTCGTGGGGCGCGGAACCGACGACGCCGACCAGGTCGCGCGCCGGCTCGAGGTGGCCCAGCAGGAGCTCGCCGCCGCGGGCGAGTTCGAGCACGTCGTGGTCAACGATCGGCTGGACGAAGCGGTGGATGAGCTGGCAGCCATCGTGCGGGGTACACTGGACCCGTGATCAGTCCCCGCATCGACAAGCTGCTCGACCACGTCGACTCCAACTACGCGTCGGTCCTCGTCGCCGCCAAGCGCGCGCGCCAGATCAACTCGTACTACCACAACCTGGGTGAGGGGACGTTCGACGAGTTTCCGCCGCCGATGGTCGACACCATCAGCAAGAACTACCTCACGATCGCGCTCGAGGAAGTCGCCGCGGGCAAGATCAAGTACCAGTACCGCTAGGAGCTGCTCCATGGCGCGCCTCCTGCTCGGCGTCAGTGGGGGCATCGCCGCGTACAAGGCGCTCGAGGTCGTTCGCCTGGCCACCAAGGCCGGCCACGCCGTGCGGGCGATCCAGACGCCGACGGCCCAGCGGTTCGTCGGCGCCGCCTCGTTCGCGGCGCTGACGGGCGCCCCGGTGCTCACCGACGAGTTCGAGCGCGACCCCGCTCGGGGCGCGTTCGGAGACCAGAAGCCGCCGTCGCACGACCCGGCCAGCCACCTGGAGCTCGTACGCAACGCCGACGCGTACCTCATCGCGCCGGCGTCGGCCAACACGATCGCCAAGCTCGCCCACGGGCTCGCCGACAACCTGCTCACCAGCGCCGCGCTGGCCGCGAGCTGCCCGGTGCTCGTCGCGCCCGCGATGAACCACCACATGTGGGAGCACCCCGCGACGCAGGCCAACCTCGCGCTCCTGCGCGACCGCGGCGTCGCCGTCATCGACCCGGGCACCGGCGCGCTGGCCACCAAGCACGAGTGGGGGACCGGCCGCCTGGCCGAGCCCGCCGAGCTGCTGGCGGCCGTCGAGGCGGTCGTCGAATTCGGTCCCGCCCACCCCCGTCCGTGGGACGGCCTGAAGGTGCTGATCACCGCCGGCGGCACGCGCGAGCCGATCGACGCCGTCCGCTACGTCGGCAACCGCTCGAGCGGCCGCATGGGCTTCGCCGTGGCCGAGGAGGCCGCCGCGCTCGGCGCCGATGTCACGGTCATCGCCGCCAACGTCCACCTCGCCCGCGATCCGCGCGTGCGCTACGTCGACGTCGAGACCGCCGCGGAGCTCGGCGCGGCCTGCGCCGCCGAGTTCCCGGTCGCCGACGTCCTGGTGATGGCGGCCGCCGTGTCGGACTTCCGGCCGGCCACGGCCGTCGACGGCAAGGTCAAGAAGACCGGCCGCGACGAGCTCGCGCTGGTCCTCGAACCGACGGCGGACGTGCTGTCCGGACTGGCCGCCCAGCGCCGCCCCGAGCAGACGCTCGTGGGCTTCGCCGCCGAGCATGGCGCCGGCGCGCTGGACTACGGCCGCGACAAGCTCACGCGCAAGGGGTTGGATGCGGTGGTGGTCAACGACGTCTCCCAGGCGGGGATCGGGTTCGACGCGGTCGAGAACGAGGTCACGATCCTCACCGCGTCCGGCGACGAGCACGTCCCGCGCGCTACCAAGGCCGAGGTCGCCCGGGCGATCCTCGGCACCATCGATCGCCTCCGCACGGACGCGGCGGCCCGATCATGAGCGCGCGGACGGCCTCGCCCAGGGGCTCGGCGTCCGGGCGGGAACTCGCCGCGAAGTCCTCGCCCAGGGGCTCGGACTCCGGAGGCTCCTTCCCGCGGCTTGGGGCGGCGCGATGAGCGCCGAGGAGCGGCTCGACGGCTCGGAGATCGCCCGCGCGGGGTTGCTGGCGCGGCGGATCGCCGAGGCCGTCCACGACGCCGTCGAGGTGCGCGACGAGGTCCTCGAGTACCTGCTGGTCTGCATCCTCGCCGAGGGCCACGTCCTCATCGAGGACCTGCCCGGCGTCGGCAAGACGACGCTGGCGCGCGCGCTGGCGCAGGTCACCGACCTCGGCTTCGCCCGCGTCCAGTGCACGGCCGACCTGCTGCCGGCCGACGTCGTCGGCACCAACGTCTTCAACCAGCGCGAGGATCGCTTCGAGTTCCGGCCCGGCCCGGTCTTCGCCAACGTCGTGCTCGTCGACGAGATCAACCGCGCGTCGCCCAAGACGCAGTCGGGCCTGCTGGAGTGCATGCAGGAGCGGCGCGTCACGGTCGACGTCCACTCGCACGAGCTGGCCCGCCCGTTCGTCGTGCTCGCCACGCAGAACCCGGTCGAGTTCGAGGGGACCTATCCGCTGCCCGAGGCGCAGGTCGACCGCTTCATGGCCCGCGTGTCGCTGGGCTACCCGACGCCCGCCGCCGAGGTCGACATGCTGCGTGCCCACGAGTCCGGCGACCGCGTCGAGCGGATGCAGCCCGTCGCAACCGCGGCCGACGTCGTCGAGGCGATCGACGCCGCGATGCGCGTGGTCGCGTCCGATCGCCTGCGCTCCTACGTCGTCGCGCTGCTGCAGCGCACGCGCGAGGACGGCCGCACCGAGCTGGGCGCCAGCCCCCGCGCCGGCCTGATGCTGCTGCGCGCCGCCAAGGCCCGCGCCCTGCTGCAGGGCCGCGACCACGCGCTCCCCGACGACGTGCAGGCGCTCGCGCGCGTGGTGCTGTCGCATCGGATCGTGCTCGCGCCCGAGGCGATGAACGTCACGGGCCAGCAGGTCGTCACCGACGCGCTGGCGGCGACGCCCGCGCTGTAGGGATCGCCGTGGAGGAGACCGCCCGTCCGCTCCTCCGCACCGTCGCCCTCGGCGTGCTCCTCGTGCTGGTCGCGGGGATGCTCGACGCCGAGCCGCTGTACGTCCCCGGCGGCGCGCTGCTCGTGCTGTCGGTCGGCAGCGCCGCGTGGGTCCTCGCGGGCGGCCGCGGCGTGCGGGTGACGCGGACGGTCGCCGTGACCCGGGCGATGGAGGAGGACCCCGTGCCGATCGAGCTGCGCGTCACCTCGCCGCGGCCGCTGCCGACCGGGGGCGTGCTGGACCCGCTGCTGCCGGCGCCGGCGCCGCTGGCCACCGGGCGGCGCCTGACGCGGGTGCGCATCGACGTGCGCTTCTCGCGGCGCGGGCTCAAGGTCCTCGCGCCGCCGCGCGTCGCGGTGCGCGACCCGTTCGGGCTGCTGACCCGGTTCGTCGGCGGGCCGGCTCCGGGCACCGACGAGGTGCTGATCCTCCCGCGCGTCGAGCCGGTCCGCACGCCGGGGAGCGGGGGAGACTCCAGCGGCGCCCTGCGCCTCGGCCGGCGCTCCTCGGTCGCCGCCGAGATCGAGCTCGACGGGCTGCGCCAGCATCGGCCCGGCACCCCCGCGTCGCGGATCTTCTGGCCGTCGCTGGCCAAGGGCGGCGAGCTGCTCGAGCGGCGGCTGCGCGCCGACAGCGACACGCGGCCGCTCGTCGTCCTGGATCCGCGCGGCGCCGCGAGCGAGGAGGACCTCGACGCCGCGGTGCGCGCCGCGGCGTCGCTGGCCGTGCACCTGGCGCGAGAGGGCGGCTGCGCGCTGCTGGTCCCCGGCGATCGCCGGCCGGCCATGCTGGACCCGGGGCTGGTCGGCTGGCCCAACGTGCATGCGCGCCTCGCGCTGGTCGACGGCGACTCGCCGCCGGCGCTCTCCGGCGTGGCCGCCCGCCGCGGACCGATCCTCTACGTCGCGGCGCGCCGGCTGACCCGCCCGCCGCGGGCGCTGGCCCACGCGCCGGGCGGCGGCCGCGTGCTGGTCGTGCCCGGGACGCTCGCCGGGCGGCACCCGAGCTTCACCGTCGCGGCCTGCTCGGGCTACGAGCTGTCCGACAGCCGTCATGGCGGCGGCGGCGCGTCGCGAAAGGCCGTGGCATGAGCGCCGCCGCGGCCGGCGCGGCGCAGGCGCCCCCGGGGCCGGGCTCCGGCGCGCGGGCCGTCGCGGCCGCGGGCTCGGAGGCCTGGAGCATCCGCCTCGCCGCGCTGAGCGCACTCGGCCTCTACGGAGGCGTGCACTGGGCGGGGATCGTCCGCCCCGGCGGGTCGGGGGACCTGCTCGGCATGTTCCTCGTCGCCGTGGTCACCGCGCTGCTGCTGCCACCGGCGCTGGAGGTGCGCGGCCGGATGCGGCGCGCCGGGGCGGTGCTCGCGCTGGTCATCGCGGCGCTCTGGGCGATCCTCGCCGTCGCGGGCGTTCCGCTTGCGGCGCTGCGCCCCGACCGCTGGGACACGCTGGTGGTGGGCATCGGCGACGCGATCGCCACGCTGCCGGCGCTGCGCGTGCCGTACCGCGGCCAGGACGTGCTCGTCCGTGCCGTGCTGCTCTCGGGTGGTGGGCTGCTGCTGGCCGTCGGCGCCTGCCTCGCGCTGCTGCCGCGCCCGCGGATGTTCGGCGCCGCCGTGGCGCTCGGCGTGCTCTACGCCGTGCCGGTCGTCGAGCACGCCCCGACGCATCCCTACCTCGACGGCTCGGTCTTCGCGCTGCTGCTCGGCGCGCTGCTGTGGGCCGACCGGCTCGGTCAGCGCGAGGCGCCCGTGGCGATCGGTCTGGCCGTCGTGGCGGTGCTGGCGGCGGCGATCGTGGCGCCGGCCGTCGACTCCAACCGGCCGTGGGTCGACTACGAGGCGCTCGCCGAGTCGCTGCAGGCGGGCAAGACCACCACCTTCACGTGGAACCACGACTACGCGCCGCTGACCTGGCCGCGCGACGGGGTCGAGCTCGCGCGCGTGCGCTCGCGGGGCGACCTGTACCTGAAGACGGCCGACCTCGAGGTGTTCCGCGACGGCGCGTGGAAGCAGACGCGCGAGGTCCTCGGCGGCGACGACGACACCGAGTTCGCCGGCGGCCATCCGGACTGGACCCAGACGATCCATGTCTCGATCAAGGGCCTGCGCAGCGAGCAGTTCCTCGGCGCGGGCACGACGATGCTGGTCACGCACTCCACCAAGCTCGTGCGCGAGGCGACGCCCGGGACGTTCGAGGCGGCGACCAAGCCGCTGCGCCGCGGCGACTCCTACGACGCGCTGGTGTACGTCCCGCGCCCGGGCACCGTCGAGCTGCACCGCGCCGGGACCGAGTACCCCAGCTACGTCTTGCGCCAGCTCACCGTCGACACGCCGGGCGGCGCGGCCAACGCCGCCGTCGGCCCCGTCGAGGTCCGCTTCCCGCCGTGGGGCGCGGGGATGGCGCCGAGCGCGCGGGGGCGCGGCGGCTTCATGTTCGTCAACCCCGATCAGGCGCTGGCGAGCGCCGGATTGGGCCGCTCCTACCAGCTGGCTCAGCAGCTGCGCGGCGGCTCGACCGACCCCTATGACTTCGTCACGAAGGTCATCGCCCGCGTCCAGCGCGGCGCCCGCTACACGGAGTCGCCGCCGCCTCCCGGGAAGCTGACGGCGCTCGACGCGTTCCTGTTCCGCGACCACGCCGGCTACTGCCAGCACTTCGCCGGCGCCACCGCGCTGCTGCTGCGCATGGGTGGGGTCCCGGCGCGCGTGGTCGCGGGGTTCGCGCCCGGGTCGCGCGACGGCAAGGACCACGTGATCCGCGACCTCGATGCCCACAGCTGGGTCGAGGCGTACTTCCCGCGCTACGGCTGGGTGACGTTCGACCCGACGCCGGGCGACTCGCCGGCGCGCTCCCAGCAGACCGACACGCGCAGCCAGCCGTCCACGGCGCCGTCGGCCGCGCGCACGACGCCCTCCACCGGCGACCGGACCTCGGACCCCGCCGCCGGCGGGGCCTCCGCGGCGACCGGCGGCGGCGGGACCGACCTCACGCTGCCGCTCACCGGTGTGGGCGTGATCGCCGGCCTCGCCGGCGCCGGCGCCCTGATGGCCGCGCGCCGGCGCCGGCGCCTGGAGCGCAGCGGCGACCCGGAGCTCGAGGAGCTGCGCATCGCGCTCGTCCGCTCGGGCCGCGCGCCGGAGCCCGACATGACGCTCGCGCGGCTGGAGCGGCTGCTGGCGGGCAACGACGGAGCGCTCGGCTACCTGCGCGCGCTGCGCCTGGCGCGCTACGGCGCGGGGTCGCCTGCGCCGACCGCCGAGCAGCGCCGCGCGCTACGCCGCGAGCTCGGCGCGGGGCTCGGCCTGCGCGGCCGGCTGCGCTCCCTGTGGGCGCTGCCGCCGCGTCCGCGGGAGCTGCTCGCCGCCCTTAAACCTCGCCGACGCCGGTCCTACACTGCTTGAGCCATGGACCAGCCAGGCGCCTACGAGTTGTTTCGTCAGGGCACCGAGCTCCTCGAAAGCGGCGACTTCCACGCCGCCACCGTCCCGCTGGGTCGTGCACGAGAGCTGGCGCCCGACAAGGACTCCGTCCGCGAGGCATACGGCCGCGCCCTCTTCGGGGCGCAGCGCTTCCGCGAGGCGGCCGAGGAGTTCGAGGCGGTGGTCGAGCACGCGCCGACCAACGACTACGCGCTCTTCTGCCTCGGCCGCTCGCTGCAGCAGATGGGCCGCCACGCCGAGGCGCGCCACCCGCTCGCGCTCGCGGCCAACCTCCAGCCGCACCGCGCGGACTACAAGAAGTACCGCGACAAGGCCCGTCGCCGCGCCGCCTGAGGGCCGCTCGTCGCGCCTGGACGCACCTCCGGCCGGAGCCGGTGCTGGCGCACGAGGCCCCGACCGTCGGCACGCCCAGACACGACGATCCGGGCCTCAGCCAGCCCGGCGCGCCGGGGGGCTGACTTGGTCCGGACGTCGCGGAGCTCCGTTCGGGCGCTCGGGCGGGACGCCCTCCCGGCCAGCACCCCGGAGGCGCCGGCAGACGGCGCTCGCGCCCGCCGCGGCGCACACGACGCCAGGCCCCGACGCCCGCGGCGCCGCACCCCGGGACGGACGGCAGACGACCACCAGCGCCCGACCGTCGGCGGGAGTGCGCACGGCCTCTCAGCCGTCGGCGTCGCGCCCGGCGCAGGAGGTGACTTCCGGCGTCCTCGAGCACACGCGCGCACCCGTTCCGGCGGCACCCGAGTTGGTGCTCTACGACCCCCTGCAGGAACCCCTTCACGGCGCTTGTGGCACTCGGCTCGTGCCCAGGCATGGTGCTATCCTCGCGTGACAACTTCCGTGTTGGCGGGCAGCCGCCGACGATGTACAGGGAGCGGGCGTGAGCCCGCTCTTTCATTTGAGAGGGGAGGGTTGATGAGCACCATCCAGAGCGACATCGAGGCGAAGCTCGCCGAGCGCGAGCCGGATGTCGAGGTGCTGCTCGCAGACGTCAAGGGCGATCTCGTCGAGCTCTACATCGACCATCCCGACGGCGTGACCCTCGAGCTGTGCGAGCGCGTCACGCACGCGCTTCCCGAGCTGCTCGAGGAGTACGGCCTGACCGTGTCGTCGCCCGGCATCGAGCGCCCCCTCAGCAAGCCGGATCACTACCGCCGCTTCATCGGTCGTCGCGCGCGGGTTCGCACCCGCGAGGCGACCGACGGCCACAAGTCATTCACCGGCGAGCTCGTGGGAGCTTCCGAGACGGAGGTGACGATCGCCGCCGACACCGGCGTCGTCTCCATCCCGTACGACGCCATCTCCCGATCCAACCTCGTCGAGTCCTAGGAGCATCGAGCACCATGTCCCGCGAGATCCTGGATGCCATGACCGCGCTGGCGCGCGAGAAGGGCATCTCCCCGGAGAAGCTGATGACCGCGCTGGAAGATGCGCTGCTGTCGGCCTACAAGAAGCTTCCCGGCGCCGCCCGCTACGCGCGGGTGGAGGTCGACAGCGAGACCGGCGACTTCGTCGTCATCCGCTACCGCATCCCCAAGGACCTCGAGGCGGAGCTCATCGGCGAGACCATCGCCGAGGAGTCCTACATCGACCCGGAGACGGGCGACCGCGTCGAGCCGCAGGATCCGGAGATCGACCCCGCGAAGTTCGAGCAGTACCGGGAGCGCATCGAGGAGATCGACGACACCCCGGACGACTTCGGGCGCATCGCCGCGCAGACCGCCAAGCAGGTCATCCTGCAGCGGATCCGCGAGGCGGAGCGCGACATGATGTTCGAGGAGTTCCAAGACCGCGTCGGCGAGCTGATCACCGGCATCGTCCAGCAGTCGGACTCCCGCTACACGCTCGTGCAGCTGCGCGACCGCGTCGAGGCCCTGCTGCCCAAGAGCGAGCAGGTCGACGGCGAGCGCTACGACCACGGCCAGCGC
>NZ_DATHDY010000106.1:0-4986 GCF_035318805.1 Baekduia sp.
CCCACCGAGACGGTCTGAACCGGCCCCCGCGCACACGCCCACGACTCCGACCTACTCACACACCCGCGACAAGACGGCCAACCGGCCGATCACGCCGCCCACCCCGCCCACGCGCGATCAAACGGTGGATCGAGGCTTAGACGGCGGCCGACGGCATCGCGAACGTCCGGCCCGAGCCCGCGGGCTCGGCGATGAGCGCGGACATCTCGTCGGGGGCCATCGGACGGGCGAAGTGGAAGCCCTGGCCGAGCCCGCAGCCCAGCTCGTGCAGCGCGTCGGCCTGGCCGGAGTCCTCGATGCCTTCGGCGATGCACGCGAGCTTCAACGACGTGGCCAACTCGACGATCGCCCGCGCCAGCGCGCGGCCCTCGTCGTCGGTGTCCAGCCCGTCCACGAACGGCTTGGCCATCTTGAGGATGTCGATCGGGAACCGGCGCAGGTAGCGCAGGGACGAGTAGCCGGTGCCGAAGTCGTCGACCGCCAGGCGCACGCCGAGCGCCTTCAGCGCCGTCAGCCGGGCGATCGTCGCCTCGGTGTCGTGCATCAGCACCGTCTCGGTGATCTCCAGCACGAGCGCCGACGCCGGCAGGCCGGAGTCGGCCAGCGCCGCGGCGACGTCGCTGACGATGTTGGGGTCCTCGAGCTGGCGGCCCGAGAGGTTCACGGACATGATCCGCGGCTCGGCCGACGGGAACTCCTCCAGCCACCGCGCCGCCTGGCGGCAGGCGGTGCGCAGGATCTGGCGCCCGAGGGTGACGATCGAGCCGTTCTCCTCGGCCAGCGGGATGAAGTGCGGGGGCGGGACGAGGCCGCGGGTGGGATGCGTCCAGCGGGCGAGCGCCTCGAAGCCGGCGAGCGTCTGCCCGTCCAGCGCGATCACCGGCTGGTAGTGCACGGCGATCTCGTCGCGCTCGACGGCGCGCAGCAGCTCGCTCTCGAGCTCGAGCCGCTCCACGACCTCGGCCTGCATGCTCTCCTCGAAGATGCGGTGGCGGCCCTGGCCCTCAGCCTTGGCGCGGTATGTCGCGACATCGGCCTGGCGCAGCAGCTCCTGCGCGCTCACGCGCCCGACCGCGATGCCGACCGACGCGCTGACGAACACCTCGCGCCCCTGGACCACGACCGGCGCGTGCAGCGCCTCGCTGATCCGCTCGGCGACCAGCACCGCCTCCTCCGGTCCGGCCAAGTCCTCCAACAACACGGCGAACTCGTCGCCGCCGAGGCGCGCGGCGGTGTCGGCGCTGCGCAGCGACTCGTCGATGCGGCGCGCGACGGAGACCAGCAGCTCGTCGCCGGCGGCGTGGCCGAGCGAGTCGTTGACGGTCTTGAAGCGGTCGAGGTCGAGGAAGATCACGCCGCACGAGGTGCCGCGGCGCCGGCCCTGCGTCAGCGCGTGCTGGATGCGGTCGGTGAACAGCGCGCGGTTGGGCAGGCCGGTCAGCGCGTCGTGCAGCGCCTGGTGCAGCATCGTGTCGACGCGGCGCGCGTCGGTGAGCGCCAGCGACGCGTGCTCGGCGAAGGACAACAACATGTCCTGCTCGGAGCGGGAGAAGACGCGGCCCGTGCGCGAGGACGACAGGATGAGCGAGCCGATGACGCGGCCGTCCTCGTGCACCGGCGCGGCCATCGCGGCCTGCACGCCGTAGGCGACGAATCCGCCCATCGCCTCCGCGGACCGCGGGTAGTCCTCGGTGACGATCAGCCGGCCCTCGGCGACCGCCCGCCCGGCGACGCCCTCGCCGACCCGGCGACGGCGGTGGGACTCGATCATGGCGACGTCGTAGCCGTGCGCGGCGGCGATGGTGAGCCAGCCGGGGTCGTCGGCGTCGACGAGCAGGAGCGCCGGCGCGTCGTCGCCGAGCAGCTCGCCGGCGGCGCCGACGATCGTCTCCAGCACGCCCTCCAGCGGCTCGCGCCGGGAGATCGCTCGCTGGATGCGCGCCATGGCCTCGAGCACGCGCTGACGCTTGCGCAGCGTCTCCAGCAGGCGGACGTTCTCGGCGGCCTGGAGGTCGGACCGGGTGCGCAGCGCGCGTTCGGCGCCGATCGTCCGCAGCAGGCGGATCGTCAGCGCGAGGCCGCGGGCCATCCCGCGCAGCAGCGTCAGCTCGTCGTGCGTCAGCGCCCCGCCCGCGCGGACCACCACGAGCGACGCGTCCTCGCCTTCGAGCGCCGCTCCCGCGGCCGGGCAGTCGCCGGCCCCGGGGACCGGGACTGACCCGGACCCGGACGCGGCGACCGCGACCAGCGCGCGCGCCGGCACGTCGAACCGCGGCCAGCCGATCGAGGTCACGATCGCGCCGTCGCGCACCAGCGCCGCTCCCTCCGCCTCGACGATCTCGGAAGCGCGCTCCACGCCCTCGCGGGAGGCCAGGCTCTCGTCGGCGCAGGCCGACACCGCGCCGAGGAACTCGGCGAGCTGCTGCGCGGCCCAGCTGCCGGCGGCGTCGCTCATGCGATCGCCAGCACGACGAGCGTCTGGTGGTGGAAGCCCATGATCCCGCGGGTCCGCGCGATCTCGCCGTTGGTGTAGAGGCCCGCGACGGCGGCGTCGCCCGCGTGGGCGACGACGCGAGCGATGTCGTCGTCCGCGGAGCTCCCCAGGAACCTGCGCCGCGCCGAGCAGTCGAAGAGCAGCAGCGCCTGCGGATCGTCGTCGCCGCCGAGGCCGGCGATCGCCGCGCGACAGGCTGCGTCGGTCGCGTCGAGCACCGAGGCGGGATCGCTCTCCATCAGCCAGACCAGCGCGCCCGCGGGCACGGCGGCCGCGATCGAGCGATCGACGGCGCCGTCCAGGTGGACCGAGCGCACGTGCGCCTCGCCCACGCGCCGCCGCAGGCCGAGCGGGTGGCCGAGCACCACGGCGTCGTCGTCGGCGCCGGGCCCGACGCGCTCGCGATAGACGTCGGCGGCCGGGCGGCCGTCGAGCTCCAGCACGCGGCCGGGCGCCGTGCGGGTGACGAGCATCGGATCGCCGACGGGGCGCCAGCCGTGGCGGACGCCGATGCCCAGGGGCGCGTCGGAGCCGATCGCGAGGCCGATGACGGCGTCCTGCAGCACGGCCGCGCCGTAGATCAGCGCGCAGCCGGCGGCGTCGTCGGGATGGCCGGCGACGCCGCCGACGAGCGGGATCCCGGCGCCGGCGACCGAGTAGGCGCCGCGGACGAGGTCGGCCTGACGGTGCGTGGCACCGTCGGCCAGCAGCAGGAGGACCTGATGGGGACGGTCGGCGACGTCGCCGACGCAGGCGGCGGCGCGGGCACCGGCGTCGCGCGAGTCGGTGGCGGTGACCGCGGTGGCGCTGAAGGTGAGCCCCTCGCCGCCGAGGGCGAGGACGACGACCGAGCCGGTCTGCGGGCCGCCGGAGGAGATCTCACCCGTCGACGAGCAGCCGACGACCGGGATGCCGGCGGCGACGTCGCTGATCTCCGCGGCGACCGCGCGCAGGTCGTGGGCGCCGGAGGCGAAGACGATCAGGAGGCCCGCGTCGTCGTGCCGGTGCAGCGCGGCGCGTGCGGCCTCGCGGCCGGCGGCTGCTGCATCGGGGTGGGCAGAGCGGCCGACGTCTGCCCAGCGGCAGCGGCGGGCGCGCGCAAGCCCTGACTTGGCGCGCTCCATGTCTGGGTCATCGGCAGGCGGGCCGCCCATTTGAGCGTCGCACCCCCCATGCGACGGGTGCTTGCGGCGGTTCATCTACTCTCGCTGCGTGCCCGACCGCCCGCGGCCGTCCCTCTCGCTCCCGACCCCCGGCGCCAAGCGCGCCGTCGTGGTCGGCGCGGGCTCGTTCGGCACCGCGATCGCCGTCCTGCTCGCCCGCGGCGGCGTCCGCACGACGCTCCAGGCGCGGACGGCGCAGCAATGCGAGCGTCTGAGCGCCGACCGCGAGAACCAGGCGTACCTGCCGGGCGTCGAGCTGCCGGCCAACCTGAAGATCGGCACCGCCGGCGACGGGCTGGCGCGCGCCGACTACGTGCTGCTCGCCGTCCCGTCGGCCCAACTGGACACCGTGATCGCCGGCCTGCCCGCCGCCGGCCTGCCCCGGCGCGCCGCGATCGTCTCGCTGGCCAAGGGCCTCGTGCCACCCCAGGGCACGCCGCCGACCGTCCTTTTGGCCGCCCAGTTCGGCGCCGATCGCGTCGGCTGCGTCGGCGGCCCCGCGCACGCGCGGGAGATGGTGGACGAGGGCGCGGGCCTCGTCGCCGCGTCGGCCGACGAGAGCCTCGCGCTCGCCCTGGCCTCGTTCTTCCAGCGCGCCGGCGTGGTGTGCGAGGCCAGCAACGATCCCGTCGGCGTCGAGCTGGCGGGCGCCGCCAAGAACGCCGCCGCGCTGGCCGCCGGCGCCACCGAGGCCCAGGGCCTCAACGCCGCGGGCGCCGCCTCCGGCCACATCTTCGCCGAGGTCTGGCGCTTCGCCGAGGGGCTGGGAGCGCGGCCCGAGTCGCTGATCGGCCTCGCCGGCACGGGCGACCTCGTCGCCACCGCGCTGGCGCCCCAGAGCCGCAACCGCCGCGCCGGTGAGCTGCTGGCCGCGGGCGTGCCGGCGGCCGAGATCCCCGAGCACATCGGGCAGGCCGTCGAGGCGCTGGAGGCGGTGCCGCTGCTCGCGGGCGCCCTCGAGCGAGCCGGCCTCGAGGCGCCGGTGACCAGCGGCCTGGCCCGCCTGATCAGCGGCGAGCTGCCGCTCGACGACTGGGTCGCGCTGGTCCGCACGACCGTCCCGCCCCCGGCGCGCTGGCGGCCGCGCAGCGGGGGCACGCGGCTCTGGGACCGGATCCGGGCCGCCTTCCGGTTCGGGGACCGCCCTCGCGGAGGCGACCGCCCCGCGCTGTCTGAAGGAGGCGGGGGCTAGTGGGTCGCGCGGGGACGTTCGCCGGGAAATCCCGTTCGGCGGCGCCGATCCGGCAAGGACGCAGGACCGAAGGTGTGCCTCTGGCACATCGAGGTCCGAGGACACCGCCGGGCGGTGATCGCCGGACGGGATTTCCG
>NZ_DATHDY010000107.1:0-20297 GCF_035318805.1 Baekduia sp.
CGACCGGGCTGAGCTACGCCGGCTTCATCCTGACGCTGCGCGCGGGCGGCGCCGACCTGCGCCGCCCCGCCGGCCCGCTGGCTGACGCGACGCTCGTGGCCACCTTCGGCGCACTGGCAATCGGCGCGGTCGTCGGCGACCTCGACCTCGTGCCGTCCTGGCCGGCGCACGCATGGCTCGTCACGCTGGCGCTCAGCTCGCAGGTCCTCGGCTGGCTGCTGATCTCCGCCTCGCTCCCGCGCCTGCCCGCCGCGACGACCGCGCTGCTGCTGACGATCCAGCCCGTGGGATCGGTCGCGCTGGGCGTGATCCTCTTCAGCGAGAGCCCCAGCGCGCTCCAGCTGCTGGGCGTGGCGACGATCCTGACCGGCCTCGTCGTGACGACGCGGCGGCATGCCGGCTCGCCTGACACCGAGCGAGGGCTACCGTGAACGTCGTGATGAACGTCGTCCGGATCTGGCTGCCGGTGACGATCCTCGCCGCCGGGGTCCTGCTCATCATCGTCCGCGGCGGCGACGAGACGTCGATCGAGGGCGCCGCGGCCCTCTGGGGCGCGGGGTTGAGCGTCGCGCTGCTGAACTGGCTGCACCGCATCGGCGTGTCCGGCGACAGCGCCCGCGACGACGAGGACGAGGCCCGCGCGTACTTCGACCGGCACGGGCGCTGGCCCGACGACGTGCCGCCCCGGCACCCCTAAGGGACAGGACGTCACCCGCAACGCTCCATTTCCGTGGTACAGGTGTCGTTAACCGGGACGACCCATGCTGAACGACGTCCTCCGCACCGCGAGCCACGCCCTGGAGCTCCTGCTCCACCGGGCCGCCAGCGTCGATCCGACGCTCGTGGTGCTGGGCATCGTGCTCTACATCGCGGCGCAGTGCGTCCGCACGCTCGGCTGGCACGCCATCCTGCGCGCCGCCTACCCCGAGGCGACCGAGCTGCGCCGGCGCGACACGATGTGCGCCTACCTCGCCGGTGCGGGGCTCAACGGCGTCATCCCCGCCCGCGGCGGCGACATCGTCAAGCTCTGGCTCCTGCATCGCCGCATCCGCGGCGCGCGCTATCCCACCCTCGCGGCGACGTTCCTGCCCGAGACGCTGTTCGAGACCTTCTTCGGCTTCGCGCTGGTCGTCTGGGCCCTGAGCCAGGGCTTCCTCCCCGTCCCGACCTCCTCGGGCGAGCTGCCGCACGTCGACGTCACGCTGCTGATCGAGTACCCGCTCCCCGCGATCGGCGGAGCGGTCGCGCTCGGCGCGATCGGCTACGGCCTGTACCGCCTGCTGCGCCGGCGCATCAGCGACCTGACGGTCCGTCTGCGCCAGGGCGTCGCGATCCTGCGCACGCCGCGCCGGTTCGTCACCTCCGTGGCGAGCTGGCAGGCGCTCGGGCGCCTCATCCGGCTCGGCTCGCTCGCCGCGTTCATGGCCGCCTTCCACCTCCCGGTGACGGCCGCGACCGTGGTGCTGGTCATGGCCGCCCAGGGCGGCGGGCGGATCATCCCGCTGGCGCCGGCGAGCGCCGGGCTGCGCCTGGCGATGCTGAGCTACGGCTTCGTCGAGACGACCGGCCACGCGGTCGACATCGCCGCGATCACGACCTTCACCTTCGGCGTCGGCGCGCTGCTGATGCTCTCCGGCCTGATCGTCGGGCTGGTCGCCCTCGGTGCCCAGCTGGGCACTTACTCGCCGCGCGTGGCCTTGGCCGCCGCGCGCGAGGCCGTCGCGCGCCATCGCGCGGCCGCGTCCGCCGCGAACGCCTGAGCGGCACCCGCGGCGCCGCGCAGGCGACGACCTACTTGATCAGCACCGGCGTGCCGACCGGTACGCGCGGGTACAGGTCCTTGACGTCGGCGACGTGCATGCGGATGCAGCCGTGCGACGCGGCCGAGCCGATCGAGTAGTCCTCGCCGGTCCCGTGGATGCCGACGCCGTTGATGATCCCCATCCAGCGGGCCTTCAGCGGGTTGGCGGCCGAGCCGCCGTCGACCGTCGTGCCCTGCAGCTCGCCGGCCCACGGGCTGTTGGGCACGCTCCAGGTCGGATCGACCTGCTTGTCGGCGATGTGGAACAGCCCCGACGGCGTCGGGTACGCAGGCTGCCCGACGGCGACGCCGTAGGACTTCGAGAACTTCAGGTGCTTGAACAGGCGCAGCTTGAAGTGGGCCTTGTCCACCGTGATGATCGTCCCGTAGACGCGCTGCAGGTCGTTGATGTTGACCTTCGGCGACGTCTTGACCAGCGCGGCGTGCAGGCGGCGCGGGGCGTTGACGCCGTCGTCCAGCGCGGCGTCGACCTGCGCGGCGACGGCCGGCTGGTCGAGCGCGCGGCCGTGCGCCGCGCGCCGGCGGTAGATGTGGGTCAGCGTGATCTTGACCGTCGCGTTGCGCGGCGCCTTGCCGACCTTCGCGGCGACGCCGGCGACCCAGGCGCGGACGGCGAGCTTGGAGTGCGAGAGCTTGAGCCCGACGTCGCCGGGCGCCTTGGCGCGCAGGGCGCGCTTGGCGGTGGTCAGCGCGTCGAAGGTGAGCTTGGCGTCGGTGGCCTTCAGCGTCCAGGGCTTGCCGGAGGCGCCGAGCACGAGGTCGGCGTTGACCCGCGCGCCGATGCTCGTCTCCAGGCGGATCCGGGCCTCGTCGAGCGTGGCGCCCGACAGGTCGATCCCGCCGGCGGTGACCCCGGCCGGGACGTTGGTCGGGTCCTTGGCGGAGGCCGACGCGGGGATCGCCGCGGCCAGCGCGACGGCGATCAGGGCAGGCAGGATGCAGACGCGCGGCGACATGGCGGACGAGGGTAGCGCCGCAGATCGCCGACCTCGCAAGCCGCCATGCGGACCGCGATCAGGCGCGGGAGCGCGCCGGCTGGGCCGGCGGGCGCCCGGGACCTCGTGCCCGCAGGCGCCGCTGCGCCTCGTGCCGGGCGAAGAACTCGTCGATCCAGCGCCAGGCCGTGCGCCCGGCGGCGCGGCCGGCCAGCACGCCGAGATGGCCGCCAGGGCCGGTCTTCAACTGGACCTCGGGCGCGCCGGTCAGCAGCGACCCGACGTGGTGGACCGCCGCACGGGGCGCGAGCGTGTCGGTCTGGCCGGCCACCGCGAGGACCGGCACGCGCACGGCGGCGAGGTCGATGTCGTGGTCGCCGAAAGCGAGGCGGCCGTCGGCGAGGTCGTTGACCCGGAAGAACCGGTGATACAGCTGCCCCATCGTCCGCCCCGGGTAGGCGTGCATGTTGTCCAGGAAGTGGTCGACGGCCTCGATCTGGGCGAGGAACTCGCGGTCGTCCAGGTGGGTGGCCATGGCGACCGGCTTGGTGAGGTACTTGTCGAGCGTGCTGAGCTGGAACGCCCGCTTGACGATCGGCGCCGGCGCGCCGCCCAGCGCCCGGTAGATCGCCGTGCCGAGCAGGCCGTTGGTGAGGTTCGCCGCCCCGCGCAGCGGCGCGAACATGCGGAGCTGGGCGAAGTCGAACGGGCTGGCGACCGCGGCGATCGAGTTGACCGGCAGGTCCGGGCGGGCGGCCAGCGCCAGCAGGGCCATGATCCCGCCCAGGCACCAGCCGACGACCTGCACGGGGCGCCCGCCGGCGTGGGCCGAGACCTTCTCGATCGTCGCCGGCAGCACGTCCTGCACCCAGTGCTCGAGACCCAGCTCACGGTCCGAGAAGGCGATCGACCCGTAGTCCACCATGTAGGTCGGGTGGCCGAGCCCGAGCAGGTGCTCGGCCATCGAGCAGCCGCGACGCAGGTCGAAGCAGATGGTCGGCGCGGCCAGCGGCGGGATCAGCAGCACCGGCAGGTGCCGGCTGCGTTCGTCGGGCGAGAGGTACTGGAAGATCGTGCGCTGCGGGGCCTCGTCGATGATCCGCGCCGGCGTTGGGCGCAGGTCGGCGACGCCGCCCTTGAACACCATGTCGAAGGTGTTGGCGGCGGCGCGGGCGAAGCGGTCGGGGCTGAGCGGAAGCGGCAGTTGCATCGGGTGCGGGCTGCAGTCTGGCGGATCACCGCCCGGCACCGGACGCCTGGGCCGCCACGAACTCCTCCAGCACGTCGACGAGCCGCTGCGGCGCCTCCACCTGCGGGCAGTGCCCGACGCCCTCCAGGAGCACGTAGGTCGTATCGGGCAAGGCCTCCATGATCCGCCGCGAGCCCGCGTGGGTGACCATGCGATCGCGGTCGCCCCAGACGAGCAGGACGGGGCAGCGCACGCGCTCGAGCTCCAGGCAGTCGTGCAGCTCGGGCAGCAGGCGGCGGCCGTTGGCCAGCACCGCGGCGACCGCGTCGCGGCTGCGGTGATGCTGGGTGAACGACGCGACGAGCTCGGCCGTGGCGGCCCGCGGCCGGGCGAAGGCGAGCGCGCGGTAGGCCTCGCCGACGACGGTGCGCACGAGCAGCTCGGGCAGCGGCACGGGAGCGGCGAGCAGCCCGCGGACGAACGGGTCGCGCTCGATCAGGCGAAACCAGCCCGGCATGTCGAGGCCGGCGGGCGCGACGGGCACCACGGCCGCGAGCGGCAGGTCGTCCTCCTCGGCGGCGCGTAGCGCGACGACGCCGCCGAGCGAGTTGCCGCAGACCACGACGTCCTCGCCCCGCTCGGCCGCGACGTGGGCGATGGCCGCCCGGGCGAACGTCCGGTACTGCTCGAGCACGGCGACGTCGGGCGCGAGCGGGTCGGCGGCGCCGTAGCCGGGCAGGTCGACCGCCAGCGCACGGCGCCCGCGCCGGGCCAGCAGGTCCAGCACGCTGCGCCACGTGTCGGCCGAGTCGGCGAAGCCGTGCAGGAGCAGCAGCGGCGGCCCGTCGCCCTCGAGCTCGAGCGCGCGCGTCCGGGCGCCGCCGAGCGTCAGGCGATGCTCGACCAGCGGCTCGCGCATCAGCTCCCGCGCCCGGCGGGGGTCACCGCGCCCGGCTCGGCTTCGCTCGGAGCGCCGGCCGGCGCGCCGTGGGCGACGAAGTCCTGCTTGCGCACGAGCAGCAGCGCGGCGACGGCGCCGGCCAGCGCGACGATCGCGGCGATCACGAGGATCTCGTTCAACGCGCCCGTCCAGCCGGTGAGGAACGCCTCGCGCGCCGGGCCGAGGACGTCGGGGTTGCCCTGGGCCAGGACCTCGGCGGGCGGCAGGTGCACGCCGCTGGCCCGCGGGCCCAGCGCGTCGGTGATCTTGGTCGTCACCGACGACTGGAAGATCGCGCCGAGTGCCGCGATCCCCGTCGCGATGCCGACCTGGCGGAACGTGCTGTTGATGCCCGACGCCATGCCCGCGCGCCGCGGGTCGACCACGCCGACCGCGGTCGACGCGATCGCCGGGTTCGTCAGCCCGATGCCGGCGCCGGCGAGCAGGAAGCCGGGCAGCAGCGCGGTCCACTTGGAGTTGGCGTCCAGCCCGCTCATGAGCAGCAGCCCCACGCCGACGAGCCCGAGCCCGGCGCCCATCAGGAACCGCACCGGCACGCGCTCGGTCAGGTTGCCCGACACCGCGGCGAAGACGAACGACAGCAGCGTGATCGGCAGGAAGCGCAGGCCGGCATCCAGTGGCGAGAACCCCAGCACGTTCTGCAGGTACAAGGTCAAGTACAGGAACATCGAGAACATCGACGCCGAGAGGCAGAACGCGACGACCGACGCGCCGACGAACGCCGGCTTGCGCAGCAGCGTCAGGTCGAACATCGGGCGCTCCTGGTGGCGCTCGACGACGACGAACGCGACCAGCAGCACGACCGCGACGACGAAGAGGGCGACGATCGTCGTGCTGCCCCAGCCCTCGGTGTTGCCGCGCACGAGCGCGAAGACGAGGGCGAACAGCGCTCCCGAGAACGTGACCAGGCCGGCCCAGTCGACGCGCGCCGCATGCGGGTCCTTGGTCTCCTTGACCGTGCGCATCGACACGACGATCGCGGCGATGCCGATCGGCAGGTTGACGAAGAAGATCGACTGCCAGCTGACGTGCTGGACGAGCGCGCCGCCGACCAGCGGCCCGACGGCGACCGACGCGCCGGTCGTGGCGCCCCAGATGCCGAGCGCGGTGCCGCGCTCGCGGCCGCTGAAGGCGGCGGCCAGCAGCGCGAGCGACGTGGCGAACATCGCGGCGCCGCCGATGCCCTGCAGGGCGCGGGAGAGGTTCAGCGCGGTCGGCGACGTCGAGAGGCCGCAGAGCAGCGAGGCGAGCACGAAGAGGCCGAGGCCGAGGACGAACAGGCGCCGGCGACCGAAGAGGTCGGCCAGCGATCCGGCCGTGAGCATGAACGACGCAAGCGTGAGCGCGTACGCGTCGACGACCCACTGGAGGTCCTGGAACGAGGCGTGCAGGTCGCGCTGGATGTCGGGCAGCGCGACGTTGACGATCGTGATGTCCAGGAGCAGCATGAACGTCGCGACGCAGACCGCGCCGAGCGTCCACCAGCGCATCGGGTCCGGCTCGCCACCGGTGGTGTGGGCGGTCTGGGGTGCGTCGGTCATGTTCGCGAGTCAACTACCCGGACCGGCCGGACGCGCAACCGGCCGTCGCCGCTCAGCCGTTGCGCGGGACGCCGTCGACCACCGAGCCGGCCGCGACGCGCAGGTGCGTGCGCAGGACCTCGGGGCCTTGGGCCTCGAGGTCGACGACCAGCTGCAGGTGCTCCTCGCCGAGCCGGGCGAACGTGTAGTGCGGGCGGACCTGCAGGAGGAACAGGCGCGTCTGGGCGGTGAGGCGGTCGTGGACGGCCTCGATCCGCGGCGAGCGCGCCGCGCGCACGAGCGAGGTGTGCAGGTCGGCGTGGGCGCGCGAGACGGTCGACCAGCGGGGCCGCGGACGGCTGCAGGCGCGGGCGAGCACCTCGGCGGCCTCGTGGACGGACGGCGGCAGGCGGTCGCCGTGGCGGGCGAGCGCGAGGTGCGCGGCCTCGACCTCGAGCGCGGCGCGCAGCTCGTAGAGCGCGGTGATGGCGTCCCCGTCCAGGCCGGCGACGCGGGCACCGCGGTTGGGCGCGATGGTGACCAGGCCCTCGTCGGCCAGCACGCGCAGGGCCGTGCGGACCGTGTGGCGCGCGGCGCCGTGGAGCTCGACGAGGTCGGCCTCGACCAGGCGCGTGCCCGCCTCGAGGCGGGCGTCGAGGATCTGCTCGCGCAGGACGCCGGCGACGCGGTCGACGGCGGTCGGGCTCATGCCGGGATCTCCGCGGTGGCGGGCGGGGCGGCGGCGGGCCGCGTGGCGCCCCGCCGGGGGACGGCGAGCACGGCCAGGCCCGCGAGGATCAGCCCGATGCCCGCGATCGCGATGCCGCCGGGGCGCTCGGACAGGACGAGCGCGCCCAGGACGGCCGCGGTGACCGGCTCGCCGAGCGTGAGCGTGGCCACCTCGTTGGCGGGCAGGTGGCGCAGCCCGCGTGCGAAGAGGAGGTAGGCCACGGCGGTCGGGATGGCGCCGAGCCAGAGCGCCATCGCGGCGCCGCCGGGCGTCGCGACCCACGAGAGGTCGCCGAGCACCAGGACGGGGATCAGCAGCAGCGCGCCGAGCCCGAAGGCGCGCGCCATGACGGGCTCGACGCCGTGGCCGGCGTCCAGCAGCCGCTTGGAGGCAAGGGTGAACGTGGCGTAGGACGCGCCGGCCCCGACGGCGAGCGCGACGCCGGGCGCCGAGACGTCGGCGCCACCGCCGGCCAGCGCGAGCAGCGCGACGCCGGCGCTGGCCAGCGCGGTCGCGGCCGCCCACGCGCCGCCGGGCGCGCGACGGTCCAGCAGCCAGCCGCCGAGGCCGGCGAGCGCCGGCGCCGAGCCGAGCGCGACCACGGTGCCGACCGCCACGCCGGTGTCCTTGACGGCCGCGAAGAAGCACAGCTGGTAGGCGGCGACGCCGACCGCGCCGGCGATCAGCGGGCCGCGGGGCCAGCGCCCGGCGTCGGCGTGCGCGACCGCTCGCTGCGCGGCGAGCAGCAGGAGCGCGCCGACGGCGATGCGCACGGCGCCGACCGTCACCGCGGAGGCGTCGGGGCCCAGGGCCTGCGCGGTGCCCGTGGTGCCGAAGCACACGGCCGCGAGGAGGACCTGCAGGCGAGCCATGCGGGCGATTGTTCCACAATGGGCCTTGATCGTGCAACGTCACGACTCTGCGACGGGCCTGTGACGCGACGCCCGTGGACCGACGGTCCGTCCGCTGGCCGTGTCACCTTGCCGCCGTGCTCGTTCGCGACTTCGAACACGGCTCGGACCTCGATCAGGTCCTCCTCGTCCGGGAGGCCGACCGCCGCCAACGGCGCGACGGAGGCGAGTTCCTCAAGTTGGTCCTCGGGGACCGCACGGGCGGCGTCGCGGCGATGATCTGGGACGACGTGTCGCAGGCGCTGGAGCACTGCCGGGCCGGCTCGCCGGTCCACGTGTCCGGGCGCTACGAGGTCCACCAGCGATGGGGCGCGCAGATCGCGATCCGCCGCCTCGGGCCCGCGCTCGACGGCAGCTACGACCCCGCCGACCTGCAGGTCGGGCCGCCGCGCGAGGTCGACCAGATGGAGGCCGACCTGCGCGAGCTGGTGGGCACCGTGCAGGACCCGCACTTGGGTCGGCTGCTCGACGCGTTCTTCGGTGAGCACTCCGAGACGTGGGCGCTGTACCGGATCGCGCCCGCGGCCAAGCACTACCACCAGGCCTACCTCCACGGCCTGCTCGAGCACTGCCTCACGGTCGCCCAGGCGGTGAGCGCGATCAGCGGGATGTTCCCCGGGATCGATCGCGACCTCGCGGTGACCGGCGCGCTGCTGCACGACATCGGCAAGTTGGAGGCCTACACCTGCGACGCGCCGATCGACATGACCGACGACGGCCGGCTGCAGGGCGAGATCCCGCTCGGCTACTACCGCGTGCGCCGGCTGATCGAGGACCTCCACGGCTTCCCCGAGGGCCTGGCCCAGAGCGTGCTGCACATCATCCTGTCGCACCACGGCGCCCTGGCCCACGGCTCGCCCGTGGTCCCGGCCACGCGCGAGGCCACGTTGGTGCACATGATGGACAACCTCGGCGGGCGCCTCGGCTCGTTCGACCGCCTCGAGAACGAGCTCGCGCCCGGCGCCGCGTGGTCGAGCTTCGACCGCGCCCTCGGCTCCGGCGCCTACTTCGGCTCAGCGACCCGGACCGGGACGCCGATCACCGCCGAGGACCGGCGGCCGTCGGCCGCGGCCTGAGCATCACGACAGCTGGCCGGCGCTCAGGCGCCCGACAGCCGATTTTCGCGCTCGTCGTCGAGGATGTCCTTCATCTCCCGACCGGCCTGCGCGATCCGCCCCAGGTACTCCGACCGCCGCGCGTCGTCCAGCTTGTCGGAGCCCCGGTCCAGCAGTTCCGCGAACCCCTGCACGATCGTGAGCGGGGTGCGCAGGTCGTGGACGAGCCGGGCCAGGCGCTCGTCCGGGTCGGTCGGCCACTCGCCGCCGCGGGTCATCGCTCGTCGCGCGTCGAGTCCAGCGCGATCTCGCCTCGCTCGAGCGCGATCGCGATGGCGTGCACGCGGTTGCGCGCCTGGAGCTTGCGGATCACGTTGCGCACATGGGTGCGCACCGTCTCGACCGAGACGGTGATCTTGTCGCCGATCGCCTCGGCGGTCATCCCCTCGGCCATGAGGTGCATGATCTCCCGCTCGCGCGGCGAGAGCTGCGGCACGTGGGCGGTGGCCCGTGGCGAGAGCAGGATGCGGTCCAGCCGCGGGTCGACGTAGGAGCCGCCGTTGGCGACGCGCTCGATCGCGGCCATCAGCTCGTCCATCGAACCGGCCTTCAGGGCATAGCCACGGGCGCCGGAATCGAGGCCGTCGTAGAGCAGCTCGGCGTCGGAGTCGCCGGTGTACAGGATCACCCCGAGGTCGGGACGGCGCGCGAGAAGCTCGCGCGTCAGGTCGATGCCACTGCCGTCGGGGAGCTGGATGTCGACGATCGCGACGTCCGGCTCGGCGTGCTCCACGAGGTCGACGCCGGCCGCGACGTTGCCGGCCGCGCCCACGACTTCCAGGCCGCCGTGTTGCAGCAGCGCGACCAGGCCCTCACGGAGGGCCTCGTGGTCGTCGACGATCACGAGCTTGGTCATGAGGGGCGAACCGTACACCGCGCCTAGGCGCAATGGCACCTGTCGCGCCGCTCAGCGTCCTCGCACCGAATCTGCGGAAAGAGCGCGCCGAGTTCCTCGACGAACGACCCATCGCCGGGCCAAGGGCCGTATCGTCGTACTTCTATGGCGAAGGACACCGAGAAGCTCATCCGTCAGCTCTCGCTCATCTCGTACCTCATGGCGGAGCGCCGCCCCGTGACGGCGCTGGAGATCCGGCGCGATGTCGAGGGCTACAGCGGCATGAACGAGGACGCCTTCGCCCGCCGGTTCTACGCCGATCGCGCCGAGCTGGAGTCCTTGGGCATCCAGCTGACCGTCGAGAAGCCCGCCGACGGCGTGGCCGAGCAGGAGAACTACTCCCTGCGTCCGGAGAACTTCCACCTGCCGGCGATCGCGTTCAGCGACTCCGAGCTGGCCAGCCTGCAGTTCGCGCTGACGCTGCTGGACGGCGAGTTCGCCTACGCCGAGCCGCTGCGCCTCGCGCTCCAGCAGATCTCGTGGGGCCGCCCGAGCCCGCTGAACTCCCCCGAACAGGGCTCCATCGCGCTCGGCGTCACCGCGTCGGCCGGCGGCCACGACCTCTCGCAGCGCCTCGCGAAGATCGAGACGGCGATCTTCCGCAACAAGACGATCACGTTCGCCTATTACACGATGGAGCGCGACACGGTCGGCGCGCGCAAGGTCGATCCGTACCACCTGCTCTTCCAGGGCGGGCAGTTCTACCTCCTCGGCCGCTCCCACGAGCGCGACGCGATCCGCGTCTTCCGGCTCTCGCGCATCCGCGGCAAGGTCGCCTACGCCACCAAGGCCGAGCACGACTTCAAGCGCCCGACCGACTTCGATCCCCGCTCCTACGCGACGCGCGCCGACTGGCAGTTCGGCGAGTCGGTGGGCGAGGCCGAGGTCTGGATCTCGGAGCGCATCGCCTGGCAGGTCGAGCGCCACTTCGGCCGCTTCGGCTCCATCCGCCCCGCCGAGGACGGCAGCGGCGACATGGTCTTCACCACCGAGTACGCCTCCGTGCGCCAGCTGGCGGCCTGGGCCCTGCGCCTCGGCGAGCACGTCCGGATCCTCGCGCCGACCGAGCTCGTGCGCGAGGTCGCCGAGCGCGTCGAGCAGTTGCACGAGCGCCACACCGGCGACGAGCTCGACCTGGCCGCCCCGGTGGCGCCCTCCGAGGCCGACGAGGTCCCCGAGGTCGCCACGTCCAAGCGCGAGACCGCGATCCGGCCCGAGCGCTTCGCGCGCCTGGTCACGCTGGCCAGCATCCTCATCCAGGCCGGCCGCGCCAACGAGCGCCTGCAGTTCACCGAGGTCTGCGAGGCGCTGCAGGTCTCCGACGCGGAGCTGCGCGAGGACGTCAACGTCCTCAACGTCGTCAACTTCGGCGGCGGCTCCTACGTGCTCTACGCCGAGGTCCACGACGACGGCACGATCGAGGTCGACCCCGAGCCGTACTCCGACAACTTCGCCCGCCCCGCCCGGCTGCTGCCGGTCGAGGCCAAGGCGCTCGTCGCGGCGATCGACCTGATCGGCGACCACCTGCCCGAGGGCGCGCTGAACTCGGCGCGCGAGAAGATCGTCGCGGCGCTGGGCGCCGACCCGATGGAGCAGGGGCTCCAGGTCGCCTCCGGCGCGGGCGACGACTCGAAGATCGCGCGCGTCGTGTCGCGCGCCATCGCCGAGTCGCACCAGCTGCGGCTGGAGTACTACAAGGCCAACGAGGACGAGTTCTCCGAGCGCGTCGTCGAGCCCTACGCGCTGATCAACGGCCGCGAGGGCTGGTACGTCGCCTCCTACGACCCGGCGCGCGAGGCCGTCCGCCACTTCCGCCTGGACCGTGTGAAGACCGCCGAGGTGCTGGAGGGCTCGTTCGCGCCGCGGCCCGAGGTCGATCCGGCCGCCGACGTCGTCGGATGGCCGAGCACGGGCATCGTCGAGGCGTCGCGCGTCGCGCGGGTCTGGATCTCCCCGGAGCGCGCCCGCTGGTCGCGCGAGCAGCGGCGCGTGGCCCAGGAGCTCGCCGACGGCTCCCTCATCGTCGAGCTGCCCTACAAGGGCACCGACTGGCTCGTGCGCGAGGTCCTGGCCGAGGCCGGCGACGCCGCCGTGATCTCGCCGCCCGAGGCGCGCGACGCGGTCCGCGGGGCGGTCGACCGCCTCCGCCTCGCCGTGCGCTGATCGCGGTGCAGCGGCAATCGGTCCGGGGACGTGGGTCTCGCCCCCTGGGCGAGCACCCGCAGCGCTGCGAGCGCCCTGCGCGAGCCATCGCCCGTTAGCCTCCGCGCCCGTGAGCCGACGCGACCAGATCAAGATGGACGAGGCGGAGGTGCTCGCGTTCCTCGACGAGGAGCGGATCATGACCTGCGCCACGCTGGGCCCGCGCGGCTTTCCGCATCTCATGCCGCTCTGGTACGTGGTGCGCGACGGACGCCTCTGGGCGTGGACGTTCGCCAAGTCCCAGAAGACGCGCAACCTCGAGCGCGATCCCCGAGCCACGCTGCAGGTCGAGGCCGGCCGCGACCAGTACCACCTGCTGCGCGGCGTGATGCTCGAGACCGACGTCACCGTCCACCGCGACGTCGAGACCGTCACGGCGCTCGGGCTGGAGATCTTCGGCCGCTACGGTGACGACCCCGGCGGCGAGCTCGCCGACGACGTCCGCGCCATGGTGCAGCAGCAGGCGGCCAAGCGCGTCGGGTTGGAGTTCGTGGAGCGCAACCGCGCCACATGGGATCACCGAAAGCTGGGGAACGTCTACTGATGCAGCCACTCAAGGGCCTGATCCTCTCCGGAGGCAAGGGCACCCGCCTGCGCCCCATCACGCACACGAGCGCCAAGCAGCTCGTGCCGGTCGCCAACCGCCCGGTGCTCTTCTACGGCATCGACGCGATGGCCAAGGCCGGCATCGAGGAGATCGGCATCATCATCGCGCCGGAGACCGGGCAGGAGATCAAGGAGGTCGCCGGCGACGGCTCGGCCTTCGGGATCAGGATCACCTACATCCTGCAGGACGAGCCCGCCGGCCTGGCGCACGCGGTGCTGACCGCCGAGCCGTTCCTCGGCGACTCGCCGTTCGTCATGTACTTGGGCGACAACCTGCTGCAGGGCGGCATCGACGACCTCGTGACCGCGTTCAAGGCCAACGAGCCCGACGCGCTCATCCTCCTGACGCCGGTCCCCGACCCCGAGCACTTCGGCGTCGCCGAGCTCGACGGCGATCGCGTCGTCGCGCTGGCCGAGAAGCCGCCGGAGCCCAAGACCGACCTGGCGCTGGTCGGCGTCTACATGTTCATGCCCTTGATCCACGACGCCGCGCGCGCCATCGAGCCGTCGCCGCGCGGCGAGCTGGAGATCACCGACGCCATCCAGCACCTGGTCGACACCGGCTGCCGGGTCGAGCCGCACATCGTGCAGGGCTGGTGGAAGGACACCGGCCGGCTGGACGACATGCTCGAGGCCAACCGCCTGATCCTCGACCGCATGGAGCACCGGGTCGAGGGCGAGCTGATCGAGTCGCAGGTCGAGGGCCGCGTCACGA
Source organism: Baekduia sp. (assembly GCF_035318805.1). Taxonomy (GTDB): domain Bacteria; phylum Actinomycetota; class Thermoleophilia; order Solirubrobacterales; family Solirubrobacteraceae; genus Baekduia. The sequence goes on from NZ_DATHDY010000107.1 coordinate 13,602, forward strand.
TCGAGGCGGGCGCCCGGCTGGAACGCGCCACGGTCCGCGGCCCGGCCATCATCGGCGCGGGCGCGCGGCTGACGGACTGCTACATCGGCCCGTACACGGCGATCGGCGAGGGCTGCGCGGTCGAGGGCTCCGAGGTCGAGCACTCCATCCTGCTGGCCGGCTCCGAGGTGCGCCACCTCGACGGCCGCATGGAGTCCTCCCTGCTGGGCCGCAACGTGAAGATCTCCCGCAGCGACCGTCAGCCGCGGGCGTACCGCTTCATGGTCGGCGACAACTCCGAGATCACGATCCTGTGAGGCTGCTGGTCACCGGCGCGGCCGGCATGCTCGGCCACCGCGTGGTCGCCGACGCCCGCGCGCGCGGCTGGGCCGTCGCCGGCGTCGACCTCCCCGACGCCGACCTCACCGATCCGCTGGCGGCCCAGGACGTCGTCGAGGAGCACGCGCCCGACGCCGTCGTCCACTGCGCCGCGTTCACCGACGTCGACGGCGCCGAGGAGCAGGAGGCGCGCGCACGCGCGGTCAACGCCGACGCGTCGGCCAACATCGCGGCGGCCGCGGCGATGCTCGGCGCGCGGATCGTGGCGGTCTCCACCGACTACGTCTTCGACGGGACGCTCACCGGCCGGCCCTACGTCGAGTCCGACCCCACCGGGCCGGTCGGCGCCTACGGCCGCACGAAGCTCGCCGGCGAGGACGCCGTCGCGGGCCACAACCCGAACCACGCGATCGCCCGCACCGCGTGGCTGTTCGGCGTGGGCGGCAAGAGCTTCCCCGACACCATGCTCACGGCGGCGCAGACGCGCGACGAGGTCGCCGTCGTCACCGACCAGATCGGCTCCCCCACGTGGGCCGGGCACCTGTCGCCCGCCCTGCTGGATCTCGCGGCCGGCACCGCGACCGGCGTCTTCCACATCGCCGGCGGCGGGCAGTGCTCGTGGCACGAGCTCACCGTCGAGCTGTACCGCGCGGCGGGCGTCGCCACCCGCGTCAACGAGACCACGGCCGCCGAGTTCGCGCGCCCGGCCCCGCGGCCGGCGTGGAGCGTGCTGGCCACCGAGCGCGACGAGACCCCGCGGCTGCCACCGTGGCAGGACGGCGTCGCCGCCTATCTGCAAGAGAGGAACGCATCGTGAAGCTGCTCGTCTGCGGCGGGGCCGGGTTCATCGGCTCGAACTTCGCGCGCCAGCGCGTCAACGACCACGGCGACCAAGTGGTCGTCCTCGACAAGCTGACCTACGCCGGCCGGCCCGAGAGCCTGCAGGACCTCGGCGACGCGGCGGCGCTCGTGCACGGCGCGATCGAGGACCCGGCGAAGGTCGCCGAGGCGATCGGCGACGGCGTCGACGCGATCGTCAACTTCGCCGCCGAGACGCACGTGGACCGCTCGATCAGCGGACCCGACGCGTTCGTGGAGACCAACGTGCGCGGCTCGCTCGTCCTGCTCGAGGCCGCCCGCGAGCGCGGCGTGAAGCGCTACGTCCAGATCTCGACCGACGAGGTGTACGGGTCGATCGAGGAGGGCTCGTTCACCGAGGAGTCGCCGATCGTGCCGTCGTCGCCCTACAGCGCCTCCAAGGCCGGCGGCGACCTGCTCGTGCAGAGCTACTTCCACACCTACGGGCTGGAGACCGTGATCTGCCGCGGCTCCAACAACTACGGGCCGTACCAGTACCCGGAGAAGCTGATCCCGCTGATGGTGCTCAACGCGCTGCACGGCGACAAGCTCCCGGTCTACGGCGACGGGCTGAACGTCCGCAACTGGCTCTTCGTGGAGGACTTCGGCCGCGGGATCTCCCACGTCCTGGCCCACGGGGCGCCCGGCGAGGTCTACAACGTCGGCGGCCCGTCGGAGTGCACGAACCTCGAGGTGGTCCGGGAGATCCTCGCCCACACCGGCAACGACGACTCGCTGATCGAGTACATCACCGACCGGCCCGGCCACGATCGCCGCTACTCCCTGGGCTCGGAGAAGGTCCGCGCCCTCGGCTGGGAGCCGCGCGTGGACTTCACCGAGGGCCTGAAGCGCACCGTCGACTGGTACCGCGACAACTCCTGGTGGTGGGAGCCCATCCGCTCCGGCGAGTTCCGCGAGTACTACGAGAAGCACTACGGCCGGGCGCTGGGGTAGGGGTGCCGTAGGCGGCCAGCGAGGCCGAGGCCCACGACGGCCAGCCGTCGCCGCCGGAGGTGGGTCCCCAGTCGCGATAGCGACACGGTCTCCTAGCGCCAGCGCGCGGCGCGCTACGCCGCGCGGGTCCCGAGCGAGGAGATCTTCCAGGCGCTGCCGTCCCGGACGAGCTGCAGCGTGTCCGTGCGATCTTTGGCGCCGCCTTCGGACTTGACCGTCGCGGTCGCCTTGCCACCCGCGATGGTCACCTTCTGGACCTGGAGCTCGAAGGCGTCCGCGTCGGCGATCGTGTCCTTCAGCGCCTGGTCGCAGGTCTTCTTGGAGGACGACTTGATGGCGTTGACGAGGTTCGGTGCCAGCAGCTGGGCGCAGATCTTGTCGGTGTCGCCCTTGCGCGCGAACGACTGCAGGTCCTCCACCGTCTGGGCAACGTTCTTCTGCTCGCCCTTGAAGGCGCCGGCGGAGTCCTTGGCGGCCTGGCCGCAGGCGCCGAGCGCGAAGGGGAGGGCCGCGAGCAGCGCGACGAGACGAGTGGGTGCGGCCATCGAGCTGGAGCCTATCTAGGATGGCTCTCCGCATGGCCGACTCCGAAGCCCCACGCCCTCCCGCCCCCACCGTCGTTCCCCGGGGCCGCCACGCCCCGCCGCTCGAGGTCCGGCTCACGGTCCAGCGCCGCCGCCTCTTCGAGGCCGCCGCCACCGTGTTCGCGCAGCGCGGCTTCGCCGACGCGACCGCCGAGGCGATCTCCCGCGAGGCCGGCATGTCGAAGGCCACGTTCTACGAGCACTTCGCCAACAAGGAGGAGGCGATCCTCGCGCTGTTCGACGAGGCTGCCACCGAGATCATGCGCCAGATGGCCGTCGCCTCCGAGAACGACGCCGCCACCTACCCCGAGCACCTGGCCCAGGGCACCCGCGCCTTCCTGAAGACGCTGGCCGAATGGCCCGACGCGGCGCAGACGCTGCTCGTCGAGATCATCGGCGCCGGCCCGCGCGCCAACGAGCGCCGCGACGCGATCCTCGACGCGTTCGCCGACACGATCTTCACCGACAACGAGAAGGTCGCTCCCCGCTACGGCGCGCCCCGGTTCGCCTCCCGCGACGACGCGTTCGCCTGCGTCGGCGCGATCGTCGAGCTCGCCTCGCGCCAGCTGCGCACCGGCACGCCCGGCGACATCCGAGCGCTGGAGCCCATCATCGAGCGCCTCATGCTGGGGATCCTGCAGCAGGCCGGATGAGGCATCCCGACCTGGCCGCCCTCGAGGCCGAGGTCACGGCGTGCCGGCGCTGCCCGCGGCTCGTCGCGTGGCGCGAGGAGGTCGCCGCCACCAAGCGCGCCTCGTTCGCCGCCGACGAGTACTGGGGCCGCCCGATCCCGGGCTTCGGGGACCCGGACGCGCGCGTCCTGATCCTCGGCCTGGCGCCCGCCGCCCATGGCGCCAACCGCACCGGCCGCGTCTTCACCGGCGACCGGTCGGGCGACTTCCTGTTCGCCGCGCTGCACCGCACCGGCTTCGCCAACCAGCCCACGTCCGTCTGGCGCGACGACGGCCTCGCGCTCACCGGCGCCTGGATCACCGCCGCAGTGCGCTGCGCCCCACCGGCCAACAAGCCCACGCCGCTGGAGCGCGACACGTGCCTGCCGTGGACCGTGGCGGAGCTCGACCACGTCCCCGACATCCGGGTATGCGTGTGCCTCGGGCAGTTCGCCTGGGACGCGGCGCTGCGGCTACGCACGGCGCTCGGCCACGTCGCGCCGAAGCCCAAGCCGCGCTTCGGCCACGGGACGATCTGGTACGACGACGCCGACAGCGCCGGCTTCGGCCTGCTCGGCACCTACCACCCCAGCCAGCAGAACACGTTCACCGGCGTGCTCACCGAGGACATGCTCGACGACGTCCTGCGCACGGCGCGCGAGCTGGCCGGGTTGCCGCCGGTGCCGTGATCGTCCCCCGGCGACTCGTCATCGACCCGACGTTCTCGGGCTCGTACCCTGTGGTCCTTGCCGCTGTCGCCCTTCAGTCCCGCAACGCAAGCCTGGTTTCACCGCGCGTTCGCCGCTCCCACGACCGTCCAGGAGCAGGCGTGGCCCGCGATCGCCACCGGCGAGCACGTCCTCATCTCCGCCCCGACCGGGAGCGGCAAGACCCTTGCCGCGTTCCTCTGGTCGCTCGACCGCCTCGCGACCACGCCGCGCGAGGACGGCACCGGCGTCCGCGTCATCTACGTCTCACCGCTCAAGGCGCTCTCCTACGACGTCGAGCGCAACCTCCAGGCGCCGCTGAAGGGGATCGGCGCCGACCTGAAGGTCGCGATCCGCACCGGCGACACGCCGCAGAAGGAGCGCGCGCAGATGCGGCGCACGCCGCCGGACGTCCTGATCACGACGCCCGAGTCGCTGTACCTCATGTTGACCTCGCAGGCGCGCGACATCCTCGCCGACGTCGAGGCCGTGATCGTCGACGAGATCCACGCCGTCGCCTCCACCAAGCGCGGCGCGCACCTCGCGCTGACGCTCGAGCGCCTCTCCGCCCACGTGCAGGCCGCCCACGGCCGCGACCCGCAGCGCATCGGGCTGAGCGCCACGCAGAACCCGCTGGAGGAGGTCGGCCGGTTCATGGTCGGCCCCCAGCGCACCTGCCGGATCGTCGACACCGGCGTCCGCAAGCCGCTGGACATCAAGATCCAGGTGCCGGTCGAGTCGATGGTCGAGCCCGAGCAGTCCTCCGTCGGGCCGGTCGACCCGCTGGATCCCGGGGCGGGCGGGAACGGGGGCAGCGAGGCGACGCGCAAGTCGATCTGGCCGGCGATGTACCCGCAGCTGCTGGAGCTCGTCCGCGAGCACCGCTCGACGATCGTCTTCGTCAACAACCGCCGCGGCGCCGAGCGCCTCGCGCTGCGCCTCAACGAGCTGAACGAGAAATCGGCCCCCACCCACCCCGAGGACTCGGACCCGCCTACGCGGCCGATCCGTGAGATCGCCCGCGCGCACCACGGGTCGCTGGCCCGCGAGGAGCGCCTGGTCGTCGAGGAGCTGCTCAAGGCCGGTCAGCTGCCGTGCCTGGTGGCGACCTCGTCGCTGGAGCTCGGCATCGACATGGGCGCCGTCGACCTCGTCCTGCAGGTCGAGTCCCCCAAGTCGGTCTCGCGCGGCCTGCAGCGCATCGGCCGCGCCGGCCACTCCGTGGGCGACACGTCCAAGGGCCGCATCTTCCCCAAGTTCCGCGCCGACCTGCTCGAGTGCGCCGTCGTCGTGCGGCTCATGCGCGAGGGCAAGATCGAGCCGACGGTCGTCCCCCGCAACCCGCTCGACGTCCTCTGCCAGCAGATCGTCGCGATCGCCGCCGGCTTCGACGTCGACGGCGGCGGGACGATCACCGTCGACGACCTGTACGGGCTGATCACCAAGACCTACACCTACGCGGAGCTGTCGCGCGAGCTGCTGGAGAACGTCCTCGACATGCTGGACGGGCGCTACCCGAGCCAGGAGTTCGGCGAGCTGCGCCCGCGCATCGTCTGGGACCGCGTCGCCGGGACGATCCGCCCGCGCAAGGGCGCCCGCCAGCTGGCGGTCACCAACGCCGGCACGATCCCCGACCGCGGGCTCTACGCGGTCGTGCTGCCCGACGGCCGCCGCGTCGGCGAGCTCGACGAGGAGATGGTCTACGAGGCGCGCCCCGGCCAGACGTTCCTGCTCGGCGCGTCGTCGTGGCGCATCGAGGAGATCCAGCGCGACCGCGTCGTGGTCTCGCCCGCGCCGGGCGTGCCGGGCGCGGTGCCGTTCTGGAAGGGCGACGCCGTCGGCCGGCCGAAGGAGCTGGGCCGCGAGATCGGCGCGTTCAGCCGCTGGGCCGTCGACCAGACCGCCGAGCTGCTGGAGGCCGACTACGACCTCGACCCCCTCGCCGCCCGCAACCTGTTGGACTTCCTGCGCGAGCAGCAGGCCGCCACGCGCGTGATCCCCAGCGACCGGACGATCGTCGTCGAGCGCTTCCGCGACGAGATCGGCGACTGGCGCCTCTGCGTGCTCAGCCCCTACGGCGGCCGCGTGCACGCCGCGTGGGCGCTGGCGCTGAGCGCCAAGATCCGCGACGAGCTCGGCCTCGAGTCCGACGCGATCTGGTCCGACGACGGCATCATCGTCCACCTGCCCGACGCCGACGAGCCGCCCGGCGCCGACCTCGTGCTGCTCGATCCCGACGACCTCGAGGACCGAGTTGTCGCGGAACTGGGTTCGAGCGCGCTGTTCGGCGCCCGCTTCCGCGAGAACGCCGCCCGGGCGCTGCTGCTTCCGCGCGCCTACCCCGGCAAGCGCACGCCGCTGTGGCAGCAGCGCCTGAAGTCCCAGTCACTGCTGGAGGTCGCCAAGCAGTACAGCGACTTCCCCATCATCCTGGAGACCTACCGCGAGTGCCTGCGCGACGTCCTCGACGTCCCGGGCCTGCACGACCTGCTGACCGCGCTGCACTCGCGCGAGCTGTCGCTGGTCGAGGTCGAGACGCCGACCGCCTCGCCGTTCGCCTCCTCCTTGCTGTTCGACTACGTCGCTTCGTACATGTACGAGGGC
>NZ_DATHDY010000108.1:0-6336 GCF_035318805.1 Baekduia sp.
CGCCTCGAGGAGTCGATCTTCGACGAGGAGGCCAACCGGGAGATCGTCCGCGACCTCTCCAACGCCAAGCAGGAGATCATCAACTTCCGCAAGATCGTCCGGCCGCAGCGCACCGCGCTGAAGGACCTCGAGCGCACCAAGCGCTATGTGACCGGCGAGCTCGACATCTACTTCGACGACATCAACGACGCGTCGGAGCGGGTGTGGGACATGCTCGAGAACTTCAAGGAAGTGATCGAGGGGCTGGAGACGACCAACGAGTCGGTCCTCTCGCACCGGCTCAACGACGTGCTGCGCGTGCTGACCGCGTTCAGCGTGATCATGCTCCCGATGACGCTCATCGCGTCGGTGTGGGGCATGAACGTCGGCGTCCCGGGTCAGGGCACCGTCCATGCGTTCTGGGCGATCCTCGGGCTCATGCTGGTCGTGCTGGTCAGCATGGTCTGGTGGTTCCGCCGGCGCGGCTGGCTGTAGCCGCGCGCGCCAGCCGCGCTCGCCCGATCCCGAGGGACAGGCGAGCGCGACCGGCCCTAGGGCACGGACTGGTAGCCGATGCCTGCCCCGCCGTTGTGCGGCGCTGTCGTCAAACTGGCGGCGTCGGCGTTCTCTGCGGCCACGAAGATGGAACCTGCCACAAGGAGGAGGGCGACAAGCTCTCGGTGGGAGTTCCGCAGGGAGGTCACGCCGGGGATTCTGTCCCCCGACCGGGGGAGTGTCGGTGGTGGCCACCGGCGTCTTCGGGGTGTGGCTGACCGAACCGCCGGCGGTGTGACCCGAACCCCGAAGCGGTGTAGGGAGGTTCGTGCCCGCCGCCTCCGTCTCGTCGCTGGAAGCTCTCGGCGACCAATTCGCGCTGAACGCCGCCACCGAGCGCAAGCGCATGCTGGTCATCGTCAACCCCTACGCGACGACGGTCTCCGACCGGCTGCGCAACCTGGTGGTCTACGCGCTCCAGGGTCGCTACGAGGTCGACGCGGTCGACACGGAGGCCCGCGACCACGCGACGGCGCTCACGCGCGAGGCGGCCGGCGAGGGCTACGACGTGGTGGTCGCCTTCGGCGGGGACGGCACCGTCAACGAGGCGGCCAACGGACTGCGCGGCTCCGCCACGCCGCTGACGTGCCTGCCCGGCGGCTCGACCAACGTCTACGCGCGGATGCTCGGCATCCCCAACGACATCGTCGACGCCACGGAGCACCTGCTGCGGATCGCCGACGACTGGCGCCCGCGCGAGGTCCACATGGCGATGGTCAACGAGCGGCGCTTCCTGTTCTCCAGCGGCCTGGGCCTCGACGCCTCGGTGGTCGCCCGCGTCGACGCCCATCCGCAGCTCAAGCGGCGCTTCGGCCCGTACTACTTCGCCTACGCCGGCTTCGGCGAGTTCCTCGGCAAGTACGTCGCGCGCGCGCCGCGGCTGGAGGCGATCGCCGACGGCGGCGCGCCGCTGGCCGGCGTCACCGCGCTGGTCCAGAAGGGCGACCCCTACACCTACTTCCGGCGCATCCCGATCCACGCCGCGCAGGGCGCCACGCTCACCGAGCCGACGCTCGCCGGCGTGATGCTGCGCAGCACCCGCCCCACCGTCATGCCGGGCGTCCTGTACCGCCTGTTCTCCGCACGAGCCCAGCTGGCCCGCCACCGCCAGGTCGACGGCTTCGCCGGCGTCCGCGAGCTGGTCATCCGCAGCACCGACGGACGCGCGGTGCCGCTGCACGTCGACGGCGACTACATCGGCGACGTGACCGAGGCCGTCTACGGCGTCGACGAGGCGCCGCTGCACGTGGTCTCGTAGCGCGTGGCCGGTGCGATCGGAGGTTGCGTCCGACCGCCACGCCTGCTGTGCTGCCGGGATGGACGATCCCTTCGCCGGCGCCCTGACGAGCCCCGACCAGCTCGGCGAGCACTACGCGCCCGCGACCGAGCGCGCGTGGAGCAAGGACGTCGGCGTCCTGGACGGCGCCGCCCGGGCGCTGATCGCCGCCTCGCCGCTGTGCGTGATCGGCAGCCATGACGCCGGCGGCCGCGCCGACGTCACCCCGCGCGGCGGCCCGGCCGGCTTCGTCGCCGTACTCGACGACGACCACCTCGCGATCCCGGACGCGACCGGCAACCGCCGCCTGGACACGCTGACCAACATCATCGCCACGAGCCGGGCAGGGCTGCTCTTCCTGATCCCGGGCCGCGACCAGACGCTGCGGGTCAACGGGCGCGCGTGCGTGACCGCCGACCCCGCGATCCTCGGCGCCGCCGGCGCGGTCGGCAGGCCGCCGCGCACGGCGATCGTCGTGCGCGCCGACGAGGTCTACGCACACTGCCCGAAGGCCTTCATCCGCTCGCGCCTCTGGGATCCCACCACCTGGCCGGACCTCGCCACGGTCCCCTCCCCCGCCGAGGTCATGCTCGCCCACCTGCGCGACCCGCAGCGCACGCTGGCCGAGGAGGAGGAGTACCTGGCCGAGGCGCTGCGCTCGCGCCTGGCCTAGGAGCGTGGGCCTAACCCGCCGCGGGTTTCGCCCCCTGGGCGAATCCCCGCAGGGGAACCTGGCCCTCTGGGCCAGGTTCCCCTAGGACTTGTCGGCGATCACCTGCATGGTCGCCAGCCGGCTGCTCGGCCGCGTACCGGTCGTGCCGACGAGGGCCAGCTGCGCCGGCCGGGCGTGACGGACGCCGCGGGCGACCCACGCCCGGTCCTCGTCGGTCACCAGGACCCGGAGCCGGTGGCGGCCGGCGGCCAGGGAGAACGGCCGCTGCGCGAGCGGGTGGACCGCGTACTCGCTGCCGGAGGAGGAACGTCCGGTCAGCGTGAGCGTGCCCGAGCACGCGGCCGGGCAGCGCACCGCGACCGTCGTCCGCGCGAGGCGGTCGAGCCGCAGCGTCGTGCGCTCGAGGATCGGCCGCGGGCAGTGCTCGGGGGCCGTGGCGTCGATGCCACCGGCCGGGAGGTCGGCGATCGCGGCGGCCCCGACCGCCGCCTCGTCGCAATCGCGCAGCATCCAGGCGATCCGGCCGTCCTCGACATCGACGCCGACCAGCTCCTGCCCCGGGTGCGCGTGGTCGACCTCGGCCGGCGGCCTCGCGCGCAGGAGCGTCCGCACGGCACCGTCGGGCGCGAGGGCGAGGAGCCGGTCGGCGGCCGCGCGGTGCTCGACGGCGCGAGCCTGCTGGCGGAGGCCCACGACGAGCTCGTCGCCGCTGAAGGCGAGCAGCGAGATACCAGTCCCCCACGCCGACCACGCGGCGATCTCGCGGTCGGCGCCCCCGGGCGCGCGGAGGACGATCCGGTGCTTCCAGTCCTCCTGGAACCCCGTGTTGCGCAGGAAGGCGAGCGTGCCGTCGCGCGCAAGGGCGTACGACCGCGTGTCCGTTGGCTTCGGCTCGCGCCGCGCCACGCCGGTGACCGCGTCGGCGACCATGACGCTCGAGGTCCCGCCCGGCGCATCGACGTTCCAGGCCACGCGGTCGCCGGCCAGCCGGAACCCGGCGTCGGTGGCGGTCAGGCGAGCCCCGTCGCCGGCGGGCCAGCGGGCGATCTCGCGGTCGGCCACGAGGTCGCGCACGGCGATGACGTCGCAGTGGTCGCCGGTCGCGTAGGCCACGCGCGCACCGTCGGCCGCCACGGGCGCGATGCACGTCCCGAGCGTCTGCGCCGGGCCGTCGACCGGTCCGGCCATCAGCGTCTCGCGAGCGGTGTAGGCCGGGCGGTTGCGGTCCTCGCCACCGGCGGTCACGACCTCGGACCGGGCCAGGATGCCGGCGCCACCGCCGCTCAGCCGCGACCACGGTCCCGGCAGCTCGCGCACCGGCCCGCCGGCCGCAGGTACGGCGAGCATCCGCGCCGGCGTGCCGGTGCCGGCCGACGCGCCGAACACGACGGTGTCGCCGGCCAGCACCGGGCCCCGGACGAGAAAGGAGCTGGGCACGACCTCGCCGGTGAGCGGCAGCGGCACGCGCGCGAGCGGCGCGGCGGCCGCCGGCACGGCCGGGGCGGCGACGAGGACGGGGGCGAGGAGCGCGAGGGGCAGCCGGCGAGTCAGCATCGGCGGCTTCAACGGGCCGCCTGACGAGAAGTTGCTCCCTTCGCCTACGGCGTCAAGTCGTAGGGGTACTGCGTGAGCACCTCGCAGCCGTCCTCGGTCACCAGCAGCAGGTCCTCGTAGCGGACGCCGCCGATCTCGCGCTCCCACAGGCCGGGCTCGACGGCGATGACGTCGCCGGCCACCAGCGGCGAGCGGCCCAGCTGGCCGAGGCCGGGATCCTCGTGGATGGCGAGGCCGACGCCGTGGCCGAGGGAGAACTGGAAGCCCTCGTTGGGATCGTCGCCGGGACCGGTGCGCTGCGTGCGGTGCCCGGCGGCCTCGAAGATGTCGCAGGTCAGCGCGTGCAGCTCGCGGCCGGTCACGCCGGGCCGGACCGCCTCGCGCGCCTTGGTGAACGCCTTGCTGACCAGCGCCTCCTGGGCGCGCACCGGCGCGCTGACGTCGCCGACCACGAACGTCCGCGTCATGTCGGCCCAGCAGCCCGATGCCTCGTCGCGCGGCCAGAGGTCGATCTGGATCGGCAGGTCGGCGGGAAGCGGGCCGGAGCCCGGGTCGTGGCCGAAGCCCTGCCACACCGACGCGACGATGACCTCGCGGGGCGCCGGCGCCCCCGCGGCGGCGCAGGCCTCGCGCAGGGCGGCGCGGACGTCCTCGGCGGTCAGCGGCGCGCCGTTGCGCACGAGCTTGTCGCCCTCGGGCACCGCGTCGCGCAGGACGGCGGCGGCCGCGGCCATCCCGGCCTCGGCGGCCTTCTGGGCACGGCGGATGCCGGCCAGCTCGGCGGGCGACTTCACGCGGCGGCGCAGCGCGACGGCCTCGTGGTCGGGCGTCAGCTGGACGCCGTCGGCGCGCAGGCGGTCGGCGACCGCGACGGGGAACTCGGGATCGACGATCGCGGCGCGCACGCCGATCTGCGCGACCGCGCGCGAGACGAGCTCGAGGAAGATCTGGTCGCGCGACTGGCCGCCGCGCAGCAGCTCGTAGAACCCGACGTCGGCGAAGTCGATGATCGCGGCGTCGGGCCGAGCGGCGACGATCCGGTCGCGATCGAGCGCGCCGGTGAGGATCGTGGTACGGCCGTCGACCTCGGCGTACAGGAACGGATCGCCGATGAGGACGGGCACCTCGTGGCGCAGCGCGGGGCTGCTCTCGGTGTCGCTGAAGAGGAGGAGATCGGGCATCGCCACGAGCCTATCGGGCATCGCCGATGGCGTATGACTAGCCCGAGCCGGGCGTGATGCGGTAGGCGTCGAAGACGCCTTCGATGTTGCGCAGGCGGTTGACGGCCTGCTTGAGGCCCTGGGTGTCGGGGACCTCGACGACGAAGCGGTTCTGGACCATCGGCGAGCTGACGATGCAGCGCGCCTCGACGATGTTCAGGCCGGCCTCGGCGAACGTGCGCGAGAGGTCCTCGAGGAGACGGTGGCGATCCCATGCATCGACCTGCAGCTCGACGCGGAACGCCGTCTGGTGGTCGCCCTCCCAGTGGACGCGCACGAACCGCTCGGGATCCTTGCGCAGCGCCATCGTGTTCGGGCAGTCGTCGCGGTGGATCGTGATGCCGCGCCCGAGCGACACGTAGCCGACGATCGGGTCGCCCGGCACCGGGCGACAGCACTTGGCGAGCCGCACGAGGACGTCCTCGACGCCGTCGACCCGGATGCCGTAGGACCCCGCCTTGCCGGTCGGCTGGCGCCGTGCGCGGCGGGTGCTGACCAGCGTCTCGGCGGGATCGGCATCGTCCTCGGCCGCCTCGCCCTGCTTGAGGCGCTGCATGACCTTGTTGACGACGACCTTGGGCGAGATCTTCGCGCCGCCGAGCGCGATGTAGAAGTCGTCGGCCTTGCGGAAGCCCATCTCGCGGATGACGTCGGCCAGCAGCGGCGAGCTGACGATCTTCTGCGGCGGCAGGCCCTGCTTCTTGAGGTGCTCCTGCAGCAGCTCGCGGCCGGTGTGCTCCGTGTCGTCGCGGGACTCGGCCTTGAAGAACTGCTTGATCTTGTTGCGGGCGCGCGTCGTCTTGACCAGCGCGAGCCAGTCGCGCGACGGGCCACGGTCGCGCTTGGAGGTCAGGATCTCGACGATGTCGCCCGAGGCCAGCTGATAGTTCAGCGGGACGATCTTGCCGTTGACCTTGGCCCCGACGCAGCGGTGGCCGACCTCGGTGTGGACCTCGTAGGCGAAGTCCAGCGGCGTCGCGCCGGACTGCATCGACTTGACCTCGCCCTTCGGGGTGAAGACGAAGACCTCCTCGTCGAACAGGTCGACGCGGAGCGTCTCCATGAACTCCTTGGGGTCA
>NZ_DATHDY010000109.1:0-11413 GCF_035318805.1 Baekduia sp.
CCCGCTCAGGAGGTCACCCACATGGTGAACGAGCAGGCGGTCGTGGTGTTTGATGACGAGCGGGTGGTTGCCAATGCCGGGGTGATGTTGCCGGCGTTGTTGGCTCAGCGGCTCGGTGTGGAGCAGCTCGTTGATGAGACCGTGTGCCTGGGCGATCGTCTCGGAGCCGCTAATCCGGGGCGCAAGGTGATGACGATGGTCTGCGCGATGGCGCTGGGAGCGGACTGCATCGAGGACTGCGACGTGCTGCGTTCGGGCCAGACCGCGGCGGTACTCGGTCACCGTGTCGCGGCGCCGTCGACGCTGGGCACGTTTCTGCGCGCGTTCACGTTCGGGCATGTGCGACAACTCGATCGCGTTCTGGCCGAGAGCCTTGCGCGGGCGTGGTCGGCCGGCGCGGGACCCGGCGGCGACCGGCTGGTTGTTGATGTTGATTCGTTTGTTGGTGAGGTTTATGGCTATGACAAGCAGGGCGCCGGGTTTGGCTACACCGGTCGCCGTGGCTATCACCCGATCCTCGCGACCCGCGCCGGCACCGGCGAGGTGCTGCACATCCGGGCGCGCAAGGGCTCGGCCAACACCGCTCGGGGCGCGCTGCGCTTCGTGCAGGAGCTGATCGCCAGGGTCGATCGCGCCGGTGCCGAGGGCCCGAAACTGCTCAGGGCCGACTCGGGGTTTTGGAACAAGAAGATCATGGCTCGGCTGCAGCGGGCGGGCTGGACCTACTCGATCGGCGTGCGCCAGCAAAAGCACATCAAGGCCGCGATCGCCGCGATCGACGAGGCCGCCTGGCAGCCGCTGGCCGACTACCCCGAGGACGGCGAGGCGCAGATCGCCGAGACGATCCTCGGCGCCGGTCAGCGTCTGGTCGTGCGGCGCACGCGTCTGATCGGCGCTCAGGCCGAGCTGTGGCCCGACTGCCACTTCGCGTTTTTGACCAACCGCACCGAGTCGCTGGAGCTCGTCGAGTCAGAGCACCGCCAGCACGCCGTCGTCGAGCTGGCCATCCGCGACCTCAAAGACCAAGCGCTCGCGCACTTCCCGTCGGGCAGGTTCATGGCCAACGCCGCCTGGACGGTGATCGCCGCGCTCGCGCACAACCTGCTGCGCTGGACGCACCTGCTCGCGCTGCCCGGCCAGACCATCCGCACCGCCCGGACGCTGCGCCGACGCCTGCTCACGATCCCCGGGCGCCTGACCCGCACCGCGCGCCAAACGACGCTGCGAATGCCCGCCCGCTGGCCCTGGGCGGCCGACTTCCTCGCCGCGCTGGCCCGCCTACGGGCGCTGCCGCCGCCCGCCTGACCGAGCCGGCCTCCGCGACGACCAACAAACGCACCAGGGCCGGCTTCGCCCTGCCCACGACGGCCTCAACCGCCCCACCGAGACGGTCTGAACCGGCCCCCGCGCACACGCCCACGACTCCGACCTACTCACACACCCGCGACAAGACGGCCAACCGGCCGATCACGCCGCCCACCCCGCCCACGCGCGATCAAACGGTGGATCGAGGCTAAGTCGGTGCGCAACCTCATCACGTTCCTGCATTCGGTCTTCGAGCACGCCATCGACAAGGGGTGGGCCGTGGAGAACCCGGTGCGCCGAGCCGCGCGGCCCAAGCGTCGGCGCAGCGGTGACGTCGATCCGGATCTGCAGTTCCTGACGCTCGAAGAGCTCGACAAGGTGCTCGGCGCGATCCCGGACGAGGTCGTCACGCGCGAGCCGGCGCCGACGCGTCGCGGCCGGCGAGGTTCCTCGCCGCCGGTCCCGCCCGACGTGCTCGGCCCGGTCATCCGGGTGATCGTGCTGGTCGCCGCCGCGACCGGGTTGCGCCAGAGCGAGTTGTTGGGGTTGCGCTGGCGCGATGTCGACTGGGAGGCGCAGCGCATCCGCGTCCGCAACGCCTTCGTGCGCGGCGAGCACTCGGGGGAGGGGAAGTCCGACCTGTCGACGCGGCGATCGGTGCCGATGGCAGACCTTGTCGTAGCGGCGCTGAAGGCGTGGTCGGAGCGCACGCCGTACCGGGCGCCCGATGACCTGGTCTTCGCCCATCCGCAGACCGGCCGGCCGGTCGATCGCTCGAAGCTCTCGCGGCGGTTCAAGGAGGCGTGCCGCGACGCTGAGGTGCGAGTGATTCGCTTCCACGACCTGCGGCACACCTTCGCGACGCGGCTGGCGGCGTCAGGACAGCCGCTGCGGTTCATTCAGGAGCTGCTCGGCCACGCCGACGCGAAGACCACGCAGATCTATGCGCACTACGCGCCGTCTGAGCGGGAGGTCGAGATGGTCAACGAGGCGTTCGGGAGGTCGCCGTTGCTGCCGCGGGATAGAGAGGACGCCGAGTAGTGACGTCTACGGCAAATCGGTCAGTCAGGAGCCTTCCCTTACAGCCAGGTCAACCGTAGGGCCGTCGCCTCAAGGGCCGTTGCCGACGTCCTTGTGCCTCATGTCACGCGGTGCTTTACCGCTCACGGAGATGTCCGCGCACCTGACGATCAGCCATCGTGAGCATGACGAGGTGCCGCGCCAGCTCCAGGATCGGACGCTCGCGGTCGCCGAGCTCCGGGTGATCGACGGCGAACCGCGCGAGGGCACGGGCCAGATCCGGCTTGCTGATGACGAGACCGTGATCCGCCGCTGCGCCGACGAGTACTGAGGCGATAGCGCGGTTCTCCTGAGGGTCTGAAAGCAACTGCTGCAGCGCTTCGAGCGACAGGTGCCAGTCCTGCACGCCCGCCTCTGCCGCGCAGCCTTCTAGCACGACGAGCAGCTCGTCGGCCGTGAAGTTGTCCGCCTCCAGGTTGTCCTTCCAGAGGACGTGCTCCGGTGCCTCTCCCGGCGCCTGATCGAGCTCGGTGCCGCGGCTGCGCGCCTTACGCAACGCTGCCATACGTTGCTCGTCGGTCGCGAACGTCTGCTCTCTCATCTCCGCCAAAGCGTCGCGTACCGCTTTCTGCCGTCGCTTGTCAGGAATGCCCTCGATCACATCTGCGCGAAGCAGCTCGTCGACCATTTCGCGCGCGGTGCCTTCGTTATCGAGCACGAGTAAGAAGTAGTTGGCATAGCGACGCAGCGACGAGAGCATCCGCCGGGCCGCGGCCGGGACGTCCGAGCCGCCGAGGTCCGTCGTCAGGATCCCCAGGCGTTCGAAGCGGAGGCCGTAGCCGTAGTCGAGGATCTCCTCAAGCGCGACCAGTTCTGACTCTCCCTCGCCGAGTAGCTCGACGCGGTACGGGTAGAGGCCGAAGTCGTCCAACAGGGCCGGCAACGCCGAACGATCGTTTGCGGGTCGCCGGGTCCCGTAGCGCTGTTCCTTCCACTGCCCGCCGCCGAGATCGAACACCTCGTCAACGTCGGGCAAGCGCTTGCCGGTGAGTTCGTAGTGCCACCGCGTCAGTACTCGCGCCGCGTCATAGAAGTCCCATGCCCGACGCGCGTCGCCGCGCAGGCGCTCGACGTACCTGCGTCGCATGCCGTCCAGCAGGACGAAGACGTCCCGGTTGGGGTCGAGTTGGTTCCCTCGGATGGTGAGCTGCTCGACGGTGGCCGCGAGCTCGGAAGCGTCCGTGCGTACCGCGCGCGCCTCGGCGGATGCGTCAAAGCGGCGCCGGCGATCGCGCGCCCAGTCGGCGGCCTCTTCGGTAAGACCGATCACGGGGCCGCCTCGGTAGCGTCCGCCCCGGACGCCGGGCAGGAAGACGTTCTGGACGCGAAGCAGCAGGAGCTCCAGTCGACGTGCCGCGGAAGCCTCCTCGGCCAGCCGATCTCGTGGCACCACAGTTGGTACGGCAGCCACGGCAGCGCGACGCTCGAGGTAGGCGTCCAGCCCCTCGCTCAGGTGCGACAGCGGCGAACGCAACTGCAGCATTTGCAAGACGTCGCACATGTGGATCAGCTGCCACCGGTGGTATAGGACGTACAACTGCGCGTCGTACCGACGCTCGGCGAGCTGGCGCAGCTCGATCCAGGGTCGATATCCGACCTCGTCGCGCAGCAAGAGCGCGCCAGTGCGCAGCGATCGCTGAATATCGTGGTTGTGAAAGCCGTGCAGCGCATAGCCGATCGGCCGGATCAGATCCTCGCGGTCGAGCGTCTCGAACGGACGGTCGTCGAAGGGACTGAAATTGCGATAGCCGCGTTGTTCCAGCTCTTTGCGCATGTCGCTGACGTGCAGCGGCTGATCCTGGACCAGATACCACTGCCGCGCCGCCCGAGCTACCGTGAACCCGCCCCGCGACAGTCGGGCGCGTCGGTGCAGCGGTCTGGTGCGGCGGCGACGTTGCCTCATGAGACGCTTACGGACTTGATAAGCCCGGGCTCCTGCCGCTCGATCAGCTCCTCGACGTTGGCGACAGCCTGCCGCCGCCGCTGCGACATGCGCGCCTCGTCCTCGTCGTATCCGTCGTGGATCCGCTCGGCTACCGGTACGAGCGTGAGGTCCTTTAGGTCCGTCGCGATGCTCCGCACCGGACGCCGCTCTGGGTGATGGAACCACTGTGTGTCGGCCTGCGCGATGACGGCGCGGTTGAGGTGGGCGGCGAGCGCGTCATCGCCGGCGACGGTTTGCTCGCCGTCCGGGATGTCCGCCCAGGCGAGGATTAGTGCGTGTCGCGGCCCGACGGCGAACCGGCCCTCGAGCGTGTCGGCCAGCGCGGTCGCATCGGACATCGGCACCAGAACCATCGGCTGGTCCGAGGTTGCGAGCAACGAGGCATCGAACTCAACCAGCGTCCAATGCATCGAGCCAAGGAAGCTCGCGAGCTTCGAGACATGGCCGAGCATCAGCTGCGCGACGAACGAGTCGGACGTCCAGCGCGCGAGCAGCTTCCCGTATTGAGCTTCGGTGATGCCGGATCGGTACTTGTCGGCGTGTTCGGCAATCGCATGCTGCTGAACCGCGAGAACGTTCGCGCGCGTCGCGGGACTGCGCACGCCATGGATGGCCATCAACAACATCAACGCCAACCGATGCTCGCTTCCCGGCTCTGGCACGCCGTCGGCGATCAGCCGGGAGACTGCGGATGGGATGTCGTTCTCGATCGTGCTGAGCCAGCGTTCTGCCCGTTCGCGAACCTCGCGATCCTTGCCCCAGAACGCCGGTCGGTAGCCCATCGTGCGCGGGCGCCCGAGCCGGGACGTGCCTTCTGTGGTCTCGACGGCGCACAGTTCACCGGTGCAGTTCGCGAAACCCGCGAGGTAGGAGGCCGACGCGACGTGGTTGCGGTGGTAGTCGCGCGGCACGGTGTCGTGGAGTCTCGCGCGCCGTGCGGACAGCTCTCCTGGTGAGCGTCACCGATCGAGGACGTCCGCTACATGCGACACGACTACCTTCGTCAGGTTCAGCGCGAAACGGGCGTCGGCCCCCGTGATCGGAAACTCCCCCTGCCGGTCGCCTTCGCGATCGACGTGGCGCCCGCGGTGCAGATATGCGCCGGCCGTGCGCAGCAGATCGTCTAGAGCCTTCGCCTCGCGCTCGTCGACGAGTCCGTCAAAAATGTTCTTGGGTGACCCCGGCAGGGCGTCTACCGCACCGCGGCAGTGGAGGAAGACACCGGGTTCGTCGCCCTGGGCTAACGCTCGGTCCGCGTTAGCCAGGAGCTCTCCGACCTTTGCCAGCGGGTGACCGGTCCCACGTGGGATCCCGATCTCGACGTGCAGGTACCGCATCAGCCCGAGCGGCTCGCGCACACGGCGGAACCAGTCGCTCCGTGAGACGCGGAAGTCGAGTGTCATGTGCTGATGCGTGCCGAAACTCTGCGCGCTCCACTCGCCTACAGCCGGCTCACCCATGTACTGCGGGTGCTCCGAGTTATCGTCCTTGATGAACGCAAGTCCGCTCAGCCGGAGCTGAAGCAGGAGCTCGTCGTCGGGCATGAGCTGCTGCGCCACGTCGAGAACGACCGGGGCGACAGGGATCTCGACCAGGATGCGCCGTCCGTGCGGACCGACGACATGCCCGTCCGCCATGCCTACACCGGCGACCTCCGAGCCCAGCACGAACCGCGCCTCCAGCAGCTGCAGGTGGACCTCCATCCGCTCACGCGGAGTGCGGACGTCGAGCTCGAAGACGAGACGCGGCACGAGCCTACCCTCGCCGCGGACAGCGATCGGCATCACCCGCAGGAGCCCATAGCTACCGTTGGCGATGAGTAGTTCGTGCATCGCCGGACCCTATGGCAGGTGCGCGTCGTCGCGGATCAGGTCGCTACGCGCGACGCCGCGGACGTACGCGTCGGGATCGGCGTGCAGCCGCGAGATCGCCTGGCCGTCGGGGTATCGGGCCAACAATCGGATCAACGCCAACCGGACGCTGACGGACGGATCGGCGCTGATGCGTGCAAGGAAGTCACCGTCCAACCCGCAGCTCGCGCTGCGTCGCCAGGCGTCGAGCACCGCGACACGGACCCCGGCTTCAGCGTCGGTCAACGCGAGCCGTGCGGCGCCGGAGTCGAAGCAACCGGCAAGGTGCCCGCAGGCGAACCACGCTGCCCTGCGTACGGGTCCACGGGGGTCGACCATCGCCGTCGCGATGCGCCCGCTGAGCCATGCCGGAACGCCGAGTCGACCGCCGAGCACCGCGGCTGCCTCGACCGCGATCGCTTCCAGGTCACCTCGTTCGGCCCACCACCGGCTTGTGTGCTCCTCAGCCTCGTCGTCTAGGTCCGCCTCTGGGTCGGCGAGCACTCGCAGCGCCTCCAGATCTTCCTCGACTCCGATCACCTCGAGCAGCGCGCTCAACCCGGCGACCGCGTTGACGCGGTTCCGCATCGGCCAGCGGGTCTCACTCGCGTACAGCAATAACTTGTCCGCGACGGCACGCCGGACCTGCTCGTCTGGGACGCAGGCCGCGACCAGCCCCGTCTCGTCGAGGGCCATGAGTCCCTCGACGGATGTCCCGTCAGGCGTCATGCCGAGGTCCCGACCGAGCGTCGCGTCGGCCCGCTCTGCGCAGATGGCGAGCAGCTCGTCGTCCCCGTCGAGGCGGTTGTCGAGGATGAGCGCCAAGAGCGCGCGGCGATGTCCCTCCAGGGCGGCGCGCCGCACCGTCGCTCGGTCGTCTGGGCGGTCGATGTGAGTGGCGACCCAGCGTTCGTCGGGCTCGCGGACGTCGTCGCCCGCGCCGAACAGCTCGAGCAGCGGCGAGCGCAGGTCGTCACGGCCGATGTCGACGAGCTGCCGCAGCCCGAGCCGGCCAGCGTCGGCGATGACGAAGTCCTCGCTCTTGCTCAGCGCGACGAGCCGCTGCCCGACCTCCGGCATCTCTCGCAAGACGGGTGCGAGCTCGGCGAGGGCCTGGGTGGCCGCGACGCGTTCGTCGCGCGATCGCCGTGCGGCGGCGTCGGTTGCCTCGAGGATCTCGTCGACGAGTTCCCGCGCCCGGACCGCCGGCGCCGAGCCTCCGACACGGGCCACCACGGCGTACCGGGCCTCGAACGACGACGGGATGTAGTTCCTCACCACCTGGTCGAGCACGGCGCGGGGATCGTCCGCCGCGCCCGCTGCCGCCGCAGCGCCGCGCTCGTCGGCCGCGCGACAGCTCCAGACGACCGCCTCGACGTGGTCGCCAGCGGCCAGGTAGGCATCGGCGAGCATGCGCATCATTCGTCGTTCACCAGCGAAGAAGCCTGATCTTTGATGCAGCCACATCGCGGTCGTTAAGGCCGCGGTCGCCTCTTCCGGCTTGTTTTCGAGGCGGAGGTGGAGGGCTTGTCGCTCGAGGGCGTCGGCGCGGGCGGCGAAGAGGCCGCCTCCTTGCCCTCGCGTGCTGGCCACCTGGCGCCACGCCCAGCCCCGCGGGCTCCAGCCGTCGTCGAGTGCCGCCGCCGACTGTGCCGAACGGAAGCACCACGCCGCCTGGCCCCGGCCGTCCGAAACTCGGTTCCAGAGGCTCGCCGCATCGAGGAACGCGCGTTCGGCGTCGTGCCCGCGGTCCTGAGCGGCCAGATCTGCCGCCGCGCGGGTCTGGATCCAAGCCGCGGTCGCGACGTCCTCGACGCTGGTGCGCTCAGCTTGCAGACGCAGATCGCGCCACGCGCGGTCGGCTCGATCAACATCGCCTGTCGCTCGGGCCGCGTCAGCCTGCAACATGGTCAGTTCGAGCGTGATGTCGTACGCGTCTCCTGCCTCGGTCGCGATCTCCACGACTGGCACCTCAGTCGCTCGTCCCCGATGTAGGAGGCAGCGCCAGAGCACCGCGCGCCAATGCGCCTCCGTCGTGGCGTTGAGCGGCGTCGGGCGGTCGAGCCCCATAGCCGCCGTCATCCGCTCGATCACCCAATCCGGGTCTGTGGCTGCCCACCGACACGCGCGCCAGCCGTTGAGCTCGGCCGTCAGCTCAGGCGGAAGCTCGGCGCGGACCTCATCGACGACCTGCTCGACGTGCTGCCAGCGCATGCGCCACACGTGGCGGGCCAGTGTTCGACGAACCAGGTCGACGGCCAACGGCACCGCGTCTGCCCGCGCGTAGGCCGTCGCGGCGCGGACCCGGAGATCGTCGGCCCGATCGTCGATGCCTAGCGCGTCGAGCTCCGCGGCCAACTCCTCGAAGGTCGACGCCGCCTCCAAGGGGCGGTCGTCACTCACCGCTTCCGCGAGACCGAACCGCTCGGCACCGCGGTCCGTGAGCGCAACCGGGTCGAGCTCGTAGAAGCGAGCCCAATCGATCGCAATGCCGGCGCGCTCATTCCGCTCTGGCATCAGGCGATCGAACAACTCGCGAAGCAGGCGCCCTCGAACCAACGTGCTCAGTTCGTCCGCCGTCTTGAACTGCTTGTAGAACGCGACCTCGTCGTCCTCGATCGTCCTCACGAACTGGCGGACGCGTTTGATCTCCGGATCCTCCTCCGGCTCTTCGCTTGCGAGTGGCCGACGGAACAGCCACAGGTCCGGCGATCCCGTTCTCCGCGAACGTTCGTGCGCTCGTCGCCATTCCTCGGCGAAACCCGACTCGTGCCCACCGGTCGGCGTCCCCAACCGGTCGCCGAGAAGCGCGATCAGCACATCGCAAGCGTCGACGTCCGGATTGATGTTCGACTGTGCTCGTCCGGATGCCGGTCCCAGGTCTTCCCACCCCAAGACGGTGAGTTGCCAACCCGAGCGGGCAAGCGCCGCGTCGAAGTCGCGACAGACCTCGCGGACCGCGGCACGCTCGGCTTCGAGTCCACCTGGCGACGCCAAGAAAATCGTCAAGCGCTGAATTGGTGCGGCCATGGGGTTGCGGGTCAGTCCGCGTAGCCGCGGGGATGGGTCGGCGGGTCCAGCCGTCGCACGTCGGACAGCGCTGCGCCGCGTAACCTGACAAACGGGCTGAACACGGTGATCGAGTGCCGGTGATCGATCCGCGACAGCGCGTTAGCCGTCTCGAGGAACAAGTCGCTCAGGCGTTGGGGATCAAGTTCATCGAGTCGCCGCAAGATCTCGGCGATCGGCGTCGCTCCGTCGATGTGGGCCGCCACCGTGTTGCGAAGGCCGCGTACCCAGACGATCTCGGCTGGGTCGAGACGGCTGTACTCCGCCTGGAGCTCGGTGGCTTCGAAGTGGGAGCTCGGCAGTAGCTCGAGCAGCGGCGGGTATCGATGGTCTGCCGCTCTCCCCGGCGGAAGCTCGTAGATCAGCTCGACGACGTTGGCGACCTCGATGAGCGCGCCCGCCATCGCGGCACGCCACAGCCTCCGCTCCGCTCCGACAGCGACGCTGACCGCGCACCAGGTCTCCCAACCGTCCAGAGCGTCCCCGACCTGTCTTAGGCGCTCACCGATCGCACCGCCCTGGATTACCGCGAGCGTGTTGGTTTGCGTCTCGCCGAACGAACCGGTTGCGATCGCCGCGGCCGCCTGCCTCGGCTCGGTAAAGGCTGTCGCTAGGGCCGACTCGACGGCCGGAGGTATCGTCGGAGGCGAGAAGACGCCCATACTGCTAAACCTGGCCAGACGATCGAAGATCTCGCAAGCGTCGTCGACGAGGATGTGGACGAGGGGACGGTCGATCTGAGCGAAAAGCGCGTTCGCCTCAGCCCAGCCGGCGGCGCCGTCCTCGCCGCCCACGGGTTGGCGATGCGCCGCGATGCGGTCCCGCAACGGCTGGTAGGGACCCCAGTCGCGTTCAGCCAAGGCGTTGAGCGCCTGCTTGATCGCTTCGAGCTCTTGGCGGTTCGCGGTGGTCTTCGCCACCTCGTTGCGTGCCCGTCGCGAAAGGTCGACGAACGAGTGAAGGGCGACGAAGACGCCGCGCGCGATCAGACGCTTCGCGAAAGGGTCCGGGACCGCGTCGGCCAGCGCGGTGGCGGCAGACGCCTGTTCCAAGGCAAAACGCGCGTGTCCCAGACCTCGGACCATCGCCGCCAGACTAGTGCCGTGATCGGATGCGCCGACACCGGTTTGACAAGATGGGGCACATGCCGTCTGTCGTCAACCGCTCGTTTCGGAACGCGGTCGCCGAGCAGCTCGGTGGGGACCTCGAGCACTCGCTGAGACACTCGGCCGGCGGCAATCCCGCGTTCCGTGAGATGCATCGCGCGCTAGCCCTGGCGTCCCGTGCGGCGGCGACGTAGGCTGGCGGTGCGCTGGCCGAATTGCGTCCGACCCATCCGAACGCCCTTGAGCAACTCGCGGTTCTCGGACTACCTGAGGATGGCTACCACCACCTGCAGCCTGCTGCCCAGATGGAGAACAAACGCGCCCGGACCGAGAAGGACGCTGTGGCGATCGATCTCACTGCGAGGGCTTTCGAGCTGGGCATAGCGGTCGCCGATCTCGACACCGAAGACGACCTCCACGGCAACGCCGTGGCCTTCGAAGCGATTGGCAAAACCAGTGCATCCATCCTCACCATGGCCGGCCAAATCCACCAGAACGAGGAATGGATCGTCGACCAAGCCAACGAGACCCTGCGTTACCTCATCGCTCTGCCGGGCTGGAGGAACCGACTCGGGCCGCGTTACGAGTAGTCGCCCTGGTTTGGCTTGCCCGCTCAGTTCAGGCACTTAGGTCGTTGAGTGCCCTCTAGCCGGAGATATTGCGGATCGCAGCGCTACGTGTGGCCTAACGCTTGCGGTCCAATCTGCGGTCCAAATTGAGCGCAACTCACAGCCACTCGCAGACCACGAACCCTTATAAACAAAGGGGATACGCCTCAGCGATACCCCCTCTATCTGGCTGGGGGCCGGGCGGTCGCAGGTTCAAATCCTGTCTCCCCGATCGAAGGAAAAGGCCCGCTGTTGCGGGCCTTTTGCGTTTCGGCTGTAGGCCCCAACCAGCGACCACACAGGTCCGAAACTGGAATTCCCCCGCTTTCGTGGACATCGTCTGACTGAGTTGACTCGGTCGGGAAGGATGTCTGTTGATGCCGAAGATCCCGCCGTATTCCGAGGCGTTCAAGCGCGAGGCGGTGGGGCTGTTGCGCAGCAGCGGCCGGC
>NZ_DATHDY010000110.1:0-67813 GCF_035318805.1 Baekduia sp.
CCCCACCGAGACGGTCTGAACCGGCCCCCGCGCACACGCCCACGACTCCGACCTACTCACACACCCGCGACAAGACGGCCAACCGGCCGATCACGCCGCCCACCCCGCCCACGCGCGATCAAACGGTGGATCGAGGCTTAGGTTGTCTGCTCAAGGAAGCGTGCGGTGCGGTCGATGTCTTCGATTGCCAGAAATCTTGGAGTCCGTGCGCTTAGGCGCGGTCGAAAACTCAGGAGCTCCGTCCCGAATGTCAATCCCGCCGCCTGGCTACGAGACGCCCCAGGCGTCGCCGCCGCCTCCTCTTCCCCCTGCGCCGCACGGTGCTCCGCTCCAGTACGAGTTCAAGTCCGTGCAAGCGCTGCGCGGCAGGGAGAGCAGCGCGAAGGCAAAGTCGCAGGACCAAGGCTGGGAACTCGTCTCCGAGAATCAGGGGACGCTCCGGACGGAGCTCAACTTTCGCCGGGTGAAGCCAAAGACGTTCGGCGCCCACCTCCTGAGCATCGCCGCGACCTTCCGCCGATTGCGGCCGAAGACGCAGTCGGTCTTGGTCGCGTCATTCGCACTGATCTTGGTTGCCGGCATCATCGGCGTCGTTGTCGGGACACAAGGCGGAGGCGACACCCCCAATCCGAGCGCGGAGCAGACCACGGTTTCTACCGCGCCACCCGCCGAACCGACGTCCGAAACCTCGGAGCTCGACGCATCTCGGTCAAGTGGGCTTGCCGACGAGCAGGTCTTGACTGCCGACAACAGTGAGAAGTTTGCGGCGCTGCTGGGGGTCCCGGACTACTGCGATGAGAGGGTCGCATCATTTGCGACCGAGTACGGCGGCAGGACCATCGAGTTCGACGGTTCCATCGCAAACATGGCGAATCACGGCGACTACGACACGCGATACGACATCCTCATCGCCCCCGGGAACAGGGGACCGCAATCGACGGTGGGGCCGGCCTTCAAGTTCGAGGATGTGAACGTCTTCGACCTGAATCTCACCGGCGCCAAGACCTCGGACCCCGTCGGCGAGGGCGACCGTTTCCGCTTCGTCGCTCAGGTCGTCGAGTACAACCCGAACTCATGCCTGCTCTTCCTTGAGCCGGTTTCCACCGGAGTCCGTTAGCTCGGCGTTCGCAACCCTGCCGTACACCCCTCGCCATCCTCACCACTTGACAGCATCGAGCTTGCGGTGGGTAGGGGCCGAGGCGGCCACCTGAACTGCCGCGTCCCCGACCGTTCCTTGTTCAACCAGCGGGATGTCATCCCGGCGAAGTAGCTGCGCTTCCGCTTTCCATGCCCGGCGACACTCCGGGCCGGCGCCAGTCGCCGCTCCCGGATATGCCTCAAAGCGACAGGCCCTGGGCCCGCGCTCGGGGGCTGGTACGCGAATGCTCGCAACTTCGCCGTGCGCTGTCGGGTCCGCGGCACGTCCCCGGTGCCGCGTAGCACGGCTACTTCCTCAATCGTTTATCCCGTTGCCGAGTCCTCTACGGTCCCGGCTTGTCCCAGGGAAGTGCGGAACGCGGCGCTCTGCGTGTCGAGTGCGTAGCGCCGCTCATCGAGATGTCGAAGTGCACTGATGGCCGCAGCTTCGTCGCCCGTACGCAACTCAATCTGGGCCAGTCGCGCTTCCCTCACGAAGGCGTCGTATTCGGCCCGACGCAGCGCGTGGAAGGTCTGGCGGGCAACCGGTGCAACGAGTGTCATGGCCGTCGTGGCGAACGCTGAGGCGAACGCCAGGAGCGCCGCCACCCAACTCGGAGCGTTGGTGAGTGCCGCAGAGCCGGCGGCCAAGGCCCGTGTCCCAGCGGGTATGCCGAGAACGTACGTCGCTGTTCCGGCAAGGCGCCGGCGCCGCTCATGTTGGTCACGCTCGCGTCGCGCCTCATCAGCGTGTCGCGCGAGCTCAGCGTCTACGCGTGCGACGCGCTCGCTCGCGGACTCGGTACCGAGCGGCGGTGCCGCAAGGTCATCATGGAGCTCGTCCATCGGGGCCACCCTAACGACGCCGGAATGTCGGTTGCGTCGTGCGCAGCAAAATCCCACGGTCTGCGGTGCCTCATCCCCAAATCGAGGCGCCCCACGCTCCACCGGTTGCGGGAACAGGCACTGGCCGCAACAGCGCCACGCCGGCGACTGCGGCCACATCAGCCGCTTCTGCTATCGCCTGGGACCGGCAGCGCTTCAGGTGGACTGGACCCGGTTCTTCGGACAGCTCCGGGCTCGCGGGGCTAGTCGTTGATGTTGGGGTTGTTGGGGGTGGTGGTCTCGAACTGGGCGGGTGACCCTCCACATGACCGGAAAGGTGCCGGCGGTCTCCACCACGACGCGATGCGCACGGGCCAGTGGAGCGCGCTCGTCGGCATCAGCAGGCCGATCACCCGCTTGGGATGATGATCCGGGGCGGGCGCGTCTGCTTCCATCGTCGCATGAGGCTCGGGCTCGGCAGCGTCGTTCATTGCACGGACGCGCCGTTCGGCGAACTCGCCGACGTCGTCGTCGACCCGGTTTCGCGCCGCGTCACGCACCTCGTGGTGCAGCCGCACCATCGTCACGACTGCGCGCGGCTTGTGCCGGTCGAGCGAGCGAGCGCCGCCGGCGACGGGGTCGCGCTGGACTGCTCGATCGCCGACATCGAGGCGCTCGAGCCGCTGCAGGAGTCGGCCTACCTGCGCGTCGGCGAGTTCCCGGTCTCGGATCCGGACTGGGCCATCGGCACTCAGGACGTGCTCGCGCTCCCGCTGTACCAGGAGGTGGACGGCATGGGGAGCGTGATCGACCCCGACCCGCATGTCACCGTCAACTACGACCGCATCCCGAAGCATGAGGTCGAGATCCGCCGTTCGAGCGCCGTCATGTCGGCCGACGGGCATCGCCTCGGCCACGTCGACGGCTTCCTGGTCGGAAGCGGCGAGACGGCGGACATCGTGCTGGAGCGCGGTCACCTCTGGGGCCGACGCGAGATCGTCATCCCCGCGGCCGCGGTCGCGCGCGTGGAGAACGACTCGGTCACTTTGAGCGTGACCAAGGACGAGGTCGAGGCACTCGCCGCGCGCCGCGTCCACCGCTGGTACTAGGGGTCCGTATGGGCGCGCTGCCGGTTATCCGCTCGGTTCCGTGGGCGGAACGGGCGGCTGAGGGCCGGGGCCAGGTCTCGTCGAACCGGCGTCGGGTGCGCCATCCGAGGCCTGTGCGTCCGCGTCGGCGCTCTTCGCGCCGCCGCGACGGCGCCCGAGCTCGAAGATGGCAACCGCAAGCCCGAGAACCGCGAGCGCGATCAGCACCCAGCCCGACCATGACACCTTCCCGGCGCCCGACTCGTCGGCCGTGGTCGAGGCGGGCGCGATCGCCACGCTGGTCACGGTGGTACTCGGCGCGGCCTGGGTGACCGTCGTCGTTGCGGTGGCGGTGACGGTCGCCGTCTGCGGTTGGGTGGCCGTCGTCTGCGTTCCAGTGGCGGTTCTCTGAGCCTTCTGGGTCGTCGTCTGCGCGCGCGGACTCTGGGTCGCCGCCGTCGACACGGCCTGCTCGGCCTTCTGAGCGAGCGTGCCCGAGCCGCCGGACCCGCACGCGCTGACCGCCCAAGCGAGGACGCTTCCGGCGACGAGCGCGAGGGCCAGGCTCACGACCGGTCCGGAGACCGCCGTGCTCACGGCGTCGCTCCCGCCGGCCGATCCGGCGCGCGCATCCAGAGGTGGTGGAGGTCATAGGACGCTGCCGTAGCGAGCAGCGCGTCGAGCTTCTCGCTCACTGCAAGTCTCCGCGTTGAGGTTCGTTGACGCCGACCGTAGGCGCGACCTCCGGGCGCGGCATCGTCCGAACAAGGTGACGTGCCTTTCCATCCCGCCGAGTCGCGCGCATGCTTGGCAGGAACCTAGGCGCCGCTGCTGCGGCGCCAGACCGCTGCGTTGAGGAACGCCGACGCCACGACAATCCGGGAGATCAGGAAGAGCCACAGCAGCAAGGTGGCGGCGGACCCCAGCGAACCGTAGAGCGCCGGGGCCCTGGTGAGTTTCGGCGCGAAGTAGTAGACCGTCGCGACCTGCAACGCGGCGTGGCCGATCGCGAACAGCGCGGCGCCGGGCAGGAGCGCCCGCCAGGTCGCGCCGGCATGAGGCAGCAGCAGTGAGAGGCCGAGCCAGACGCCGCCGGTGATCGCGAAGGAGACGGGGATGAGCAGCAGCGCCAGGGCTGCGTCTTGCTGTCTCAGGTAGGTGATGCCGGTCGCGATCGCGAGCGTGACGACGATGGCCGCGGAGAAGATCGCGCCGTCGCGGGGCAGACGCGCAGGCCGGCGGAAGGGCTCCTCCCAGGCCAGCACGTGCGCGATCCGCAGCGCGCGAACGAGGCTCATCGACGTGTACAGCATCAGCACGATGCCGATCGCCAGCAGCGCGGCGGCGCCCTGATCGGACTGCCGCGTGGCGTCCGCGACGGTGCTCGCGACCGAGGCGGCGAGGCCGAGCTCCTGGGCGACGCGATCGGGCGAGGCCCCGCCGGTGGGCCGCACGAGGCCGACCAGCGCGGCGACGAACAGCGCCGCCGGCAACAGCCAGAGGAAGATCCGGAAGGCGATCCCGCCGGCCAGCAGCGAGCCGGCCCGGCGGCGGTCGAGATCGCCTGCTTCCAGCGCCGCGTCGACCAGCGCGCTGCGCGTGCGCAGCTCCTCGACGCGCCGTGCCGCCTCGTCGCGCGTCCTCAGCGCGCGCCAGCCGGTCGATCGCAGCCCATTGGTGACCGGTGCCTCCTTGCCCACCGGCGCACCGAGATCGATCGGGCTCTCATCGCCGGCCTCGGCCGACGCGGCGTCGGCGCGCTCACTCGGACCGCTCATCGCGCCCGTGTCGGGCGACATGCGACCCCGCACGCTCGCCGGCAAGGGCTCAGCCGCCGAATCGAGCCGAACCTCCTCGCCTCAGCCGACGTTCCGCGGACCGCGCGCGGACTCACCATGCACGGGAGTATCCGCGGGCATGGGACATCCGTGGTCACCTCCTTCGGATGAAGTTCGCGCGCCGCCCCGGACGGAGGTCGTCTCGATGCTGCCGGCGAGTGCGGCTCGACGACGCCCCGGCTACAGCCCCGCCTCCGCGGCGATACGGCCGTCGGCGACGGCCGCCTGCAGTGCGCGGTAGTCGCCTTCGTTCTGATCGGCGTAGGTCTCGGAGAAGTCCGCGATGGCGGTGTCGAACGTCGTGCCGGAGCCCAGGTAGCCCGCGATCGCGACCCGGTCGCCGGAGCGCGCGTGCGCGCGGGCGAGCGTCCAGCCGCACAGCTGCCCGTAGATACTCAGGCGCTCGGGGTCCATGGCCTCGATCACGGCCGAGCCCTTCCCGTCCCACAGCTGGCGGACGTAGAAGTCGCGGACCTCGCCGTCGATCCCGGTCACCCGTTGCCAGCCGAGGAAGATGTCGCTTGCGGCCTGCATGAAGCGCTGGCCATGGACGACCCGCTCGCCGTGGTTGCGGTAGTGGCTGGGGCCGAGGTGAGGCTCGAGCACCGAGGCCCCGGCCTCCTTGGCCTGGAGCATGAGCGGGTCGTCGCCGTCGCGGCCCTCGAGCAGGACGATCCATGCGCGGGTGCCGACGCTGCCGACGCCGACGACCTTGCGGGCCATGTCGATGAAGCGGTAGGTCTCCAGGAGGTGGCGGCGGTCCGGATCGAGGCTGCGCCGGTAGCCCGCCAGCAGGGCGCGCACCTCGGTCTCGACGACGCGCGCGTCATCCTCCTGCAGCAGCTCTGCGACGGGGACGACGAGCGGCGGGGCGCTGACGATCCGCAGGGTCCCGTTGACCCGCTGCGTGAGCTTGGCGACCGCGCTCATGCTGTCCTTGCGCCGGGCCTTGGCCGTTGTGCGGCGCACCGAGCGCACGTCGCTGGCGCGGACGGTGCCGGAGAGCTGACGGATCGTGTCGTCGACGTCCAAGCGCGCGTACCAGACCTCGAGGTTGCGCATTCCGGCGAAGCGGCGCATCGCCTCCCGGTACTGGCGCGTCGCGGCGGCGACGACCGCGCGGCGCTCGCGGTGCCTGAAGCCGCGGTCGCGCGCCGCGATCTCGAGGCTGGCGGCAAGGCGCTTGACATCCCACTCCCAGGGTCCTTCGTGGGTCTCGTCGAAGTCGTTGAGGTCGAAGACGAGCCGGCGGTCGGGCGCGGAGTACACGCCGAAGTTCGACAGGTGCGCGTCGCCGCAGAGCTGGACGCTGATCCCCGATGTGGGTGTGGCGGCGAGGTCGTCGGCCATCAGCGCCGCGGCGCCGCGATAGAACGTGAACGCCGAGACGAGCATGCGGCCGTAGCGGATCGGCACCAGCTCGGGGACGCGCGTGGCGTCCTCCTCGCGCATGACGTCCACGGGGTCGCGACGGTCGGCGGCGGGCGCCCACTCGGCGTGGTCGGAGCGCGGGGTCTCCGCGCGCGCGGCACGGCCCCGTGCCCGCCGCTCGGAGCTCGGCGCGGGCGTCTCAGGCGACCGCGCTGCGCGACGGCGCGAAGGGGGAATGGCAGTAGTGGTCATCGTGCCCTCGATCGAACCGCATCCAGCGCGCCGGCGCATCACCCGCTTCGGGCGACGGGAAGCTCGGGCAGATCCGGACTCGGCGCGTGGGAACGGCCGGCTCAGAGCGGTCGGTGCTGTCCGCCGTACGCGGCGAGCCCGTAGATGACGAGGATGTCCACGGCGAAGATGGCCATGGACAAGAACGGATAGGACGGGATCGACAGGAGGGCGCCGATGGCGTTGACGCTCGCCACGGCGATCCCGAACCAGACGCCGAACGAGTTGCCGTTCCAGATCGAGAAGGCCGCGCCCATCTGGAGGGCGCCGAGGCCCACCATGATCCACCCGTACGTGTTGAGGTCGCCGATGACGTACCTGGCGTCGTTGACGAAGAAGCTCGAGTCGGCGATGGCACCGATCCCGTAGATCAGGTTCAAAATGGAGAGGAGCGTCAGCATCATCCCGGCGAAGAGCACCCAACCGGCGCCGCTCGGCTCGTCGACCGCCGGCCGACCGGTCGGTCCCCTGGTTGCTCCCTGCAGGCCCTGGTCGAGCATCGACATGGGTACTCCTTGGTTCGTCATGGGAGGACGGCCGCGTCGCTGCGCGAGTGTCCTGTCCCTTGCATGCGATGCTGGCAGCATCGCCTTCGGCGGTCCATCTCGGCAATCGCGCACGCACCACAGTTGGCCAGGGTGTGGGCCTGCGTAGCGCCGGCGCGACGCCTTCGCTCAACGGGTTGTTCGGGATGACGGTGGTGGCGGGGCTCATCCGATCGAGGTGATGCGGCCCGACGAGGGGTGTCGTACGGTCGCTCGCGGCGCGTCCGGGAGACCCCGGGCGCACACGCTCGATACGCAGGAGTTGGCACGATGAGCGCGACCGTGGGTCTGCTGGGCTCGGTCAGCACGCCGTCACCGGCGCAGCGGCCATGAGCGCTCCACAGGAGGAAGCGGGGAACCCGCGGCTGTCGCTCCTGCTGGCCGCGGCGATGTTCGTGCTCGTCGTCGACACGTCGCTGATGAACGTGTCGATCGCGGCGGTCGTCAAGGATCTCGATACGACGGTGAGCGCCGTCCAGGGCGCGATCGCGCTGGAGGCCCTGGTCTCCGCCGCGTTCATCCTGATCAGCAGCAAGCTCGGCGACCTCTTCGGACGCAAGAGGGCGTACGTGTTGGGTCTGCTGGCGTATGCGATCGGCGCCCTGGCGATGACCCTCGCCCAGAGCCTCACGGCGATCATCGTCTTCTGGGCGCTCATCGGCGGCCTCGGCGCCTCGCTCCTGCTGCCGGCCATGCAGTCGCTCATCCATGGCAACTTCGAGGGAGCGGCGCAGAAGAAGACCTATGCGCTCGTCGGAGCAGCGGCCGCGATCGCCGCCGCGGTGGGGCCGCTGCTCGGGGGCTTCGTCACCACCTACATGTCCTGGCGTGTCGGCTTTCTGCTGGAGGTCGTCGTCATCGCGGTGGTGCTGTCGCAGATCGGGCTGGTCAAGGACGTCTCGTATACGGGACCGCGGCAGGTCGACGTGGTTGGCGCGGTCCTGTCGGTCGTAGGGATGGGCGGCGTGGTGCTGGGCATCCTGGTGTGGCAGGAGGGCGGCGATTACGTCGTGCTGCTGATCGCGATCGGCGCGCTCGCGCTCTGGGCGCTCGCCCGCTGGCTCGTCCGGCGCCAACGCGACGGCAAGGCGACGGTGCTTGATCCGGACCTGTTCCGGCTCCCGCATTTCAGGATCGGGATCACCGCGCAGATGCTGCAGAACATCACGCTCGGCGGGGCGATGATCGCGCTGCCGATCTTCCTGCAGATCAAGCTCGAATACGACGCCCTGCAGACGGGCCTGTCGCTCGCGCCGCTCTCCCTGACCATGTTCGCCGTCGCGATCCTGGCTGGGCGGAAGTCCGGCAGCCGGCGGCCCGCCAAGATCATCCGGACCGGGTTCGCGCTGAGCACGCTTGGCCTGGCGCTGATCATCCCGATCGTGCCCGAGGCGGACTCCGGCTGGTACCTCCTCATCCCGCTGGTGATCGCGGGAGCGGGGCTCGGCCTGCTGGTGTCGCAGCTCAACGACTACACGCTCGCCCCGATCGACGAGGAGCGGATCAGCGAGGCGGCCGGGGTGAACTCGGCGTCGGGGTCGTTCGGGCTGTCGTTTGGCCTGGCGGTGGCCGGCGGCGTCCTGCTCGCGACCCTCTCGCTGGCGTTCACCCACATGACGAACGCGAGCCCCGTGATCCCCTCCTCACAGCAGCAGCAGATTGCGCAGACGCTCGAGGACGACGCGCAGGTCGTGAGCAATGCCCAGCTCGAAAAGCTCCTGGTCGACGAGCCCCCGGCTGTCCGGGAAGAGATCCTCGGCATCAACAGCGACGCGACGAACCTCGCGCTTCAAGTGGCGCTGCTCGTGCCGATCCTCGCCGGGCTCCTCGGGCTGTTCGACTCATTCCGCATGGTGCGCCTACCGGACGTCGAGCCCTCAGCCTCCGTCGAAGCGACGGCTTTGGCCTGACCCGGGTTCCGTGGCACGTGGTGCGAGGCGGTCACTCTCGCGTTGCGTCAGGACCGCGCGGACGATGAGCTCGCCGCAACGGGCGCAGGCGCTGCGGCGGTCGCCGGCGCAGTCGCGCCGGCGCCCTGCAGCATCTGCCGCCACCCGCGCAGCACGCCGTGCACGGCGGCGGCGCCGACGATCGGCTCGTCGGGGAGCGGCAGCCGCGGCGGCGCGAGGATGAACGCGCGGGTCTGCGGGCCGCCGAGCCCGCCGTGGAACGAGATCAGCTCCTCGAACGCGCAGCCCTCGTCGATCATGGGGTCGTAGAAGCTGCCGACCATGATGTCGGCGACGTGGGCGAAGCCGTCGGTGCGGCGCAGGTGATCGGGCGCGGTGGGCGAGAAGGGCGCGAGCGGGTCCTCGCCCTCGACCCGCTGCTCGTCGAGGAAGCGTGCGCCGGTGGGGCCGAGCACGACGGCGCCGTGCTCCGCCGAGCGCACCAGCAGCCAGCCCACGTGCCGATGCTCGCGCAGCGCCGGGATCAGCTCGGGGTGACGCGCGTAGATCTCCTCCAGCGTGAGCCGCCGCGCGGGCCGCTCCATGAGGTAGACCAGGCCGAGGTTGCCGGAGCCGAGGACGACGGCGTCGCGGTCGCTGACGTCGTTCTTGGCCTTCTTGTCGGCCTTGCCGTGCTTGCCGCTGGCCTCGTCGACGGCCTGGTGGACCATCGCGTTCTGCTCGTCTCCGCCGGAGAACCCGGCGACGCGGCCGCCGGCCAGCGAGCGTTCGACGAGGTCGTCGAGGCCGTAGCCGTTGCGCTGCTTGAACGTCGCCCCCTGCGTCTGGCCGTGGTCGGACAGGACCACGATCTCGTACGGGCGCGGCGCGTACTCCCGCGCTCGCCGCAGCCGCTCGAACTGCCGGTCGAGCTTGCGCAGCGCCTCCATCGTGTCGGCGCGCTGCAGCCCTGAGTGGTGGGCGACCTCGTCGTAGCTGGAGAAGGTCGCGTAGACGGCGGGCCGCCCGCGCATCATGTCGGTCAGGACGCCGAAGACGATGAGGTCGCGCACGATCACGCACAGCGCCGCGCGCATGAGCGGGTAGTAGCCGCCGCGGTGGCCGCGCGGGCGCACGTCGCGCCGCGCCGCCCGCAGCGCCGCGGTCACCTCCAGGCCCACCTCCCAGAAGAACAGCACCAGCGCGCGGGTGACGTTGAAGCCGTTGGCGAGGAAGGCCCGGTAGCCGGGGTTGGCGCCGCGCTCGGCCTCCGCGCGGCTCACGGTCAGGATCACCTCGTCGGCCTCGCCGGAGAGCAGGTTGCCGCGGCTGGCGCCACCGTCGACGAGCAGTCCAACGCCGGTCGCGTGGCGCCGCTCGATCTCCGCGCAGTCCGCCGGCGAGGAGCAGACCATCATCAGGCCCGTCTCCTTCTCGACCCAGCGGAACGCCGGGATGTCCTCGTTGGAGCCGAGCAGGATCCCGGCCTGGCTGGCGCCCGTCTGCGACGAGAGATCGGTCTCCCATTCGGTCAGCCGGTAGCCCTCCTCGGCGATCCACCTCGCCATGTTCGGCGCGCTGCCGTCGCGCATGGCGTCGCGGAGGATCGGGAGCCCGAGGCCGTCGATCTCCAGGAAGAGGATCCCGGGCACGTCGGTCTGCGCGCCCGCGCCCTGGCGCTTGGCGATCCGGCGGGTGACGCGCAGCGAGTACTCGTCGTCGTCATCGGTGGCCAGCAGCGTCTGCAGCACCATGCTGACGGCCGTGATCAGCAGGGCCGCCAGCAGGGCGATGCCGAAGGAGTCGACCCGGACGTCGTTGTCGGGCAGCACCGCCGCGGCGACCAGCAGGACCAGCGCGTCGCCGATCAGGACCAGCAGGAAGCCGGCCACCAGCATGTACGGGAGCCGCAGGGCGGCGAGCGCGGGCGGCAGCACGGCGTTGAGGACGGCGATGGCCGCCGCGGCCGCGAAGGCCGCGCCGGTGTGGCCGAGGCTCACGCCCGGCAGCAGCCAGGCCGTGATCCACACCGCCGCCGCCGAGACGGCCCACGCGACGGCGAGGCGCAGCGGTCGCAGCCGGGGAGATCCGGGCTGCCAGCTCACGCCGTGGCCCGCGGGCCGTGCCGGCGCCCAGAGGTGACTGCGGTGCCCATGCCGCAGATGCTGCGGACCGCGCCCGACCGGGTCATCATCTCATCCGGGTGAATGGGTGAGCGACGGCGCCGGCGCCGCCCCGGCCGCAGGCGAGGCCGGCTCGCCGGCCGGCGCGGGCAGCGGCGTCAGCCGCGCGGTGATGACGTGGCTCACCACGACCGCCACGATCACCACGGGCATGACGTTCGTCCCGTCGGTGCCGAGCAGCAGCGTCGCCAGCAGGGTCGACGTGAGCGGCAGGGTGAGCATCGTGGTGCACATCGCCCCGATGCCCATCGCGACGGCCGGGATCAGCGGCAGGCCGGGAAGATGGGAGGCGGCGATGCCGGTGGCCGCGCCGAGGAACATCGCGGGGAACACCGGGCCGCCGCGAAAGGTGCTGAGCGACAGGGAGTAGGCGATGCCCTTTGCCGCGAGGAGCGCCAGCAGCGCGCCGACCGACCAGGTCGAGGCGCCGCCGATCAGCGGGCCCAGCGCGGTCTGCCCGGAGAACAGGACGTCGGACGCGGAGTGGTCGGTGGCCTGGTCGAAGCCGACGGCCAGCCCGCCGATCAGCAGGCCCAGCGCGGGCATCGTGAGGAGCAGGTGCTCCTCGGCGCGGGCCCGGACGGCGACCGCGAGCAGTGAGATCCCCCGGCCGAGGAACGGCGCGACGAGCCCGATGGCCAGTGCCCAGGCGAACCACGTCCCGGTCGGATGCCCGACCGGCGGCAGCCCGGGGATCGCGAGGCTGAGCGTGCCGAAGCCGGTGAGGGAGTCCAGCCCGACGAAGACCAGCGACCCGACGCCGGCCGCGAGCAGCCCGGGCAGGAGGACCAGGCCGAGCATCGGGCCGCCGAGGCCGCTGGCCTCCAGCAGGAGGAACGCGCCGAGCAGCGGCGAGCCCAGCAGCGAGCTGATGGCCGCGAAGCTGCCCGCGGCGGCGATGATCGCCGCGGCCTGCTCGGGCGTGTCGCGGGCGGCGAGGCGGACGGCCAGCACGCCGAGTCCGCTGCCCATGAGGATCAGCGGCGCCTCGGGTCCGAGCACGACGCCGAAGCCCAGCGACGCCAGCGCGGCGGCCAGGATGCCCGGCAGCTCGATCGGCGGCACCGGGCCCGTGGCTTTGAACCCGTCGGCCGGCGAATGGCCGCCGCTGCCGGGCAGGAGCGTGATGGCCAGCGCGGTCAGCACGCCCGCCAGGACGAGCACGGGCAGCGGCCACCAGGCCGGCACGGGGTCGTAGCCGAGCTGGTCGGGCAGGTCCTCGAAGATCGCGGTCTGCACCACGTCCACGAGCTTGAGGAACCCGTAGGCCAGCGCGGAGATGGGAACGCCGACCAGCGCGGCGAGCACCAGCAGCTGGACGTAGCTCCTGCTTCGCAGCAGCGCGCGAGGATCGGGCATGGGACCTGGGCCGCCGGCACGGCCCGGCTACTCGACCGCGGGCGCCCTCGCCAGCTGGTAGATGATGATGATGCTCAGCGCGAAGACGCTGAGCGACCAGAACGGGTAGGCGTCGATCGAGAGCAGCGACCCGATCGCGCTGAGGCCGGCGGCGAAGATGCCCATCCAGCGGCCGAACCCGCCGCCCGCGAACAGCGAGGCCGCAGCGGTCAACTCGAGCGCGCCGAGGATCAGCGTCACCCAGCCCCAGGTGTGCAGCCCGCTGATGATGTACGTGGCGTTGTTGGCGAAGAACTTCGAGTCGCTGATCGCCGCGATGCCCCAGATCACGTTCAGCACCCCCGCGATCCCGAGCATGACGCCGGCGAACATCCACCAGCCCGTCACCCGGTCCATCCGGTCCATCGTCGCCCTGCTTGCCATGTCGATCTCCTGAGTCGTTGGGACTGAGACCCCACGTTCTCCGCGATCGCTGGTCGGCGCATCGCCCGAACCGGGTGATGAGCCGGCGCGCCGGCGCGAAGTGCTGACGGAGCTCATCGCAGCTCGGCCAGGCGCTCGGCCAGGATGATCTGCGCGGCGGCCTCGATCAGCGCGAGGTGGGAGAACGCCTGCGGGAAGTTGCCCAGGTGCCGGCCGGTGCCGGCGTCGAACTCCTCGGCGTACAGGCCGAGCGGGGAGGCCACCCGCAGCAGGCGCTCCATGAGGTCGCGGGCGCGCTGCTGCTCGCCGACGATCGCCAGGGCCGACACGAGCCAGAACGAGCAGATCAGGAACGTCCCCTCCTTGCCCGAGAGGCCGTCGTCGGTCTCGCCCGTGCGGTAGCGCAGCACGTAGCCCTGATCGGTGAGGTCGCGCTCGATCGCCAGGACGCTGGCGCGCAGTCGCTCGTCGCCGGCGGGCAGGAAGCCGAAGATCGCGGCCAGCAGCGTCGACGCGTCCAGCGCGTCGGTGTCGTAGTGCTGGCGCAGCACGCCGTCGGCGGTCAGGCCGTGCTCCAGGATGTCGGCCTTGATCTCGTCGGCCGTGGCCTGCCACGTCGTGGTGAGCTCCGGGTCGCCGCGGATCTCGGCGAGCTTGGCGGCGCGATCCATCGCGACCCAGCACATCAACTTGGAGGACACGTAGTGCTGCGGGGCGCCGCGGGCCTCCCAGATCCCCTGGTCGGGCTCGCGCCAGACGCGCGTGGCGCCATCGGCCTGGGCCTGCACGACCGGCCACAGCCGCCGGGGCAGGCGCTCGCTGCGGCGGGTGTGCAGCAGGATGGAGTCCAGCGCCGCGCCGTACACGTCGTTCTGGCGCTGGTCGAACGCGCCGTTGCCCACTCGCACGGGGTGCGCGCCGGCGTAGCCCGACAGCTCGTCGCGGGTGCTCTCGGTGAGGTCGCGCCGCCCGTCGATCCCGTACATGATCTGCAGCGAGCCGTCCTCGTTGCAGGCCAGGTCGCCGATGAACTGCATGAACTCGTCGGCCTCCCAATCGAGGTTGAGCCAGTGCAGCGCCTGCAGCGTGAACGTCGAGTCGCGGATCCACGTGTAGCGGTAGTCCCAGTTGCGCTCGCCGCCGGGCGTCTCGGGCAGCGAGGTGGTGCTCGCGGCGACGGTCGCGCCCGTCGGCATGTACGTGAGCCCCTTGATCGCCAGCGCCGAGCGCTGGAGGGCCGACCGCCAGCGGTGGTCGGGGATGCGTGCGTGCTCCAGCCAGGAGCGCCAGAAGCGCTGCGTCTCGTCGAGCCGCGTATGCGCGTCGTCGCCGTCGGCCGGCGACTCGAGCGCATCGGCCCAGGAGAGCGAGCAGAAGATGCGGTCGCCGGCTGAGAGCACATGGCGCGCCCGCACGCGGTCGCCTTCGATGCCGAGCGCCATGTCGGTCCGCAGGCGGATGGTCACGCCGGCGCCGCTCGCGTCGGCCTGGTGTCGCTCCTCGCCCGCGATCGACCAGTGCGCCGGGACGCGGCCGTAGTCGAAGACCGGCTCGCAGACCAGCTCCACCTCGGCGGTGCCGTCGATGCACTCGACCGTACGCACGAGCACGTGCTCGGCGTCGTCGTCGGTCGGCGGTCGCGTGTGCGGGGTGATGACGTCATCGGCGCGTCGCGGGCCCATCGTCAGCGCGTCGCGGACGACCAGCCAGCCGCCGGGAACCTGCCACGTCGTCAGGAGCGTGTTGGTCCCGGGCTCGTACTCCCGCGAGGAGGGCACGTTGATGCCGAACGGGCCGAGCCGGAACGAGCCGGCCTCGCGGTCCAGCAGCGTGCCGAAGACGCTCGGCGCGTCGAAGCTCGGCACGCACAGCCAGTCGATCGCCCCGTCGGGTGCGACGAGCGCGCCCGTGTGGCAGTTGGACAGGAAGGCGTACTCCGCGA
The DNA here is from genome assembly GCF_035318805.1 of Baekduia sp. Classification (GTDB taxonomy): domain Bacteria; phylum Actinomycetota; class Thermoleophilia; order Solirubrobacterales; family Solirubrobacteraceae; genus Baekduia. Next base: position 14,892 of record NZ_DATHDY010000110.1, read on the forward strand.
TCGGCGGGAAGGGGGAGGGCGCCGCGGCGCTCTGCGGGGCGGGGTGGGCGTCGGTCGCCCCGTTTGCCGTCACTGAGGTGGCCATCGTGGGTCTGCCCTTTCGCGTCGGTCGTCCGGCTCGGCGCAGATGCTCCGGTCGCGGGCACCCGGGGTCATCACCTGATCGGGATGAACCGCGGGGGCCGGGCGCCGGCGGGGTGCACCTCGATCGAGTGTCCCGGTGCCAGCAGCTCGGTGCGCACCTGCGGTGCGAGCCGCGCCACGCGCTCGGCGAACGCGGGGCCCGGCTCGCGGAGCAGGTGGCCGTGGCGGCGGCCCAGCCCGGCGGGCAGGAACGTCGCCCAGTGGATCGGCACGGCGACGCGGGGCCGCAGCCGCGCGGCGGCGCGTGCGGCGCGCTCGGGGTCCATGTGGCCCGATCCGACCCCCGGGCCCCAGCCCCAGACCGGCAGCAGCGCGACGTCTAGCGCGTCGGCGCCGATGCGCGTCATGCCGTCGAAGAGGTCGGTGTCGCCGGCGAAGTAGACCCGCGCGTCGCCCTCGACCACGAACCCGAGCGCGTCGGCCGGGGCGCCGCCCACCGGACGGCGGCGGCCGTCGTGGCGTGCCGGCACGGCGCGGACGCGGACGTCCGGCGCGACGTCGACGACGTCGCCGACGACGACCTCGCGCACGTCGGCGCGCCGTGCGCGCCCCAGGGCGGCGCGCGTGCCGCGCGGCCCGATGACCGGCACGTGCGGCTCGATGCGGCGCAGCGTCGGCACGTCGGCGTGGTCGCGGTGAAGGTGCGACAGCAGGACGGCGTCCAGGCCGCTGGGCAGCTGCGGAACGGGCCCGTGGCGCACGAGATGCGCCACGCGGCCGCGCAGGACGGGGTCGGTCAGGACCCGGGTGCCGGAGAAGTCGACGAGGACGGTGGCGTGACCGAGCCAGGTGAGACGGGTCGCCATGTGGGAACCGTGATGTAGGAGCCGATGGCCGCCGCGGTCACCAGCACGAAGCCGGCGGCCCACAGCAGCGACAGGAGGGCGAACGCGACGCCGATGACGCCGAACTCCGAGGCCGACGAGCCGATCGCCCGCGGCGCGTAGATCGCGGCGCCGATGCCGAGGATCGTCATCCCGATCGCCGACAGCGCCGCCTGCGGGACCAGCGCCCGCCACGGCACGCGGCGCGCGAGCAGGACGTAGGGCGTGACGAGCCACAACAGGAAGCTCGCGGCGAGGGCGGCGGCGGTCCCCAGCGGGGACGGCAGGTCGTCGCCGGCGACGGGGACCACCGCCCAGTACGCGGCGATGACCCCGATCCACAGCAGCCCCCAGCCGGTGCCCTTCATGCCGCGCCGAGGCAGGTCCCAGGCCCGCTCGAACGTCCGCTGCAGGGCCCGCGTGAACGCGAGGGTCGAGTACACGACGACGAGGCCGCCGAGGAGCGTGATGGTCGTGTCGTCGGCGGGGGCGTCGAAGGTCCGGTGGACCGCGTCGGCGCCGGCGCCGCTGAGGCCGAAGCGGTCGATCACGCCGTTGGCGAACGACTCGCCGCCGCGGGCGCCCAGGCTGGAGAGCACGATCAACAGCGGGATCAGCGCGCTGAACGCCTGCGCGCCGACGACCAGCGAGCGGTCGATGATCTCCAGCTCCAGCAGGCGCTCCAGAACCCCGCGGCCGGACCGCGCCAGCCGTGCGACGGCGGCGTGCCCGCCGGTCATCTCAGTTGAGCGTCACGAGGTCGACGCCGAGGCAGAGGCTGGCCAGCAGCGCCACGCCGAACAGCGGCAGCTGCACGCCCAGGAGCCCCGCCTCGAGCTCCTCGGCGCCCTGCAGCTCGCCGCTGACCGACCGCTCGTCCGACAGCAGCGCTTCGGCGCCCCAGAGGTCGGCGATCACGCCGACCACCGCCATCGCGACCGTGAGCCAGGCGGCCCAGCGCGGGCCGTCGAGGATGATGAACAGCGCGCAGAGCGCGACGCCGCCGATGGCGGCCACGACCTGCAGCCCCAGCCCCGGCGCGCCCGACAGCGCTCCCAGGGCGACCGGCAGCGCCAGGGCGGCGATGAGGATCCAGACCGTCAGCGCGACCCATTCCATGACGTCCAGGGTGCGGCGTGGCGGGCGCTGCTGCATCACCCGGAGTGGATGATGTCGCCGCGCCTGCGCGCTTCGAACATGGGTCGGTGCCGAGCCCGGCACACGACCGAGAGGAGCATGCCGTGAGCGAGGTAGAACTCGACGAGATGGGCCCGATCGACTACGTCATCCTGGAATGGCCGACGGAGCCTTCGGGCGACGAGGTCGCGCCGCTGCTGCTGGATCTGGTCGACCGGGGCATCATCCGGATCCTCGACATCGCGTTCGTCAGCAAGGACGAGGACGGCACGCTCACCGCGATCGAGATCGCCGACCTGGGTCCGGCCGCGGCGGCCTTCGGCGTGTTCGAGGGCGCCTCGTCGGGCCTCGTCGACGACGAGGACCTGCAGGACGCCGCGTCGGCGCTCGAGCCCGGTGCCTCGGCGGCCATCCTGGTCTGGGAGAACCGCTGGGCCGCGCCCGTCGCCATCGCGCTGCGCCGCTCCGGCGGCCAGCTGGTCGCCAGCGGCCGCATCCCCGTCCAAGCGCTCGTGGCGTCGCTCGACGCGCTCGAGACGGCCACCAAGTAAAGCCACAGGAGACACCATGCCCGGATTGCTTCGCGGGATCGCTCGCACCGCCGCGGTGGCCGGTACCGCCACCGCCGTCAGCAACCGCGTGTCGCGCCGGCAGGGCTCGCGCTGGGCCCAGCAGGGCCCGTCCGAGCCAGAGGAGCCCGCACAGGAGCCGGCGCCCGCGCCGCCCCCGGCGGCCGCGGCCCCGGACCCGCTGGCCCAGCTGAAGGAGCTGGGCGCCCTCAGGGACCAGGGAGTGCTCACGGAGTCGGAGTTCGAGACCCAGAAGGCCCGGATCCTGGCCTGATCCGCTTCGCGGCCTGTTCCGGGACCAGCCCCGGAACAGGACGTGCGGAGATCCTCGCCGCATGGTGGTGCGCGCCTCCCCGCAGCGCGCTGGCCGACGCCCTTGTCCGGCCTCGTCGGGGTGAGGACAGTGAGGCCGTCCCATAAGCCCACGGACTTCGAGGTGCTCGTGACTGGACCGCCCTCCGCTCTGCTGGCTCGCGCCGGCGCCGACGTCTCCCGGCCCGTCTCGTTCCTGCATGCGGCGGCGCCGCCGGTCCCCAGGCGCGTCGAGCCCCGCGTTCGCCTCGTGCGTCGCCTGCTGGCCACGACCGAGATGCGCGCCGTCGTGCTGAGCGCGCCCGCCGGCTATGGCAAGACGGCGGTGCTGCAGGCCTGGAGCGAGGTCGAGCCGCGGCCGGTTTCCTGGGTGACCGTGGACCGCCATCGGGTCGCCACCGGCGAGGCCGAGGAGGATCTGTCGCGCGCGGTCGCCGTCCTGCGCGACGGGCGCGTGCCGGCGGTGCTCGTCGTCGACGACGCCGACGTCGGCGGCGGCGCGATCGCCGCGCAGGCGCTCGAGGCCGCCGAGCTGGACCTGCCCGCGAGCGTGACGCTCGTGCTGTCGGTCCGCAGCGCCCCGCCGCCGGCGCTCGGACGGTTGCGGTCGGCGTGGCCGGTGCTGGAGCTGGACGCCGAGGACCTGGCCATGACCCGCAGCGAGGCGTCCGCGCTCCTGCAGGCCGCCGGCGTGCGGCTGGACGCCGCGGGGGTCGACACGCTGCTGGCGCGCACCGAGGGCTGGCCGTCGGGCCTGCGCCTGGCGACCGTGGCGATCGACGCCCAGCGCGACGTCGCCGACGCGGTCGCGCACTTCGGCGGCGACGACCGCGTGGTCGCCGACTACCTCCGTGGCGAGCTGCTCGCGGAGCTGCCGGCCGAGCGCGTGGAGTTCCTCACCGACACCTCGATCCTCACGTGCCTCGCCGGCCCGGTGTGCGACGCGGTGCTGGAGCGCGAGGACTCGGGGCGGGTCCTGTTCGAGCTGGGGCGCTCGGCGGCGCCGCTGCGCCCGACCGATCGTGCCGAGGAGCACTTCCGGCTGCACCCGCTGGTCGTCGAGATGCTGCGCGCCGAGCTGCACCGCGCCGATCCCGGGCTGGAGCGCGAGCTACACCGGAGGGCGAGCCTGTTCTTCGAAGAGGACGGCGACCTCGGCGCCGCCATCGACCACGCCGTCGCCGGCGCGCATTTCGACCGGGCGGCCGTGCTGATCTGGCGCGTGGCGCCGACCGAGCTGTTCGACGGGCGGGGCGCCGAGCTGGACGCGTGGCTGTCACGCATCGGCGAGGCGCGGATCGCACGCCGCCCGGCGCTGGCGCTCACCGCCGCGCTGAGCGCCCTGGCGCACGGCGACCGCGATCAGGTCGAGCGCTGGACCGCCGCGGCGCGGCGCCACCTCGAGCGCTCTCCGACCTCCTCGCTGTCGGTCGCCGTCGCGCTGCTGCGCGCGACCGTCGCCGCGGGCGACGCCGCCACGCTGCGCGACCGCGCCGACGACGCGCTCGCGCTCGCCCCCGACGGCAGTCCCTGGCGCGCCGTCTGCTGCCTGCTGCGCGGCGTGGCCCACGGAGCGACCGGGGACCTCGACGCCGCGCGGCGCGACCTGGACGAGGGCGCCCGCCGCGGCGCGGTCACCGTGCCCGGGATCGAGGCGCTGTGCCTGGCCGAGCTCGGACTGCTGGCGCTGCTCGAGGGCGACGCCGACGAGGGCGCCGTGCTCGCCGAGCGGGCGCGGACGCGCATCGACGCCCGCGGGCTCGACGACGCCCCGACGCGGGCGCTCGTCTGCGCGGTCGCCGCGTTCGCGCGGGCCTACCGCGGACGGGTGCAGGACGCGCGCGCCGACGTCGCGGAAGCCCTCCGGCTGCTGGGCTCGCTCGACGCGCTGGCGCCCTGGTACGACGCCCACGCGCGGCTGGCGCTCGCCCGGGCGCAGCTGCGCCTGAGCGACGTGACGTCCGCACGGGCGCTGACCGCCGAGGCAGCGCGGTTCGCCGCGCGGATGCCCGACGCCGTGTGGCTGCGCGCGTGGATCGACGATGCCTGGGGCCGCGCAGACACGTTCGCCGTGGAGGCGCTCGCCGGGCCGGCGTCGTTGACGACGGCCGAGCTGCGTGTGCTGCGGTTCCTGCCCAGCCATCTGTCGTTCCGCGAGATCGCCGGCCGGCTGCACGTCTCCGCCAACACCGTCAAGACGCAGGCGCACGCGGTCTACCGCAAGCTCGACGCGTCATCGCGCTCGGCGGCCGTGGCCCGCGCCCGGACGATCGGCCTGCTCGACGACTGAGCAGTTCACCCGGTTCGTACGATGCCGCGCCGGTGAGCACGCCATAGCTTCTCGATCAGCCATCCGATTCCACCAAGGAGCGTCGCATGTCGAGTCAGAGAACCATGCCCGCCGGGAGCACAGCCCAGGCCACCAGCGACGAGCTCGCCGACCGTTCGGGCTGGGCGACGTTCGCGGGGGTGATGCTGTCGATCGTCGGCGTGCTGAACATCGTCTACGGCATCGCCGCCATCGACAACGCCAACTTCTACATCAACGACGCGCGGTACGTCATCAGCGACCTCAACACGTGGGGCTGGGTGATGCTGATCATCGGCGCCCTCCAGTTCTGCGCCGCGTTCTCGATCTTCGCCGGCACCGAGTGGGGTCGCTGGGTCGGCGTGGCCACGGCCGGTCTGAACAGCATCGCCCAGCTCCTGTTCCTGCCCGCCTATCCGTTCCTGGCGCTCGCGCTGTTCTCCATCGACATCCTCATCATCTACGGGCTCATCGCCCACGGCGGCCGCCGTCACACCTTCGCCTAGAGCCACGGCCCCGCAGCCTCCCCGGGTCGCTCCGCGACCCAGTCGTTGAGCACTCCTGATTGCGCCGGTATACGGAGTGAGACAGAAGTCCGGTAGCGGACATTTCCGGCCCTGGGCGTTATGGTCGCGTCATGCGCCCGGGGCCGGTGTTCGGGGGTCGGTATGCGCGCGGGTCCTGGCCCGCCGTCTCGCCGGGCGGGCTGTCGGCGCTCGCGGGCGCCGGCGTGGCGGCCACGATCGGCGCGGTCGTCGTCGCGGTCCTGGCCGCCCCACCGGAACGCGAGGTCGTCGCCGGGCTCCTGCACGGCGTCGTCGTGGCGGTGCCGGTCGCGCTGGGCTGCGCGGAGCTGGCGCGCCGCCCCGGCGACCGCTTCGGGCTCCTGCTGGTGGTCACCGGCCTGCTGTGGTCCACCACGGCGCTGGCGGAGTCCTCCAACGCGGTCCTCTACAGCGCGGGGCGCGTGCTGGCGTGGTGCTCGGACCTCATGGTGCTCGTGCTCCTGCTGACCTTCCCGTCCGGACGCGTCCGGACCGCGAGCGAGCAGCGGCTGCTCAAGGCGCTGCTGGCGCTCCTCGTCGTCGGGTACCTGCCGACGGCGCTGCTCTTCGACCAGTACCCGCTTCCGACCCCGTACACCTCGTGCGAGCAAGGGTGCCCGGGCAACGCGTTCGACATCGTCTCGTGGGGCTTCGTCGACGACATCGTGCGCCCGCTGCGGGAGGTCGCGACCGTGCTCCTGTACGGAGCCGTGCTCGCGGTGCTGGTCCGGCGGTCGCAGACCTCGGGCCGGCTGCTGACCCTCGCGCTCGGGCCGGTCCTGCTCATGGCCGCGTTCCGGACGGTGGCGCTCGCGGTCTACCTCAGCGCCCGGGAGGCCGGGGTGACGGGCGCCGCCATCGACGCGCTCGGCTGGGTCTACCTCGCGACGCTGCCGCTGGTCGCGATCAGCTTCGCCGCCGGGATCGCGCTGCGGCGCTTCCAGGTCGCCGGCGTCCTGCGGCGGCTCGGTGGCCGGCTGAGCGCCCATCCCTCCCCCGCGGACCTGACCACGGCGATCACGGAGGCGCTGGAGGACCCGAGCGTCCGGATCGTCTACCGCGTCCCGGGGGAGGACGTGCGCTGGGCCGACGCGACCGGGTGGCCGGTGGTGGCCCCCGCGGCGAGCGACGACGTCGGCATGATCGACCTGCGCTCCCAGGATCGGGTGCTCGGAGCGCTGCTGTACGACGTCACCGCCGCCCCGGACGCGGCGCTGCTCGACGCCACGGCGGTCTACGCCGTGGTGGTGCTCGAGAACCTGTGGCTGGTCGAGCAGCTGCAGTCCTCGCTGAGCGAGCTCTCGGCCTCGCGCGAGCGCATCGTGGCGGTCGCCGACGCGTCGCGCCACGAGATCGAGCGCGACCTCCACGACGGGGCGCAGCAGCGGCTCGTGGGGCTGCGGCTGAAGCTCGCGGTGCAGACCGAGCGCCTGCGGCGCGGCGAGCCCGCCGAGGAGGCGGTCCTCAACCAGCTCGGTGACGAGGTGGAGGAGGCCATCGACCACATCCGCGAGCTGGCGCTCGGGATCTACCCGTCGGTGCTGGCCGAGCGCGGCCTGCCCCACGCCCTGCGCTCGGCCGCCCTGCGCTCGCCGGTGGCGACCTCCGTCCGGGCCGACGGCGTCGGGCGCTACCGGCGCGACGTGGAGAGCACGGTGTACTTCGCGTGCCTGGAGGCGATGCAGAACGCGGCCAAGCACGCCGAGGGGGCGACGGAGGTCTCGGTCGCCCTGTCGGCCGAGGGCGGCCTGTCCTTCGAGGTGCGCGACGACGGCCGCGGGTTCGACCAGGCCGCCGTGCCTCCGGGCACGGGCCTGCTCAACGTGCGCGACCGGGTCATGGCGCTCGGCGGGTCGGTGCGGATCGAGTCCGCGCCGCAGGCGGGCACGCTGGTGGCGGGCGTGCTGCCGGTGCGGGAGGATGAGGCATGAGCGGCTTGGGACGACGCCGGCGCGTGACCTCCGACCCCGAAGGGATGGCGGAGGCCGAGTTCGTGGCGACCGTGGTGGAGGAGCTGACCGAGCCGGTCGTGTCGATCGGGTCCGACGGGCTGGTGCGCTCCAACCGCCGCGCCCGCGAGCTGCACGGTCTCCCGGCGCAGCCGCTGCCGCGCGCCCGCTGGGCCGCACGGCACCGGGTCTTCGGGCGCGGCGCCGAGCGGGCGTTCGCGCCCGAGGAGCTGCCGCTGCTCCGCGCCCTGGACGGCGAGGAGGTGACGGCGGTCGAGATCGAGATCCGCCGCCCGGGCGACTCGGCGGAGGTCTTCGCCGTGAGCGCCCACCCGATCCGCCGCGGGCGGCGCGTGGTCGGCGCGCTCAGCGTCCTCCACGCGTGGTCGGCGGAGGAGCAGGCGTCGGGGTTCCCGTACGCAGATGTCCTGCAGCACGCGGCCGACGGCATCGCCGTGATGTGCGCGGTCACCGGAGCGTTCATCTACACCAACGACGCGTGGAGCGCCGCGCTGGGCTATGAGCCCGGCGAGCTGGCCGGACGGCACGTGTCAACCGTCAACGCGCCCAGCGACCGCCTCCCCCGCGGGATCGCGGCCGAGATGCTGGAGACGCTGGAGCGCGGCGGCGTCTGGCGCGGGGAGATGGAGCTGCGCCGCCGGGACGGCTCGACGGTCTGGTGGGAGCAGGTCGTGTCCCGCTACGACGACGACCTCGGGCGCCCGGCGTGGATCGTCGTGGGCCGGGACGTCGGCGCGCGGCGCGCCGGCGCGGCGGAGCTCCGCGACGCCGAGCGCCGGTTCCGCATGGCGTTCGACGCGCTGCCGGTCGCCGCCGCGCTGACGGACGAGGACGGCAGGGTGGTCGCGGTCAACGACGCGCTGGCCGCGCTGGCGGGCGTCGGCAGCGAGGAGCTTCTGGGCCGGGCGCTCGAGGCCGTCGCGGAGCCGCTCGACCTCGAAGCCGCGCGCGCCCTGATCACGGCGGGCCGTCGGGGGGACCTCTCGCGCTACCGCGTCGATGCGCGGTGCGGGCCAAGTGGAGCCGCCGTCGTCGTGACGACGACGATCGTCCGCGGCGTGGACGGCCGCGCGCTGCAGGCCGTCGCGGTCGTGGAGCCCGTGCAGGCGTCGTCGTAGGAGACTTGTGTCGCTATCGCGACTGGGGACCCACCTCCGGCGGCGACGGCTGGCCGTCGTGGGCCTCGGCCTCGCTGGCCGCCTACGGCACCCCTAGGCCGCGTCGCGGGGCCGGCGCGACATCGCCCGATCGGGATGACGTGGCGCGGGGGACGGGGTGGGAGCGTCGTGGGCGTGCCCCACGCCCATGCGCACGTCCCGCACGAGCTGACCGAGCGCGAGGAGCACCCTTCCGCCGTGTCGCGCATGGAGCGCCGGCTCGAGCTGGGGGCGGTGCTGCTCCTGTCGATCACGACGGTCGCCACGGCATGGAGCGGCTACCAGGCGGCGCGCTGGTCGGGAGAGCAGTCCCAGCACTACGCGCGCGCGTCGGCGGTCCGCGTCAAGGCCCAGCAGCAGAACACGGCCGCCGGGCAGCTGCGGATCGACGACCTCCTCTACTTCGACGAGTGGCTCAACGCCGAGCGGGGCGGGGACGCGAAGCTGGCGAAGGTCTACGAGCGCCGGTTCCGCCCCGCGTTCGTTCCGGCCTTCCGCGCCTGGATCGCACAGAAGCCCTTCACGAATCCGGACGCCGTCCCCGGGCCCCTGTACATGCCCGAGTACCGGTCCGCCGAGGCCGCCGCCGCCCGGCGGTTGGACGTGCAGGCCGACGGCCTCTACGAGACGGGCACCGAGGCGAAGAGCAACGACGACCGCTACATCCTCTCGACGGTGTTCTTCGCCGCCGTGCTTTTCTTCGCCGGCATCTCGCTGCGCCTCGCGTGGCGACCGCTGCGCACGTTCGTGCTCGGCCTCGCGACGCTCATGCTGCTCGCCGGCACGCTGTTCGTCGCGACCCTGCCGGTGGCCTAGGGGAACGCTGGCCCAGGGGGCCAGGTTCCCTTGCGGGTGTTCGCCCAGGGGGCGAAACCCGCGACCTGTTAGGGACCCGCCCTCCTAGAGCGTCGCCGGCGGGGTACGGTGGCCACCGATGAGCTACGAGGAGACGATCTCTGACGTCGTCAAGGTGGTCGAGGCCGTCGGCGCGGGGATCATGGTCCTCGGCGGGCTCGGCGCGTTCATGGTGTTCCTGCCTCGAGCCCTGCGCTCCGCCACGACGAAGGGCTCCTACGAGCTGCTGCGCCGCGACCTGGGGCGCTGCATCCTGCTGGGCCTCGAGGTCCTGATCGTCGCCGACATCGTCCGGACCATCATCGTCGACCCGACCATCGAGAGCGTCGCCGTCCTGGGCATCATCGTCCTCATCCGGATCCTGCTCAGCTTCTCGCTCGAGGTGGAGATGGACGGTGTCTGGCCGTGGCAGCGGTGGCGGGTCGCCGGCCGCGGTGACGCGGTGGCGCCGGCGGACGGCGAATAGGCCAGGCCCGAGCGTCAGCGCCCCAAGGCGAGCACGTCGAGTGGGAACGACGGCAGATCGACGGTGCGGATGACCTGGTCGCGCGTGGGGTCGAGGAGCAGGAGGCGTGGATCGGTCTGGCGGCCACCCTTGAGCGTCGCCTGAGCCAGCACGACCGCGCCGGATGGCGCGGTGGCGATGCGATGCCCGCACAGGCGTGGGCTGGCGGCCTGGCCGATCACGTGGGCCTCGCCGGTGACGGCGTCGATGACGCTCAGGCCGCGCCTGCCGAGGCATTCCGCCAGCACATACACCCGGCCGTGCGCTGCATCGCCCGCGACCTGGAGGAGGTGGTCGTCGATGCCGGCGGAGTAGCTGCCCACGACGCGGGCCGAGCGATCGAGCCGCAGGATCTCGGCGCTCCCGGTGGCGGCCAGCGCGCCGTCGGCATAGCGGTCGAGGAAGCCATGCACTTTGGACAGGCAGCCAACGCCTGCACTGGCCGCCCCGGTGCAGCTTCGCCGCCGGAGCGATGGCAGCTCCACGACGTCCGCGCCCGTCGTGCACAACCCGGCGTGCTGCGGGGTGCAGCCCCCGTGGTAGGACGTCAAGGCGTAGGACTCGTCGGCCGAGATCAGCGCGTCGAAGATGTACCAGTAGTGCCCCGCACGCGCCCGGACGCTCCGCGACCTCACCACTTTGCGCGAGGCGGGGTCGACGACCGTCACGGTCGGAGCGGCGCTCTCGTCGCGCCCCTTGCGCGGCGCCGGCGCGATGCCGAAGACGTACAGCCGGCCGCTGCGCGGGCCGATCGCGATGTCCTGGTAGGCCGTCGTGCGAGGAAGCGCGATGCGGGCGGTCACGCGCAAGCCCTGGGGGTCGACCACGAAGATGCTCTGGCGCCCGGTCCCGAACGGCGACAGCACCGCGAGCGTTCGGCCATCGGCGCTCAGCGCCAGCGACCGGCGCGCTTCCGCCGCCTCGGCGCGGCTGCCCGTCCGGATACCGGCGGTCACCTCGCCGGTGGCCGCGGAGATCGCCAGCAGCCGCCCGTCGCGCAGGAGCGTCAGGACCTGCTCGCTCCCGTCGCTCGCTCCGGCATCGGCGCGCTGCCCCGGGGCCGACGTCGCGGCCGCCACGACCGCAGCCGCCACGATCCCGACGGCGATGATCAGGCGCAGCGGGCTCACGCGACCTCGAGCTCCTCGCGAAAGTCGGCGATTGTGTCCTGCAGCGCGACGTGGCCGGGATGACGGGCGCCGCGCAGGTCCGCCCACGGCACGTAGCTGCGCTTGTCGAAGTCATACGTCTTCCACGCGTAGTGCACGAAGCACGGACGCGCAGGAGCCTCGAGCGGTGGCATGCTGGCAAGGTAGCCCTGATCCAGCCGCAGTCCCACCTCGCGGCTGGCCAGTGCGAACGCCCACAGCTCGCAGTTCCATCCGAGCGCACGGCGGGCCGCGTCGTCGGCTCGGAGCCGCAGCGTCCAGCTGCACCACGCCGGCGTGACGCGGGCCAGATCGGCGACGCGCATCACGAAGGGGACGACGGGGACGCGGACCCGGTCCGGCGCGCGGACGTAGCGGCGCAGCGCGGCGGCCCCGGAGGGCTGCAGCGGATAGCGGCCATCGTCGGCCACGGGCAGGTGGCGCAACGCCCCGAGGTCCAACGCCCGCACGAAGATCATGTCCGGGTCGACGTGGAGCACGACATCGTCGTCGGCCGGCTTCGCCCGCTCGAGCCAGCGCGCGATCGCGAACGGTCGGTTGTACGGCGGATAGTCGTCGCCTTCGACGACCTCTTCGTGGTCCAGGGCCACGAAGGACCCCGTCTGGCCGACCTGCGCGTGGCTGTAGGCGAGCAGCTGCAATTGCCAGGCGAGGTACGCGGAGTGATCGACGCTCACCAGTGTGATCACCGTCGGCGCGCTTCTCAGCGGCACACCGGCCGCGGGTGCCGCCGTCTACGGCGCGTACGGCGGCGTGCGTGCGCTGAGCGTGGTGGCCATCCTGCGCGCCAGCCGCGGGACCCGCGGGGCCGATGTGCGCGACCGCCTGCTGTCCTGGCGGCCCCGCGCCGAGCAGCTCACGACCGTGTGGATGATCGGGGCTGCGAGCGCCAGCCTCGCGGTCATCGGCTGATGGTCGGCGCCAGGGAGCGGGCGAGGTCCCTGGCTTCGGCCTGCCGCGCGAGCTCCGCGAGCGCCTGCTGACGCTCGTGCAGTCGAGCGCCGCGCGGCGTTGACGCCGGTCCGCGCCGTCAGGCGTCGTGATCGCCCGGGAGGAGGCGAACGAGCTCCCGCCGCGCGAACGCCCACTGCCGCTCGACGCCGGCCGGCGGGTGTCCTAGGAGCCGGAGCATCGCGATGCCGCGGATGGTGCCGAGCGCCATCGCCCAGCGCTTGGCGAACGCGGGATCCGCCGCCAGCTCGTCGCCGAAGATCTGGTGCGACGACTCCTGGACGGCGCGGCTCATGGCCCGCTCCTGCTTCTGGACGACACGCCGGAGCTCCTCGTCGCGATGCGCCGCCAGGCTGAGCTCGACGATGGCGGCGAAGAGCGGGCCGCTGAACTGCTCGAAGATGACGTCCAGGCTCCGCTCGCGCCGGGCGCGGCCGCGCGGCGACCGTTCGATCTGCGCGCTCAGCTCGGTCAGCTGCCGGTTGGCCAGGTGCTGGACCGCCTCCAGCACGAGGGCCTCCTTGGACGGGAAGTGATGCTGCTGGGCCCCGCGCGACACCCGGGCGCGCAGCGCGACGCCCGTGCTCGTCAGGCCGGCGTAGCCGCGGTCCAGCAGCTCGTCGACCGCGGCGTCGAGGAGCTGCTGGCGGGTCGCGTGGCTGCGTTCCTGCTGGGGTTCGAGTGCGGGTTGGCGGGACGCCATCGCCCGGATCCTGGCAGGCCTAGAGCCCGTAGGTGGACCCGATGATCTCGCGCTGGATCTCGCTGGTCCCGGCGTAGATCGTCATCGGCAGCGCCTTGCGCACCAGGTGCTCCATCTCGTACTCGCGCGCGTAACCGGCCCCGCCCATCATCTGCATGCCGTCGAGCGCCATCCGGCGGGCGAGCTCCGAGGCCTTGAGCTTGGCCATCGACGCCTCGCGCGGCATCGAGCGCCCGGGGTCGCGCTCGGCGCGCCGGGCGACGTCGTAGATCAGCAGCCGCGTCGCCTCGAGCTCCGTGGCGAGGTCGGCGAGCCGGTGCTTGAGCGCCTGGAAGCTCCCGACCGGGCGCCCGAACTGGTGGCGGCCGCGAACGTACTCCAGCGTCTCGTCGAACGCGCGACGCGCCACGCCGAGCATCCAGGCGGCCCCGACGAGCCGCTCGAAGTTCAGCCCGGCCATGAGCTGCGACCAGCCTTCCCCGACCGTGCCGACCACCGCATCGTCGCCGACGCGCACGTCGGCGAGGAACACGTCGTTGCTCTCGCGACCGGCCATCGTCGGGATGCCGCGGATCTCCACGCCGGCCGCGTCGGCGGGCACCAAGAACATCGAGATGCCGCCGTGCTTGGGCGCGCCGGAGTCGGTCCGGCAGACGACGAGGATCTCGTCGGCGTGGTGCGCGCCGGTGATCCACGTCTTCTGGCCGTTGAGGATCCAGCCGCCGTCGCCGCGGACCGCCGACGTGCGGAGCGAGCCCACGTCCGACCCCGAGCCCGGCTCGGACATCGCGATCGCCTTCGGCCGGCCGGCGACGACGCTGCCCAGCACGCCGGCGCGCTGCTCCTCGGTGCCGAACTTCTGCACCGTCGCGGCAGTGATCAGCGTCACCCCGATGGCGAAGACCGGCACGAGGCCGTACTCGAGCTCCTCGAGCAGCAGGCAGCCGTCGACGACGGTCCCGCCGGCGCCGCCGTAGGCCTCGGGGATCGTCGCGCCCAGCCAGCCGAGGCTCGCGAGCTTCGCGTACACCTCGGGGCTGTGCGTGTCGGCGCCGTCCGCGGTGACGCGATCGCGCTGCGCCCGCGTCCCGCACTCCCGGCGGGCGAAGTCGCGCACCGCCTCGACGAGCGCGCGCCGCTCGTCGCTGAGGCCCTCGACGGAGCTCATCGGTCGGCCGGCTGGTAGACGGTCACGACGGCGGCGCCGCCGAGGCCGATGTTGTGCTGCAGCGCGACCCGCGCGCCGTCGACCTGCCGCCGGTCGGCGGCACCCCGGAGCTGCCAGGTCAGCTCCGCGCACTGGGCCAGGCCGGTCGCGCCGAGCGGGTGGCCCTTGCTGATCAGCCCGCCCGACGGGTTGACGACCGGGCCGGCGCCGCCGTAGGTGGTCGCCGCGGCGTCGACGAGCCGGTGTCCCTCGCCCTCTGCGGCGAAGCCGAGCGCCTCGTAGGTGATGAGCTCGTTGGCGCTGAAGCAGTCGTGCAGCTCGCAGACGTCGACCTCGGACGGCCCGACCTGCGCCTCCTCGTAGGCCCGGCGACCGGCCTCGCGTGACATGTCGAGCCCGACGATCTTCATGCAGTCGGTGTCGCCGGCGAACGTGGACGCGAGGTCGGTGACGAGCGCCTGGCCGGTGATCTCGACGGCGCCGGCCCAGAGGTCGTGGGCGTCCACGAACCGCTCGGAGCAGACGATCGCCGCCGCCGCGCCGTCCGACGTCGGCGAGCACTGCAGCTTCGTCAGCGGTGCGTGGACCATCCGCGCACCGAGGATCTCCTCCAGCGAGTACTCGTCCTGGAACTGGGCGTAGGGGTTGTCGACCGAGTGCTTGTGGTTCTTCCATCCGATCCACGCGAAGTGCTCCGGCGTCGAGCCGTAGCGCTCCATGTGGTCGCGGCCCGCGTTGCCGAACATCTGCGGCGCGAACGGGCCGGCCTCGGCCGGCCGGAGCGCGGCCATCGCCGCCTGGTGGCGGTCCATCGGGTTGGTGCGGTCCGGGAACTTCATGCCCAGCGACCCGCGTTCCATCTTCTCGAATCCGATGGCCAGCGCGCACTGGACGATGCCGTGCTTGACGGCCAGGCGGGCGAGGTGCAGCGCGGTCGACCCGGTCGAGCAGTTGTTGTTGACGTTGACGACCGGGATCCCGGTGGTGCCCAGGCCGTAGACCGCGCGCTGGCCCGCCGTGGAGTCGCCGTAGACGTAGCCGGCGTACGCCGCCTCCACGGCCTCGTAGCGCAGGCCGGCGTCCGCGAGGGCGCGCTGCCCGGCCTCCTTCGCCCAGTCGGGGTAGTCACCGTCCTTGGTGCCGGGCTTGTCGAACTTGGTCATCCCGACGCCGACGACGAAGGTGCGCTCGCCGGCGGCCGCGGCGCTGCTGCGGCCGGTCATGCCGGGCCCATCGCGAACGGGAGGCCGCCGGTCACGTTGAGCACCTGGCCCGTGACGTAGTCGCTCCACGGCGAGCACAGGAACGCGATGCCGCCCGCCGCCTCGCGGGGCGTCGCGGCCCGGCCGAGCGGGACGAGGCCACCGAGCGCCGAGCGCACCTGCTCCGGCACGCCGACGGCGATCGCGCGCCCGCCGACGTCGATGACCGAGGTCTCGGTCTTGGGCTGGGTCAGCCGCGTCTCGACGAAGCCGAAGGCCACGGCGTTGACGTTGACGCGGAAGCCGCCCCACTCCTTGGCCAGGGTCTTCGTCAGCCCCAGGACGCCGGACTTCGCCGCAGCGTAGTTGCTCTGGCCCGGGTTGCCGAAGGCGGCGAGCGAGGCGACGTTGACGACCTTGCGGAACACCTCGCGGCCCTCGGCGCGCTCGGCACGGGCCGGCTCGCGCAGATGCGGGGCCGCGGCGCGCAGGATGCGGAACGGAGCGATCGTGTGGATGTCGAGCATCGCCTGGAAGTCGGCGTCGGTCATCTTGTGGACCGGGGCGTCGACGGTGTAGCCGGCGTTGTTGACGACGATGTCGATGCGGCCGAAGGCGCCGACCGTGGCGGCGACGAGCGCGTCCGCCGCGCCGTCGGCGGTGACGTCGCCGGCCCAGACCGCCGCCTCGCCGGGCAGCTGCTGCGCGGCCTCGTGCGCTGCATCGGCGTCGAGGTCGGCGACGACCACCTGAGCGCCCTGCTCGCTGAGGATCTCCGCCGTCGCGCGCCCGATCCCGCGCGCGCCTCCTGTGATCAACGCGACCTTGCCGGCAAGCACGTGGGCTCCTTCGTCGGGCCGCGACGCCGTCGTCGCGGCACTGGGACGTCCAAGCTATCAAAAACCAGCGCTGCTGATTGTTTCTGTGTAGGCTTGCCCGCAGGACGACCCCGAGGAGGATCGATGATCGACCGCAACGCCGTTGGGCAGGACCTTGGCTCCGTGCGCTTCCCGATCGAGCGCGGCAAGCTCGCCGAGCTCGCACGCGCCTTCCACGAGCCCGACGGGCTCTGGCACGACCCCGACGCAGCGACGCAGGCCGGCCTCGGCGACGTCCCGGTGCCGCCGACCGTCACCGTGCTCGCCGACCACTGGCGCGAGCACGGCGCGCTGGAGCACGCGATCGCGCTCGCCGCCGACCTGGACCGGCTCCTGCACGGGGAGGCGTCCTGGGAGTACCTGGCGCCGGTGCGCCTCGGCGACGAGCTGACCGCGCGCTCGCACGTGACGGACCTGACGACGCGCGAAGGACGGCGCGGCGGCGCGATGACGCTGGTCTCGATCGAGACGACGTTCCACAACCAGCGCGACGAGCTCGTCGTGCGCCGGCAGGACACGCTGATCGAGACCGGGGAGGCCACATGACCGCGCCCATCGTCCCCGCCGCGCCGGTGCGACTCGCCGTGGGAGACCGCATGCCCAGCGAGCACGTCGGCCCGCTCACGCGCACCGACTTCGTCCGCTACGCGGGCGCGGGCGGCGACCTGAACCCGATCCATCACGACGAGCCGGCGGCCCGCGCCGCGGGGATGCCGTCCGTGTTCGGGATGGGCATGTTGCACGCGGGGATGCTCGGGACCCGTCTAGCCCGCTGGGTGGGGACGGGCAGCGTCAGGTCCTACACGGTGCGCTTCACCGGCCAGGTGTGGCCGGGCGACCGGCTGGCCTTCGTCGGGCGCGTGGCGCGCATCGACGAGGGTCCGGAGCACCGCATCGCCACGCTCGAGCTCGAGGTGCTCCGCGCCGACGGAACCGGCGTGCTGACCGCCTCGGCCACGGCGATCGTCGCGTGAGCGCCTCCGGCGTCACGCGTAGAGCCGCTCGATGACGTCGGCGTACTTCTCCGCGATCGCGGCGCGCTTGAGCTTCATCGTCGGCGTCAGCTCGTCGCTGCTGGCCTGCCAGTCGTCGGGCAGCACGTGATAGCACTTGATCTGCTCGACGCGGGACAGCACCGCGTTGCCCCGCTCCACCGCGGCTGCGAGCTCGGACGCGAACGCCGGGGCCGCGATCAGGTCGGCCGGGGCGTGGTCGGCCAGGCCGTGCGCTGCGGCGAACGCCGCGGCCGCGACGGCGTCGATCGTGATGAGCGCGGTGACATACGGCCGCCGGTCGCCGATGGCGACCACCTGGGCGAGCAGCGGGCTGTGGGCCTTGATCGCCGCCTCGATGTTCGACGGGGACATGTTCTTGCCGCCCGAGCTGATCATGAGCTCCTTCTTGCGCCCGACGATGCTCAGGAAGCCGTCCGCGTCGAACGAGCCGAGATCGCCGGTGTGCAGCCAGCCGTCGGCGTCGATCGCCTCGGCGGTGCGCACCGGGTCGTCGCGGTAGCCGCGCATCACGAGCGGGCCACGCACGAGGATCTCGCGGTCCGCGGCGATCGTGACCTCCGTGCCCGGCAGCGGCCGGCCGACGCTCCCCAGGCGCGTGTGCTCCGGCGTGTTGGCCGTGCAGATGACCGAGGTCTCGGTCATCCCCCACATCTCCCGGATCGGGATGCCGATGCCGTGGAAGAACTCGAGCACGTCGCGGCCGACGGGCGCCGCTCCGACCAGCGCGGCCTCCAGCCGGTCCAGGCCGAGCCGCTGGCGCAGGGCGATGGCGGCGTCCTCGTCGGCGGGCGGCTCGATCGCCGCCTTGAGCTTCTCCCAGATCCTCGGGACCGCGAAGAGCCAGGACGGATGGACCTGCGCCACGACGCCGAGCACGCCGGCGGGGTCCGGGCAGGTCGTCGTGCGCCAGCCGAGCAGCATCGGCATGTAGTGGCTGAGCATCCGCTCGGCGACGTGGGCCATCGGCAGGTAGGACACGACGTCGCCGCCCTCGCGCGGCAGCGGGAACACCGCGTCCAGCGCGCGCAGCTCGCAGAGCAGGTTGGCGTGGGTCAGCTCGACGCCCTTCGGCGGTCCGGTGGTCCCCGACGTGTAGATGACGGTCAGCAGGTCCTCGGGCGTCACTGCCTGCCAGCGCTCGTCGAAGTCGAAGCCGGCCGGTGGCGGGAGCTGCTGCACGTGGCGCAGCGTGGTGGCGCCCGGGCAGCGGTCGCGGTCGGCGACGACGAGGTGCTCGACCGTCCCCTCGCGCGTGGCCTCGCGCAGGCGGCCGAGGAACTGCTCCTCGCAGAGGACCACGCGCGCCCGCGCGTTCGCGAGCACCTCGCGGATCTGCGGCGCCGTGCTCGTGTTGTAGATCGAGAAGGGGATCCCGCCGAGGTGCATGACCGCGGCGTCGAGCAGGTGGAACTCGGGCCGGTTGACCATCATCAGCCCGACCGTCTCGCCGCGCTGCAGGCCGAGCCCGGCGAGGCCCGTGGCGATCGCGCGCACGCGGGCGGCGTACTCGGCCCAGGTCAGCGACTCGCCGCCGTCGGGCTCCCGGAGCGCCGTCTCGGTCGCGTGGTCCGCGGCGGTCTGCTGGAAGGCGTGGCAGAACGTCGCGGCCGACCCGAGCGGGTCGGGGCGGGAGACCTCGGCGCCGGCGGGATCCTGGAGATGGCTCATGAGCGCCCACGCAACCAGGTGCGAGCGCGCATCCGAAGCCGATCGCGTCCACATTGTCGCTTGCCACTCCCATCCCGGTTGGGGCATAGTCGAAAGCCACTGTGAGCGAGGGCTGGGAACCGATCCGCCGGGCGATCAACGAGCTGCTCGCCCAAGAGCAGGAATGCGTCACCCACATCGTCACCGCGGTGCGCAGCAGCGTGCCCGAGTACGCCCAGCTCGCGACGACCGACATCGCGCCGGGGGTGCAGACGAGCGTGCGCGTCACGTTCCCGGCGCTGCGCGACCGGCACATGCCGACCGAGGCGCAGGCCGGGGTGCTCGATCGCACCGGTGAGCGGCGCGCGCGCCAGGGCCTGGGGGTCGAGCCGGTCCTCCGCGCGATCCGCTTCGGCATCCATGCCGGCTGGGAGCTCGTCGCGGAACGGGCGCGCTCCCACGGCGCGCAGGCGGCGGAACTGCTCATGGCCCACGAGCAGTTGTGGCTGCTCAGCGACCTGATCGCCAGCCGGACCGCCGCCGCCCACCGCCGCGCCGAGCTGCGGCTCGTGCGCCGCGAGCACCAGCACCACGTCGACATGGTCCGCGGCGTGCTGCTCGGGCGCTCACGACCCGACGAGCTGGCCAACCAGGTCCTGTCCCTCGGGCTCGACCTGGACCACCCGTACGTGATCTGCCGGGCCCGCACGCTGCCGCCCGGCACGCTCGACGAGCTGGAGACCGCGCTGCTGGCGACCGGCGACGACGACCGCGAGCCGGTCCTCGCCTCGCTCGAGCGCGACGTCATCGGGCTGCTGCCGTGGCGGCCGCAGATCGATCCCGAGACGACGCGCGCGGTCATCGGCGTCAGCGAGCCGATGGCGATCGGCGACGCGCCGCTGGGCTTCCGCCTGGCGACCCGCGCCGCCCAGAGCGCGCTGCGCTTCGGCCTGACCGGCGTCCACGACCTGCGCACGATGGCCGTCCGCGCCGCCGTCGCCAACGACCCCGACCTGACGCGCGCGCTGGTCGACGCGTTCGTCGAGCCGCTGCGCAGCGGTCGCGAGTTCGATGCCGAGCTGGAGCGCTCCGTCGTCGCCTACCTCGAGCACAACCTCCGGCTCGAGCGCACCGCCGAGGCGCTCAACGTCCACCCCAACACGCTGCGCCAGCGTCTACGGCGCTACACCGAGATCACTGGCGCAGACCTGCACCGGGTCGACGACCTGGTGAGCGTGTGGTGGGCGTTCCGGGAGCGCGAGCTCCGCTAGCTCCCGCTAGGGGCAGGGCGCCGTCGGGATCGTCAGGTCGGCGGGAAGGGCCGCCTGCTGCACGCACCCGCCGGCCGTCGTGATCGTGACCGACGTGGTCGCGCCCGTGACCTGCAGGCGGGCGCCGTCGCGCTGGAAGCGCACGACGCCGTTGGGCGCCGGGGCGAACTGGTAAGCGAGGTCCCAGAGCCGGCCGCGGGTCGCGACGGTGTCGCTCGCCCACGAGGTCGGCTGGTCGCCGACCGGGGCGAACAGCCCCCAGGCGATGGCCCGCCGCAGCTGGTCGCGGAAGTACGTCCACCCGTGCAGCCCATGGGTCGGCTCGTAGGTCGCGGGCACGCCCGCGGCGCTCAGCGCGGCGGCGTACGTGTCGGTCATCGGCCGCAGCAGCGCCGCCTCCTCGACGCCGCCGACCAGGAGCTCGGCGAGATCCGCGAAGCCGCGGCTGTCGGCCGTGCCGTCGCCGGCGGTGAGGAACACGCGGGAGTGCGCGAGGTTGCCGGCCACCCGCGACGGGTTGTGGCCGGTCGCATAGAACCCGTCGGCCGGGCCCTCGACGTCTCCGAGCCAGCCGCCCGACACCAGCGCCATAAGGTCGGGGAGCACGAGGCGCTGCGTGTCGACGAAGCCCGAGAACACGCCGACCGAGCCGAAGAAGCCGGGGAGCCGCCCGCCGAGGTAGGCGGCGCCGAGGCCGCCCATCGAGACGCCGACGATCGCGTGGTAGCGGCGCTCGGGCCGGACCGGGTAGCGCTCGAGGATCTGCGGCACGACCTGGTCCAGGAGGTAGGACTCCCACGACGGCGCGCCGCGGTTGCCGCCGTTCCACCAGTCCGCGTACCAGCCGCGGCCGCCCTCGGGCATGACGACGATCGCGTTCAGCCCGGCCGCGGTGTGGACGATGTCGCCCTGCGCCGGCGCCGCCCAGCCGCGGTAGTCGTCGCCGAACCCGTGCAGCAGGACGACGAGCGGATACGTGTGGCTGGGGTCGTAGCCGTCGGGCAGCAGCACGTTGGCGCGCGGGGGGCCCGGGTAGGGCAGCCACTGCTGCGGCACCTCGCCGGCGCGGTCGGGCAGCTCGATGGTCTCGAGCGTGCTCGCGCCCGCCGCGGTGGTGAGACCGGCTGCGCTCGCGCCGAGGCCGGCGGCCACGGCGCACGCGGTGAGCAGGGCGCGCCTGCCGCGCCGTCTGCGGATGATGCTGCGGTCGGGTTCGCTCATGGCGCGACACTAGGAGCGGCGCCGCGAGCGACTCCAGCGCCGCGCCCCGCTTATGTGCGAACCGCACGTCCAGAGGCGCTCAGGAAGTGGACAGCGCCAAGCCGCGCTCGTGATCGTCCTGGGGCGCGCGACCTCGTGTTAGGAGTGCCTCCGCTGGGTCACATCGACGGAGGAGCAGCGAGATGGAACGAGTTCTCAAGGGTGCGGCGATCGGCCTGGCCGTGGCGGGCGTCGCGACCTTCGCCGGCGCGTCGCGCGACGTCGCCGACACGGCGCTTGCGGCGAGCAGCAAGGTCAAGCTGACGGTCCACTGCGGGTTGAGCGCGGGCAGCGCGTCGGCGCTCACCGGGACCTACACCGGCGGCGCGTTCGGCAAGGGCAAGATCACCGGGATCCTCACGGCGCCCAACGCGACGATCACCTTCAAGAACAGCAAGGGGACGGCCACGGCCTACGCATCCGGCAAGCTCACCAGCAAGGGGCGCTTCGCCGGCAACTGGCACTGGACCGGCGGGACGCGCGCCTACAAGAAGATCAAGGGCAAGGGCCACATCGAGGGCACCGTGGACTGCCAGCCCTGGACGCTGACCGGCACCGCGGCGTTCTAGGCGCGACACGTTGACCAGGGGGAGGCGACCGGTGAGCAGGATGTGCGTGGTGGCGACGGCGGCGCTGGCGATGGGCGCCGTCGCCGCCGGGTGCGGGTCGGGCTCGGGGCAGACGAGCCCCGGCGCCGGGAAGGGCGGCACGCTGAACGTCGCCTACGGGCTGCCGGCCAGCAGCCTGAACCCCGCCGAGATCGACCAGGCGTCGGAGTGGTTCGTCGACCTGGCCTACGACCCGCTCATCGGCATGGACGCCAAGGGGGCGCCCACGCCGGCCCTCGCGACGTCGTGGCGGTACGTGGGAGCGGGCAACCGCCGGTTCGAGCTCACGCTGCGTGAGGGCGTGCGCTTCAGCGACGGCGGAGTTCTCAGCGCCCAGGGCGTCAAGGCGCACCTCGACTACGTCCGCAAGGCCAACGGCCCCAATGCGCAATACCTCTCAGGAGTCAAGGCGATCACGGCGGTGGGCGTCCGGACCGTCCGGATCGACCTCAAGGTCCCCAACCCGCTGATGGCCACCATGTTGTCGCACCAGTACGTCGTCGGCGACGTGATCAGCCCGAAGGCGCTGCGTCGGCCCGACGCGCTGAGCACGGCGTCGGCCGGCGCCGGACCGTACGTGCTGGACACCAAGGCGACGGTCTCGGGCGACCACTACACCTACCGCGCCAATCCGACGTACTGGAACAAGGCGCAGATCCACTACGACCGCGTCGTGATCAAGGTCATCGCCAACGCCAACTCGACGCTCAACGCGCTCAAGACTCGGCAGGTCAGCGTCGCCGGCGGCGAGTTCACGACCGTCGGGGGCGCCGAGCGCGCGGGGCTGACGATCAAGTCCACGCCGCAGGTGTCGATGGGGATGCTGCTCGCCGATCGCGCGGGCACGCTCGCCAAGCCCCTGGCCGACGTGCGCGTGCGCCAGGCCATCAACTACGCGCTGGACCGTCCGGCGATCGTCAACGCGCTGTTCGGGCGCTACGGCCGCCCGACGACGCAGACCACCAACGGCCAGGGCTTCGACCCGGCGCTGGACCGCTACTACCCGCACGACCCCGCGAAGGCGCGGGCGCTCCTGGCCGCGGCGGGCTACCCCGACGGGTTCACGCTGCCGCTGCTCAGCTCGGCGCTCGCCGGGGGCGACGTCATCGCCCAGGCGATGGCCGGACAGCTCGACAAGGTCGGCATCAAGCTGAAGATCTCGAGCACGAGCAACCTCAGCCAGTACGCGAACAAGCTCTTCGGCGGCGACTCGCCGGCCGCGGTCATCGGGTACGGGTCCCAGCCGATGTACCTCGAAGGGCCCGGGCTGTACCTGCCCAAGGCCACGTTCAACCCGTTCGGCTCGCAGGACGCGACGGTCGACGCGCTCTACGCCAAGCTGACCACGGCGGCCGCGGGCGAGGCCGACGCGGTGAGCCGGCAGATCCAGCGGCGGCTCGTCGAGCTCGGCTGGTTCGCGCCGGTCGGCTTCGCGCCGCTGGTCTACTACGCCGACAAGAGCGTCGACCCGGACTCGCTACGGACCAGCCCGAACGCGCCGATCCCGCCGATCGCCGAGCTGCGGCCCGCCGGCTAGACGGGGCCGGACACCATGGTCCGCTTCGCCACGCGCTGGCTGGTCACCTCGCTGCTGCTGCTGCTCTTCGTCTCCGCGTTTACGTTCGTGCTGGTCTCGCTGATCCCCGGCGACGCGGCGCGCAGCATCCTGGGCCAGAGCGGCAGCCGCGAGCAGTACCTGCAGCTGCGCCAGCAGCTCGGTCTCGACGACGCGCTGCCGGCGCAGTACTGGCACTGGCTGCACGGCGCGGTGCAGGGCGACGTCGGCTCGTCGATCACGAGCGGCGAGCCGGTCGGCTCGATGCTCTCCGGACGCATCGGCGTGACGCTGTCGCTCGTCGCGAGCTCGGTGGTCGTCGCGGGCGGGCTTGGTGTCGCGCTCGGCGTGGCCGGCGCGCTGCGCGGCGGCTGGATCGGCCGCGCGATCGACGTGCTCTCGCTCGCGGGCCTGGCGCTGCCGAGCTTCTGGCTCGGCCTGGTGCTGGTGGCGATCTTCGCGGTGAAGCTGGGCTGGCTGCCCGCGACCGGCTACACGCCGCTGGGCGACTCGCCCGTCGACTGGCTGCGCTCGCTGGTGCTGCCCGCGGTGACGATGGGCGTCGGCTGCGCCGCGGTGATCGCCAAGCAGACACGCGACGCGATGCGCGAGACGCTGGCCAAGGACTACATCTTCGCGCTGCGCGCCCGCGGGGTGAGCGAGCGATCGGTCATCTACCGCCACGCGCTGAAGAACGCCGCGATCCCGGTCACGACCGTGCTCGGGCTGGTCGTCGCCGGGCTCTTCAGCGCGACCGTGCTGGTCGAGCAGGTCTTCGCGCTCCCCGGCCTCGGCAGCCTCGCGGTGCAGGCGACGGCCGACCACGACCTGCCCGTCATCGAGGCGCTCGTCCTGTTCTTCACGGCCATGGTCACGACGGTCAACCTGCTCGTGGACCTCGCCTACGTGCGGCTGAACCCGAAGGTGCGCGCGGCGTGATCGGGGCGGCGCTGCGCCGGCCGGCGCTCACGGTCGCGCTCGGGTTCCTGGTGCTCGTCACGATCGCCTGCGTCGGCGCGCCGCTGTGGGTGCCGACCGACCCGCTCCAGCAGGACCTGGGCGCGATCCTCCAGCCGCCGTCGAGCGCGCACCTGCTGGGGACCGACGGCCTCGGACGCGACGTCCTCAGCCGGCTGGCCTCGGGCGGGCGGGTCACGCTGCTGGGTGCCCTGGAGGCCGTCGTCGTCTTCCTCGCGCTCGGCGTGCCGCTGGGCCTGCTGGCGGGCTACCACGCGGGGCGCTTCGACACGGTCACCACGCGGGTCGCCGAGGTCCTGCTGTCGGTCCCGGCGATCATCTTCCTGCTCGTCGTCGTCGCCGTGTTCCCGGCCAGCCAGCTCGCGACGATGATCACGCTCGGGGTGCTCGGCACGCCGAACGTGTTCCGCGTCGTGCGCGGCAGCGCCCGCGCGGCGAGCCAGGAGCTGTACGTGCGCGCGGCGCAGACGGTGGGGCTGACGTCGGGTCAGGTGCTGCGCCGGCACATCGCTCCGGCGCTCTCGGGACCGATCATCGTGCAGACGTCGCTGTTCGCCGCGACCGCGGTCATGACCGACAGCGCGCTCGCGTTCCTCGGCTTCTCCGTGCAGCCGCCGCAGCCGAGCTGGGGCGGCATGATCGCCGAGGCGTCGGCGGTGATCGACGCGGACCCGTGGCTGCTCGTGCCGCCCGGGGTGCTGATCGCGCTGGTGGTCCTGGCGCTCGGCATCCTCGGCGACGGGGTGCGGGACCTCGCCGCCCGAAGCGTCGCGTCGGTGGAGCGACCGCGGCGGCGGCCGCGGCGGGCGGCGCCGGCCGCGCCGCGCGCTCCCGGCCCGTCCGCGGGACCCCCGGCGCTCCTGTCGCTGCACGGCGTCACCGTCGCGTTCCCGGCGCCGCACGGCGAGGTGACGGTCGTACGCGACGTCGCCCTCGACGTCTGCGAAGGCCAGGCGGTGGGCATCGTCGGCGAGTCGGGCTGCGGCAAGTCGGTCGTCGCCCGCGCCGTCCTGGGGCTGCTGCCCGGCGGTGCGCGCCTGACCGATGGGTCGATCCGCTTCGACGGCCGCGAGCTGGCCGGGCGCTCCGAGCGCGAGCTGGGCCGCGTGCTCGGCGCGCACGGCCGCGAGCTGGCCCGGCGCTCCGAGCGTGAGCTGGGCCGCGTGCGCGGCGCGCAGATCGGCTTCGTGCCGCAGGATCCGATCGCGACCCTCGATCCGGCCTTCACGGTCGGACAGCAGCTGACCGAGGTGGTGCGTCGCCATCGCGGCGGCTCGCGCCCCGGCGCGCGGGCGCGCGCCGTGGCGCTGCTGGCGATGGTCGACCTGCCCGATCCCGAGCAGGTGGTTCGCCGTTACCCGCATCAGCTGTCGGGGGGCATGGCGCAGCGCGTCGGCATCGCGCTGGCCCTCGCGGGCGAGCCGAAGCTGCTGATCGCCGACGAGCCGACGACCGCGCTCGACATGACCGTGCAGGCCGAGGTGCTGGGGCTGCTGCGCGACCTGCGCGAGCGCCTCGGCATGGCGATCGTGCTCATCACCCACGACTGGGGCGTGCTCGCCGACGTCTGCGACGACGCCGTCGTCATGTACGCAGGCGAGGTCGTCGAGGTCGCGCCGGTCCAGTCGCTCTTCGCGGCGTCGCTGCACCCCTACACACGGGCGCTCATCGCGTCCAACCCGCTGCTGGCGCGCGCCGGAGAGCCGCTGCCCGCGATCCCGGGCCAGGTTCCGGCGCCCGGCGCCTGGCCGGCGGGCTGTCACTTCGTGCCGCGCTGCCCGCTCGCCGTGCCGGCCTGCTCCGGCGAGCTTGTGGCGCTCGGCGGCCCCGGCGGCGCGCACCGCACGCGCTGCCTGCGCCACGAGGAGCTCGCGCCGCGATGAACGCCGCGCCGCTGCTGGAGATCGAAGGGCTCGTCGTGCGCTACCGCACGGGACGCCGGACGCCGCCCGTGGTCGCCTGCGACGGCGTCGACCTGAGCATCGACGCCGGCGAGATCGCCGGCCTCGTCGGCGAGAGCGGCTCGGGGAAGAGCACGGTCGCGGCCGCGGTGCTCGGCCTGGCGCCGGTCGCGGCGGGCACGATCCGGTTTCGCGGCGAGGACATCACGCACGTCTCGGGCGCCCGGCGCCGGGCGCTCGCCCAGCACGTCCAGGTCGTCTTCCAGGATCCGTTCGGCTCGTTGAGCCCGCGCCGGACGGTCGGGCAGACCCTGAGCGAGCCGCTGGAGGTGCATCGCCGGCTCGGGCGGGCCGAGCGCGCCGCGCGGGCGTCGGCGATGCTCGAGCGCGTCGGGCTGTCGGCCACCGCCGTCGACCGCCGGCCGGCGGAGCTGTCGGGCGGCCAGCGCCAGCGCGTGGCGATCGCCCGGGCGCTGATCCTCGAGCCCGAGCTGATCGTCTGCGACGAGGCGCTCAGCGCCCTCGACCTCTCGGTCCAGGCGCAGGTGCTCAACCTCCTGCAGGAGCTCCAGCGCGACCTCGGCGTCAGCTACCTGTTCATCGCCCACGACATGGCGGTCGTCCGCCACCTCGCCCGGCGCGTCACGGTCATGCGCCGTGGGGTGGTGGTGGAGCGCGGCGACGCGCAGCAACTCTGGGACGCGCCGCAGCACCCGTACACCCGGGCGCTGCTGGCGGCGATCCCCGATCCCGATCCCGCGGCGCAGCGGCGCCGCAGGCAGGCGCGCGAGCCCGGCACGACCGACGACCTTCCGCGGGCGCAGGCCCGCTGACGTCCACCAAGCAAACCAAGGACCACACCATGCAGCTCGATCCACTGCTCCAGACGTTCGTCGACGCGGTGAACGGCGCGGAGCCGCCGCGCGTTCCCGAGGACCGGGCGACGATGGAGGAGGTCAACAACGTCATGTTCGCGCAGTTCGGCGAGCCCGCGCCGCCGGTCGCCGACGTGCGTGAGCTCGAGATCGTCGGGCCCGATCGCCGCGTGCGCGCCCGCCTCTACCACCCCGGAGGCGACGAGCCGCTCCCCGGGTACATGTTCCTGTTCGGCGGCGGCTGGTGGCACGGGTCGATCGACATGGCGGCCAACGACGCGGTCTGCCGCGAGCGCTGCGTCGGCGCGCGCTGCGTCGTGCTGGCCGTGGACTACCGCCTGGCGCCCGAGCACCCGTTCCCGGCCGGACTCGAAGACGCGTATCTCGGGCTGACCTGGCTGGTCGACCACGCGGCGGAGCTCGGCATCGACCCGCAGCGGGTCGCGATCGGCGGCGGCTCGGCGGGGGCGTCGCTGACCGCGGGCCTCGCGCTGCTGTCGCGTGACCGCGGCGGCCCGCGGGCCGCGCTGCAGATCCTCGAGGCCCCGGCGCTCGACCTCACGCTCAGCCAGCCGTCCGTGCCGGGGATCTGCGCGTCGCTCGGCATCGATCGCAAGCTGCTCACCGACCTCGTCGCGCTCTACGTGCCGCGTCCCGAGGACCTCGAGCACGCCTACGCGTCGCCGCTGTTCGCCGAATCGGTCGCAGACGTGCCGCCCGCGTTGATCATGGTGTGCGAGCACGACGTCCTGCGCGAGAGCGGCGAGGCCTACGCGACGCGACTCGTCGAGGCGGGCGTCCCCGCGAGCTGCGTGCGCTACTGCGGCCAGCTGCACACCTCGCCGCTGCTGACCGGCGTGCTGCCCGCGGCACGCGTATGGCGCGAGCAGGTGATCGGCGCTCTGCGCGGGCTGCACGAGGAGGGGCCGCGGCTCTGAGGTACGCGCCATCGAAAAGTTCGCGCCCGCTGTCGATTTCGGCGCGTCCCGCGTGTCGTTGGTGTACAAGGGCCGTCAGGCGCGGCTCGACACGACAGCAACGGAGGCGGATGAGATGGGCAAGGAGTTCGAAGTGCGATGGGAAGGCGAGCTGCCCGCCGGCCCCCAGGACGTGTGGGAGGCGGTCACGCGGCATGCCGACGGCTGGCTCTGGAAGATCGAGTACGAGCCGTGGGTCGGCGGCGCCGAGCGCGGGCTGACGACGGGCGGCGGCACCGTGACCGCCTGGGATCCGCCGCGGCACTTCGCCACGCGCACCCGCCCCGAGGCCGAGCGAGACGGCCCCAACGAGCTCGACTACCGGCTCGAGCCGAGTGGCGCCGGGACGCACCTGCGCTACGTGCACCGCGGCGTGTTCGGCGAGGACGACGACGACGACCGTGAGCTCGACCAGTGCCGGCAGCACACGGCGTTCTACAACCACTCGCTCGGCGAGTACGCCCGCCACTTCTCCGGACGCGAGCCCGTCTACGTCGCCGCCGATGGTCCCCAGGCCTCCACGCAGGGCGGCTTCGCCGCGGTGCGCCGGGCGCTGGGCCTGGCCGGGGACGTCGCCGCCGGCGACCGCGTGCGCCTGACCCCCGCCGGCCTGGAGCCGATCGACGGCGTCGTCGACTACGCCACGCACGCGTTCCTCGGCGTGCGCAGCGCCGACGCGCTCTACCGCGTCTACGGCCGCGACGCCTGGGGATACCCGGTCGGCGTGGCGCACCACCTGTTCGCCGCCGGCGCCGACCGGGCGGCCGGCGAGCAGGCATGGAGCGACTGGCTGCGCAGCGTCTTCGCGACCGCGGGGGTGGCGTGATGCCCCAGTACGCGGTGTTGATCTTCGAGCGCGTGGCGCCGGAGGACCTCCCGCCGGAGGTCATGGAGGCCCACGGACGGCTGCCCGAGCGGATCGCCGCGCTGGGCGGGCGGGAGGTGGCCGGGATGGCGCTCCAGCCGAGCGAGACGGCGACGTCGATCCGCGGCGGCGTGGTGACCGACGGCCCGTTCATCGAGACCAAGGAGGTGCTGGCCGGCGTGTTCGTGATCGAGGCGCGCGACCTCGACCACGCGCTGGCGCTGGCGAAGCTCACGCCGATCGCCGACGGCGGCGTCGAGGTCCGGCCGCTGCTCGGCTTCGAAGTGGCGGAGGCGAGCTGAGCCCGATCGAGGAAGGTGTCGTCGAGCGGGCGGTCGCCGACGCGCACCGTCGCGAATGGGCCTACGTCCTGGCCGCGACGGTGCGCGTGACGCGCGACCTCGACGCCGCCGAGGAGGCGGTGCAGGACGCCTACGTCCAGGCGCTGCGCACCTGGGCGCGCGGCGGGGTGCCCGACCGGCCGGGCGCGTGGCTGACGACGGTCGCGCGCCGCACGGCGCTCAACGCGATGCGCCACCGCCAGACGCTCGAGACCAAGCTCCCGCTGCTGCTGGAGCCCGAGGAGGCCGAGATGCCCGAGCCCGACGGCGACACGATCCCCGACGACCGCCTGCGGCTGATCTTCACGTGCTGCCATCCGGCGCTGGCCCAGGAGGCGCAGATCGCGCTCACCCTGCGGCTGGTGTGCGGCGTCGCGACGGCTGACATCGCCCAGGCGTTCCTCGTCGCGGAGGCCACGATGGCCGCGCGCCTGACCCGCGCCAAGAAGAAGATCGCCGCCGCGCGGATCCCCTACACCGTGCCGTCGGGCGGCGACCTGGCCGAGCGCGTCGACGCGGTGCTGACCGTCATCCATCTCCTCTACGCGACCGGGCACACGGCGCACTCGGGCGAGGACCTCGTGCGCGACGAGCTCACCGGCCGCGCGCTCGACCTGGCGCGCATGCTGGCGCTGCTGCTGCCGGCCGACCGCGAGGCGGCCGGGCTGCTCGCGCTGCTGCTCGTCCACCACGCCCGCCGCGTGACGCGCACCGGCGCGCACGGGCGGCTGCTGCGCCTCGAGGAGCAGGATCGCTCGGCGTGGGACCGCGACCTGATCGCCGAGGCCGACCGGCTCCTCGTCGCCGCGCTGCGCGCCGGCCCGGCGGGGCGCTTCGTGCTGCAGGCGGCGATCGCGGCGCTGCACGCCCAGGCCCCCAGCTCCGCGGAGACCGACTGGCCGCAGATCCTCACCCTCTACGACGAGCTGCTGCGGATCTGGCCGTCGCCGGTCGTCGCGCTCAACCGCGCGGTGGCGGTGTCGATGGTCGACGGACCCGAGGCCGCGCTGGCCGAGGTCGAGGCGCTCGAGCGCGACGGCCGCCTGGCCACGTACCGCTATCTGCCCGCGACCAAGGCCGATCTCCTGCATCGCCTCGGCCGCGACGCCGAGGCGGCCGACGCCTACCGGGCGGCGCTGGCGCTCACCGGCAACGCGGTCGAGCAGGAGTTCCTGGCGCAGCGCGTGAGGTCGGTTGGCCGCTGAGG
The DNA here is from genome assembly GCF_035318805.1 of Baekduia sp. Taxonomy (GTDB): domain Bacteria; phylum Actinomycetota; class Thermoleophilia; order Solirubrobacterales; family Solirubrobacteraceae; genus Baekduia. The sequence continues at coordinate 45,790 of NZ_DATHDY010000110.1, forward strand.
AGCCTCGCACGGCAACGGAAACGGAGCGGCCCGGGCTCCGGGCCGCTCCGCATGCCGCGACCTGTTGATGAGCGCCCCTCAGCGCGAGAGCGCGTGCGTGCCGGGGCGGCGGCGGACGCCGACGACCGCGCCGAGCGCGATCAGGCTGAGGCCGGCCGCGCCGCCGGCGACGATGGCGACGTCGCCCCAGTCGGTCCCGCTGTCTGCGGGCTGGTTCGCCGACGAGGTGCCGGCCAGCGAGCTGGAGAGGTCGCGGACGTCCGGGGACCGGAGGTCCTGGACGTGCGGGCCGTGGACCCGCAGCGGGGCGGCATCCTGCTGGTCGGGGCTGCGCCAGTCCTCGCGGGCGACGGCGGCCGTGGGGGCGGCGACGGCGATGAGCGCCAGGCTCAGCGCCGCGCAGCGGGGGAGACGGTGGTGGCTCATGGTGTTCCTCCTGAGTGGTGCGGACGAGGAGGTCAGCATCGCCCGGCCGAGGGCCTGCGCCGATCCCCGAGCGGGTGGAACCGGCTCCCCCTGGCTACCGTGGCGCGGGCGGGGTCAGCGTGACGACGCCCGTCGCCAGCGCGCGCTGGGCGAGCACGGCGCGCTTCTGGTGCTGGGGCAGCTCGACGATCGAGAAGGCCTCGAAGAGCGCGTGCAGGTGGCTCTTGACCGTCTCGACGCCGAGGACCAGCTCCTCGGCGATCTGCCGGTTGGACGCCGGCACCGCGAACGAGCTGTCGGCGTACGGGCGGCACAGCGCGGTGAGCACGCGCAGCTGGGCCGGCGAGACCCGCGGGACCGGAGACGGCTCGGACGTCGCGGTGCGCAGCGACTCGCGGCCGGTCGGGCTGCGGAACACGAGGACCGTGTGACCGAGCACGATCGTGTCGCCGTCGCTCAGCCGCCGGCGACCGTGCACGGGGTCGCCGTCGATGGACGAGCCGTTGCGCGAGCGGCCGTCGTCGACGAACGTCCACTCGTCGCCGACGCGCTCGAGGCTCGCGTGCACGCGCGACACCTCGCCGTCCCACGGCAGCGGCACGTCGCTGGCGGCGCTGCGGCCGATGGTCAGGCGGCCCGGCTCGCCGCCGAGATCGAGGATCCGCTGCGCGCCGTCGCCGTCGCGGAGCAGCAGGAACGGCCGCTGCCGGCGTTCGGCCGCGATGCGCTCCTTCAGCTCGGCCGGGCTGGCGCGGTGCAGCGCGTGCGGCAGGTCCATGGCGTCTCACTCCTCGCCGTCCAGGGTGAAATGCACCAGATCCCCCATCGTGAAGTCTTCCGCAGTGGCGCCGGGCAGCTCCGGCGTCCACTCCGGCCATTGGCGCCGGTAGGACTGCGGATCGCCCTCGAGCAGGCCCACCATGACCTCCGCCACGATCCGGCCGCCGACCGGCCCGAGGTGCTCGCCCTCGCCGCCGCGGAGCTGGGCCTCCAGCAGCACGTAGTACCAGAGCGGCGTCGCGTGCAGCATCGCCTCGCGCGTGGTCGGGTCCAGTCGCCGGGGCAGCGGGTCCAGCAGCTCGTCGTCGGTCAGCGGCTCCTCGCCCATCGCGTTGGCGACGTCGCGGCCGGCAGGCAGTCCCAGCGCGCGGCCGCGCTCGAGGTTCCGGCGCGCCAGCGCCGTTCCGTCGGGCAGCTCGGACAGCGCTTCGGACAGGCTCAGGTCGATCTGCATGCTCGAGGTGGGCGGCCGCGCCCCCGCAAGCCTGAAGAAGCGCTCCCAGTCGATCTCCAGCTCGCGGGGCAGCCGGCGGGCGCCGCCGAGGTGACGGCCGGACCGTCGGCGGGGGCGGAAGACCGGCACCGCCGGGCCGTCGTTGAGCTTGTAGCTCTCGCGGACCATGCTGTGCCCGAAGCGGAACGCCGCGCCCGAGAACTCGACCGGCATGAACGGCTCGTCGCGCCAGGCGAAGGCCCCGTGCTCGTCGGGCAGCGGGTGGCCGACGATCCGCGGCAGGAAGTCGTGCATGACGATCCACTGGTAGTGCCAGCGCACGATCCGCTGCGCCTCCTCGAGCAGCTCCGCGGCGGCCAGGGACGGCCGCGCGGCGTCCACGACGTCGACGACGCGGTTGTGGAAGCGCAGGAAGAGCAGGTGCAGCTGCGCGATGATCAGGTTCTCGTCGTTGCGCGCGTCGCCGATCAGGGCGCGATGCTGGTGGTTGCGCGGCAGGTCGAGGCCGGCCGCGGCGGCGTCCGGAGGATCGGCGTCGACGAGCAGCTTCACGCCCGGGGCCGGCGCGGCATCCCAGTCGTACAGGAACGGCTGGTCGGCGGGTCCGGAGCCGTAGACCGAGTCGAGGTCGAAGCGCGGCGTGCGGAAGTTGACGAGCGCGGAGGGATCGTTGTCGCGCTGGAGCTTGGACGTGGGGTCGAACGTGATGTCGTGGTCGAGGAACTGCCCGAGGTACGTGTAGCCCGCCGGGATCGTCCGGTTGTTCCCCGAGCTGCCGGCCGAGCGGACGAGCGTCGAGGCGAGCGTCCCGATCGGCTCGGCGCCGGGGTCGCGCCGGGGCAGGTCGGGGAACATCCGCCCGAAGCGCCCCCCGCGCCCGCCCGGCAGCCGGACCTGGCCGCGGGGGACCGTGGCACCGTGCCGGGCGACGCGTTCGATGGGGGAGGCGGGACTAGACGTCGCCGCTCGATGCGATCGAGAAGCTGCCCTGCCAGACGAACGGATCGCAGGGGGCCGGCCGCAGCGCGACGCCGACGACGAACACGTCGTCGCCGACCGCCACCGGCGGTGCTGCCACGGGAAGCTGCACCTCCCAGGGCGTGAGGTCCGGGTCGGGCACGCGCGCGGAGACGAGCTGACCGTTGTGCGGCACTGCGACGTGGATCTCGCTGAGGTCGGGCGGCTGCGACCGGCCCTCCACGAAGAGCGCCTGCCCGCCGGTCGCCGGGTCGGTCCCCAGCGTCACCCGGGTGAAGTTCGAGTTGAACGCCATCTGCGTCCCTTCAGGTCGAATGCTGGAGCAGCGACCGGGCGCGTGCCGCACCCACGACGTTGCCTTTCCGTTCGTAGAGCGAAAGGGCGGACCGGGCGGCTCGGCCGGACTCCTCGGGTCGGGAGCACCTGCTGAGCACGTGTGCGAGGTCGAGCATGGCATCGCCGCGGTGCGAGAGCAAGTCCGTCGGCTCCACGAGCGCGACCGCCTCGCGCGCCAGCGCCTCCGCCTCCTCGCAGCGTCGGTCACCGGCGGTGATGCGTGCCTGGACGCCGCGCCAGATCACCTGGGTGATGAGATCGTCAGCCGCCTCGTCGGCGGCCGCGGAGCGGCAGAGCTCGCGGGCCTCGCGTACGCGGTCCTGGGCGAAGACCGCCTGTGCGAGCATCGCGGTCGTCGTCGCCGCGAGCCGCGCGTCGCTCATCGCCGCGAGCGTCTCGAGGCCCTTGCGCAGCGGCACCTCGGCGAGCACCGGCTGGCCGGCCAGCAGTCGCACGAGCGCCTCGTGGTGCGACACGCTGGCGCCCAGGCTGCCGAGCTCCTGCAGCGTCTGGTTGGCCTGGAGCAGGAGGCGCTCGGCCTGCGCGAAGTCGCCGCGCATCGCATGGAGCGAGGCCAGCGGGTTGACGATCGACGCGACGGCCACCGGGCTCGCGCCGACGCGGTCGCGGAACTCGACGCAGCGGAGGATCGCCGCGTCGACGGGGGTCGGCCCGAGCACGGCCGCGGTCGCCCGCCAGCCGAGGATGCCGAAGAGCTCGCGGTCGTCCCCGGCGCGCCGGGCGTGGTCGGCCGCCTCGCACCACGCGTGGTCGGCGCGCCCGACGCGGCCCGCGATCCAGGCGGTCTGGGCGCGCAGCGACCACGCGCGGCACGCGCCGAGCTGGTCTCCCGCGCGCAGGAGCACGGGCAGGGCCGCGTCGACCACCGCGCGTGCGGGAGCGGTCCCGGCGCTCGTCTCGGTCTCGAGGCGCACGAACTCCCGCTCGACCCGGGCGCGCGCCTCGACGCCTGGCTCGGGCGCACCGGCGATGGCCTCGTCCAGGACCTGCGTGGCCTCGGTCATGCGGCCGGCCTCGAAGAGCGACGCTCCGAGGGCGGGCAGGAGCGCGCCGCGCGCCGCGTCCTCGTCGCCGACGAGCGCGATGGCGCGCTCCAGCAGCGTGCTCGCCGCCGCCGGGTCGCCGCGCGCCAGCGCCGTCCGCGAGGCGGCCTGCAGCCGGGCGACCGCGCGCGCGGCGACGGCCCGCTCGCGTGCGCCGCGCCGGCCGAGATCGGCGGCGAGCCGGCAGGCCTGCTCGAGCTGGTAGCCGACGACCTCGTCCGCCGCCCCCGGCCGCTCCTCCAGCCACTGCGCGATGCGGGTGTGCAGCTCGGCCCGCAGCTGCTTGGGCAGGCCCGCGTAGGCCGCCTCGCGGATGAGCGCATGGGTGAAGCGAAATGCGTCCTCGCCGGCGAACTCGGGCCGGTCGGCCCCGACGAGCCCCTTGCGCGCGAGCGCGACCAGGCGCGTGCCCACGCCGCGCCGCTCGCCGTCGGGCAGCAGCGCCGCGACCGCGCCGGCGTGGAACGTCCGGCCCTCGACGGCGGCGCGCTGGAGGAGCATCCGCTCGCCGGCGTCGAGGCGGTCGATGCGGGCCGCGAGCACCGCCTGGATGCTCGCCGGCAGGTCGTCCTCGCCGTGAGCGGGGTCCACGGCCGCCAGCTGCTCGACGAAGAGCGGGTTGCCCTCGGCGCGCCGCGCGATCCGGGGTGCGAGCTCCGCGGCCCCGAGGCTCGCGGCAAGCGCGCGGGCCTGCGCGTCGGGGAGCGGGTCGAGCACGAGCACCGAGCGGTTGGGCTGCGGTGCGGCCCACGCCGGACGCGCCTCGAGCAGCTCCGGGCGGGTCAGGCACAGCAGCAGGATCGGCGACCCGCTGGAGAGGGCGACGACGTGGTCGAGCACGTCCAGGAGCGCGGGCTGCGCCCAGTGGATGTCCTCGACGGCGACGACGAGCGGCCGGTCGCGGGCGAGGCGCTCCAGCAGCCGCCGCAGCGCCCACGCGGTGTCCTCGATCTGCACGGGCTCGTCGGACAGGCCGATCGCGCCGGCGATGCCGTGGATGGCGGGCTCGTCGCCCTCCAGCAGCGCCTCGATCCGCGCGCGCGGGTCGCCGCCGAGGCCGCGCACGAGGTCGCCCAGCGCGCGGTAGGTCGTGCCCTCGCCGTAGGCCGGGCAGCGCCCGGCGAGCACGGTGGCGCCGTCGCCGAGGGCCGCGACGAGCTCGCCGGCGAGCCGTGACTTGCCCATGCCCGGCGGACCCACGACGGTGACGAGCCGGCAGACGCGGTCGTCGCGGACCTGCGCGAAGGCGGCGTGCAGGGCGCCGAGCTCCTCGTCGCGGCCGACGAACGGCGTCTCCGGCAGGCGCAGCAGCGCCGGCTGCTCGACGCGCAGCTCGACCATCCCACCGGTCGTCGGGTCGATCTCCGCGTGGCGGGCGAGGGCGAGGCGGATGTGCTCGCCGAGCAGGATCTCGCCTGGCGCCGCATGCTCGGCGAGACCTCCCGCGGTCGTGATCGCCGCACCGGTGGCGATCGGCGCGCCGCGCCGGCCGGCGGCGAGGAAGACCTCGCCGGCCTCGATCCCGACCTGCAGCTCGGCGCTCGCGGCGCGCAGCCCGACCGCGGCGCGCGCGGCGCGCAGCGCGTCGTCGTCGTGGGACTCGGTCACGCCGAAGAGGCCCACGAGGGCGTCGCCGAGGTAGCGCTCGACCGTGCCGCCGTGCTGCTCGACGATGGCCGCGCAGCGGTGCAGCAGGCCGTGCAGCGCCTCCGGGTCGGCGACGCCGGCGCGCGCGGCGAGGACCGTCACGAGGCGGCGGGTGTCCGTCGCGACCGGGGCCTCTGCGGCCGGTGCGTCCTGGGGTGCGTCGCAGCCGGCGAGCGCGGCGCCGACGTCGGCGGCCGACGCCGGCCGCTGCGTCGGCTGCTTGGCGAGCAGCGCGAGGATCAGCCGGTCGAGCGCCTGCGGGACCGCCGGCTCGTGCTCTGACGGCGGCAGCGGGGCCGCCGTCAGATGCTGCGTAAGCACGTGGGCGGGGTCGTCGGCCATGAAGGGCGGCCGACCGGTGACGAGCTCGTAGAGGGTGACGCCGAGGGCGTAGAGATCGCTGGCGGGAGCGGGGTCGGCGCCCTGGATCTGCTCGGGCGACAGGTAGCGGACGGTCCCCAGCAGCACGCCCTGCGCGGTCAGCCGGTCGGCGCCGAGCTCCTGGGCGATGCCGAAGTCACCGAGCGCGGCGTGGCCGTCGGCGGCCAGCCAGACGTTGTCGGGCTTGACGTCGCGGTGCACGACGCCGTGGGCATGGGCGTGGGCCAGGGCGGCGGCGATCTCGCCGCCGATCCGGATCGCGTCGGCCAGGGGCGGTCGCGCCTGGTCCAGCGCGTCGGCGAGCGAGCCGCCGGGCATCGCGCGCAGGACGAGGTATGGCACGCCGTCGAGGTCGCCGGTGTCGTAGACCGTGATGACGTTCGGGTGGTCGCCGAGCCGGCCGGTGACCCGGGCCTCGCGCTGCACGCGTGCGCGGGCGGCCGTGCCGTCGCCCGCGCCGACGACGATCGCCAGCGCGACCTCGCGGTCCAGGCGCTCGTCGTAGGCGAGATAGACCTCCTTCGAGGCGCCGCGCCCGAGCCGCGCGCGCACCCGGTAGCGACCGGCGACCACCTGTCCGCCGCCCGAGAGCGTCGAAGCGAGGGTCGGCGAGTCGCCTGTCGAGTGGTCCATGCGTTGGCCCCGGGCGCAGCGTACAGCCGCACGCGGGACCGACCGCGGTTGCGACGTGTGGTGTCATGAGGCGATGCCTCGCGCAGTGCGGTTCGATCGCTACGGCGGCGTCGAGGTCCTCGAGGTCGTCGAGGTGGAGCGGCCCGTGCCCGGGCCGGGCGAGGTCCTGGTGCGCGTCGCGGCGGCCGGCATCAACCCGGGGGAGGCCGCGATCCGCGAAGGGGCGATGCGCGACCGCTTTCCCGCGACGTTCCCGTCGGGCGAGGGCAGCGATCTGGCCGGCACCGTCGAGGAGGTCGGCGATGGCGTCGACGCGTGGACCGCCGGCGACGAGGTGATCGGCTTCACCGACGACCGCGCCAGCCACGCCGAGCTCGTGGTGGTCGACGCCGGCAACCTGACGGCACGGCCGCCCGGCGTCAGCTGGGAGCAGGCCGGTGCGCTCTTCGTGGTGGGCACGACGGCGTTCGCCGCGGTCCGCGCGGTGGGGCTGTACGAGGGCGAGACGGTCGTGATCTCCGGCGCGGCGGGCGGCGTCGGGTCCCTGGCGGTGCAGCTGGCCGCCGACACCGGCGCCACGGTCATCGGGCTGGCCGGCGAGCCCCATCACGCCTGGCTCGCCGAGCACGGGGCGATCCCCGTGACCTACGGCGAGGGTGTCGCCGATCGCATCCGAGCCGCCGCCCGCGGCACGGTCGACGCGTTCATCGACACCTACGGCTCGGGCTACGTCGACCTCGCCGTCTCCCTCGGCGTCGCGCCCGAGCGGATCAACACCATCATCGACTGGGCGGCGGCGCAGCGCGTCGGCGCCAACACCGACGGCAACGCCACGGCCGCCCGCGCCGACGTGCTCGCCGACCTCGCGGGCCGCATCGCCGCCGGGGACCTCGAGATCCCGATCGCGCAGACGTACCCACTGGATGAGGTTCGCGAAGCGTTCCGCGACCTCGCGCAGCGCCACACGCTCGGCAAGATCGTGCTGGTGCCCTGAGCCTCAGCCGGCGAGCCCGAGCAGGGCGGCGTCGCGCTGGCGCGCGAGGAGCTCCAGCATGCGGTCGGCCGGCTGAGGCTGCGCGAAGAGGTAGCCCTGCGCGATCGGGCAGTGCAGGGCGGCCAGGAACTCGAGCTGCTCGGCGGTCTCGACGCCCTCGGCGACGACGGTGAGCCCGAGCGCGCGGGCCATCCCGACGACCGCCTCGACCATGTGCCGGTCGCGGTCGTCCTGGCGGTCGCGGTCCAGCCTCGCGATGAACGAGCGGTCGACCTTGAGCTCGTCGATCGGCAGGTCGTGCAGGTAGGACAGCGACGAGTAGCCGGTCCCGAAGTCGTCGATGGCGAGGTGGACGCCGAGCGCACGGAGCCGCGCGAGCGCCGACGCGCCCTGCTCGAACTCGCGCACGAGCGAGGACTCGGTGATCTCCAGGCACAGCTGATCCGGCGGCAGGCCGGTGTCGGCCAGCACCTGCGCGACGAGCGCGGGGAGCTGCTCGTCGCGGAGCTGGTCGACGGCGACGTTGACCGACATCCGCAGCGGATGGCCGGCGGCCGCCCACTCGGCGGCCTGCGCGCAGGCGCGCTCCAGCACGAGGCGGCCGATGGCCGCGATCTGGCCGGTCTCCTCGGCGACGCCGATGAACTCCATCGGCGAGACGAGCCCGCGCTCGGGATGCTCCCAGCGCACGAGCGCCTCGGTGCCCATGATCGTGCCGGTCTCGACGTCGACCAGCGGCTGGTAGTACACGAGGAACTCGTCGCGCTGCAGCCCGTGGAGGATCTCGCGCTCGACGGCGAGGTGCCGGGTGGCGCGCTGCTGCAGCACGCCGTCGAACTCGTAGGCGTCCTGTCCTGTGGCCTTGGCCTCGCGCATCGCGCTGTCGGCCTCGCGCAGCAGCTGGTCGGCGCTCGTCGCGGACCGGCGCGCACGGGCGATGCCGATCGAGCTCTGCAGCACGATCTCGCCCTCGGGGCCGCGGAAGGGCTGCCGGAGGCAGCGCTGCAGGCGCTCCACGACGTCGGCGACCTCCTCGGCGGTCACGTCGTGGCAGAGCACCACGAACTCGTGGCCGCTGAAGCGGGCCAGCGCGTCGCTGGCGCGCAGGGTCCGTGACAGCCGCGCCGACACCTCGACCGAGATGCGGTCGCCGACCTCGTGGCCGAAGCCGTCGTGGACGATGTCCAGGCGCCCGATGCCGATCCACAGCACGGCGACGCAGGGGTCGCCGTCGCCGTCGGCGCGCAAGGCGCCGTCGAGGCGGTCGCGCAGCAGCAGCTTGTTGGGCAGTCCGGTCATCGGGTCGTGCGTGGCCTGGTGCACGAGCTGGGCGTTGTGGCCGGCGCGGACGTCCAACATGGAGTTGAACTCGCGCGCCAGCCGCTGGAGCTCGGCCGGACCGGCCTCGTCGACCCGCGTGCCGTCGGGCGCCCGGCCGGCGCGGGCGACGGCCGCGGTCACGGTCCGCAGGGGTCCGGCGACGCGGCGGTTCAGCAGCCACACCGACGCGGCGAGGACCAGCAGCGCCAGCAGCCCGACGAGCGCCTGCCGGCTGAGCGCGCCGCGAGCGTCCGCGAGGACCGCCGACCGGCGCTCGCCGGCGTAGACGCGCCACGGGGCGGCGGCGACGTCGGCGGACGCGAACAGGCGCCGCGACCCGTCGATGCCGTCCCAGTCGCCGGTCGCGCGCCCGCCGGGGAAGCGCGTGGCGCGCGAGCCGCGCGGAGCGCTCTCGGAGGTGGTGACCACGGCGTGCGTGGCGCGATCGACGATCGTGAAGCTCTCGTGCCGGATCCCGGCGACGTCGCGCGCCAGCGCCGGGGCGGCCGGCGGCACGTGCGCGAACAGCGCGACGGTCCCGACCGTGCGCGTGCCGCGCCGGATCGGTGCGGTGATCACGACGGCGGCCGTGTGCGTCGCGCGGTCCTCGGCGCGCCAGTCGACGGCCGTGCCCTTGGCGCGCAGCGCGGCGGGCAGCCAGGCGCTGCCGGCGTGCACCTTCGCCGAGGTGACCTGCGGCGACGGCTTGGACGTGCAGGCGACCCGGCCGTCGGCCGCCACGAGGTCCAGCCGCACGCTGGTGAAGGCGCCGGCTCCGTCGGTCGTCAGCTGGCAGGCCTCGGCGCTGACGAAGACCTTGTCGAGCCCGGGCTGGGCGGCGAGCCCCTCGACGGTGGTGCGCCCGGTGGCGATCGCCGACGCGATCGAGTCTGCGGCGCGCCGCGACTGGAGCGCCATCTCCCGCGTCGCGTCGTCGCGGGCCTGGGCGGAGCTCCACGCGAAGCCGTAGCCCGTGGCCGCGACGACCGCGAGGACGAACACGCCGACGATCAGCAGCAGGTAGGCGCGCACCGGCCATGGCCGTGCCGTCGACGCACCATCCGCCGTCCCACGTCCTGCCGACCGCCTCCACCGCATTCCCGCTCCCTTCAGCGCGACATCTGCACTCAACGGTGAGACTTCGGCGCAATCGTCGCCGGACTTGAGCGCCGGGGCGCCAGACCCACGGTCGTCGGACCATTCGGGCGCGTGCCACTCAGGGCGTCCGTCACGAACTACGCTGCGGACGATGCCCCGCCGGATCATCGCCGTCGCCCTGGTGGCGGCCGTCGCCGCGGCCGGGATCGCGTACCGGTTCTGGCCCGGGGACGTGCACACCGGGTCGTCGGCGGCTCACGGGGCGAAGATCATCCGCTACGACGTGGCATCGCGCTATGTCCACCGGACGCTGCCGCAGACGGCGGCGACCCCGGCCGGCGGCGGGAACGGACGTCCGCTGCTGGTCTTCCTGCACGGGCGCGGCGCCAACGGTCACGAGTCCAACGCCAACGGCGCCTTCTTCGCCGCGCTGGCGGGCCTCGGCGACCGCGCACCCGACGTCGTGTTCCCCGACGGCGCGTTCGGCTCGTACTGGCATCGCCGCGGCTCGGGCGACTGGACGCGCTACGTGCTGGACGAGGTCATCCCGCAGGCGCTGAGGCGGCTGAAGGCCGATCCACGGCGCGTGGCGATCGGCGGGATCTCGATGGGCGGCTTCGGCGCCTTCGACGTCGCGCGCCAGCGCCCCAAGCGGTTCTGCGCGGTCGGCGGGCACTCGGCGGCCGTCTGGCTGCGCGGTGCAGACACGGCGCCGGGCGCCTTCGACGACGCGGCCGACTTCGCCCGCCACGACGTCGTCGCGCTCGCGCGGGTACGCGGCCGCGCCGCGTGGGGCCGCGCGCGGCTCTGGCTCGACGGCGGCACCGCCGATCCGTTCCGCCCGGGCGGCGAGGCGCTCGCCACCGCGCTCCGGATCCCGATGCACCACTGGTCCGGCGGCCACGACGGCGGGTACTGGCGCGCCCACTACGCGCGCTACCTGCGCTTCTACGCCGACGCGCTCGCGGCCTGCTGACGCGGCCGCGAGCGCGCCGTGCGCTCAGCCCACCTTGGCGCTGACCGTCCCGATCGAGGCCACCGCCGACGAGCCGCGGTAGCTCGCGCGGACCTTCGTCCCGCGGCCCGGCACGGTCGCCGACAGCGTGCACGTCGCGCTCAGCGACACCGTCCGCCGGTCGCCGCCGGACTCGAGGACCACCTTGGCGCCCCGGCACGCCTGGGCCCGGGTCACGCGCGCCGGCGGCGTGAGCTTCCCGGTGACCCTGACCCCGCCCGTGGCGCGCCTGCCCGTCACGATCAGCTTGGCCCCGGTGAACCGGCCGATGCGGATGGCCGCGGTCGACGTGGCGGTCGCGCCCCTGGTGCTGGTGGCGACGATCGTCAGGGTCTGGGCGCCGACGTCCTGGCCCGAGGGCTTGTAGGCGCAGGTGAACGGGGCCGCCGTGTCGCGGCAGATCGTCGTCGCACCGAGCATGACCGTCACGCTCGCGGCGCCGACCGTCGGGATCGTCAGGCTGAAGCCATGGCTCGCGCTCACGACACCGCTGAGCCCACCGATCCGGCCGATCGCCGGCGGCGTGACCGGGACGTCGGTCGACGGGATCGTCACCGTGACGCCGTCGCTCGCGGTCTGGCCGCTCGAGTCGGTGGCCACCACGGTGATCGACTGCGTGGTGCCGGCGAGGTCGGCCGGAACGGTGTAGGCGACGTCGTACGGTGCGGTGCCGTCGGTGCCCAGCAGGCGGCTGCCGAGGTAGGCCGACACCGACGTGACGCCAAAGTCGTCGCCGGCGCTAGCGAGCACGTGCGCGGCGCCGCCCGCCGTCAGCGGCGTGCCGCTCAGCGGCGAGGTTAGCGACGCCGTCGGCGCACCATCGGCGGTGGGCAGCGGGCCGGTCTCCGGGATGCCGGCGGGCTCGACGGTGGCGTGCGGCGCGGTGGTCACCGACGCCGCCGAGCCGCTGTCGAGCCCAGAGACCCCCTCCCGGCCGCCCGCGCTCGGCGTGCCGACCAGCGGGCCGCCCGCCCCCCAGAAGTTGCCGGGCGCCGCGACCGGTGCGCCGTCACGCACCGCGCTGTCGCCGGCGTCGGCGTTGAACACGCCGTAGCCGTTGCCGGCGAACGCGTTGCCGGTTGCGCCGACCGTGCCGGCGTCGGTGAGCAGGAGGCCCACCGACGTGCGCGGCGCGCCCGAGCTGAGGTTGCCGAAGATGCGGCTGCCGCTCACCACGCCATCGGCGCCGGAGTGGAACTCGACGCCGGTGCGGCCGGCGGTGCCGTCGCCGCCGCCGTCGATCACCGTCGAGCGGATCTCCCCGGTCTCCGAGATCCCCGAGCGCGTGGTCGGCGCGCCGTGCGTCGCGCCGTCGACGCGGACGCCGCCCGCCCCGTAGCCGGCGATCCGGCTGCCGTCGATCTGCAGGCGTCGCGCCGGCGCGCCGGGCGAGTCGACGCCGAGGTACGAGTTCGACAGCACGACGCCCCAGCCGAGCGGCGCGCCCGAGGTCGCGTTGTGCAGCGGGCCGATCACCGAGTTGACGACGTGGCCGGAGCTGTTGAAGAAGTTGACGCCGGCCTCGACGTCCACGTCGGGCGACGCGATGGTCACGCCGGAGATCGTGACCGACAGCTCCGACTCGGCGGTCGAGCCGAGCGACTGGCGGCTGACGGTCACGACGTTGCCGCCGCCGTCCAGCAGGGCCGGTGCGGACCCGGCCAGCGTCCCGCTGGTGGCGGCCGGCTCGATGAGGACCTTGGACGGGCCGGCGCCCCTGAGCGTCAGGTTCTTGCGGATCGTCAGCCCGTTGGCGGCGCCGGTCACGCCGGTGGCGGGATCCGAGGGCGTCGAGGACTCGCGGTAGGTGCCGTCGCAGATGGCGATCGTGTCGTACGGCGCGGCCGCGTCGACGGCGGCCTGGATCGCCGTGTACCCCGCGTTCGGGCACTGCGCCCGGTCGTCGTCGACGGTGATCGTCGAGGCGGCCGCGGTCGTCACGGGGACGGCGAGGCCGGCGACGCATCCGGTCAGGGCGACGGTTCGGGAGAGGGACTTCCAGCGGCTCATCGGGCTCCAGCTTCGGTGGGTCGGGCGAGGGGGCTCGCCCCGCGGCGCCGGCAGTGTAGGCACGGCTCGGCGGCGGTCAAACGACGGCGAGAAACGGACCGGCAGGGTCGATGCGCGTCGAAATGCCTGCAAAACACAAAAGCCTTGGAAGTGGTAATCCGACCGGCGGTCCAACCGGTTTGTGGTCGGGTTCCGACCGCCGGTCGACCTCGGCGACGGGGGGCGGCCGCTTGACTACCGGGCCGCCGCACTCATGCCTCGATCCGGAGAACTCGTGATCCCCGTCCGTCCGCTCGCCCGTCTGCTGACCCTCCTCGCGCTGGTCGTGACTTCAGCGCTCTTCCTGCTCGCCCCGCTCGCGCAGGCCGCCGCGCCCGACCCGCTGGCCGCGGGTCCCTACGGCATCGTCCGCCAGGACTACGAGGCCGGGTCGATCCGCCTGCAGATGCCGAGCTCGCCCGGCGCACCGGCGACGGCGCAGCGCGAGGAGTTCACCCAGTACCTGCGCGGCGACCTCTTCTATCCCTCCGGCGGTAGCGGCCCGTTCCCGGTCATCGTCAACGTGCACGGCAACCACTCGGCCTGCCGCACCACCGCGCTGCCCCTGGGCACCGGCGAGTCCAGCGCCTACGCGGACGACTGCACCCGCGACATCACGACCGGCGCGCCGGTCACCGGCTTCTCGCCGCTGCCCAACGACGAGGGCTACGACTACATCGCGGCCAACCTGGCCAGCCACGGCTACGTGGTCATCTCGGTCGACCAGGACGAGATGATGGTGCATCAGGTCCAGAACCCGGGCGACGACCGCGGCATGTACTCGCGCAGCCAGATCATCGCCGCGCATCTCGACGCGCTGTCGCTGGCCAACCAGGGCCTGGCCGCGGGCAACCTGCCGGCCGCGCTGGCTGGTCGGCTCGACATGTCGAGCATCGGGCTCATGGGCCACTCGCGCGGTGGCGAGGCCGTCACGCACTTCATCGACTACAACCGCACCCGGCCCGGGCCGCGGTACAACCTGAAGGCCGTCCTGTCGATCGCGCCGGTCGACTACGAGCGCCGCGCGCCGTACGGCACCAACTACGCCACGGTGCTGCCGCTGTGCGACGGCGACGTGTCCAACGTCCAGGGCGCGCGCTTCTTCGAGCGCAGCCAGCACATCGCGCCCGGCGACCCGTTCCCCCGGATCCAGTTCACCGTCCAGGGCGCCGACCACAACTACTTCAACACGAGCTGGGTCGCCGACGACGGCGCGGGCTACTCGCGTGCCGCCACGCTGACCGACGGCAACTCCACCAACATCCGCGACCTGGCCTGCGGGGAGAAGAACCTCAACTCGCTGTCGACCGCGGGCGTCTCGGTCCCGAGCTCCATCCGCCTGAGCCCCACCGACCAGCAGAAGGCGGGCCTGGCGATCGAGGCGGCGTTCATGCGCCGCTTCGCCGGCGGCGAGACCGCGTTCGACCCCTACATGACGGGCTCCGAGCCGTTCCCGGCGTCGGCCTGCGCATCACCCGGCGCCACCGGCGTCTCGTGCAGCGAGGAGTTCTCCACCAACTACTTCGATGCCCCGGCGGGCCGGCTCGACGTGATCGAGCCGGGCGGTGACCAGCCGCTGACCGTGGACGCCGCCGGTGGCGCGCTCACCGGGTCGGGCTTCTCCAACCCCTTCAAGAACCCCGACGGCACCGCGCCGGCCAACGGCTACACGCCGGCGGCGGACACGTCCGGCGGCTACGACTGGTGCAACCCGGAGCCGCTGCAGTTCGTCGGGACGGCCCAGAACCCGCCGAAGGCCGCCAAGCCGTGCCCGCTGCCGGCCCTCGACGGCCCGGGCGGCCAGGCCAACGAGCGCGAGAACGCGCCGGTCAACCGCAGCTACGGCAACCAGCTGGCGCTGGCGTGGGACCGCCCGGCGTCGCTCGCCGCGCAGCTGCCGGCCCGAGCCGGCAACGTGTCCGGCTTCACGACTCTGGCCCTGAGCGCGGCGGTCAACTACTTCGACACGCGCAACGTCCAGCGCACGCCCGGCAACGCGTCCGACCCGCGAGCCGTCTCGCAGGACTTCGACGTGGTCCTGGTGGACGACCAGGGACACGAGGCGACCGTCCCGGCCGGCGCCGCCAAGTACGGCAGCGCGCTCGAGCCGTCGCTCGGCGCGGTGTTCGACGAGGGCGGCAAGACCCACCGCGGCCGCCGGCACGTCGTCCTCAAGGAGGTCCGCATCCCGCTGACCGACTTCGGCGGCGTCGACCTGCAGCACGTCGCCCAGGTCGAGCTCCGCTTCGGCGGCCGCACCGCGACCGGGTCGATCCAGCTGGCCGACGTCCGCTTCCAGGAGGGCACCTACAAGGACGCGACCGTCGACCTGTCCAAGTACCCGGCCCAGGCGCCGCCCGCCGACCAGATCGTCGGCGACGTGACGCTCGCCGCGCCCGGCGTGCTGCCCTCGGGCTTCACCGCGGCCGGGGCCTGCGCCGACCTGGCGCCGCCGGTCTCGTCGGTCACGACGGTCACGGCGACCCGCAACGGCTACAGCGCCAAGGGCAAGGCCACCGACACCGGCTGCGGTGCCAGCGCGCCGAAGAAGGTCTACGTCGCCTTCACCCGCAAGGGCGCCAAGGTGAGCTACGCCACCGCGACGGGCACCCAGGCGTGGTCCCGGGCCAGCAGGCGCACGCTGAAGCGCGGCACCTACGTGCTGCGCGTACGGGCGACCGACGCGGCCGGCAACCTCGCCGGGGCGGTGAGCAGGACGGTCACGGTGCGCTAAGCGGCGCGGAGCAGGCCCGTGGAGGTCACGAGGCCTGCGGGGGTGCGTGTCAGCGTGACGTCGTGCACCATGCCAGGGTTGGCGGTGCCTGCGGCGATGGCGGCCTCGCGGACGAGCTCGCCGCTGGCGGTGCGTCGGGCGACGCGCCAGGGGATGGCTTTGGAGGCTGTGGCGCGCCGCACCATGGCCTCTTCGGCGTCGTTGAACTCGCCGACTTCGGCGGGGATGGCGGGCAGCGCGGCCATGGCTAGCGGTGGCGGCTGGGGTCGCGCCAGCCGAAGTAGCCGGGCGCGATGAGGGTGGCCGCCGATGAGCACGCTGACGAGCAGCCCTGCGACCAGCAGGGAGGCGAGGGCGCCGAGTGGGTGGTGGTTCACGGGCGATCCTTGCGGGCGGGGGCGAGCATGGCGGCATCACCGAGACGGGTCCGCCATGCGCAGGCCGCGCCCGCAGGCTGGTTACTGGACGGCGTCGAGGACGGCGACGGCGTCGTCGGCGAGGTCGATGCGGACCTCGTCGCCGAGGGCAAACAGCCACTCGACCAGCCGCTCGGCGTGGTCGTAGGCGCACTCGGCCGCGCGGTAGAAGACCTTGCTGGCGGTGGGTCCGTGGGCGTCGTGGAAGGCGATCGTCTCGATCGTGGGGCTCTGGCCGGCGGGGCCCTGCTGAAGGTGGGTGACGTGCGTGCGCACGCCGGGCGCGCCGACGTAGGCGGAGGTGAGCGCCAGCGGGAGATCGTGGCGGGCAATCACCGTGGCGATCGTCAGGACGTGCGCGCCGCTCCAGCGCACCGCGGTGCTGGTCTGGATGGGCTCGCCGTTGACGGTGAGCGACGCTCGGGATTCGTTGTCGCAGGGCAGGCCCAAGGCGTATGGGTTGCTGCTGGCGGGCCGGCCTTCGAGGGCGGCGCTGTAGCCCTGGCCGAGCGCCATGGGCGGGGTCGCGCCGGCCCAGCACGAGCCTCCCGGACATGGGGCTCGTGGGGTTGTCGCGCACCCGGCGCAGCACCACGTGGGCGCTGTGGCGGCGGCTGCGACGGGCGCTCGGACTTCGGCGAGGATCGCGCCGACGTCCTGGGTGCTTCGTACACCAAGCGCACGCCGAGCTCTCGGCCGCGGCGTCAGCGATCGTGGCGACCCCCTCTGTGCCATCGGTGAGGTCGACGAGCGTCGCGCGCGAACCGCGTCCTGGTAGGTCGAGCGCGGCGTCGACGCCCGTGGGCGCCGCGCGGGTGCACGCGTTGGCCAAGCCGTCTCCGTAGGTCACAGGCGTAGCGCCTGGAGATCGACGATGCCGAGGCAAGCGGCACCCGGGGGATGCCCCCGGTGCAGGCCCTTGAGCGGTGTAGCCTCCACTCACGCTGGGAATACAGTCTTGATATGGGCCGAGCCGCTGTGTCTTGCGCTGTCCTGGCCGTCGCGGTCTACATCGCGGGACTGATCGTCTGGACGCAACGCGGGACGTGCGTCGACGCCGACCCAATTCCCGATTGCACGAACGACGGAGCACAGAGCCTGTTCTACATCTCCGTCCCCGTTAGCATCCTGTTGCTATTGATCGCAGCGGCGCTTGGAATCGCGACGCTTGTCAGGCGCCGTCGACGCGGATAGCCGGTGCCTCCGCAGTGTCTGGTACCGACAAATCAGCACTGGCGACCGGCTCGGGACGTGCGCTGAGAAGCGCGCCGGGGTCAGACACCGCATCGCGAGCGTCCAACAACGACACCACCCCCAGACCAAGGTCTTCCTGGGCAAGTTTCGTCGAGGGCAAGACCCAACGCGAAGCCCGCCGCGGGCTCAAGCGTCACCTCGCGAACGTCGTGTACCGGCGCCTCCACGTCTGGGCCAACACCTGCCCGAGCATGGACCACTTGACATAGAGAATCTGGGGCTTTCGGCAGACGCCCGAACGCGGAGTGGGGGCCTGGGGCCGCGCTACGGCTCAAGCGGCGTCAGAGCCGCAGCGCTGCCACATTGGCTACACCACTACTACAACGAGCGGAAGCAACAGCTCACTCGTAACCGGCCGCCCGTCACGCGCGTTCGGCACCGCCTGAGGCAGAACAGCTAGATCGCGGAGTCCTCACGTGTCCTCGGAGCCGGGCGGCCGCGCGTCGCAGTAGGTGATGATCTTTCGGCCGTCGACCTGCTCGGGATGCAGGCGAGCGACATCTGTTAGGCGCGACCGGTAGCCGAGATGAGCAGACCAGTCAACTCGGCGATATACAGGGGCCTCAGAGATGTAGGCGTGGTTGTAGCAGACGTCGACCGCCGAGAACATGCAGGACTTGTAGTCGCTGAAACGCGCACCGCAATAGCCCTGCTGGGCGGCCGTCCACGCTCGGGCGGTCGGTTGCATGCTGTAGATGACGCGGCCCTGGTCGTCCTCGCCCTCATTTGTGGTGAAGTTGACGAAATAGAGCTTGCGATAGCGGAACTGTCGCGAGGCCTGGGCGATGATGGCAAAGTCGGGGTACTTGGCCTTGTCGAACGGGTTTGGTGGGTATCCGCTTGCCAAGTCGTCCTGGTGGATGTTGCCCGGCATGTTGGTTTGCGTGTACTTGCGGGCGTTGTTGGTCTCCCAGTTGTCTGACCAGCGGGGCAGTTCGGGGTAGACCTGCGCCTCCAGCTCGACGTTGCGGTCGCCGGAGCGATCGGCGCACATCCAGGCAAGGCCGTAGGCGGCTTGCCAACGGAACCTGAGGCGGTGGACCTTGAGGTGATGCCCGCCGTCAGGATCGCCGAGGACCGTGTCGGCCTTGTGTCGGCTGGGAGCGGCGTAGACCGGGTTCGGCGCGACGATCGATTCAGGCACGCGTCCGACCTCGCCCCGGTCCTCACAGGTGGGCTCGCGCGGCTCGGTCAGCGTGGAGCTCGTAGCCCTGGCAGCGGTGCTGACGGTGGCCGCGTCCACCGACATGGCGCTGAGGGCGGTCGCTCCGGCGTCGGAGGTCGCGGGGCTTGACAGCGGTGTCATCGTTTTGATGTTGGTGGCCCCCTGTCCGGCGACCGCAGACCGCATTGCACTCGCCGCTTGGGAGGGCCCCAGCCGCACGGTCACCCCGGTGATGAACGAGCCTCGCGCGTCGAGATGTGTCTTGAACGCGCGCGCGTCTTGGAGCGCGGCGGCGATGTCCTCCGCCTCCTCATCGTCTGCAGGGGTCTCCTGCTCGAGCTCAGAGATATTGCCGGCGGCGAGTTCGGACTCCTTGACGTAGAAGTCCTCGATGCTCGTATCCAGCGACGCGGGCGTAGAGACCCGGACCGATCCGCCCCAGCTTGCGGCGACAGGATCGTAGACGCCGGTCAGGGCGCTCTGGTCCTGCAATGCGGCGCCGGCTGGGACCGCTGCACTGACCTCGCTAGGCGTTAGCGGCCGGTGAAAGCCGATGGCCACGTCCAGCGTGCCGTTCGGGTCGGCGACGTTGTGGCGCGCAACGGTGAAGGCGTCCCTGATCCTACGCGTCAGATCACGCGGCGTGTCTTCTTCGGGCGAGTACTCGAAGGTCGGCGGGTTGGGCAGCGAGCCGGCCGCGGTAGCGTCTGGAAGGTTGGCGGTGAGCCAGTTCTGCACGTCGGCGCCCCAGTCCATGATCGCGTCGTAGCAAGCGCGCAATGCGTCGGTTGTCGCGTCGCAGTCCGAGGCGTGATTCCAACTATCGGGCGGAACGGGCATGGGTCCCGTCAGGTCCGCGGCGGATGCCTCGTCGACCTGCTGCTGGACGGAAGTGCGCCACCCTGACAGGGCGGCGGCATAGTGGTTCGGACCTGGGACGTTGACCGTGAAACTGCGGCGGGTGGCGTTGGCCGAGTTGTCGCGCGCGATCACCTCGATGCGGTGGGTCCCTTCCGACACGGTGTCGGTGTCGAAGAACCAATCACCGGCGATCGTGCTGCAACCGGGGGCGCAGTCGTCGCCTTCGAACCGCTCGCGCACGCTGTCATCGACCAGCACCTCGACACTCGCAACGCCAGTGCCGCGGTCCTGGGCCTGGAACGCCATGCCGAAAAGGTCACGTCCCGAGGCGTCGACCCCTGGGCTCACAAGGTCACCGGACACGGTAAGCGTCGGGCCGGGGACTGGTGGAAGGTCGATGACCATGCTCGCGGATACCGCCGTCGCGTCAGCCGTGGGCGCCGACCAGGAAACCGTCCGCGCCGGATACAGCCATGTCGCGACGGGCTCGTCGGCAAAGAACAGGGAACGACCAACGACGGCCGTGGTGCCCCGTCGGGGCGAAAGCGTGGCCCGCGGCGTCATCGATGAGGGAAATGCTGGGCTCGTCGCAGCGCCTCGAACTGCGACGATGCAGAGCGCTCGGCTGTCGGGCACCGAGTTGAGTGCAGAGCAGCTCGTCTGCCGCGTCTGCGTTGCCGAGATGCTGCGCCCGGCTCCGATCGCGGCGTTTGGGTCGACCCCACTGAAGGATGCAGCGAACCCGGAATGAAGACCCCGCTGAGGGGTACTGTTCGCGCCGTAGAACCCGAAGGTATAGGACGCCGGCTCGTTGGTCGCTACGACGTGCTCGAAGACGTACAGGTGGCCCGTTCCGAAGGGACAGAGGACCTGGCCTCCAGAAACCCGCGGACAGCTATTGACCGGCGCCCACCCCGGCTGGAGCGGCGTGGACACATTGCTAGACGCCGTATTGCGATCATCGGCAACGTGGAGCGCAACGATGATTCTGTCGCCGGGAGAGGCATCCGGGCGAGGGATCGTCAGCGCCGTTACATCGACACCAGAGGCCGTCCGGATGTCGCGCATGTTGATGGCCCCTTCAGCGCTCGCGGAGCAGATCAGCAACGCTGCCGCGATGACGGCAGCCCCCCACCGAAACCTCATGAATCCTCCTAGTGATTAATCCTCCGCTCTCGCCGAGCGATGGGGCACCTTATGCGATGAGAGATACTGTGTGCATTGGTGTCGCTTAAGTCATTGTTTACGCCGCAATCCTGCGCAGTATGAGTGAGGAAGCGTCCGGTTGCGGACTATGCACACAACGTTCCTATGCGGGCGCAAAGCTGTAAAGCCGTGTGGGTGGCGGTGAAACCGAGATCGTGCGCGACGGCCCGCAACGACCGCGCGGCCAGCATCCACGCTCGAAGCGGTGCGGTTGCTGTCCGCCGATCACAGCAGCAGCGACGGGGCGTCGCAGGGACACGCGGCTACTTTGAGGCTTACCAGCGGGTCCCCCCTAAGCTAAGAGCGTGGGTCCCTGACCCGCCGCGGGTTTCGCCCCCTGGGCGAAGACCCGCAAGGGAACCTGGCCCTCTGGGCCAGTGTTCCCCTAGGAGCGTGGGTCGCTAAGCGGCGCGGGCGGTGGTCTGGCGGGGCCGCTGTTGGGTGTGGGCCGGTTTCAGGCCCGTGGCGGGTGGGCGGGGCGCGCAGCGCCCCGCCCGTTGTCGTTGGGTGCTGCCAGCGGCTGCGGGCGGGCGGGTCTATCCGGTCGCGGTGGCGGCCAGGCCGCCGTTGCGGTGCAGCTTGAGCAGGTTGTGCACGGCGCAGTCAAAGCGCCATTGCGCGCGGGCGGCGACCAGCCCGCGGAGGCGCAGTTGGCGGGCGTGCAGGACGGTCATCATCTGCCCGAAGACGGGCTCGACGATCGCCTTGCGTCTGGCGTAGGCCGCGTGACCCTTCTTGGTTTTCAGCTTGCGCGCCATCCGCTGTTTGGGGGTGGCGTCCTTGGCGATGCGGCCTTTGGGGGCGATCGGGGGTGGTTCGTTGTGCTTGAACTTCCCGGTCGCCAACAACGGGTCCAGACCGCGGTCGGCAGCGGTCTGCACGTTGGCTTCGCTGAAGTAGCCGGCGTCGCCGAGCAGCACCGCCTCGTCGGCCACTTCGGCCTCGATCGCCTGCAGGTTTGCGGCCAAGTCGTCGAGCACCGCGGTCAGCTGGCCGGCGTCGGGGGAGATGTTTGAGAGCTCGGCGGCGACGATCACCTGCGCGGTGCTGTCGACGATCGCCTGGGCGTTGAAGCACTGATGAAACGAGCCGTCGCCGGTCTTCATGATCCGCGATTCGGGGTCGGTGAAGTTGCGCTGCGCCCGCGGCTTGGGCTTAAACGGATCACGCCCATTGCGTGGGGTCCGCGGCTCGCGGCCCTCGGCGCGCATCT
>NZ_DATHDY010000111.1:0-2500 GCF_035318805.1 Baekduia sp.
CCACCCGCCTGACCCGGCCCGGGGCCCGCGACGACCACCGACGCCTCACCGCCGGCTTCGGCCTGCCCGCACCCGGGCCGCCGACACCGACGCCACGCCCCGCCCACCCCTCAACCCCATCACCGAGACCGCAACGCGGCCCCAACCGGTCACCGCGACCGCCCAAGAACCCCAACAACACCGACACTCACGTCAGATCGGTGGATCGAGGCTAAGCCGACGCACACGATCCAGGATGTGGCCCACAACGGGCGGCTGCAGCTCGACATCGAAGAGCTCGTCCAATTCCGCGACCGGCTGATCGGCGCGGCGTCCCAGGACGACGAGCAGGTTGACGCTGAGGAGGGCTCGCGATGAAGGTCGTCGGAACGGGCAACCCGGCCATGCTCACGCTTCGCCTCCGTGAGCGTGAGGTCGCCGGGTTGAAGGAGGAGCTCGGCCACCAGGCCGCAGTCGCCGACGACGCCGAGCGGGAGCGCCCGGACGAGCCGATGGCGGCCACCGGTCGGCGACCGGGGGAGATCCTGCCGGCGGTTCTGAAGTTGTTGGACGAGCTCGCTACGACGGCGGAGCCCAACGAGCAGGGCCGCGTGGTGGTGGTCGGGCCGACCTGGCTGCTCGGTCCTGCCATCCGTGGCGCGACCACGGAGGCGGCGGAGCAGCTTGTTTCCGTGCTGCGTCGTTTCCCCAGCGCTGAGGCCTCTACGGCCGAGGAGTTGCGAGACGCCGTCTCTGCCGCCTCGGCCTGGAGCGAGACGCTGATCGGCTACGAACACGTGCAGAACTACGGACTGACGAGCTGACCCAGCCACGCCGGCGCCCGACGCGTGCGGGCACGTTCGTCGAGGGTGAGGAGACCTCGACGCAGCGGGAGGAGCACGCGAGAGGGCGCCGGCTGGGAGGGATGAGCGCACCGGTCGCCCGAGCGCTCAGATCGCACAACTGCGGTCAGGGCTTGGGCACAAAATCGGTGCACGAGGATTCAGTCGACGAGCTACGCGGTAAACCCTCGCCACCAATTGGAGGTAGGGGGTTTGCGAGAGCTCGTCGACAGAGAGGGCAGCAGCCATGTGCTGACCGGCGACATGCCCTCGACCGACTCCCAGCCCTCGGTGCACGACGCCGAGATCGAACGCGATTACGCGGAGCACCGCGCGGCGGTCCTGGGGATGCTCGGCGCCGACTTCCCGCGGCTGCGAGATCCCGAGGAGATCTACCAGGAGGCGTGGGCGGAGCTGCTGGCCATCGAGCGTCGCGGCGAGGTCGTCCAGCACCGACGCGCGCTGCTGAAGAAGATCGCGTGGCGTCGCGCGGCGGACGCGACCAAGCGCCGGCGGCCCGACGCGATCGACCCGTTCAGTCCGGCGCTGATCGCCACGACCGACGAACAGGCCCTGCCCGACGAGCAGGCGCAGCTACGGCTTGATGGCGACGCGCTACGTCTGGTCGTCGAGTCGCTCGACGAGCAGCAGGCCGCGGTGCTGAAGCTCCGCTTCGATCAGCAGCTCACCGCGCGCGAGGTCCAGGACGAGCTCGGCATCGGCGAGAAGCGCCTCGAGGCGATCATCACGGCCGCCTACAAGAAGATCGCCGCGCAGCTCGCGGTCGACGAGACCGGCGAGTCGCGGTGGATGCGTCGGCAGCGCAGTCTGTTGCTGGCGTGCGAGCTGGGCATCGCCTCGTCGCGCCAGCGGCGGCGGGCGCAGACGATGGTCGATCGCGATCCGGCGTGCCGCGCGATGTTGCACGCGATGCGGTCCAACCTCGGCGATGTCGCCGCGGTGCTGCCGATGCCGGTCTTGGCCGAGGAGCACGACCGGCTCAGGGCGATTGCGGGAGCGACGAGTCGTCTCGACGAGCTCTGGGCGAGCACACGGCAGCTCACCGACCGCCTCACTGGGCGCGGCCTGTCGAACACGGGCCTCGTCGAGCAGGCAGGCGTGGGAGGCGCCGGCGTCGGGGCGGGAGCCGTCACCGCGAAGGTCGTTGCGCTCTGCCTGGCGGTCGGTGGCACCGGCGCAATCTGCATCGACGTCGCCCATCACTTGCGGCAGCACCCCGCGGCGAAGGCGGCCGCGCGTCCTCATCACGTCAAGCCGCGCGTCGTTGAGCCGCCGCGCGATCACGTCGAGGTTGTCCGGCTTCCGAAGAAGACGACGTCGACCAAGGCCAAGACCACGAAGGCCAAGACGAGCAAGCGCGAGACGCCGGTCAGCTCGACGAAGTCCACGCCGCCCGTCTCTCCGGCGCCGAAGGGCAGCACCGAGTTCGGTCCCGGCAACCTTGGAAGCACCTCTGCGCCGCAGCAGCCGGCGGCCGCGCCGCAAAATGGGGGAGGGGAGTTCACGCCGTGAGTCGACTAAGCCTCGATCCACCGTTTGATCGCGCGTGGGCGGGGTGGGCGGCGTGATCGGCCGGTTGGCCGTCTTGTCGCGGGTGTGTGAGTAGGTCGGAGTCGTGGGCGTGTGCGCGGGGGCCGGTTCAGACCGTCTCGGTGGGG
>NZ_DATHDY010000112.1:0-51007 GCF_035318805.1 Baekduia sp.
CGGTGGCAGGGACGTTGGGAGGCGTCACACCATGCTCGTACTGACACGAAAGTCCAACCAGAGCATCATGATCGGTGACGACATCGAGGTGTCGGTGCTGTCCATCATGGGCGAGAAGGTGCGCATCGGGATCCAGGCCCCACGGGACATCCCGGTGTTCCGCAAGGAGGTCTACCTCGAGATCCAGCAGGAGCGCAACGGCGCCGCCGCCTCCGAGGATCCCCGCGGCGAAGTCAACGAAGCGCTGCGCAAGCTCGGCACCGCAGCCGAGTAGCCCTCCAGGCCTCGCGAAAATCGCCGCCCGGCGATTCTTCGCAAGGTGATCGCCCCCTGGGCGATCACCCCATGAGCCGGCCCGCCCGGGCCCGCGAAAATCGCCGCCAGGCGATTCTTCGCAAGGTGATCGCCCCCTGGGCGATCACCCCATGACGTAGTACAGCGTCTCGAACATCGCGACGGTGACCAGCACCGCCGTGGCGACGAGGATGAGGACGAGCAGTCCGAAGCGCATCGAGCCGCGCTTGTGGGTCTTGTCCAGCTGGCGCTTGCGCGCGCGCACGACCGCCTCGCGGTGCAGGCGCTCGGCCCGATCGCGGTCCTGTTCCATCTCGTCGACGAAGGCCCGTTCCAGCTGGGCCAGGCTCTGACGCATGCGCATCGGTTCCCAGCCTACCTCTCGCAGGCGCTCCATAACCCTCGCCGGGCCCGCTGCGCGTCGCGCGCGAGCGCCCGAAAGCGTGCGGCGTAGCGCACGTTCGGGGCGATCCTCAGTGGCCGGGCGTACCCGCGGCGCACCAGCTCCGCGTTGACGAACACGCCGTCGGAGGCCCGGTAGACGTAGGCGAGCATCCGGCCGTAGCGGTCGCGCGCCTCGGCGTCGGCCACCAGTCGCACGGCGCGCCCGTCCACGAGCTGCTCGTTGGCCGCGGAGGCCTTCTTGCCGAAGCACTGGACCGGCGCGCGCGGCTTGACCGTCTCGGGCGTGTCCATCCCGATGTAGCGCACGCGCTCGGTCTTCCCGCCGAGGGCGACGAGGATCGTGTCCCCGTCGACCACGCGCAGCACGCGCGCGGTCTGGGTCGAGCCGGCGCGCGAGTCCGGCGAGCCGCCCGCACCGCGCCCGAGGCCGTAGCCGGCGGCGAGGAGGACGACGAGGATCCAGGGAAGAGCGCGACGCATCGGCCCGTGACCCTAGGTCGTGCGACGGGCGCGACGGGCGCGCCGTTGCAGCTCCGTGACGGCGCCTGCGCGGAGCTGCGCGGCGCCGTCACGGTGACGGCACGGTTAGGGGTGCCGTAGGCGGCCGGCGAGGCCGAGCCCACGACGGCCAGCCGTCGCCGCCGGAGGTGGGTCCCCAGTCGCGATAGCGACACGGTCTCCTACGCGATGGTCACGTCCGGCGACAGGTACACGTCCTGGATGGCGTGCAGCAGCTCGACGCCCTCGTCGAGCGGGCGCTGGAACGCCTTGCGCCCGCTGATGAGGCCCGTGCCGCCCGCGCGCTTGTTGATGACCGCGGTGCGGACGGCCTCGGCGAGGTCGGTCGCGCCCGAGGAGGCGCCGCCGCTGTTGATCAGCGGGGAGCGCCCCATGTAGCAGTTGATCAGCTGGTAGCGGGTGAGATCGATCGGGTGGTCGGTCGTGAGCTGCTCGTAGACCAGCTTGCTCGTCTTGCCGTACGCCCCGTTGAGCTTGTTCAGCGCCAGGTAGCCGCCGTTGGTCTCCGGCAGCTTCTGCTTGATGATGTCGGCCTGCAGCGTGACGCCCAGGTGATTGGCCTGGCCCGTCAGGTCGGCCGCCAGGTGGTAGTCGGTGTCGCCCTGCTTGAACGCGTTGTTGCGCAGGTAGCACCAGAGCACGGTGAACATGCCGAGGCGGTGCGCCTCCTCGAACGCCCGCGAGACCTCCACGATCTGCCGGTCGCTCTGCTCGGAGCCGAAGTAGATCGTCGCGCCGACGCCCACCGCGCCCATGTCCGCCGCCCGCTGGGCCGAGGCGAACATGATCTGGTCGGCGCCGTTGGGGTAGGTCAGCAGCTCGTTGTGGTTGAGCTTGACGATGAACGGCAGCCGGTCGGCGTACTTGCGGCTGACCGCGCCGAGGACGCCGACCGTCGAGGCGATGGCGTTGCACCCGCCCTCGACGGCGAGCTCGACGAGGTTCTCGGGATCGAAGTACTTCGGGTTGGGCGCGAAGCTCGCGCCGCCCGAGTGCTCGATGCCCTGGTCGACGGGCAGGATCGAGACGTAGCCCGTCCCGCCGAGGCGGCCGTGGTCGAACAGCCACTGCAGGTTGCGCAGGACGGTCGGCGACCGGTCGGTGATGCTGAAGACCCGGTCGACGAAGTCCGGCCCGGGAAGATGAAGCAGGGAAGCGTCGATGGTGGTGCTGCGATGCTGCAGCAGCGACTCGGCCTCATCGCCGAGCAGCTCCTCGAGACGCGATCCGCTGAGCACGTCGGTGGTCACGGTCTGTCCTCCAAAGGGGTCATGGCAGGGACTACCGATCATAGAGCCGGAGCCGTGGCGGGCTTGCCCCGCGACAGGGCGTCAAACCCCCGGTAGGGTGCGGCGGCAGATGGAGCATCACTTCACCGGGCCGAGTTACACGATCGGCATCGAGGAGGAGCTCATGATCGTCGACGGCGAGTCGTTCGAGCTCGTCAACGCGATCGAGTCCCTCCTGGAGGACGCGCGGGCTCCGTCGACGAAGTCGATCGACGGTGAGATCAAGCCCGAGCTCATGGAGTCCGTGCTGGAGATCGCCACCAACCCCGCGGCCAACACCGCCGAGGCCGGCGCGCAGCTCCGTGCGCTGCGCCGGCAGGTCCGCGACACCGCCGGGCAGCGCGGGCTCACCGTCGGCTCCGCCGGCACGCACCCGTTCGCCCTCTGGGAGGACCAGCGCATCGCCGCGCGGTCGCGCTACCGCGAGCTGGTCAGCGCGCTGCGCTTCGTCGCGCGCCAGGAGCTCATCTTCGGCCTGCATGTCCACGTCGGCCTCGACGACCCCGACAAGGCGATCCACGTCGCCAACGGGATGCGCGTGCACCTGCCGGTGCTGCTGGCCCTCAGCGCCAACTCGCCGTTCTGGCGCGGCGACGGGACCGGGATGGCCTCGACGCGCCTGCCGATCTTCCGCGCGTTCCCGCGCGTGGGCGTGCCGCCGTCCTACCGCGACTGGGCCGACTACGAGCGCCAGATCGAGTTCATGGTGTCCAGCGGCGTGATGGAGGACTACACCTACCTCTGGTACGACGTCCGCCCGCACCCGAACCTCGGCACCGTCGAGATCCGTGCGTGCGACGCGCAGACGCGCGTGGAGCACACGCTCGGCCTCGCGGCGCTCATCCAGGCGATGGTCAAGGAGCTGGCCGAGCACTACGAGGCCGGGACGCACCTCGGCGAGTACCCGTGGCAGATGCTCGACGAGAACCGCTGGCTGGCGGCGCGGCACGGGCTCGAGGGCGAGCTGGTCGACCTGCCCTCCAACGAGCGGATCGCGACCAAGGCGCTGGCGCGCCGGCTGGTCGACCGCCTGCGCGAGCACGCGCAGGACCTCGGGTCGGCCGACGACCTGGCGGGCGTCGACGACCTCCTGTCGCGCGGCAACGGCGCTGCACGCCAGCTCATCGTCTACGAGGCCAACCACGACCTGCGCGAGGTCATGGCCGAGATCGTCGCCGCCACGTCGGGCGACGGCGAGTCCTAGGCGAAGCCTCGCCCAGGGGGCTCGTTTCGCTGCGGGTACTCGCCCAGGGGCTCGTACCCGCGGTCCCCTAGGGACCCGGCCTCCTACTCGTCGTCTGCGGGTCGCGACCGCGCCTTCGCCGCCGCGGCGGCGAACGCCTCGCGCGCCACGCGCTGGCGCACGGCGAAGATCAGCTGGTCGAGTTCCGCCTCGACGCCGGCGTCGAGGTCGCAGAACGTGACCGCGGTCCCGCCGTCCACGGCGCGCACCGCGCGCGCCTGGCAGCACACCGCTTGCGGCAGCCCGGGCACGGTCAGCTCGACGGCCATCATCGATCCCGCCGCCGCGTGGTGGCCGGCGATCCGGATGCCGCCGGCGCTGACGTCGAGCGTCACGAGCGGCGCCGGGAAGCCGGTCCGGCGTCCGTGCTCGTCCAGCGGCGTCACGCGGACCGACAGGTCGGCGTTCAACCGCGGGCGCAGGCGGAGCGGCCGGACGCCCACATCGTCGGTGACCCAGAAGCGGTGCGTGCCCGGAATCGGGCCCGCGTCGGCCATGCCCGACAGCAGCACGGGGTGGCGCTCGGTGTCGAAGCTCAGCGTCGCGCGGGCCGGCAGCCCCAGCGCTGCGGCGTGTTCCGGGACCTCGGGCTCGAGCACGACGTCCCCGCCGCCGACGGCCACGACGCGGCACGTCGCACCGCCGTTGGAGGCGCGGAGATCGACGATCTGGAAGTCCCGAAGACGCCGCACGATCAGATGATCGGCCCGCGGCTCGCGCACTGGAGCTCTGGGGTCCTAGAATCGAGGTGAGATGGCCGGGACGCCCGACCTGTTCGTTGTCTGCAAGAAGTGCGGGTCGGAGGTCAGCCCGTACATCACCGAGTGCCCGTACTGCGGGACCCGGCTGCGCAAGCGAGCCCCGAAGATCGACCGCCGATCCGGCGAGGCGTCTCCGCGCGCGCCGCGCCGCGGGGTGCGCCCGACGCTCACGCCGCTGCGCACGAACGAGATCCCGGGCATCCGCGGCGACCCGATGGGCCGGCCGAACGCGACGTACCTGCTGCTCGCGCTGTCGCTCATCGGCTTCCTCGTCCTGCCGTTCGTCACCGACGCCGATCTGGCGCTCGCCTCGCTGAGCGGCGACGCCTGGAAGTACGTCACCTCGGCCTTCGTCTATCCGAACAGCTGGTATCAGCTCGCGGTGCTGCTGCCGCTCGGCATCGCGGGCTGGCGCCTCGAGCTGCGCCACGGGCCGGTGCTGGTGATCGCCCTGTTCCTGGCGTGCGGGATCGGCGGCAACGCGATCGCCGTGGCACTCGGCGCCAACGACCTGGTCTTCGGCGCCCCGGGCGCCGCGCTGGGCATGCTCGCCGCCTGGGCGCTGCCCGACATCCTGCGCGCCCGCCACGACGTCGAGCACGACGGCGATCTGCTCGGCGCCCTCGTCCTCGGCGTGATGGTCGCCGCGATGCCGGCCGTCGTGCCGGGCGCGAGCGCCGTGGCCAGCGCCGCCGGCCTGGTCCTCGGCGCCCTCGCCGGACTGATGCTGCTCCGGGGCACCGACACGCGCCGCTAGAAGGCCCGGTCTTCTAGGCTGCGTTCGAGTGCCCGCCCGCCGATTCACCGCTGAACAGGTCGACGCCGCCGTCGCGGCCCTGACCGACGACGCCGACCGCTTCACGCACGCGCAGGAGATCGTCACGCACGCCGCGCCGGGCCTGCAGCGCGTGCTCAACGAGGCGCTCGCGGCCGGCGGCTGGTTCGGCGAGGCGCACGAGGCCCAGGTGACCAGCGTCGCCGAGACCGAGGAGGGCCCGGCCCGCCTCAACGCGCTGCGCACGCTGATCGCCGAGGAGACGCGGCTGAGCATGCTCGTCGGCGTCGCGGTGGGGCTGGAGCTGGCACGAGAGCTGTACGACGTCGACCCCTCAGAGGAGAGCTCCTAGATGAAGATCACGTTCCTGGGCCACGCAGCGTTCGCGCTCGAGCACGACGGCAAGACCGCCCTCGTCGACCCGTTCCTCACCGGCAACCCGAAGGCGACGGCCACCGCCGACGAGGTCGCCGCCGACGCGATCTTCCTCACCCACGGCCACAGCGACCATCTCGGGGACACGGTCGCGATCGCCGAGCGCACCGGCGCGACGGTCGTCGCGATCGTCGAGCTGGCCGGCGAGCTGTCCGAAGCCGGGGTCGAGAACGTCATCGACCCCAACATCGGCGGCACGGCCGACCTCGGCTGGGCCACCGTCCGCCTCACGCCGGCGTGGCACACCTCGACGACGCCGGCCGGCACGGTCAACACGCCCGCGGGCCTCGTCATCGAGATGGGCGACAAGCGCATCTACTTCGTGGGCGACTCGGCGCTGTTCAGCGACCTGGCGCTGCCGGCCCTGCGGGGTCACATCGACCTGGCGGTCGTGCCCATCGGCGGCCACTACACGATGGATCGCTTCGACGCCGTCGTCGCGGCCGACCTGATCAAGGCCGACCAGATCATCCCCGACCACTACAACACGTTCCCGGCGATCGAGACCGACGCGCAGGCGTTCAAGACCGACGTGCAGAACGCCGGCTACGCCGAGGTCATCGTCCTCGATCCGGGGCAGGCGCACGAGCTATGACCCACGCGGTCGTGCTCATCGAGGCCGATCGCGACGCGCTCACGACGCTCGGCAGCGAGCTCGCCGGCCTGGACGGGGTGGCCGAGGCCTACTCGGTGACAGGCGAGTGGGACTTCGTCGCGATCGTCCGCGTGCCGCACCACGAGCAGCTGGCCGAGGTCATCACCGGCCAGCTGGTCAAGCTGTCGGGGGTGAGCCGCACGCAGACGATGGTCGCGTTCGAGGCCTTCTCCGAGCACGACCTCGAGTCGATGTTCTCGATCGGCCAGTGACACGCGCGGCGCTACGCGGCAGCCGCCGGCGCGCGACGCTGCTCGCCGGGCTCGCGCTTTCGCTGACGGCGGCTGCCTGCGGCGGCGACGAGCGCACGGCGACGGTGGTCGGCGAGCCTCCCGCGTCGGTGACCAGCGAGGCGCCGTCCTCGACGCCGGCGACCGTGCCGACGGCCACCACGCCGACGGCCCCGCCCGCGTCGACCACGACGACGCCCACGGCGACCGCCGGCGTCCCGTCCGGCGGCGAGCAGGCGCCCGACGACAACGGCGGCACGCCCGCCGGGGGCGAGCAGGCGCCCGGCGGCGCCGGCGACGAGGAGGCCGCGCGCGTGCCGGCGAGCTTCACGCTGACCGACGCCACGATCTCCCCGCCGCAGATCACGGTGCCGGCGTTCCTGGCGATCGACCTCGCGCTGTCGGCGAAGGGCGGCGCGCAGACCGTCACCGTCGCCGTGCCCGGGGCCGGGCGCATCGACGTCGCCGCCGGCGGCACCGCACGCAAGCAGCTCCCGGGCCTGAAGCCCGGCGACTACGCGGTCAGCACCGCGGCCGGCGGCAAGGCGACGCTGCACGTGGTCAGCGGGGGCGATCCGGGGCCGTAGGGACCGTCCTTCCGCGAGCGCCGGGGCGCGCCGCTCGGGCGCCACGCCGGTGCAGCCCTGGTTCGAGGGCGATGACGACGGATGCGGCCGGCGGCGACGGGGTCTCCGCGACGCCCGGGACGCGGGTCACGAGTGGCGTTCAGCTCAGGCGCTGGACGGGCTGCGCGGCGTGGTCCGGCGGCGATGACGACGAGGCGCCGGCGGGGGCGCCGGCCAGGTCGGTCTGCCGTCGGCGCCGTGAGGGGATCGTTCGGGCGTGAATCGCAGCTTCGCGAGGTCGCCGGCGCCCATGAACGAAACGCATGTCGGATCGACCCCGCATATGGGGGTCGATCGCGCACGGATCGCGCGGGACGCCGGGATCCGAAAACGCATGTCGGATCGACCCCGCATATGGGGGTCAATCGCGCACGGATCGCGCGGATGCCGGCGATCGCGGAGGACCGGCGGCTCGACTGGCCAGCCAGCCAGGACCGCGCTACGCTCACGCCTCCCACCGAGTGCAAGGAGCTGACCCGTGACCGAGCAGGCGACCAAGCGCACCGACCGCGACGACTTCCGCGAGACCAGCGACCCGGCGCTGGACGAGCGCGCCGATCGCGGGGAGGCGCCGCTGCTCGGCCCGCGCGAGCTCTACCTGCTGTGGGAGCGCCAGCACTGGGCGACGCAGGACCTCGACTTCACGCAGGACCGCATCGACTGGCACGAGCGCATCGGCGAGGAGGAGCGCTTCCAGCGCATGTACGGCCTCAGCTCGTTCTTCATCGGCGAGCAGCGCGTCCAGAGCGAGCTGGCGCCGCTGATGCGCGCCGTGCCCGACGAGGACATGCGCATCTTCCTCTCCACGCAGATCGCCGACGAGGCGCGCCACGTCGCGTTCTTCGATCGCTTCTACACCGAGGTCGGAGTGCTGGAGAGCACGTCGCTGCAGGCGCGCCTGGAGGAGACCTCCGCGCACGTCAACCCCGAGTTCACCGTGCTCTTCGACGAGATGCTCAAGGGCAAGGCGGACCGTCTGGCGGTCGCGCCCGACGACCTCGAGTGCGCCTGCGAGTTCGTCACGATCTACCACATGATCGTCGAGGGGATGCTCGCCCTCACCGGTCAGCACTTCATCATCGACTACAACGAGCAGCAGGGCACGCTGCCCGCCTTCGTGGAGGGGTTCACGAACGTCGCCCGCGACGAGCACCGCCACGTCGCGTTCGGCGCCTGGTTCCTGCGCCACATGGCGCGCCGCGACGACCGCTACCGCGAGGCGATCCAGCGCACGCTGACCGAGGTCGCCCCGGTCGCCGACGGCGTGCTCAAGCCCAAGTGGATGGGCGACGCGGGCGACGACGCCCCGACGCTGTTCGGCGTGTCGGTCGACGAGACCCGCGCGTTCGCGATGCAGGCGCTGTCGCGCCGGCTGAAGGTCATCGGGCTGCTGGCGACGTAGGCGCGCGCTCCAGGCGCTCGGAGCCCGTCGAGGCGCGCGTCACCAGCTGCGCGGGGATGACCTCGCGCAGCGTCTCCTGCGGGCCGTCGGCCGCGATCGCCTGCAGCAGGAAGCTGGTCGCCAGCTCGGCGGCCAGCTCGACGTCCCAGAACGTCGAGGTCAGCGGGGGCGCCAGCAGCCGCGACATCGGATGGTCGCCGAAGCCGGCCACGGCGACGTCGCCGGGGATCGAGAGCCCGAGCTCGGCGCACGCGACGTACACGCCGTAGGCGATCGACTCCGACAGGCAGAAGACGGCGGTCGGGCGGTCCTCGCCGCGCAGCAGCTCGAGCGCGAGGGGCATGGAGCCGTCGAGCGAGTAGGCGCAGGCGACGACGTCGCAGGCGATCCCCAGCGCGCGGGCCTGCTCGGCGACGACACGCTCGGCCTGGCGGTCTGGCGAGGTCGTGACGGCCCATGAGAGGACGGTGACGCGGCGGTGGCCGAGCGCCCCGAGGTGGCGCAGCGTCTCGGCGACGCCGCCGACGTTGTCGAAGACGACCTCGCCGGCGGGCGCGACGCCGGGCAGCGCGTCGCCGATGGTGACCGTCGGGGTCTGCTCGGCGATCGAGGCCCAGCCACCCGAGCTGGGGCCGATCGGCACGACGACGAGGCCGTCGACGCGCTGGTCGACGAGGCGCTTGGCCATCTCCAGCTCGCGCGCGGGCTCGCCGTCGGCGTCGGCGACCAGCGTGCTGCGATCGGCGGTGTACAGCGAGCGCTGGACCGCTCGCACCAGCTCCTGGTTCCAGAAGTCCGCGAGGCTGCCCACGAGCAGGCCGACGACGCCGGTCTCGCCCCCGGCCAGGGCGCGCGCGATGGGATCGGCCTCGTAGCCCAGCTCGTCGGCGGCGCGGCGCACGCGCTCCTCGGTCTCGGCCGAGACGTGCATGCCGCGCAGCGCGTAGCTCACCGCAGCTGGGGACAGGCCCGTGTGCTCGGCGAGCTGCCGGATCGTCGTGCGCTGCCTCGGTCGTTCGGCCACCGCGCAGAGCGTACCCCTCTGGACCGGCAGGCCCTTGACTTCGGACCCGCCAGGTGACATACCTCTGAACCGGTTCACTGAACCGGTTCAGTGAACCGCATCACTGCCCGGACACCTCCTCGATCCAGGACGCACCGCATGATCACGCCGCTGATGGCCGAGCTGACGCAGGACCTCTCCCGCTCCGAGCTCAACGCCCTCGTCACCGCCATCGCCGCCCAGCCCGACCGCTGGCGCCACCTCGTCCGCACCGAGGGCGAGGACCGCCACTACGAGGAGCTGTGGCGCGACGCGCACGTCGACATCTGGGTGATCTCGTGGATGAGCGGCAACGACACGGGCTTCCACGACCACGACGTCTCCCAGGGCGCCGTGGCGGTCGTCGCCGGCGAGCTGGTCGAGGAGCAGCTGCGCATCGACGGCACCTCGGCCCGCAGGCGCCATCGCGCCGGCGAGGCGTTCGACTTCGACGCCTCGCACGTCCATCGCGTCCTCCAGGACGCCGACGCGCCGGCGGTCTCGATCCACGCCTACTCGCCGCCGCTGTCGCGCATGGGCGCCTACACGGTCGCCGAAGACGGGCTGCTGCGCCGCGCGTCGATCTCCTACGTCGAGGAGCTGCGGCCCGCCGCCGCGGCGGCCTAGGACCGGGCCGGGGCCGTGCCGGGCGCCGGGATCGGCCGGTCCACCGCGCGCCGTCCGGTGCCCGGCGTGGTGGTCGACGGGCGCCTGGGGCTGGACGCGCTGTGGGCGATCGCGCACGGCGCCGCGCGGGTCGAGCTCGCGCCGCTGACGCTCGCGGCGGTGGCGCGCAACCGCGCGTCGCTGGAGGAGGCCGTGGCCGCGGGCGCGCCGGTCTACGGGCTGACGACGGCCGTCGGCGCGCTGGTCACCGAGCCGGCCGACGTGGGGCGGACGCAGGAGGCGGCGCGGTCACTGCTGCGCAGCCACGCGGCGGGGGTCGGGCGCGACCTGGCGCCGGAGCTCGTGCGCGCGGCGCTGGCGGCGCGGCTGAGCACGCTGGCGTGCGCGCACTCGGGCGTGCGCCCAGAGCTGCTGCTGGCCATCGCCGCGTTGCTCAACGCCGACGTGGTGCCGCGCGTGCCGGCCGGGTCGCTCGGGCCGGTGGGCGAGCTGGCGCCGGCGGCGCACGCCTACCTGCCGCTGATCGGCGAGGGCGAGGTCCGCGACGCGCGCGGGCGGGTGGTCCGCGGCGCCGCGGGCCTGCGCTCGGTCGGGCTCGCCCCGCTGCCGCTCGACGGGCGCGAGGCGCTCGCGCTGTTGTCGGGCACCTCGTTCCCGGCGGCGATCGCGGCGCTGGCCGCCGTGCGGGTGCGCCACGTGCTGGCGGCGGCCGACGTCGCGGCCGCGGTGGCCTTCGACGTCCTCGACGGAGCACTGCCGGCGCTCGACGCGCGCGTCCACGCGCTCCATCACCTGCCGGGCCAGGCGCGCTCGGCACAGCACCTCCGGACGATGCTCGCGGGGCGCGACCGGCCGGCGCACGCCGCGGCGCCCCTGCGCCTGCAGGATCCCTACTCGCTGCGGTGCGCGCCGCAGATCCACGGCGCCGCGCGGACGGCCGGGAGCTTCTTCGCCACGATCGTCGAGGGCGAGCTGACGTCGGTCACCGACAACCCGCTGGTCTTCGACGACCCCGCCGAGGTGCTGTCGTCGGGCAACTTCCACGCGCAGGCGCTGGCGATGGCCTGCGACACGATGCGCGCCGCGCTGGCCGACCTGGGCTCCGTCTCGGAGCGCCGCACCTACCGGCTGGTCTCGCCGAGCACCAACGGCGCGCTGCCGCCGTTCCTGACCGAGCACCCGGGCGCCAGCGGCTACATGATCCTGCAGTACACGGCCGCCGGCCTGGTGAGCGAGCTGCGCCTGCTGGCCCATCCGGTGGCGTGCGACAGCGTGGTCGTCTCCGACAACCAGGAGGATCATGCCTCCAATGCGATGCTCGCCGCCAACACGCTGATGGAGTCGCTGGACCGGATCGAGACGATCGTGGCCGCCGAGCTGGTGTGCGGATGCCAGGCGGTGGACCTGCGCGCGCGCCGCGACGGCGGCCACGCCGGGCACGGCACGCTCGCCGCCCACGCGGCGGTGCGCACGGTCGTGGCGCCGCTGGACTGCGACCGCCCGCCGGCCGGCGACGTCGCGGCGGTCGCCGAGCTGGTGGCCGCCGGCACGTTCACCGCGCTGCTGGACGAGCTCCTCGCCGCGGCGCCCGAACCCACGAGAGGACCCTGACCGATGTCGGTGACCCACGGACCGGCGCTGCGCTGCCGCGGATGGCAGCAGGAGGCCGCGCTGCGGATGCTGGAGAACAACCTCCATCCCGACGTCGCGGAGAACCCCGACCAGCTGGTGGTCTACGGCGGCATCGGCAAGGCGGCGCGCGACCACCGGTCGCTGGCGGCGATCAAGGACGTCCTCCTGCGGCTGGCCGGCGACGAGACGCTGCTCGTGCAGTCCGGCAAGCCGGTCGCGGTCTTCGAGACGCACGACCGCGCGCCGCGCGTGCTGATCGCCAACTCCAACCTCGTCGGCGACTGGGCGACGTGGGAGCACTTCCGCAAGCTGGACGCCGCCGGGCTGATGATGTACGGCCAGATGACCGCCGGGTCGTGGATCTACATCGGCAGCCAGGGGATCCTGCAGGGCACCTACGAGACGTTCGCCGCGGTCGCGCGCAAGCGCTTCGGCGGCACGCTCGCCGGGCGGCTCGTCGTCACCGCGGGCCTGGGCGGGATGGGCGGCGCCCAGCCGCTGGCGGTGACGATGAACGGCGGCGTGGCGCTGTGCCTCGAGGTGGACCGCCACCGGATCGAGCGGCGGATCGAGACGGGCTACCTGGACGAGCGCGCCGCCGACCTCGACGACGCGCTGGCGCGCTGCGCCGCCGCGGTCGCCGAGGGCCGGCCGCTGTCGATCGGCCTGCTCGGCAACGCCGCCGAGGTGCTGCCCGAGCTCGTGCGCCGCGGCGCGCCAGTAGACGTCGTCACCGACCAGACCAGCGCGCACGACCCGCTGATCGGCTACCTGCCGGCGGGGCTGACGATCGAGCAGGCAGACGTGCTGCGCGCGCGCGACCAGGACGAGTACCTGCGACGCGTCGGGGAGAGCGCCCTGAGGCACGTCGCGGCGATCCGCGACCTCCAGGCCGCGGGCGCCGAGGCGTTCGACTACGGCAACGCGCTGCGGGGCCTCGCTGCGGCGCACGGCGACGCCGACGCGTTCGCCTACCCCGGCTTCGTCCCGGCCTACATCCGGCCGCTGTTCTGCGAGGGCAAGGGGCCGTTTCGCTGGGCCGCGCTGTCGGGCGATCCCGCCGACATCCACGCCACCGACGCCGCGATCCTCGAGCTCTTCGGCGACCAGGAGCACATCGCGCGCTGGATCCGCCTGGCCCAGGAGCACGTCCGGTTCCAGGGGCTGCCGGCGCGCATCTGCTGGCTCGGGGCCGGGGAGCGGCATCTGGCCGGGCTGCGGTTCAACGAGATGGTGGCGTCGGGCGAGCTGCGCGCGCCGATCGTGATCGGGCGCGACCACCTCGACGCGGGCTCGGTCGCCTCGCCCGAGCGCGAGACCGAGGCGATGCTCGACGGCTCGGACGCCGTGGCCGACTGGCCGCTGCTCAACGCCATGATCAACGTCGCGACCGGCGCGTCGTGGGTGTCGATCCACCAGGGCGGCGGCGTCGGGATGGGCAAGTCGATCCACGCCGGCCAGGTGGTGGTGGCCGACGGCACCGTCGAGGGCGCCGAGCGGGTGCGCCGCGTGCTGACCGCCGATCCCGGCATGGGCGTCGCCCGTCACGTCGACGCCGGCTATCCCGAGGCGCAGGACGCCGCGCGGCGCCTCGGGCTGGACATCCCGATGCTGGACGCTCCCGCCGCGTGACGCCGCTGAGCATCGAGGGCGCCGCGCAGGTCGTGCGGCCGCCCGAGGACGGGTTGCCGTATCTGCGGCTGGATCGCGCGGCGCAGCTGCGGGTCGAGCCCGGCGACGTCGTGGCCGACGGTGGGCGGATCGTGGGGTTCGAGGCCGCGGCGGCCGGCGTGGGCGTGAGGCGCATCGACGCCTCGGGCTGCGCGATCGTCCCAGGGTTCGTGGACGCCCACACGCATCTGCCGTTCGCCGGGTGGCGCGCGGACGAGTACGCGATGAAGGTCGCGGGGCGGCCGTACGAGGAGATCGCGCGGGCGGGGGGCGGGATCGCGGCGTCGGCGCGGGCGTTCGCCGACGCCGGCGACGAGGAGGTGCTCGAGCAGGCCGAGCTGCTGGCCGCCGAGATGCTCGCGCACGGCACCACGACGTTCGAGGGCAAGTCCGGCTACGGGCTCAGCGAGGCCGGCGAGCTGCGCGCGCTGGCGCTGGCCGCCGAGCTCGGCGAGCGCGTGGTCCAGACGACGACCTCGACGGCGCTGCTGGCCCACGCGGTCCCGCCGGGCCGGGACGCGGACGGGTGGATGGACGCCGTCGAGGCGCTCGTGCCGCAGACGGTGGCGACCGCGCTGGACATCTACGTGGAGTCGGTGGCGTTCGGGCTCGAGCACCTCGAGCGCATGGGGGCGATCGCGGCGGCCAACGGCCGCGACCTGCGCGCGCACGTCGAGCAGTTCTCGACCATGCGCTCGGTGCCCGTCGCGCTGGCCGCCGGCGCGCGCTCGGTCGACCACCTCGCCTGCCTGCACCCCGACGACCTCGCGCCGCTGGCCGCCGCCGAGTGCGCCGCCGTGCTGCTGCCGGCCGCCGAGCTGCTGGGCGACGAGCGCGTCGCGCCGGGCCGGGCGCTGGCCGACGCCGGGGCGATCGGCGTGCTGGCCACCGACGCGAACCCCGGCACGTCGCCGGTCGTGTCGCTGCCGCTGATCGTCGGCCTGGCCGTGCGCCGCTACCGCTGGACCGTGCGCGAGGCGCTGGCCGCCATCACGCTCAACGCGGCGTGGGTGCTGCGGCTCGACGGCGAGTTGGGGTCCTTGGAGGTCGGCAAGCGCGCCGACGTCGTGCTCCTCGACGCCCCGATCGAGCACGTGCCCTACCGCCTGGGCCACAACCCGGTCGCGCTGGTCGTCGCCGGTGGCGAGGTCGTCCACGTCCGGCCCGACCAGGCGTGGCGGGTGCCGGCGTGAGCGCGGCGGCGGCGATCACCGCCGCCGACCTCGAGGCGCGGCTGAGCGGCCTGCGCTCCATCGGCCTGAGCGCGGCGGGCACCAACCGCCTGGCCTGGACGCCGGAGGACGCGGCGGCCGGCGCCTGGTTCTCCGCGCAGGCGGCGGGCCTGGGGCTGATCGTCTCGCGCGACGCGGCCGGCAACCGCTGGGCCGTCCCGGACCGTCCGGGTCCGTGGTGGGCGGTCGGCTCGCACACCGACAGCGTCCGCGACGGCGGCGCCTACGACGGCGCGCTCGGCGTGGCCGCGGCGTTCGCGATCGCCGCGGCGGCGAGGGTCCCGCTCGCGGTCGTCTCGTTCGCCGACGAGGAGGGCGCGCGCTTCAACACGCCGACCTTCGGCAGCCGCGCACTGGCCGGGACGCTCGACGTCGAGGACGTGCTCCGGCGCCGCGACGACGACGGCGTCCTGCTGGCCGCCGCCCTGCGCGACGCCGGCATCGATCCCGATGGCCTGGCCGCCGCGCCCCCCGCGCTGGGCGACCTGCGCGGCTTCGTCGAGCTGCACATCGACCAGTCGCGCGACGTGGCGGGCGAGGGCGCGCCCGCCGGGATCGTCACGGCGCTCGCCTCGCGCCTGCGCGCCCGGGTCACGTTCGACGGCGCCTCCGACCATGCCGGCACGACGCCGCCCGAGGACCGCCGCGACGCGCTCGCCGCCGCCGCGCGCCTCGTCGTCGCCGCCGACGAGCTGCGCGCCGCGGTCGACGCCGATCCGCCGATGCGCAGCACCGCGGGCCGCATCCTGGTGGCGCCCAACGCGCTGACGAGCATCCCCGCGCACGTCACGGTCTGGCTCGACGCCCGCGCCGCGGACCCGGCCGCGCTCGACGCGTGGCTCGCCGCGGTGAACGCCCGGGCGACCGAGCTGGCCGCCGGCACCGGCGTCGCGATCGCCGTGACGGTCGAGTCCCGCGGCGCGGGCGTGACGTTCGACGGCGACCTGCGCGCGCGCCTCCGGGCCGCCGCCGGCGACGCGCCGTGCCCCGACGTCCTCTGCTGGGCGGGCCACGACGCCGGCGTGCTCGCCCCGCGCCTGCCGGCCGCGATGGTCCTCGTGCGCAACCCGACCGGCGTCAGCCACGCCGCCGCCGAGCACGTCGACCTCGGCGACGCCGCGGCCGCCGCGACCCTGATCCTCTCCACCCTGGAGGGGCTGGTATGACCTCCGGCCGCCGCCGCGACGTCCCGGCCATGCCCAACGCCCACAGCCACGCGTTCCAGCTCGGGCTGCGCGGCGTGGGCGAGCGGCCGGCGCCCGCGGCGCATGCGCGGGACGACTTCTGGTCGTGGCGCACCGAAATGTTCCGGCTGGCGGGCGAGCAGACGCCGGAGTCGATGGCGGAGGGGGCCGAGCGGCTGTACGACGAGATGCGCGCCGCGGGGTACGGCGCCGTCGGCGAGTTCCACTACGTCCACCATCGGCCCGACGGCACGCCGTACCCCGAGAGCAACACCATGGCCTTGGCCGTCGCGGAGGCCGCGGTGGCCGCCGGGCTGGAGATCGTGCTGCTGCCCGCCGCCTACCACCGCGACGGCTGGGACGGAGCGGACCGCCCGCCGCAGGCCGGCCAGCGGCGCTTCTGCGATCCCGACGTCGCGACGTTCCTGAAGCGCGTGGACCGCCTGCGCGTCTGGGCCCAGCACCGGGCCGGCGTCCACGTCGGCATCGCCGCCCACAGCGTCCGCGCCGTGCCCGCCCCGTGGCTTGCGGCCATCGCCGCGTACGCCGACGCGCACGGCCTCGTCCGCCACGTCCACGCCCACGAGCAGCGCCGTGAGCTGGAGGAGTGCCGCGCCGAGCACGGCTGCACGCCGATCGAGCTGCTGGACCGGACCGGCTTCCTCGGCGAGCGGACGAGCATCGTCCACGGCATTCACGTGAGCGAGCGCGACGTCGAGCTGCTCGCGGCGTCGCGCTCCATCGTCGTCTCCTGCCCGACGACCGAGGGCAACCTCGGCGACGGCTACCTGCCCGCGATGGCCTACCGCGACGCGGGCGTGCGCCTCGCGATCGGCTCGGACTCGCAGGTGCGCGTCGACCCGTTCGAGGAGGCCCGCGAGCTGGAGACCGGCGCGCGCCGCGAGCGCCAGACCCGCTTCGGCCTGCTCTCGGCCTACGGCGACCTGTGGGCCGAGCTCGTCGCCAACGGCCGCGCCAGCCTCGGCCTCGACGGCAGCGAGCCGGCGACGATCGCCATCGACCTCGACCACCCGCAGCTCGCCGGCGTCGACCCGGCCGACCTGCCGCGCGCGCTGGTCACGAGCGCCTCGGCGGCCGTCGTCGCCGCCTAGACTGCTGCGTCGATGTCCGCCGTCCGCCCCGAGTTCGGTCCGACGCTGCCAGAGCTGCTCGGGCCGCGCGTGCGCCGGCTGCCGCGCCCCGTCCAGGTCGGGCTCGCCGCGCTGGGCGCGCTCGTCGTGCTGCTCGTGCTCTGGGCGCTCCTGCTGCGCGGCGGCGGCGTCAACGCCAAGCGCGCCGTCATCGTCCGCGCGCCGGTCGCCTTCAACTTCGTCTACCGCGCGCCGTTCTCCAAGGAGCAGCCCGCCGCGGGCGAGCTGGCGCGCGTGGGATCCAGGGAGCAGTCGTTCTCCGTCCGCGAGCTGACGCTGCCGGCCTACCGGGGCGACGCCGCGGGGTTCCTGCCGCTCTACGCCGCCCAGCAGCAGGCCGCGATGGAGCGCCAGTTCCCCGAGTTCCGCTGGCGCACCGACGGCCGCGCGAACATCAACAAGCAGCAGGGCTACGAGATCGTCTTCCAGTACCGGCGCTCCGACGGCGCCCTCGGCTACGGCCGCCGCGTCCTCCTGCTGCCGAGCGTCACCGCGCGCCGGGGCGCCGACATCTGGGTGCTGGCCAAGCGCTCGCCGGCGATCGTCCGCGCCGACGACGTCGGCAAGAACGGCGGGCTGAAGACCTCGCTGCGCTCGTTCCGGTTCGGCACCGAGCGCCCCTGAGCGGGCCGCGGTCCGGCCGCGTGCGCGCGCCTACGGAGTGACCGGGCCCGCGGGCGCGGTGGAGGACGCGGCGGGCGTGGTCGCCGGCGCGTCGGCCGGGGGCGCGGGATCGGCGGGCGCCGGATCGGCCGTGGACGGCGCGCCGGGTGACGGCGCCGGGTCGGCCGGCGGCGGCGTGCTCTCCGACGGCGCCGGGCCGGCCGCGGGGGGCGGCTGAGACGCCTCGGGTGGCGCCGGCGCGACCGCGGCCAGCGGCGCGCTGACGGCCGGCGCGGTGCTTCCGGCCGGAACGGGCTGGTCGGGCAGGCGGGTGTTGTCGTAGCCCTCCTGCGGCGTCGCGGGCACCGTGGTCGAGGCCGGCGTCGTGGCGCTCGCCGTGTCGGTCACGGCCGGGACGGCCGAGGACGGCGCAGCGGCCGGGCGGTCGGCGGCCTTGGCCTTCGCCGCCGCGCGGGAGCCGGCGGGCTCGACGGCCGGAGAGGGCTGCGGCGTGGAGCGCACGGCCGTGGGAGCGGGCGCGACCGGCGGCATCACGGCGCGCACCGGGGCGACCTGCACGGCCGCCGCGGCCTGGCGGTCCAGGCGGCGGTGCTTGACGTGGTCCACCTCGACCGCGCCCGTCGTGACGATCGCCACGGCGGCCAGGCCGGCGGCGGTCTTCGTCGCCACGGCCCCGACGCCGGCCGACAGCGCCGAGCCGGCGGTCGCGCCGCCGACCGTCGCGCCACCGGTCGCCGCGGCGCCGCCGGCGGCCGCGCCACCGGCGCCCTGAGCCAGCAGGAACTTCTTGAAGAGCAGGAGGGGCCCGACCGGGAACACCGCGGCCAGCGCCTTGTTGGTCTGCTTGAGCTGCTTCTTGAACGCC
The DNA here is from genome assembly GCF_035318805.1 of Baekduia sp. Lineage (GTDB taxonomy): Bacteria > Actinomycetota > Thermoleophilia > Solirubrobacterales > Solirubrobacteraceae > Baekduia. The sequence continues at coordinate 18,663 of NZ_DATHDY010000112.1, forward strand.
GCACAGCGCGTGCAGCTGCGCACGTGGCGGCGCACGGGCGCGCTCACGCGCGTCAGGCCCTCGGCCCACTCGCCGAGCTCGCCGCGGACCTCTTCGCACGTCAGGCGCCGGGCCTCGGCGGCCTCGGCCAGCGAGACGCGCGCTCGGACGAGCAGCGACTTGACCGACGGGACGGTGGTCTCCATCGCCTCGGCGATCTGCTCGTAGCTCAGCGCGTCGATCTCGCGCAGCAGCAGCGCGGTGCGCTGGGTCTCGGCCAGCGTCTGCACGTCCGCGACGAGCTGGCGGAAGTCCTCGCGGTCGTCGACCTTGTCAGCCGTCGTGGTGCCGTGGTCGGCGAGGTGGACGTCCATCGAGTCCACGCCGATCGCGGTCTGCTTGCGCAGGTGGTTCAGGCAGCGGTTGCGGGCGATCCGGTACAGCCACGGCCGGACGTTGATCGGGCGGTCGTCGGACAGCATCGCGTTGAACGCGGCGGCGAAGACCTCCTGCAGGACGTCCTCGGCGTCCTCGCGGGACGGCAGCATGTGCCGGCAGAACGCGAGCAGCCGCGACTGGTAGCGCGCGACGAGGGCCTCGTAGGCCGCCTGGTTGCCGCGCCGGGTGAGCACGACCAAGCGCTCGTCGCCCTGCAGGCGCAGCAGCGGTGTGGGGCCACGGAGACCGGCGGCCCCGGAGTGTCTGAGTGCGGAGGCTTCCACGCGTGTTCGGCGGGGTGCGAGCTCGCCGTACGTTGAAACGGCGGGCGAGCCGCGAAGTTGCGGTTCGGCGACAGTGTGCCAAACCGGCGGCTAGGCTCCGCAAGGCCGCGCCCGGGTGGTGGAACTGGTCAGACACGGCCGGCTTAAACCCGGCTGCCCGCAAGGGCATGGGGGTTCGAGTCCCTCCCCGGGCATCCCGGCTCGGGCTTCCGAGCCGGGTAGTCCCACGTCCGGGACGCGCGCTAGGCGACTGGCGCGTCGCGGACCGCGCCGGGCGCCAGCGCGTCGAGGAACGCGTCGGCGATGTCGCGGTCGCCCGTGACCTCCAGCTCCGTACGGGACGCGTCGGGGCCCAGGGCCTCGACCCAGGCGCGCTCCGGTCCGGCGATCCGCGCGTCGGCCTCGGGGGCCGACCGCTCCGCCAGGTCGACGTGGCCGTGACGCGACGTCAGCACGTAGCGTTTCATGTCGCCCGCGCGGCGGACGACCGTGACCTCGACCATGCCGTCGACGTCCTCGGGCATCGTCAGGCCCGGCACGCTGCGCAGGATCGCGCCGATGTCGACGGACTCGTCGGGGCGCGGGGGCGACCAGGCCCACCGGGAGCCCCAGCGGGCGAGCGCTCCGACGACCGGGAGCAGGTCCCGGGCGCGCTCGGTGAGCTCGTAGTCGACGCGGGGCGGGACCTCGCGGTAGCGCTGGCGAGTGAGCAGGCCGTCGGCGACCATGCGATTCAGGCGCGACCGCAGCTGCTCGGTGGAGATCCCCGGAAGGACCCGCTGAAGCTCGACGAATCGGCGCGGCCCGGCGACCAGGTCGCGGACGATCAGCAACGTCCACTTGTCGCCCACGAGGTCGAGTGCGCGCGCGTCCGGCGCCCACTGGTTGTACGGGTGCCGCTTGGGGGGTGGAACGGAGGGAATGGCTGCCTCCCGTGAGACCGCATCGATTGGGGACGGAGCCCTCAGCCACCTCAGAGCATACTCGCGTCCGCACCCGGACGCGCCGTTTTTTGGCTGAGATGGACGCGCGTTGGAACGCCGGCCGGTGGATCGGGCGGCTCAACGACTCCGTCCGTCTCCGGACGCCGGTGCAACGGCGCCCTCACGCTCGGATGTGGTGCGATGCCAGCCCGGCAGGGCGCCTTTCGGCGTCCTGCAAGTGGCGCATAGACGTTCGCTGCGTCAGGATCGAGACCGTGCAGCGCACCCTGCTCAACTGGGCTTTTCGCCGCTTCGGCCCCCGTTATCCGCGGGTCGCCATCGCGCTGCTGTTCCAGGTTGCTTTCCTCGTGGTCGCCGGCGGGGTGTGGCTGCTGGACCTGTATGTGGACCTGAGCCGGGCGCAGCTCTGGCGGATCCTCGCGGTGGCCGAGGTCGCGGTGCTCGTCGAGAACGCGCTGGCGATCGGCGTGGTCTGGCGGATGCTGCGCCCCGCGGACGCGTGGCTGAAGGGCGACCGCTCGGCGCACGCGGCGGCCGAGGCGTGGCGTGCGCTGGCCGGAATGCCGCTCGCCTTCGTGCGCTGGGGCCGGGCGGTGCCGTTCGTCCTCAACGTGGTCCCGATCGCGGCGTTCCTGACCGTCGAGCTCGACGCGCCGTTCTGGCCCTCGTTCTTCATCCTCGCGGCGGGCTGCTCGGTCGTCCTGCTCTACAGCGTGTTCCTGCGCTTCTTCGGGCTGGAGCTCGTGCTGCGCCCGGTGCTCGAGGAGGTCTCCTGCGATCTTCCCGACGGCCCCGGCGTGGCGCGCATCAGCGTCCCGCTGAAGTGGAAGCTGCTGATCGCGCTGCCGGCGATCAACATCGTCAGCGGCGTCACCGTCGTCGGCTTCGCCTCGCCGCAGGACGCGGGCCTCGGCCAGCTCGGCTTCGGCGTCCTGGTGACCATCGGCGTCGCGTTCACCGTCTCGCTCGAGCTGTCGCTGCTGCTGCTGCGCTCGGTCCTGCAGCCGATCCAGGATCTCCAGCACGGGACCGCGCGGGTCGCCCAGGGCGACTTCTCGGTGCGCGTGCCGGTGCTCGGCTCCGACGAGACTGGGCGCTTGGCCGGGTCGTTCAACCAGATGGTGTCGGGGCTCGCGGAGCGCGAGCGGCTGCGCGAGGCGTTCGGCGCCTTCGTCGACCCCGACGTCGCCGAGCGCGTGCTCAACGAGGGCACGTCGCTGGAGGGCGAGGAGGTCGAGGTGACGATCCTCTTCCTCGACATCCGCGGCTTCACCGGGTTCGCGGAGCGGGAGGGCCCCCGCGAGGCGGTCGCCCGGCTCAACGAGCTCTACGAGCTGATCGTCCCCGTGCTCGTCCGCCACGGCGGCAACGCCAACAAATTCGTCGGCGACGGCCTGCTCGGCGTCTTCGGCGCGCCGGAGAAGCTGACAGACCACGCCGACCGCGCGGTCGCCGCCGCGCTCGACATCGCCCAACGCGTGCGCGAGCACTACGGCGAGCGGTTGCGCATCGGCATCGGGCTGAACTCCGGCCACGTCGTCGCCGGCACGATCGGCGGCGGCGGGCGCGTCGAGTTCACCGTGATCGGCGACGTGGTCAACACGGCCGCGCGCGTCGAGGAGGCGACCCGCCTCACCGGCGACGACGTGCTGCTGACCGAGGCGACGCTCGACCGGCTGGAGAACGAGCACGGTGGGTTCGTCGCGCGCGGCGAGGCCGCGCTGAAGGGCAAGAAGACGCGCGTCGCGCTCCACGCCCCGCTGGCCGCCGCGGCCAGCCGGTCGGCGCTCCGGGCGATCTAGGCGAAGCCTCGCCCAGGGGGCGAGTTTCGCTGCGGGTGCTCGCCCAGAGGCTCGCACGCCGCGGTCATCTGAGGCTCAGACGTTCACGAGGCCCGCGAGGATCTGCTCGTCGAACGCGTCCTCCTGGCCGAGCGCGGCCGCCGCGGCGGGCGCCAGCATCGGATAGACCGCGTCCTGCTCGTCGGCCAGGGCCTTGAAGCGGCGCGTCGGGAGGCTCTCCTCCTCCGCCGGCGGATCCTTCTCGAGACGATCGTCCACGGGACTCCTCACTCTCCTCGGTGCGTTCCCACCAGTTCTACGCTCCTGACCCGGGGGCGCAACCCGCATGTCTGCTCGTGACACCCGGTCGGGTGCGTCTTGGAGGAAGCCTCTGAAGACCTGACGGTGCGTCGTACGCGAGGATGGTGTCCATGAGCATCGAGACGGAAGCGGCCACGCGGCTGCACGGCGGCCGGCTGATCGCCCGGCGGTTGAAGGCCCACGGCGTGACGAAGCTGTTCACGCTGTCGGGCGGCCACATCTTCTCCATCTACGACGGTTGCCGGGCCGAGGGCATCGACATCGTCGACGTCCGCCACGAGTCGGCCGCGGCGTTCGCCGGCGAGGGCTGGGCGAAGGTGACGCGCGAGCCGGGCGTCGCGGCGCTGACCGCGGGTCCGGGCGTGACCAACGGGATGAGCGCGATCGCCTCGGCGCAGCAGTCAGGCTCGCCGATGCTCGTGCTCGGCGGCCGCGCGCCGGCGATGCGCTGGGGCATGGGCTCGCTGCAGGAGATCGACCACGTGCCGTTCGTGGCGCCGCTGACCAAGACGGCCGCCACGGCCGCGTCGCCCGACGAGATCCCGCAGCTGGTCGACGACGCGCTCGCCGCCGCGATGCGCCCCCACTCCGGCCCGACGTTCCTGGACTTCCCGATGGACCACGTCTTCTCCGAGGGCGAGGACACGGGTATCGAAGGCGCGCTGCACGACCCGCGCTCCGAGCCGGTCGCCGAGGGCGTCGAGCGCGTGCGCGCGCTGCTGGACCGCGCCGAGCGGCCGGTGATCATGGCCGGCACGAACCTGTACTGGGGCCGCGGCGAGGTCGCGCTGCTGGAGCTGGCCGAGCGCCGGGGGATCCCGGTCTACCTCAACGGCCAGGCGCGCGGCTGCGTGCCGGCCGACCATCCGCTGTTCTTCTCGCGAGCGCGCGGGGAGGGCCTGAAGGGCGCCGACCTCGCGCTGGTCATCGGCGTGCCCATGGACTTCCGCCTCGGGTTCGGCGGCTCGTTCGGCGAGGACACCGAGATCGTGGCGGTCGACCGGGCCGAGCCGGTCCGGGTGCATCCCCGCCCGGTCGCCGCCGAGCTGTACGGCGGGATCGACGCGACGCTGCGCGCGCTGATCGGCGACGGCCGTGACACCGGCGACTGGGTCGCGCACCTGCGCGGCAAGGAGACCGAGAAGCGCGAGGCCGAACGCGCCGAGCTCGACGACGGCCGCGCGCCGCTGCACCCGATGCGGCTGTACCGCGAGCTCGGCGAGATGCTCGACCGCAACGCGATCGTCATCGGCGACGGCGGCGACTTCGTGTCCTACGCCGGCCGCGTGATCGACACCTACGAGCCCGGCTGCTGGCTCGACCCGGGCCCGTTCGGCTGCCTCGGCACCGGCCCCGGCTACGCGCTGGCCGCCAAGCTGGCGCATCCCGACCGCCAGGTCGTCCTGCTCGTCGGCGACGGCGCCTTCGGCTTCAGCGGCATGGAGTTCGACACGCTCGCGCGCCACGGCGTGAACATCGTCGCGGTGATGGGCAACAACGGCATCTGGGCGCTGGAGAAGCACCCGATGGAGTTCCTGTACGGGTACTCGGTGGCCGCCGAGCTGCGTCCGGAGACGCGCTACGACCAGGTCGTCGAGGCGCTGGGCGGCCACGGCGAGCTGGTCCGCACGCCGGAGGATCTCAAGCCGGCGCTGGCACGCGCGTTCGAAGCGGGCGCGCCGGCACTCGTCAACGTGCTCACGGATCCCGACGTCATCTATCCGCGCAAATCGAACCTGGCATAGGCGGGCCGATGGACCGTTCTTCGGCAAGAAGAAGGGCAGTACTTTCCGGTGCGCTGATAGGCCACCAGAAAGTCGGAAGCCGCCTACGAGAGGCGGCTTCCAAACTCGGCCCCGACAGGACGGGCAGGGGTACGTGCCATGCGGGGGCCTGATTGTTAGGCCCGAACGGCGGGAGGCGCCGATTCGATGCGGCTTCGTTCGGACCTATGTGCCGAGACGGCAGGAGAACGAGCCTGTTCGGCACGTACACCCTTCGACCCGACACCCAGCAGTATCCGGGGGGCTCGAACCACCCACAATCAGACACCCGTCCAGGTGCGTTCCGAGAAGTGGGGATGCGAGGTACAACCTGCCGTGCGGCAGACGGGGAGACGCAGTCCATCGGGCAACGTCCAACCCGGGTCGTAAGCGGCCGGGGCGGGCGCGCTCCTCAGCCCTCGCCCGTCCCGCCGCCAACTGTCCCGACGCGTGCTCGGGGACACGGGCCGGACGCCCGTGCGAGTGCATCAGCAGGAGCAGTGCAGCGAGTTGCAGGGCATCAGGCGGAGGCGGCGGGCCGGTCCAGCGCCGCTCCCCGCAGGATGTCGTGCTCGGAGACCTCGACCTCGTCGAGGCGAAACGCGCGCATCGCCTCGATCAGGAGCACGAGGCCGGCGACGATCGCCGGCGCCCGGTCGGGGTGCAGGCCGATGACCTCTCGCCGTCGAGCCTCGGTCATCCCGGCGAGCCGGGGCAGGAGCATCTCGAGCTGCGCGCGCAGGAGGCGGAAGCCATGGACGCGCGCGGGGTCGTAGGGATCGAGCTCCTGGAGGATCGCCGCGGCCGAGGTGGCGGTGCCGGCCACGGCGATGCCGGCCTCGACGCCGTTGCGGATCTCGGGCGGCACGGTGGCGGTGAAGATCTCCTGCGCCTCGGCGGCGAGGGCCTGCAGCTCGCTGGACCGGGGCGGATCGCCGCGCAGGAACCGCTCGGTCTGGCGGACGACGCCGGCCTGGGTCGAGACGTGGAAGTCGACCTGTCGATCGTGGCCGACGACGAGCTCGGTGGAGCCGCCGCCGACGTCGAGGACGACGAGACGGCGGTGGTCACCCGGGCGGTCGCTGGTGGCGCCGCGGAAGGTGAGCCGCGCCTCCTCGTCGCCCGTGATCGTGTGGGCGTCGAGGCCGAAGCGGTCGCGGACCTCCTGCGTGAACGCGGCGCCGTTGCGGGCGTCGCGGACGGCGCTGGTGAGGACGGCGGTGGTGGCCGTGACGTCGTGGGCGTCGATGTCGTCCCGGTAGGCGGCGAGGGCGGCGAAGACGCGGTCCATCGCCTCGGGCGCGAGCGTGGCGGTGTGGTCGACGCCCTGGCCGAGGCGCGTGATCGTCGTGCGGCGCTCGAGCTCGGTGATCGTGCCGTCCGGCGCGACGTCGGCGATCAGCAGGCGGGTCGAGTTGGTCCCGATGTCGACGACCGCGCGGCGCATCGGCGTACTCAGGCCGGGTGGGGCATCGGGCGCCCGTCGAGGCCTGCGAGGAGGTTGTCGACGGCCATCGCCGCCATGCGGGAGCGGGCGGTGGTGGTGGCCGAGCCGATGTGCGGGACGACGAGGAGGTTGGGCGCGGTCAGCAGCGGGTCGTCGGCGGGGAGCGGCTCGGGGTCGGTGACGTCGAGCGCGGCGCCGGCGAGCCGGTGGTCCTCGAGGGCGCTCCTGAGCGCCCCCTGGTCGACGAGGCCGCCGCGACCGGTGTTGACGAGGATCGCGGTAGGCTTCATCGCGGCGAGGGCCGCGGCGTCGATGACGTGGCGGGTCTGCGGCGTCAGCGGCGCGTGCAGGGAGACGAAGTCGGCTTGTTGTAGGGCTTGGTGGAGGTCGTCGTCGCGACCGACCGTGATGACGTTCATCGCGAAGCCGGCGGCGCGGTCGGCGACGGCCCGCCCGATGCGCCCGGGGCCGACGATGACGAGCGTCGCGCCGTGGACGTCGGCGCCGAGCCAGCCCCGGGCCTCCCAGGTGCGCCAGCGGCCGCTCTGCACCGCGGCGTTGGCCTCGACGATGCGGCGGGCGGCGGCGAGCAGGAGGGCGAAGGCGAGGTCGGCGGTGGCGTCGGTGAGGACGTCCGGGGTGACTCCGACCTGGATGTCGCGCCGGGCGGCAGCCTCCAGGTCGATGTTGTCGGAGCCGACGGCGTAGTTGGCGATCGCCCGCAGGCCGGTGGCGGCATCGAGGAGCTGCTGGTCGACGCGGTCGCTGAGCATCGTCAGCAGGCCCTGCGCGTTGGCCGTGCGCTCACGCAGCTCGGTGGGGTGGGGCGGCAGGTTGTCCTCCCACACGTCGACGTCGTGACCGGCGGCCGCCAGCCGGTCGAGGGCGTCGCCGGCCAGGGCGCGGGTGACGAAGACGTGGGCCATGGGATCCGTGATGCTGCCATGCCGCGGCGACGCGGCCGCGAGCGCCCGCGGGCCCTACGCTCCCGGGCATGTTCATCGGCACGGCGCGCACCGGCGACCCCGAGGCGCCCGAGATCGTGCCGAGCGCGCACTGCGTGGCGCGCTACCGCGAGCGGATGCCGGTGCGGGTGCCGGGGATCGACGAGGTCGCCCGTTCGCTGATGGAGGCCTTGGAGTCGGCCGACGTGACGCGGTGGCCTCCGGGATGGGCGGTGACCGATCGCCCCGCGCCACTGTGGGCGATCTCAGGCGACCTCGCCTTTCCACTGGCCCGCACGGACGTTCCCGGGCGCTGGCTGGCGGTGACCTGCCTCCGCCGCTCCCAGGCGTCAGGCCGTTAACACCATGCCGGGTCCGTCCGACCCCGTTCAGCTATAGTTCGCTGTCCGCCGCGGGGTGGAGCAGTCTGGTAGCTCGTCGGGCTCATAACCCGAAGGTCGCAGGTTCGAATCCTGCCCCCGCTACTACGAAGACCCCTCTCGCCAGGGGGTTTTCGTGCTTAAGGAGACGGCTCGGCGGGCGGGCGTGGTCTCGTTTTGGGACTCAGTTGTCGGTGGAAACGCTACCTGCGCGCCGGACGGAGCGGAGCGCCACGTCCGCTCTCGAACCCGCCGGGGGCGAGTTCCCGGTCCTCGGGTCCTACAGGGTTCGGAGAGGTCTCTCTCCGACAACTGAAAAAGCGCCCCCGCGCCGCGCGAACGGCCGGGGGCATGGCCCAAGGAGCACTACCTCCATGAGCAGCCCGGACGCTATCCCGTCCCGGGGCGACGTTGTCGTCGTCCCTGACTATCTGCGCGACATGCCCAATCCGGCATTTGCGCCTAACCGCCTCGGCGGCCGGCCGTTGACCGACGACCTCGACGCGACGGAGGCCCGGCGATGAAGGTCACCGGAACGGGCAACCCCGCGTCGCTGACGTTGCGCCTGCGCGAGCGCGAGATCGTCGGCCTGAAGGAGGAGCTCGGTCACCGGGCGGCGGTCGCCGACGACGCGGCGACGAGCCCGGCCGTGCAGACCACGGCAAGCGATGGCCGCCCCGGTCCCGACAACATCCTGGCGACGGTGACGGCGATGCTGGATCAGCTCGCCGCGACCAAGGCCAACGAGCAGGGCCGCGTCGTGGTGTCGGGCCCGACCTGGCTGCTGGCACCCGCGATTCGCGGAGCGACCGCCGAAGCCGCCGAGCAGCTCGTCTCGGTACTGCGGCGGTTCACGCGCGACGGCGACGCTACGCCCGAGGAGCTTCGCGACGCGATCTCTGCCGCGTCGGCCTGGAGCGAGACGCTGATGGGCTCCGAGCACGTTCAGAACCACGGGCTTCCGGGCTGATTCGACCCACGCCGACACCTCGCGCGTGCGTCCCACGGGGACGGCGCGCGGCGTGCCGGCTCGGCCCCAGTCGCCGATGCATAACTCGTCGGGTGGAACCTCAGAGATCGAGTCCGACGTCGTCAAGACCGGCGGGCTCAAGAGACGGAGCCGCGGCTGGTGCGTCGCGCCCGAGCAGCGCCACCGCCTCGCGCGCCCACGCCTCGCGGGCACGGAAGGACGCGGGACGACCGCCCAGCCCGCGGCGAGACGGCATGTCCGGGTCAAGCACAGCAACGCGGGCATCGGCAGGGTCGATCCGGGCCGGCGCTTCGTGATCGACGCTCAGAGCTGACACGTTCAGATCGGGAGACGCGGCGATCGTCTCGGCCCGGCTCGACCACCGCTCCAGCGCTTCTTCCTGCCGTGCGATGTCCTTCTCGATCGCCGCGCGGCGCGAGCGCCGCAGGCGTCCAAGTTCGGCCTGCTCGGCTCGCATCGCTTCGATCCGTCGTCGAGCCGCTTCGATCTCCCGCTGGGCGCCGTCGCGGACCTGCTGGGCTCGACCGCCCACGGCCCGGTGGGCGACATCGAGCGCGAGCTCCTTGCGGCGGCTAGGCGAGAGCATCGCGACCACGTCGTCGGCCACCGCGTCCCGATCGGGTTCGAGGCCGGGCAGTGCACGTTCGACCGAGCCGGGGGAGACGACGTAGAAGCGAGCCTCGGCGCGATGACGGCTCAGCGCGGTGTAGCCCCATTCGCGGTAGAGCTCGTCGGAGCCCAGGACGAACGAGCGGTCGACCGTCGCGCCCTGGGCGGCGTGTGCGGTCAAGGCATAGGCATGGTCAAGCCAGCCATCGTCCAGATAGGACGCGTCGAGGTCGCGTCCGCTCCCGTCCGCCGTGCGCAACGAGACCGTCCGGCGCTCCAGGTCAACACCAACAACTTCAGCGCGGGTGCCGTTGACGACGCCCGCCCGACGGTCGTTGCGACGCGCGATCACGCGGTCGCCGACCGCGAACGCTCGCCTGTCGGTCGTCAGCTCCTCCTCGCCGAGTCGGCCGTCGCGGTACATGCGCTCGCGCGCCAGCCCGTTGAGATCGGCGACGTCAGAACGCCGGTGGGCGATCATGACCGCGTCACCGGCATCGGGTCGACGGGCCGCCTCCCACCAGTCCTCGACCAACGTCGCACGCAGCTCGTCGGCGGTCGGCCGGGCGACGAGGCGCCCGTGATCGCGATACGCCTCGCTCCTTGCCTGGACCTCGCCCTGGCGCAGTTGCGCGAGAGCCGCGCGATCCCACGCCTCTGCCTGGCGATGGACCTGGTGCAGCTCGATCGCTCCGAGGTCTCGCGCGAGTCGGCGGAACGCGCCCCCGGCATCGATCTCCGGAAGCTGGCGGTCGTCGCCGACCAGGACGAGCTTGGACTCCGTGTCGGCGGCGTGCTGTGCGAGCCGGTCGATCGTGCGCGAGCCGACCATGCCAGCCTCGTCGACGACCAGCACCGAACACGGAGCAAGGCCATTGCCTTGGTCGATGTCGACGAGCAGCCGGGCGATCGTCGTGCTGTCGATGCCCGCGAGCGATTCCATCTCGACGGCAGCTCGCGCGGCCAGCGCGCACCCGAAGACGCGCACTCCGTCGGCTTCCCAAGCGTCTCGCGCGGCGGTGAGGCCTCGCGTCTTCCCGGTGCCCGCCGCCGCCCGTACGACCTGCACGCCATCGCCGGAGGTCGTCAGCGAACGCGCCATCGCGGCCTGCTCGTCGGCGACATCGCTCCGGGTCGCGAGCCGATCGTCAACCCTGGCCTCATCCAGCTGGGCGACTCCCGTGCCCTGACGGCGAGCGGCATCGGTCACGACTCGGTCCTCAATCGCCATCATCTCGGGCGTCGAGTACCGGGTGCCACCGAGCTGCGGTCGGCTCCCGTCCTGTTCAAGCTGGATGGCGTGCGGGGACGCCAGCCAGCGGTCGGCCAGGGCTTCGAGCCGCTCGACTCTTGCACCCTCGCGGTGTGCCTCGGCCCAGTCACGGAGGACGTCGCGGCGGTCGAAGGTCGACGCGTTCTCGGTGATCCCGCCGGGCGCGCCCAGGTGTTCGGCAACGGCGCGAAGGTCCGGCTGGAGCGCCGGGCCGGGAGTCCGGCGATCGAGGACGAGATCGAGCGCACGACGATCGAGGCCGAGCTCTGCCGCGCGGGCGCGCCACTCCTGTCGGAGCCGGTCGGTCGGCACGTTGTAGTCCTTGGCCCGGCGGGTCTCCAACGCGGCGACCTCCGCTGCGCGAGCCGACCGAGCGCCCAGTTGGGCGAGGCGTTCTCGGATCTCCTGGCTGCGGCGGGAGAAATGCTTGAGCACGTGGTCGTCGATGCCGCTGATCTCGGCGGCGCCGTTGCGAACCGGCTCCCATTCGACGCCAAGCTTCTCGGTGAGGCTCCTGCGCAGCGCCGCCTGGTAGAGTAAGCCAGCGGTGCGCTGATGGGCGTAGAGGGCGCGCCCGTCGAGCGCGGTCTCCCGGCCCTCAGCGTTGGTCGCGTTGGAAACGACGGCGTGGGTGTGCAACTGCGGATCGCCGGCACGCGAGGTCCGATGACGGAACGCCGCGACCGTGAGGCCGTCGCCGCGGAGCAGATTCCTGCCGTCCGCACCGCGGCGCGTCCAGGCGGCGTGGCGTTCGAGATAGCCGAGCGCTTCTCGGACCGCCTCGTCATGTGCGTCTCGGACGACGGGGGAGACGGTTCGGTCACCGATGCCGTAGACGACCGAGACCGACTTCGGGGCGGAGAACGTCAAGTCATAGGCCAAGACGGTCTTCGGTCTGGTGGCGGTCGTGCTGGGCTCGGTGAGGAGATTGAGGAACTGCTCGTCCTCGACGCCGCCGGTCAGGCCTCGACCTTGGGCGCCGCGGCCTTCCCACTGCCCTTGGGCCTCGCCGTCGCCGGTGTAGTAGTCGTCCTTGCCGGTGGCGACGTTGTCGATGTAGTAGCGCGGATCACCCGCGCCGCCGCCCACTTTGCCGATGGAGAGCACGCCCCTTTGTCGACGAGACGGCCGGATCCCCCTCGGGTGCATTCGCAGAATGCAGGTGTGTGCCGGTCCTGGTGGTGGGGGCCATCGGAACCGTGAGGGTGCTGCTCCAGTCGTGGTCGCGGACGAGTCGCAGGTGGCTGCGCGACTTGGTGATGTGGCGGTTGAACTCAGCACTCGTCAGAGCTATACCGCGTCGGCGCGAGGTCGGCCCTCAGCGATTCGAAGGACATGACCGGGATGGGCGACGCGCCGAGGACATGAGGGGCCAGGACCTCGATGTCGGTGATCAAGCGGCCGTCGATCGTCCAGTCGTCGGCAGAGGCCGCTTCGCCTCCGAGCCATTCGATGACTGCCGCGAGGTGGTGCCGGACCCAGGCGATGCGTTCGATATGGATCGCGAGCTTGGATTTCTTGGTGCGCCCGTGGGCGAAGGTGTAGTCGATCTCGTTCTTGAGTTCGCTCGGGGTGCGCGCGCCGTCCAAGTCCTTGCACTCGAGGATTAGGAGATGCCGCTGTGCCAGATCCGCCGCCAGGACATCGATGTCACCGATCGCCTCGGTGCGTCCGTCCGCGAGCGTCCGGACGAGCTGTTCCGAGCCGACCTTGAAGACGCCGGTCCGGGTGGTTAGGCCACGGGCCCGACAGAGGTCGGCCACGCGATCGTTGAACGCTGCGGTCTCCGTCTGGCGCAACTGCGACATGAACTGCTTCATTGGCAATGTGCGCGCCCTGAGTCGTTCGGTCGTGACAAGCTGAAACAGGTATCCACCGGCCACCCATGCCTGTCGCATGCCCCAGACGATTTCTGGCTCGCCCTCCGTCCGGCGCAAGAGCAGCGGTTTGCGGAGGTAGGAGAGACCGCGGTTGAACAGCCACGGGTAGACGTCGTTGCTTGTAAACGGCTTGGGTGGCTTGAGGAATGCTGAGCGCGGAGCGAGCGTGAGGAGGTCCAGCGCTTGCTCCACGCGGTCGGGGTTCCACTGCAGTGCCGCCACCAGTTCGGCCGCAAGCGAACATCGGCGTTCGACCGCCACATCCTCGCTGCGGATCTGCGCGGCGTTGACGAGTTCGGCGAAGAAGTGCCCCAGCTCGGTCAGGGTAAATCCGAACTCTGCCTCGGCCGCGACGTCTGCCGCATCCGCGAAGGCGGGGCGCTCGCCTGATCGGCGGTCCCAGTGCGAGGCGAACGACGCGGCGGTCTGACGTGCGATGACCGGTACTCGCGCCCGCAGGTAGCTCTGTTGGCCGGCGTGGTAGGCGCCATCGCGGCTCACGCCGAGACGTTCCGAGCCGAGGACGCTCACGTCGAAGTCGTCGAGCTCATAGTTCAGGACGTCGGAGATCATCCCTCGATTGACGATCTCTCCGGCGTGGGCGGTGAGCCGATCGAGGACGTCGATCGACATGGGGCGAAGCCCGGCGGGCGGACACGTCGCGACGTACTCGATCAGGAAGCGGAGGGAGACCGCGGTTGAGTTGACCTCAGGCAGCTCTTCGATCATGTCCTCTAACAACTTGGTCTCTGCGAAGCAGGCTATGCGTGAGCCGAGGGTGCGCTCCTGCAACGCGTTGCGGTGGACGAGCGCTTCATGGCGGATGACGAGCCCCTCCAACAGACCGGCCGGGTCCAGCTCGGCGACGGTCGATGTCAGGCGGTCGAAGTGGATCGCCACCGCGGCGTTGAGCGCAGGGACGCGCGCATCTCGCTTTAGGGGGCCGACCGGTGCGGCGAGCTGGGGCAGCAGCACGGCGGACATCTCGTCGAGCGCGTCGCTGACGTCAGGATCTTGCCGGAGACGCATCCGGGGAAGGGTCCCCTCGCGGAGCGGGGGTCGGTCTCCGGTCTGGAAGACGTTGATCTTCTTCTTGGGACCCAAAGGGGCGTGGCGGTCGATGGCGGCTTCTACCTCACCGTCGTCGAGTCCAGATCCTCCTTCCTCGCGGTCGAGTTGGGAGATGGCGCGGAGGACACCCTCCATCAACTCGCGCTCCGCGGCGTTGTCCGGTGCGTCCATGCGCGCGGCCATCGCGGGGAGTACCGTCACCGTCGCTGTGCGTTCGCCGCTGACCTCGACTCGCGCAACGGGACCGCTCGCACCGGGGACGGCCAAGGGCGCCCATTGATCGGGATCAGAGATGACGACGTCGATCGTCAGCATGTCGTCGTTGAGCCACACGCACTCTGGCAGGGAGGGTCCGACCTGCCAGAGCCAATAGGCGATGCAGTCGACCATCGCGACGCTGGCGAACCGGTGGGCGCTGTTGGAGAACGCCTTCTCGCCGAGGACCCACCAGGCACCCGACGCCAACTCCACGACCAGTCGTGGCCGTTCGGGATCGCCGAGGAACGGGACGTAGATCGGGATGTCCCGGTCCGCGTGGAGCAGCGCGACCTGCTCGACGGCGTCATCTGGAGTCCGGACTGCGTGGACGTCGGTCGTTCGCGCGACCTCTTCTCGGATCGCCCGACCGTAACTCGGATCGACCGAGACGAATGTCGGTCGCGCCTCGTCGTCGAGGTAGAACGAGCGGCTGTTGCCGCGCCACATCTCGTACTCGTCGATTGTGTCGAACGCCATCACCCGCGTGGATCGGCGGAGTCGGTCGCCGGCTCGGGCGAACTTCAGGAGGTCGAGCTGGTCCGGGCCCAGCATCGAGATCGTGTTGAAGGATTCGCCGGTGATGATGAGCTTGGGCGAGTCGCAGGGTGTCGGCAGGTCCGGCAGTCCAAAGACCATGGAGCGACCAACTCCGGCCAGGAGCACGACGTGCAGGAATCCGTTGGCGCGGGCGTTGTTCGCGCCGTAGGTGTACATCTGCTCGACCGCGGTCAGACGCGCGAGTAGGCCCGACGGGGCGAGGTTCGGTGACCATTGCCCGCGGGGATCGTTCGTGTCGTACTCGTCGAGGTCGTCGGCAACCACGACGACGTGGGCAAGTTTGTCCCGGTCGATCGAGAACACGAGGCTGTGCGCAGGCGTGTCCTGAGAAGGAGCGATCTCGCGAACGGGGTGCCAGTCCATCCGCTGCGCGCCCGCCGCGACATGGGACACCGCGCGCGCTGTGATGACCTCGCCGAGGGTCCGCTCGACATCTGCGTCGATTGCCATCGCTATCAACGAGTGGGTCGCGGCGACTGACAGAGCGTGTGGCCACGCGATCACGTACCGGTCGTCGCGCCGGAGGATCGGCGTTCGCTCAAGCGGATCCTGTCGCTGCGTTTCGGGCGGAAGCGGCCCTTCTGCGAGGTCGTGAACGAGGGGGTCCAACACGCTCGCAGAACAACCGAGGATCCGCTCGAGCTCTCGGCGCTGAAGCGAGCAGTGCGACGAGAGCTCAGCTAGTTCGTCAGCGGGCGGAACGGCAAGCGGATGCTGCGGACCAGCGACCGCATAGCGTGTCAGCTCTGCCGCGCTGCACAAGCTGTCGCCGAGCAAAAGTACGGCCTGCGCCAGGTCCAGAGCGCGTCTCTGGAACGCGGCAGCTTCATCCCGCCAGACACCGAGCGCGATCGCGTCGAGGAGGACCTGGAGCCCGGGCACTACGCCGGGTTCGCCGCCGGCCGCGAGTAGATACGAGCCTCCGTGGAACTGCGCCGGCTGTGTCCAGAGTCCTTCGGGCGGGTCCCACTGGCCGGCCGGCGCTATCGATGGAAGGTCACGGACCCAACGGCTCCATCGGTTCCCGTCGACCCGCGTGCGTCCGTCCTGGTGATCGTGCTGGAGAACGTAGGAGCACAGCGCGTGGAGGCTAGGAGCCGAAGCCCAGTTCTCGGCCGACATGCTGAGCGCAGCGCACCCGGCGGCGACATCCAACGGGTCGTGCCGGCGGAGATCGCTTCGCAGGGTCGAGGCCTTGGACACGGCGCCAGTTCTATAGCGCCGCCAGGATGGCAACTCCGATCTCCGGCTGGCTCGCTGGCGTCGTTGGTGGCGTGTCTGTCAGAGAAACGCGTTGGACAGAGGCCGCCCTGGTGGGTCGGCCTTCCGGTCCGGTGCATGCCACTATCGCGTTGTGGATGAGCTGCTCGTATCCCCAGGCCGAAACGATCCGTGCTGGTGCGGCAGTATGAACAAGTACAAGTCGTGTCATGGACGCGGACCGCAGTTCGGTCCGGGCGCGGCGCTCCCCAGCGACGACCCCGAGGACGGTTCGATCTGGATCGCTCCAGATACTGCGCTCGCTCCCGAGGCGATCCAGGACATGATGCGAAACCTCCGCGGCGCGCCGATCAATGCCCCGTCGTCCGAGCCTGAGCAACGACCTCGCAGGATCAACGCGTTCTCGCAGACGCTTGCTGAGGCGGCGGTCGGCGCACCGCCGTTAACGCTCAAGGAAATCGCCGCGGAGCGCGTGGGCGGGATAGACGCCCTCGGCCTGGGCTCCGAGGACGTCACATACCTGAGATCGCGGCTCGCCGACTTCAGTCCGGAGGCTCACGAGGAGCTTCTCGGCGTCATCTTCCGCGCGGCGAAGTCGACCCTGGATCGACTGCGACATGACGCGACGCTCGTCGACGCGCCCACTGCGTTGTGGGCGCGGAGCGGCGACGCCCGACGGCTGGCCGGGCAGACGCTCCTGTGGGCTGACCACTACTTGGTCGCCGACCGCGTGGCGGCACACTTCCTCGACTGTCCCGAGAGAGGGCGTCTCGCCGGTGCAGCCGAGGGCCTCGCCGCAGAGGCACAACTTCGCCCGCTGCTGCAAGCCGGAGCGGTGGCGCTGGTACCCGAGGAAGCGGCTGAGGTGCTGGTCGCGGAGGAGGCCTACGCGACGACCGACGAGAGCCTCGCCCAGGAGGCCTTCGTGGTTTGGGTGATGTCGCAGCTGCAGATCAGTGGCCCGACCGAGCGCGAGGTGGTCTTCGTCAATGCCCTCGACGCGCACGACCTGGGGGAGATGTTCTTTCACGCTCGGATCGACGAAGCCAATGACGATGGCAGGTTCACGACGAGCATGCTCCGGCGTCGGTACGACCCCGCCTACGACTACAAGCCGTGGATCGCTCAGGTGCGGCGACAGGTGGCCGCGCATCGAATCCAGCAACTCAACTTCGATCTTGCCGTCGCCGAGACGCTTGGCGGCCAGCTACTCGCAACGTCACTCTTCGACGCGCGTCTGCTCGGTCGGCTTGGTCGTGACGCCGCCACGCCCCAGCACCTGATCTGGGCTGACGTGCCAATGCTGCCCACAGCTGATCCGGACACGCTGGTTCGCATCGCTGCCGAGGACGAGCTCGTCGAAGCGCTCAGACGAACCGTGCGACGCGGCATGGCTGCTGCTGCAGGACCTTCTGGCCAAACGGCCGCTGTCGAGATCGCCGCGCAGCTGCGCGAAGACGCCGCGCAGCTAGAACGGACGATCCGGCGGGACCAGATCTGGAAGCTGGCAGGGCCCGCGGCGGCCGGCGTCGCAGGCCTCGGGCTCGGGGCCGTAGTCGGTCCGCTCGGCTTCGCCGCGGCGGCGCTTGGAATGGCTGGCGCCGTGTCGCCTCTGATCGCCGACCGAAGGGCGAGGAGGGAGCAGGCGGCCTACGCCGTACACATCGCCGATCGCGTGCGGCGTCGGCGGTCCTAGTCTTGGCTGGAGCCGCTCCCATTTGGCTGTCGGTACCGCCGCGCCAAAGCCCGAGCCAGCGGCGATACGCTCACCCCATGACCCGAGTTTCGGCCAACGTTTCGGCCAAAGCAGGGAATTTCGCCTCCGCGAGCTTGGACGCCCAAACGCAGAAGGCCCCGCAAATGCAAGGCCTTCCCGGCCTTCCAGGATGGGCGCGGCGGGTTTCGAACCTGCGACCTCTCGCGGGAAGGACGAAGGCGATCAGGGCAATAGGCCGGAATGCCCGAGGGCTGCAGGGCGCCCAGCTGTTTGGGAGCTCCGCGGATTCAGCTCGATTGACGCCAGTATCGGCGCATATCGGCGCTAGCGATCGGCTGGTACCCATGTCCGGGTCAAAGCTCGTTCAGTCACGAGAATTAGAACTCTGTCCGAAGCCGTCGCCACTTGGCACTGCGACCGCTGCCGATCCTCTCGATGATTCCGGCGTCGCGAAGCTCAGCGAACACCTTGTTGATGTATGAGTCGCTGGCTCCGGCTGCAGCTTGGCGTACCTCTCCGACCGTGAATTCGCTGGAGACCGACGAACGGATGTACTGCTCGATTGAGGCTCGTTTCGCACCACGGCCGCCCACAACTCCAACTCGCTCTTCGAACTCGTTGTAGGCGGCCGCGACAACGCCTAGGAAGTAGTTCAGCCATGGGCCCAGGTCGTGCTCGCCTTGATGCCACCCGTGACCAGCCGCCTGTAAGGCTTCGTAGTAGGTCTCTTTGCTCTCGTTGATAAGACGCTCGAGGCTGATGAAGCGGCCCACTTCGTAGCCGGATTGGTAGAGCGCCAACAACGTGAGGAGCCGACTCATCCGGCCATTGCCGTCCCGAAAGGGATGGATGGCTAGGAAGTCGAAGATGTACGCTCCGATCAGCAGCAGAGGATGGTGCTGATGACCGTCGCGGGCGGACAAGAAAGAGGCGTGAAGCTCGTTCATGGCGTCTGGCGTATCGACGGCAGAGACCGTCCGGAAGCGGAGCATTTCCGTTCCGTCCTGCTCTTGTTCGGTGATCGAGTTGTCGACACTCTTCCAACGGCCCGCCGGCACACCGGTGAACTGGTAGAGATCGCGGTGGAGTTGCTCGACAACAGTGGGCCTGAATGGGATCGCCTCGGCACTCGAATGGATCGTGTCGAGTACGGCCCGATACCCGGCGATCTCCGCTTCGGATCGGTTCTCTGGAGTGGTCTTGTCAGCGACCAGCGCTCGGATGCGTTTGGGCGGCGCAGTGATCCGCTCAATGGCATTCGAAGCCTCGGTGCTCTGGATGCGAGCGATCTCGGTGAGAGTCTTGAGAGACTGCGGATGCTGGCTACGGAAGACCTGCTCACGCCCCCGTGCGGTATCAATATCGCCCAGAGCGAGTGCCATGGGTCCGGGGACAAGGCCGATCTGGGTCGGGAGGCTTCGGAACGAATGCATAAAGAAGGCCCAGAGTCAATATCGCACTCTGTCCGACGAATCTAGCACTCTCGAGCACGTCAGTAGAGGATTAGTCGTGCTCGTCGCGCTTCTTCTAATCTCGCACTCAGGGCCTCGAATAGCCCACTCTCGGCCGATGACTGCGGGAACTGTGTGCTTTCCCGCACGAGGTCGGCCAAAGCTTGCGCGAGAACAGCTAGACGCATGCGCGCGATACCAGCTCACCGCGTTCGATGCTCTCACGTACGTCCGGATGGCTAAGTCGTCGCTTCCATGTCGACGACGTTGGCGTGACGTGCGCGAACTACTGACCAAACTCCGGGCGCCGGACCCGCCGGTGTCGACCTTAGCCAGCGTCGTGTGGGGGCGACGGTGCTGGTCCCCTAGAGCATGGACTGTAGGTCGTCGGTCGTCACCGATTCGGCGCGCAGTACCCATGCAGCGGCATAGAGGAGGCCGGCTGCATCTGCGGCCGCGGGAAACAGTTCTTCCGGCGTCGGGGTTTCACGCAGCCGCACGCTGGCGCGCTCCCACAGCGCATTCAGGGCCGGGAAATCGATGCCATGGGCTGCCGCCAATGCCTCGATGTCGGGCTGGCACGACTCGAGCGCTTGCAACGCTGCGGTAGCCCCGCCGTTCAGCAGTTCCTCTGGCGACTCATCAAGTCTCTCAGCGGCGGTGAGCAGATCGGCCGAGCACGATGTCATGAGGGTCTCCTGCTGGGAACGGGATCGGGATCCTACATCGCGGCGAAGATTGCGCTGGCGACGGCAGTCTGGGCGAGGGCGGCCGCGTGAGGGACCTCGACGAGTCGCTGCCGCCGCGCCTGCCAGATCCCAACCGTGGTGAAGACCCCGGAGGGGTAGAGGATCTGGAGCGCGTGAGCGAACGCGCAGGCCATCACCGGGGCGATGGCCGGTTTGAAATCTGGGCCGTCCCACAAGACAACGCGACCCGCAAGAGCTGCCCCATCGTCCAGGACAACGTCCAGGCGAGCTGACACGGAGTCGCCTTGCAGGCTGACGACAGCCTTCGCGTCGAGCGCTTTCATCTGCCGGCCGTCAGCGGCATCATGCTTGATGTACCAATCGAACCCGTCGATGACAGCACGGGCTCCGCTCGCCATGCTGTTGTTCTCGTGCGCGGTCCACTGTCCAACCTTGGACTGACCGAGGTAGATCCTCGCTGGCGCCGAGCCGCTCGAGTGCAACATTCGTACGGCCGCGCGGGCGCAGGTGGTCGGCACGGTCATGAACGCGGGAGGCGGCGCATCGCCCGGTCCGGGGCTCTTGTATCCAGGCTGTCGACACGCTCGACTCAATTGATGTGCATTGAGCACTGCGCGACTGGATGTCAAACGGACCGCCGATAGCAAGCGTTCATCGGTGGGAGCCCATACGCGGTTCGGTCAATCGCTCAACTCGAGCCCAGTAGGTCGCTCGCCGCGCCCTCCGGCCATCCCTCCGGCCATCCCAACCGCCGGCCCCGCCGCGAACGCCCGCTCCATCATCTGCCGCTCCTCTGAGCGCGGCGCGTAGTCGGCGTAGATCAACGTGGTCTTGTAATCCCGGTGGCCCATCCACTCCTGCAGCGTCCGAAGCGGCACACCCGACGCTGCAGCCTGGGTGCCGAAGGTGTGGCGCAGGTCGTGGAAGCGCACCGGCCGAACTCCGGCGGCCGCGAGCGTGGCTTTGAACCGCTTGCGCAGCTTCGACGCGTCGAGGACGGAGCCCAGCTCCGGATGGCCGAAGACGAGGTCGTCGTCTGCCTGATGCTGCGATGAGATGAACAGCCGGTCCAACGCTCCGGCAGTGCGGCTGATCATCGGGACGGCGCGGCTGGAGCGACGCGACTTGGGCGTGCCCCAGTGGCCTCGCGTGTAGTTGCGGCGCACGCGGATGACGCCCGCGGTCCAGTCGACGTCGCGCCAGCGCAAGGCCACCAACTCGCCCTGACGCAGACCGCATGTGGCGGCCACGAGGAACAGCGGGTAGTCGACCCGTCCGAACTCGGGATCGGCGACCGCCCGCAGCAGCGCTTCGAGCTCCTCGTGGGTCAGGAACCGGATGTCGGGGTCGCTGTCGGGCGTGCGCGGTCGGTCGACGGCGGCGACCGGGTTGGCGTTGGTCCAGCCCTTCTTCATGGCGTGTCGGAACACGCCGTGCAGGAAGGTCAGCTGCTTCCCGACCGTCTTGCTCGCCAGACCCTCACGCTGCTTGGCGATGAGGTAGTCGGCGACCAACTGGGTATCGATGCGCTGCAGCGATCGGCCCGCGAAGAACGGGACAAGGTGCTTGCGCAACATGATGGTGTAGTCCTGGAGCGTCGTAGGCCGGCGATTCATCACCTGGTCGAGGTGGACGAGGTAGCGCTCGCCGGCGGTCTGCAGGTCGACGCGCTCGCCGACCGGGACGACGCGGACCTCGGCGTCGATGAGCTTCTGCAGAGCTCGCTCGGCGCCGGTCTTGGTCAACCCGGTCGATTCGCCGGCGCGGCGCTTTGGTCCGAGCTTGCGCTTGACCTGTCGGCCGCCGACGTAGAAGCGCCCGTAGTAGATCTCGCGGCCGTACTTGTCGGTGCGCGTCTCCAGCGAGCCGGTCCCATGGGCGCGGCGAGGCGAGCTGCTCATCGTGCCGGCCCCCGCTCGTGATCCTCGATCCAGCGCTCGACGGCGCTGAGCTTGAACCGGCGATAGCGGCCCACGCGGACGTGCGGGAATCGCCCGGCGCGGGTCTCGGCGTAGATCCAGCTCGGGTCGACCTCGAGCAGCTCGGCGACCTGCTGCGCGGTCATCAGCCGGTTCGCGGACGACGGCTCGGAGTGATGCTGGGCGGCGTGATCAGACATGACGCTTCTCAGTCGACGAGGACGCCCGACACCCCTCGTACGACCTGCTCAGTTCGCGACTCGATCGTGGTCTCGACATGACGAGATCTCCTCTGTCGTGAGACCACGCCGGCCGCATGAGAACGGGCTTTCAGCCTGAGAAGGCCTATAACAGCTCGCTCATAACCCGAAGGTCGCAGGTTCGAATCCTGCCCCCGCTACTTGCGAAAGGCCCTGCATGCAGGGCCTTTCGTCGTTTAAGCGCGCGCGTTCATCTGAGTTCGTGGTTCCAATATGGTTCCAATTGGGGCGAGGGTGGAGGCGCTTGCCGCGCGACATAGTGGTGGTGATGGCGCGTCGCTCCTACGGAACTGGGCAGCTGTTCGTCCGGGCCGACAGCAACGGTCGCGAGACCTGGTACGGCTCCTGGCGGGTCGGCGGCCGGCGGGTCAAGCGGCGGGTGGGCTTGAAGCGTCGGCCGTCGACGTCAGATGGGCTGACGCGCACGCAGGCCGAGGCGGAGCTGCGGCGGCTGATGGGCACCGAGGTGGTGCTGGCCGGCCCGGCGCGCAAGACGATCGAGGAGGCCGGCGCGCTGTATGTCGAGCACCTCGAGCACGTCATGGAGCGCAAGCGCACGACGATCCACGACTACCGCGGCTACCTGCGCCGCCACCTCGTCCCGTTCTTCGGCGCGCGGCCGATGGACAAGATCGACCGCGCGTTCGTCGAGAACTACCTGCTGGCCAAGAAGCGCGACGGCCTGTCGTCCAAGACAGTGTGCAACCACCTCAACTTCCTGCACGGCCTGTGGTCGTTTGCGATCAAGCGCGAGTGGGCGCTGAAGAACCCGGTCGCGCTCGTCGACCGTCCGCGGATGCCGCGCTTCAAGGAGCGGCGGATCCAGTTCCTCACGCGCGAGGAGCTCGACGCGGTCGTGCGAGCGGTGCCCGGCGATGTGTTGGGGTCGGTCGAGGCGCCGCTCTATCTGACCGCCGCGATGACGGGGCTGCGTCAAGGCGAGTTGATTGCCTTGCGGTGGATCGACGTCGACTGGAGCGCGTCGCGGATCCGGGTCGCTGACTCGTACGTGCGCGGCGCGTTTGACTCGCCCAAGAACCATCGTGGCCGCTCGGTGCCGATGGCCGACCGGCTGGCGGGGGAGCTGGAGCGCCACTTTCAGGCGTCGCGGTGGCGGGCGGAGAATGACCTGGTCTTCGCGCATCCGGTCACAGGGCATGTGGTGGACTCGTCGAAGCTGCGCAAGCGCTTCTACGTCGCTTTGGAGCGCGCGGGCGTGCACCCGATCACCTTCCATGGTCTGCGCCACACGTTCGGGACGCAGATGGCCGCGGCCGGCGCGCCGATGCGCGCGATCCAGGAGTGGATGGGCCACGCCGACATCTCGACGACCGAGATCTACTCGCACTACGCGCCGGACCCGACGGGTGGCGTGATGTTCGCGCAGAAGGCGTTCGGGGACCCGGTGGGGGCGCTGCCGGGCGAGGCGGCGCCGTTGCCAGGGTTCTGATCACGGCCCGGGGTGGTACGAGCAGCGACGAAACGTTGATGTTCGTACGCCTTGACTCTGCGTACAAAGGTCGACAAAATGTCGCTGTTCGTACGATGCCCGGTCTCCGCTACACCCAACTCGCACAACGCGCAGCCGAGAGCTACGGCTACCTCAGCGGCGAGGACGCTCGAGGGCTCGGCGTGCCCATGGGGACGCTCAACGCGCTGGCGCGTCGCGGACAGCTGGAACGCGTCGAGCACGGGATCTACCGCGTCCCGCTGATCCCGACCAGTCCGCTGGACGAGTACATGTTGGCCACGCTCTGGCCGGGCGGCCACGGGCGCATCTCCCATGAGTCCGCGCTGGGGCTCTATGACATGAGCGACGCCAACCCCGCGAAGATCCACATCACGGTGCCGGCGTCCTACCGGACGCATCGCGACGTCCCCGCGCTGTACGTCCTGCACCACGAGGACCTCGACCCGGCCGATGAGGCCAACTTCGAAGGCATCCCGGTGGTCTCGCCGGCCAAGGCCATCCGTCAGGCTCACGCCGGGCACATCCGTCGTTCGCTGCTGGAGCAGGCGATCGACGATGGCGTGCGTGGCGGTTGGCTGCGCGGCCGACAGGCCGATGAGCTGCGGGCCGAGATCAGCGACGGGGTCAAGCGGTGACGTCGAAGGCTCCGGGCGACCGGTCGCACCTGGAACGCCTGGTTCGAGCGGTCAGCCTCGGAACAGGGCATCGCTGCCGGGGTTCTGATCACGTCGCGCGATCAAGTCAGCCCCGTCGCTGCCGACTACCAAGTCCACCATCGCTACCATGTCAACATTCTTGACAAGGTCGACCCCGAGGGGCTAGCTTCGTCCAGAAGGAGCTGTCTGAGATGAGCACGCTGTTGCAGGTTCGCGAAGCCGCCCGAGTGCTGGGCGTCCATGAGAACACCTTGCGCCGCTGGGAGCAGCGAGGACTGATCACGGCCGTCCGTCTGCCGAGTGGTGTGCGCCGGTTCCGCCCCGAGGACATCGAGGGCCTGCGCGAGCAGATGTTCAGCGGCTTTGCTCCGCTGACCGTCGACGACGATGTCGTCGACGTGCGCGCCACGTCTGTGGACTGAGACCGCCGATACGGCGGGTAGCGTCCGGCCGCGCATGGGTCCCGGTGAGCACCGACCGCACGACGAGCAGTACTGGCAACAGCCGTGGGCAACGCAGCTATTTGCCGGAGACCTCTTCGAGGCCGTGCCCTTCGGTGACCAGCCGACGCACATCGTGTCGGCCGATGGCGAAGACGGCGCGACCAAGCACTACGTCGGCGAGATGGCGTTCGGTTATGGCCTGCTGACGACGCCGACCTGCGACATGACCGATCAGCGCGAAGGCGGCGCAGTCAGTCATCCGTTCCGCGTCCTCGTCCCGGTAGTCCCGCTCGACCAGGTGCTCGCCGGCGCGTCCGACGTGGAGCGCAACCTCGGGCTCCTGCGCGGGCGCGATGCGCTCACGGCCTATCTCTACCTACCCGCGCTCGCCGGCGTGCTCGACGAGGAGCACGTCGCCTGCCTGTTTCGCCCGTCGCTCGTCTCTGACGAGTTGCTGCGCGAACCACCGCGGCGCGTCGCCCAGCTGCAGCCCGAGGCGCGCCGGCACCTGAAGGTCAAGCTGGCCGCGTACTGGGGAAGAGTTCGTGTCCTCGCCCAGGACCTGCCGCTGCACGAACGCGGCGAAGAGGAGCTGCGAGCGGAAGCGTGGCCGCCGAGTCCGTACGACCCGCCGGAGCTGACCACGTCGTTCTGAGGCGACTTGGTTCGGCTCAGCTCAGAACGCGAGCCGTTCCAATTTGGTCCTGCGCTCAGGGTCGCGTGCGCTGCTCGCCGACCCAGCGCTCGAGGTCGGACCGCAGGAACCGGACGTGCTTGCCGATCCGCACGCACGGGAGGTGGCCGCTGCGGGCGGCGTCGGCGACCCAGGAGGGGCGGACCGAGAGGATCTTGGCGGCCTGGGCGGCGGTGAGCAGCGGCTCGCGCAGATCGATGGGGTTGACGTCGAGGCTGAGCTGCTTGGCCATCGTGGGCTCCGGTTCGGTGGACTTCTGCTTAGTCGACCGAGCCACCGAAACCCCCTTCCCCGAATGCCGCGCTGCTGGTCGCCGCTCGGGCTAGGATCCGCGCCCATGCTTCCCGAGCGCGACGTGGCGGCGATCAAGTCCTACTGCGAGCAGCGCAACGATCCAAAGACCAGCGACCAGCTGCGCGTCGAAGCCCACGTCGAGCCGACGACGGTGACGATCGTCGAGCGCCAGGCTCCGTGGACGCCGGACATCGGGCCGGAGTGGACCACCGTCAACGTCGCGCGCTTGCGCTACACGGCGACAAAGCGCGAGTGGACGCTGCAGTGCGCCGACAGCAACGGGCGCTGGAGTCGGTATGAGTACACCAACCCGGGGGCGCGGGTCGACGTGCTGCTCAACGAGATCGATCGCGATCCGACCGGCATCTTCTGGGGCTAGTTGCGCCTGGCCGATGGCCGCAGAGGCCGGCTGAGCGGCTCAGGCTGGCGGGAACGCCCCGGCGAGAACGCGGGCCATGGCGTCGATCTGCGCGGTGGTGAACGGCCCGCTCGCATTGAGCCGCTTGGCCAACGCCTTGCGGTAGAGCAGCAGATGCGAGCGGATCTTGGTGGTGCCCAGGCCGAGCATCGGCAGGTCGGCCTTCGTGAAGCAGAACACGCCTTGGATCGGCCATGACTGTGCCGCGTCGCCGAGGGCACTCTCAACCGCGGCGACCTGGCGATCGAGACCGTCGACGCGCTTCGTGCGGTCGCGGCCGTCGGCCAACAGCTTGGGCTTGCCGAGGAGCGGCGTGGAGACGCTGACCTTGCCCTTCCAGTCCTTCGCGTCGATGACGAAGATGCCGTTGGGAGAGATGGCGAGGTGATCTATGTTGCCGCGTCCGCGGGGCATCCGGCGGTCGTGCAGCAGCACCGTCGGGCCGTCCGACGTCCGGGCCTCGAGGGACCCGGCTACGGCGGCCTCGCCCCGAGCGCCGCGGAGGAAAGCCTGCTCGTGCTGGGGCTCGTCGCGGAGCGCGAGCAGCAGCCCGCCGATGTGGGGATGGGCTTGGCGCGTCTGCTCGCGGTTGTGCTTGCGCCGGGCGTGCTCGCGCAGGGCGCTGGCGCCCGGGACGCCGCGGTCCATCGGCTGCTGCGGCGCTGGCGTGGGAGTCGGAGCCGGGCGGGTGGGCGGGACTAGGCAGTTGAGGCAGGTGACGGCGCGAGCGTTGGCATCCCAGTGGGCTCGGGTTCCCGCGGTGAGCTCGGTGCCACAGTGCGCGCACTGGTCGGGGCGTCGCAGCGCCAGGATCCGCGAAGGCATGCTCACTTATTCGGTGCCGGCTGATCGGCGCTTGACCGGTCGTTCGTCTAGACGGCGACCGGGCAGCGTGTAGGCGTGGGCCGGGTACCTAGAGCTCGAGGCCGAGGTCGTCCATCGATGGCTCCATCGAGGACACGTGATCAAGCGGCGTATCGCGCGTGACCAGCAGCGCCGCCTCGCGCATCCACGCCTCGCGCGCGGCAAAGCTGGTCGGGCGATCGCCGAGAATGTCGCTCACTCGGTTGCTTGGGTCGAGCATCGCCGTTCGGGCTGCGTGACGGTCAAGCGTGCTGGGTGTCGCGACATCTGGATCCGGTAACCGGAGCGGCACCGTGGGAGTCACCTCGTCGGCCAGGGTCGACCATCGCTCGATCGCCGCACGCTGCTGGTGGATGTCCCGCTCGATGGCTGCCCGCCGCGAGCGGCGCAACCGGCTCAAGCCGTCGTGCTCAGCCTGCATGTCGGCGATGCGCTGCTCAGTCATCGCGACCTCGTCGAGGGCGACGACCGTCCGTGCGACCCCGCCGCGCACCAGTACGTCCAAGGCCATGTCCTTGGTTCGGCTGGGCGAGAGCGTCGCAACGACGTCCTGGTGGAGGTCATCGGGCTCAGCCTCCAGCCCGGGCAGCGCGCGCTCGACCGACCCGGGGGAGACGACGTAGAACCGGGCCTGGTCGCGGTGGCGGCTGAGCGCCGCATAGCCCCACTCGCGGTAGAGCTCGTCGGAGCCCAGCACGAAGGAGCGGTCGACGGTCGCGCCCTGGGCGGCGTGGGCGGTCAGGGCGTAGCCGTGCTCGAGCCAGCCCTCGTCGAGGTAGCTGCCCTCGAGGCGAAGCTCGGCGTCGCGTGCGGTGCGGACCGTGAGCGTGCGTTGTTCTCGGTCGATGCGTACAACTTCACCGCGGGTGCCGTTGACGACGCCGACGCGTCGGTCGTTGCGTCGCGCGATCACGCGGTCGCCGACGGAGAACGACCGATCGCCGGCCGCGAGCTCTTCCTCGCCGAGCTGGCCGTCGCGGTGCATCCGCGCGTGCGCCAGGGCGTTGAGCTCGGCGACGTCGCTGCGTCGGTGGGCGATCATCACCGCGTCCTGCTCGCCGGTCCGCGCCGCCTCCCACCAGTCATCGACGAGCGCGGCGCGCAGCTCGCGGGCGGTGGGGCGGGCGACGATGCGCCCGTGGTCGCGGTAGGCGTCGGCCCACGCGCGGACGTCGCCGTCGCGCAGCTCGGCGAGCGCGTCGCGGTCCCAGTCGGCGTGTGGTCGGCGGACCTGGTGCAGCTCGATCGCACCAAGGTGTTCGGCCAAGCCGCGGAACGCGCCGCCGGCGTCGATCTCGGGTAGCTGGCGGTCGTCGCCGACGAGGACGAGCTTGGCTTCGGTCTCAGCAGCGTGGCGGGCGAGCCGATCGATCGTGCGCGAGCAGACCATCCCGGCCTCGTCGACGATCAGCACCGAGCCCGACGCAAGGCCATGTCCTTGGTCGATGTCGCGCAGGACCGAGGCGATGGTGGCGCTGTCGATCCCGGCGAGGTTCTCGAGCTCCAGCGCGGCGCGGGCCGACAGCGCGGTGCCGAAGACGCGGACGTCGTTTGCTTCCCAGAGCTCGCGTGCGGCGGCCAGGGCATGGGTCTTGCCGGTGCCTGCGGCGGCGCGGACGACCTCGACGCCCTGGCCCGTAGTCGTCAGGCGGGCGGCCATCGCGGCCTGCTCGCCGCTGAGGTCGGGTCGCGTGTCGAGCGCTGCGGTGGCGGCGGCCGGCTCGACGCGCGCCACACCCGCTCGACGCCGTTCGGCCGCGTTGGCGATCAGTCGTTGCTCGAGCGCGAGCATCTCCGGCGTCGAATAGCGCGCGCCGCCCAGATGCGCGCGACCGCCGTCGTCCTCCAGGCGCACCGCGCAATCGGAGGCCAGCCAGCGGTCGGTGAGCTGTTCCAGGCGCTGGACCTCGGCGCCGTCGCGGTGCGCGACGGCCCACGCCCGCAGCACGTCGCGGCGGTCAAACGTCGAGGCCTGCTCGGTCAGACCACCCGGAGCCGTCAGCTCGTCGCCGGTCGCCGCGAGATCGGGTTGCCGCGCCGGCCGCGGGCGGTGGTGGTCGAGGAAAGCGTTGATTGCCTCGGGCCCGAAGTGCAGGGCGGAGGCGCGTGTGCGCCACTGCTCGCGCAGGCTCGGCCCGTCGACGTCGTGGCGTTTGGCGCGTCGGGTGTCCAGGGCGGCGATCTCGGCGGCGCGCCGCGAGCGTCCACCGGTCTCGGCGAGCCGCTCGACGATCTCGGCTCGTCGTTGGGAGAAGTGCTCGAGAACCCGCTCGTCGATGCCACGGATCTCGGCGATGCCCTTCTTCGCCGGCTCCCACTCCACACCCAGCGCCTCGGTGAGCCGGCGACGGAGCGCGGCCTCGTAGAGGTAGCCGGCGGTCCGCGCGTGCGCGTACAACGCGCGGCCGTCGAGCGTTGTGGCGCGCCCCTCGGCCATCGTGGCATTGGCGATCACCGCGTGGGTATGCAGCTGCGGATCGCCGGCGCGCGAGCTCCGATGCCGAAACGCGGCCACCTTCAAGCCCTCGCCGCGCAGCACGCGATGTCCGCCGCTACCGCGACGCGTCCACGTCGCGTGGCGCTCGACATAGCCCAACGCCTCCTCGACCGCCGGGTCGTGCGCTTCGCGGACGACCGGCGCCAAAGTCCGGTCGCCTACACCGAACAGGACAGAAACCGACTTGGGCGCGGAGAACGTCAAGTCATACGCCAACACCTTCCGGGGGTTCGCGGTCTCCGACGAGAGCAACGCCAGGAACTGCTCATCGTCGACCGTCCCGTGAACGCCTGCTGCTGCGGCGCCACTGCCCAGCCACCCACCGGGCGACTCGCCGCGACCGGAGTAGTAGTCCTCCTTGCCCCGGGCGACGTTGTCGATGTAGTAGCGCGGATCGCCGGCTCCGCCGCCGACCTTGCCGATGGACAGCACATCCCTTAGTCGACGAGGCGCCGGCACGCCCCTCGGGCGATCGCACACCGTGCAACTGCGTGCCGGGCTGTTGTGCGGGTGTTACTGGGACCTGGATCGCGGAGCAAGGAGGTGGGCGCCTGTGGTCACGCGAGCTGCTGCCCTGTGCTCCTGACTGCAGAGCTGCTGGAGGTAGTGGCTGGGGATGGTGCGCTGTGGGCGGTGTCCTAGTTGAAGAGGTCGACAGGCTGAGCCCAGCGCTAGGACGTCAACGGCACCGACGCGTTCGCGTCCGTCTCGCGTCCGTCTCGCGGCCTTCTCGGCGCCGAGGACGACTGGTGGCCCCGTCGTGGGCAGAAGCCGCCCGAGGAGGGTCTGCAAAAGCCGCGATGCAGACGCCGAAGAGGACCAGCGGGGCACCGAAGAACAGCCCGCGCAAGCAGAGGTGGGGCATCGATGCGGTGAAGAAGCCGGCACAAGAGTCCCTCGTTGAGCCAGCGGCCGAGCTCGGCAGCACCTCGTGCGACGCCGCCGGCGTTGAGCGCGAGGACAACCGCCATCGCTGCGACGCGCATCAGCCAGTCGTCCCGATCATCGGCCCGGCAAGTCATCGGCAGCTCGCCACCGTCACCCGCCCGAACAACATAGTGGGGCCCTACACCTAGTCGCGCGTCGCGCCGCGTTACGGTGCGCCGTGTGTTCGACGAGCACCTCAGCCGCCAGCACCGCCTGAGCTACGCCACCCGCGGGCCGGAGAGCTCATCAGGGCTCCTGACCCATCGACGTCGAAGTCCACGGCTCAACGTTTGCTACTCCTTTGCCGGAATGCGGTCGCGCCGGTCTCATCTGAGATCGGGCGACCCCCGATTGGTTCAGTCCGATCCGCGACACGTGAGTCGTCGGCTCTGCGACGAGAGCGGTAGAGGCTCGCTGGTCTGCGCTGCGTTAGCCGACTCCACCATGATGGCTGCAGGCGCCTGATCGGCCAATGGAGTCGGAGTAGGTGCCGTCGGCGCACTGGCCGACCGAACCCTGGCCGTTGCCGAAGTCCTCGGTCGTCGGTGCGCCGTTGTAGGTCCCGTCGTGGTCGGAGTAGTCGCTCTCGTCAACGGGCGGGGAGCTGTCGTAGGAGGAGTCGGGTGTGCCGTTTGGGCTCGACGAATCGGGTGAGCTGTAGGTCTGGTCGGAGGTTCCCGATCCCGTCTGACTACCGATGGGAGGGTCGCACGTGTCTTCGGTCGGTGTGACCGCGCGCGAGCGGCAGAAGGCTTCGGCCTGCGTATCGGTGTAAAGGTCGACTGAGGCACGCGAGAAGCGGACGGAGCCGCCGTCCTCTGCTCGGCAGGTCACGGTGAGGCTGGCGGCGCAGGTCATCGCGTAGCGGCGGTGCGTCACCGGGCTGTATGCGCGAAAGCCGTCGTCGCCCTGCTCGAGCGCACGCCAGAATCCGTAGAAGACGTTCTCAGCGAAAGCGCAGCTGGTCGTGCCGACCCGCGCCTTGATGTTGGTGTCGCAGTTCTTCCATACGTTGCGAGGCTTGTGGCGCGTAGCGGAGCGCGTGGTCGAGGTCGACGCGCTTGCCGGCGCCGTGACGGCGGGTGCAGCGGCTGGCACCGTCCGATTCACGGTGACCGTCGCGTTGTTCGCGGTAGCTCCGCATCCGGCGATACTGACTGCAGCGGCGGCCGCGGCCCAAACTCTTACGAGTTGCCGAGATGCCATTGGTAGCTGAACTTCTCGAAGTTCACGGTGGCTGTGAAGCCGTAGCCCTCGATCGTGCCGTCGTCGTTCTTCTTGTTATAGGCCAAGCAGGAGTAGCGGCCGGTCCGCGCGTCGAGGTTTGAGGCGTTGCCGCCGCCGACCGGATCGCACTGGGTGCCGTAGATCGGTCCGTCGAGGTAGCCGTCGGCTACGCGTCCGCGGGCGTCCTTTGTGATGGCCTTGCGCAGGTCGCTCACGAGCGATCGCCGGATGCTGCGCGTCGCGGCATCCTTGGCCTCTTGTGCGCGGCGTTCGGCCGCGGCTACGCGGTCGGCGGCGATCTGGGCCAGGCGGGCCCGACGCTGAGCATCGGCGCGACGATGCGCCGCGGCGGCGAGCTCGCGCTGATGCTTCTCGTCGGTGTTGTGCTTGGTGATTAGGGCGGCGGCCGTTCCACCACCGCCGAGCACGAGGAGCGCCACTAAGCCTCGATCCACCGATCTGACGTGAGTGTCGGTGTTGTTGGGGTTCTTGGGCGGTCGCGGTGACCGGTTGTGGCCGCGTTGCGGTCTCGGTGATGGGGTTGAGGGGTGGGCGGGGCGTGGCGTCGGTGTCGGCGGCCCGGGTGCGGGCAGGCCGAAGCCGGCGGTGAGGCGTCGGTGGTCGTCGCGGGCCCCGGGCCGGGTCAGGCGGGTGG